>JAKFDK010000095.1:0-63613 GCA_036676195.1 Clostridia bacterium | reverse complement strand
CGGCGTGCGGTCGCTTTGACCTCTGTAGGGACCGCCTCGCGGGCATCCGCGATCCCATTCCGATTGACGAGCGGAGTGGGCCGACCTCAGCACCCCCATTAGCCATCGTGGGAGTGTCGGAAAAAATTGCCGCGCTTCTGCCGTAGATTCGTTGTCTCACCATGGCGGGTCATAAGGGGTCGTCCTGCTTTCTCAATTTCCAGTTCTGGGTCTGGCGCCAAAACACGACTGCCGACAGGCCAGTTTTGCGCTGCTCTTCTTACGGCCCACGGCCTACCCAGCGCTTCCCGCGTCATCCGTCCACCGAGCCCCTTCACAGGAAAAGTCGGTGCCCCTGCCTCCGGTGGTCAGGCCGGGCAAGGGCAAGGCCCCCTCCGTCCCAGTCTGGGCAGAGGGGGCCGCTCACTCCAGGCCGTACAGTTGGAGTTTCCTGTACAACGTCCGGCGCGACATACCCAACTTTCTGGCCGCCTGGGTGCGGTTACCGCCTTCCTCGGCCAGAACGGATGTAATCAACTGCTTCTCTGCCGACGTGTCCGACCGGCCGCCCTTCAGACCCTCCAGCCAGATCGCCTGCAGCCGGGGTGGCAGGTCCTCGGGGCCGATGGGGCCGTCGGTCAGGTGCGCAGCCTGAATCATGACATTTTGCAGCTCCCGGATGTTACCTGGCCAGTCGTAGGCAAGCAGACAGGTCAGCGCCTCTGGCGATAACCCCATGCGGGGTCGCCCATAGCGGCTGCAAAACGAGTCAAGGAAATGCTCTGCCAACAGAGGGATGTCGTCCAGCCTCTCCCGCAGGGGCACGAGCCTGATCTCAAGTACCTGTAGGCGGTAGTAAAGATCATGTCGGAAGCGGCCGGCGGCCACTTCCTTGTCCAATTGCCGGTGCGTTGCGGCGATAATGCGCACGTCAATCGGAATGTTCTTGGCGCTGCCAACCGGTGTGACATAGTCCGATTCCAGGATCCGCAGCAGGCTGGACTGCGCCTCAGGCGACATGTCACCCGCTTCATCGAGGAACAGCGTGCCCCTGTTGGCCGCTTCGAACTTCCCGGCCTGGCCCTCACGGCGGGCACCGGTAAAGGCCCCCGGGGCGTATCCGAAAAACTCACTGGCCACCAGTTCCGGCGGTATGGCACTGCAATTAACGCTAATAAAAGGGTGCACGGCGCGGCTACTAAACCGGTGGATGGCCCGAGCGAAGACTTCCTTACCGGTACCGCTCTCCCCCACCAGCAGGACAGGCGCGTTTGAACGGGCCGCAATACTGGCCAAGTTCAGGCAGCGCAGAAAAGCCGGGTTCTTCCCCACAATGACATCAGCGCCCTCAGGCTGCGGCACCTGATTGCCGTCCACAGGGGAATGGCGGCGAATCAACACGACGCGGCCACCGGAGTCTTCCGCCTGCTGCACTGGGGTTACTTCAACATCGCAGCGTGTTTGCCCATCGTGGGGATCCGTCACCCTGGTGGTGAAATGCTGTTTGCCTGAGCTGTCAACATGGGTGAGCACGAGGCGGCTCTTGGGCAGAAACTGCTGTACATCGGCGCCCCGCAGTTTATTCACGCTTGTCTCCAGCACCGTCGCCGAAGCCGGGCTGCAATGCACCACGCGCTTGCGGTCGTCGAGCAGGAGGACGGCCTCGCCAACCTGATCAAAGACGCGTTTCAGCAGAACTTCAGTGCAGGCACACCGGGCTTCCAGCCTGGCCCGGGTATAGCCTGCGCCAATTCCCCGCGCCGTGGCAACGAGCAACGGCATGGCCAGGGTCAGCCGGAAGGTGTGTGCCACCCAGGCCAGGGCGATGGCACCCAGCAACTCGCCGCCGTTCTCCAGCACGGGGGCTGCGGCCATGCCCCTGAAACCAAACCGGCCGAGTTCCGGCTGGTCATACAACTGGGGAGTCCTGGACGTGAGGGCAGTGCTCACCGGGTTTACCCCGGCGTCCAGTGCAGCCAAAGAAATGCCCGGGAGGATGGGGTATTCAGAATCAGTCGCTTGGGTTTCCTGCCTTCCCCAGACCACCCGCACCACGGAGTGGTGGTCGGTCAGGAAGCCAACACAGCCCAGCTTGCCTAACCCAGCGATAAACGCCTGCGGAATCATGAATCCGTCGTCAAGGGCTGCTTCTGAAAAAAGGGCGTTAACGTTGACCAGCAGATTCCGGTTCCCCCTTTTGGACAGGGCAGGACAGGTTGCCAAGTTCGTCGGTACCGCCGGTCAGGCCCAGTTGTGCCAGGCGCCTGTAGAAAGTTCGCCTGGGGATCCCCAGCAGTCGGGCGGCCTCGGTTCGATTGCCCTTTGTCTTGACCAGGGCGGTCAGGATATCAACCACTGGGTTGCTCATGTCCTGCTCTTCGGTTGCGTCCTGGTATTGGCCAATGCGTTTCGGCAGGTGCTGGGGCAGAATGATGCTGCTGGCGATGTGAATGACCCAGTCCAGTACGTTGTACAGCTCCCGCACGTTGCCTGGCCAGGGGTATTCCTGCAGACATTCCATCGTCTGCGGCGCAACGTCCGGCACAGATCGGCCCCGCAGCAGGCAGAGCTTCTGCAACAGCCGGCCAATCAGCAGGGGGATATCGTTGCTGCGCTCGCGCAGGGCTGGTAGGGCGATATTGAAGACACAGAGGCGGTAATACAGATCCAACCGGAATGCCCCTGAGGCAATTTGCGCTTGCAGGTCCCGGTTGGTGGCGGCAACCACCCGTACGTCCACACGCACGGGGTGGTTCGCGCCCACACGAACCACGCACCGATCCTGCAGTGTCCGCAGCAGGGCGGCCTGGGATTCCAGCGGCATATCGCCAATCTCGTCAAGGAAGACCGTGCCGCCATGTGCGGCCTCGAACCGGCCAGGGGCTCCGCCCTTGGCGGCGCCCGTGAAGGCACCATCTACATATCCGAACAGCTCGCTGGTGGTGAGATGGCGGGGAATGGCGCTGCAGTTCACGGCGATAAACGGTCCATTGCGACGGCCACTGGCGTTATGCAGTGCCTGGGCAAACAGTTCCTTGCCGGTCCCGCTCTCCCCCATAATGAGAACCGTCTCGTCGGATTCAGCCGCTAACCGAACCAGCCGTACAGCTTCGCGGAAGCGCGGGTGTTTCCCCACCAGGGAATCAAGGGTGGCCTGAGCCGGATTGTGGACACCCGTCCGACGGGGCGACTGACTCTCCGTGGTCCGGTCGACCAGGATCAACCGGCCAGTCAGGGTCTTGTCGTGGAAAACCGGTTTCATCCGGGCCGTCACCTTCAGCGGCCGTGTACCCGCCGTCAGTACCTGTTCGACTTGTTGCGTATCTGTCCCAACGAGATTGCGGAAAGGACTGTCTTCCGGCAGGACTTGCACCAGCGGCCGGTCAAGCAGCGCCGACTGATGGCTGCCAAAAGCAGCCGCAGCCTTGGCGTTCACTGCCAGTACAACCCCCTGATGGTCCAGAAGCGCGAGGCCGGTGTCCAGTCCCTCCAGAACAGTGGTAAGAATGTGCCCCTGGCGGTGGATGGTTTTCTGGGCCGACTCGACTGCCATGGCCAGGGTCAGGGTATGGACCAAATTCTCCACCACAGGGGTCAGGGCGGCAAAGTCAGGGTCGGCTTGGGTCAGGTACACCAGGAATGCGGCGGTGTGGCCGCCGGGCCGGAAGATGGGGGCGGCGGCCCCATGCCAGCCCACCCTATGTTCGTCGGCGTCATGGCCGATGGCCAGTGGCACGGCCGCAGACCAGGCGTGCGCCGCACCCGCAGCGCACAGTTCCGGCCAGCGCTGGCCGGCGCGCAGACCTGGCTTGCACAGATCGGCGCGCACCGGCGTGGCCACCCATACACGGATAATGAAACCATCCGGATCCAGTATGAGCCAGCAATGGCAGTCATCCTCGTGCAGCAGGCGGGTGCAATCTTGAAATAGATCATCCAGGCAGTCCACCAACACCCGCAATCCCTGGGTCCGGCCTCGCAACTCCCGCGCGGAAAGCGTTGGGTCGTTGGGGGATGGCAAACACAGATGAATAAAGACGCCCCCTTCCTGGCAGGCCGCTGATGGTATGCAGGTCACGTGGCCGAATCGGTTGTCGAACACAAGGACCTCCGTTCTAGTTTTATTTGCAAAAAGTATACCAATAAAAACAGCCACCGTTGGCAGTGCCTTTCGAGCGCCGCCGGTGGCTCCGGGTGCTGCCCGGAGGCTTTTACTGCCGTCCGCAAGCTGAATTCGCCCCGGCCGAAGCATAAATCCTGTCGGGTGTGCCAAAGGTGTGCCATAAGTCAGGCAAAACGAGTCTGGGGCTGTTCTCGGCGGTTGTTGCGACATCCTGCTGAATTAAGAATTTAGCATTGCGATTCTTGAACTAGTCCCAAATGGCACACACGCGGCACACTTCCGTGGCGCATGGCACACCGATGACACACTATTGGGAAGGGTATGTCATCGGCGGCACAGGTGTGCCGTGTGACCCGGGGTAAGCGCCGATGAAGGCGCTACCTGAGTTGCGGCCGGTGTCCAGGCCCGGTTGCGGTCATCAGGCCGGGAGCGGCGGTACGTTTTCCGACCGGCGGGCCGGCACGTTGGTACGCCATTTGCATAAGCGCTAATTGGGCGCCCAACCCGGGGAAAAACGATTCGTTCAAGGAGGTTCAAAGCAGATGCCTGTCGGTACGATTTCCTCGTCCAGGGATACGGTCGGTTTGGCGGTGGTCAACTACAAGGTACCTGTGCTGGAAACGCGGGAGGAAGTACTTGCCAACGCGCGGCGGATTGCCGGCTTTATCGATGGTGCCAAGCGCGGGTATCCGGGGCTTGACCTGATCGTTTTCCCCGAGTTCAGTCTGCAAGGGTTTCACCCGGTCAAGTGGCCCGAACTCACGACCACGGTGGATGGCCCCGAGGTGGCGATCTTTGCCGAGGCGTGTCGGCGCAACAAGGTCTGGGGCGTGTTCTCGCTCACCGGCGAGGCCAATCCGTCCGGGCGGAACCCGTTCAACACTTTCATCCTCCTGAACGACAAGGGTGAACTGGCCCTCAGGTACCGCAAGATTCACCCCTGGGTCCCCATGGAGCCGTGGACCCCCGGTGATCTGGGCGTGCCGGTGGCGGAGGGGCCCAAGGGTCTCAGGATCGCCGGCCTGGTCTGCTACGACGCCAACCACCCGGAGGTTGTGCGCGAAGCGGTCATGAATGGGGCCGAACTGGTGATCCGCATCCAGGGCTACATGCACCCGACCAATCTGCAGCAGAAGCTGATCTCGCAGGTGCGCGCCTGGGAGAACAACGCCTACTTCGCGGTGGCCAACCTGACCGGACGCGACCTGGTGTACTCCTTCTTCGGTGGTTCCAACATCGTGAACTTCGACGGTACCATTCTGGCCGAGTGTGACTCCTCGCCAGACCAGGTGCAGTACGCGCTGCTGTCCGTATCGGCCATCCGCGATGCCCGCCGGACCTGGACGGCGGAAAACCACCTTTTCAACCTGACGCATCGTGGCTATACAGCATTGCCCGAGAGCGACGGTCTGGCCGAATGCCCGTACTCCTGGTACCGGACCTGGATCACCGAACCCGACAAGGCGCGTGAAATCGTGCGTGCACTCACACGCCCGTCCTCGCGCGTCAGTGACTGACAAGCAGATGCCGCCAACTGACCGTCTCTATTCGCCCGACCACCTCTGGGTCCAGGGTGACGCGGCCGGAATCACCGTTGGTCTGACTGAATCGCTGGCTGCACAGCTAACGTTCGTCACGTATCTCAGGTTGCCCCGGCCAGGTGCGGCCCTCAGCCAGGGTGAGGCGATGGGTCTGGTTGAAGCACCCAAGGTCACCATAGACCTGGTGGCGCCTGTCTCCGGAGTCGTGACGAGTGTGAACGCAGTGCTGCATGGGGATCCCCAACTGGTCAGGCAGGACCCCTACGGACAGGGATGGCTGATCACGCTGCAGCCGGCGGCGCCGGACCAGTTGCAAGAACTCCTCGATGCCGGCTCCTACAGTCGGCAGCCCCGCCCCAAGTTATTCCCGGACTCGTTGCGCGACAGTGCATCAAAGCAAGGGGGTGCCCCGTGAAATGGCCGAGGGAAGAGACGTCCCAGGTTTGCTGGCCCAATTTCAGAACGGCCACATGTCCCGCCGTCAACTGATTCGTAGCCTTGCATATATGGGCCTCAGTGCAAGTGTCATGGCTCCCCTGCTCAGCGCCTGCGGCGGCGAAGGTGGCGGCGGTGCCGGTTCCGGCGCTGGTGCCGGCACCGCCGACGGCGCCGCCGCAGGGACGGTCACCGTGACCGGCGCCACGGCGGACGAACGGGCTCTGAACGCGGCCAGACAACTGGCGGCCGCAGCGAAGAAGAAGAGCCTCACCGTCCTTTACCCGGCCGGGTCCCTGGGCAACATGAAGCCGTTCGTCCAGGAGTGGAAGGATGCAACCGGTATGGACTTCAACTTTGTGGAGGCGCCGGACGACAGGATTCACGACAAGGGCATGGAGGAGGCCGTGGCCAAGTCCGGCGCCTACGACCTGATCCTGCCCATTCCTATCAGCATTCCAGACTTTGCGGAGTCCGGCCTGATCTATGACCTCACGCCGTGGGTGCAAAAGTACAATCCCGAGATCGACAACGGGCCCAGTCCGGTACCCTATCCGCTGTCGGCCCATGGCTGTCTGTACAAGGGCAAGGTGTATGGTCTCATCTCCGACGGAGACCAGTGGACGCTGTTCATGCGGGCCGACAGGCTGAACGACCCGGCGGAGAAAGAGGTGTTTAAAAGGAAGTACGGCCGCGAACTGGCCCCGCCGGAAACGTGGGCAGAGTACGACCAGTTGGTTGAGTTCTTCAACCGGCCGAACGAGGGCATGTTTGGCAGCCTGGAGTTCCGGTCGCGCTTCTATGTCAAGTGGCAGTGGATGCAACGCTTTGTCAGCAAGGGCAAGTTGTATTTCGACGACAACATGAAGTTCCTGGGCAACTCCCCCGAGGGTATCCAGACACTGAAAGAGCTCATAGCCCTGAACCAGTATCTGCCCCCAGACAGCAAGAACTTCGGCTGGTCCGAGGCATATGCCGCCTTTGGTCAGGGCAGGGCATTCTCCGGCTTCTTCTGGCCGTCCGGCTACAAGTACAATAACGATCCCAAGATTGCCCCCAAGACGGCCGGCAAGATCGTCAATGCCATCGTACCTGGTACGAAGATCGGCGGGAAGGTCATCCACGCCGCCATGTTCCCGTTCGGATGGTCCTGGGTCGTTTCCAAGTATTCGGCCAACCCGGAGTTGGCGTACCTGTATGCCCAGTGGATGTTCAGCCCGAAGATGAGCACCCGGGCGATTCCGCAACCGCAGGGATTCTTCGATGTCTTCCGGACTGGGCACTTCGATGACCCGGATCTGGAAAAGATCTACTCCAAGGCATACCTGGCGACGGCCAGGCAGAATATCGTGCATGTGATTCCGGATTTCTGCCTCAAGGGTGGCAACGAGTATGGGGAAACGTTGGACAAGAACCTGCATGAGGCCGTCATGGGTCTGAAGACGCCGGAGCAGTCGATGGCCGCGGCGGAGAAGGAAATGGAGGAAATCACCGAGCGCATGGGCAGGAGCACCCAGATTCAGGCGTGGACATCGCTCCGGGCCACCTTCCCAAAGGCGATTCTTGAGGCAGCAGGGGTGAAGGTTTAGGCCACCTGGGAGGTACGACGATGGCGCAGATAGATATCCGGCGGAGGCCCTGGGCTGTCTCAGCCCGGGGCCCCGGCCCCCTCAACTCTCCAAAGGTTTTGCAATGGATATTGATCAGTCCGGCGCAATTGGTGCTGACTGTGATCGCGGTCCTACCGCTGATCCTGGAGTTCTACATCAGCTTCACCGACTGGCAGCCCGTTCGGGGTGGGCTCATGGCAGCCAGGTGGATGTGGCTCAAGAACTACGCAACCTTGCTGTTTCAGGACACGCGTTTTCTCGGAGCCGTGTTCCGCACGGCGTTCATCAGCGTAACCAGCCTGGGGTTGGAGTTTGCCCTTGGGCTCGGGCTGGCCGTCCTGTTCCTGCGGCGGTTCAAAGGTCGCAAATTGCTTTTCTCGGCGCTGCTCACGCCCATGATGATCATGCCGGTGGTGGTCGGCTACACCTTCTATTTGCTGTTCCAGCGTGAAGGGCCGGTCAGTCAGATTCTCGGGTGGCTTGGCGTGCAACCGGTTGACTGGCTGACAGTACCGGGCTATGCACTCACGGCTGTGATCCTGACCGAGGTCTGGCACTGGACGCCGCTGTTCTTCCTGATCCTGCTGAGCGGTTTGAACGCACTGCCCACCAATCCCATTCGGGCGGCCCTGGTTCTGGGGGCTTCCCCCTGGCAGGTGTTCTGGCGGGTCATGTTCCCCATGCTGCGGCCAGTCATCACCATCGCCTTTGTGATCCGTGGGATGGAAGTGGTCAAGTTGTTCGATGAAGTCTTTATCCTGACCAGGGGCGGACCGGGTGTCGCCACGGAAACCATCAGCCTCTACCTTTACAAACTGGCCTTCAAGGACTTCCGATTGGCCTACGCAGCAGCGGCGGCGTTCATTATCCTCGTGCTCACGCTGGTCATCGTCTGGCGCATGCTCAAGTCGGTTCGCTATCAGCTCCAGGAAGAAGGGGGGCGCTAGCCTGTGCTGCATGAGCAGGGTCTGCGCTGGTACCACCGCATCATCCTTGGCGTCGCCCTGATGGTCGCGCTGTTTCCCGTCTTCTGGTCGGTTTCCACGTCGTTGAAGCCGCCGAATGAGTGGGTCAGCAATCCGCCCGTCTGGATCTCCGCCCACGCCACCCTGGATAACTATCGGGCCGTGTTCGACCCCGCCAGCCTCACGGGTGAAGGTCTCGGCCGGGTGAACGAATCGGCTGCCAGGGCCATCTGGGGCAGTTTGCTCACCTCGTTGTCCAGTACCTTTCTCTCGGTTGTCATCGGGTTAATGGCGGCCCTGGCCATCTCCCGCTACCGGGTGGGCGGCAACACAACGCCCTTCGTCATCCTGTCCGGGCGCATGTTCCCACCCATCGCGATTGCCATTCCCATTGTGATCATGTTCTCGTTTGTGCGGATGATTGACAGCTACTTCGGGCTGATCATTGTGTACACAGCGTTCACCATTCCGTTTTCCACCTGGATGATCAAGAGCTTTCTCGACGAAATTCCGAAAGAAATCGAAGAGGCCGCCATGGTCGACGGCCTGTCCACGCCAAGGGCCTATATGGAAGTCACCATTCCCCTCATCAAGGGTGGAATCGGCGCCACGAGCCTATTTATTTTCATTCTGAACTGGAGCGAGTTTCTGATGGCCCTGGTGCTGTCCCGCAGCAACATCAATACGATTCCTTTCCAACTGTCCAAGTACTTTGGCGCTACCATGGGGACGCTCTACGGGGTGCAGGCGGCACTGGGCATCCTGGCGGTGATTCCGCTGGTTTTCTTTGGCATGATGATCCAGGACTACCTGGTGCGCGGCATTACGTTTGGTGCCATCAAGCGGTAGGGGAGGCCGGCATGTGGCCAAGCTCGAACTGGATAATGTTCGGAAGGTATACAAGGGAATAACCAACGAGCTCGATTTCACCGCTGTCCATGGCCTCTCCCTGGCTGTTGAAGAGGGCGAAACAGTGGCACTGCTCGGCCCGTCGGGCTGTGGCAAGTCCACCGCCCTGAACATGGTGGCCGGTTTGGAAGACCCCACAAGTGGTGAAGTCCGGATCGATGGGCGGCCAGTCACACACCTGCCGGCGGGCCGGCGCAACGTCGGGTTGGTTTTTCAGGACTATGCCGTTTTCACGCACATGAATACGTACCAGAATCTGGCCTTCGGCCTGCAGATTCGGCACTTGCCCAAGAGTCAAATCCGTGCCGAAGTGGAGCGCATTGCGGAACTGATGGGGTTGGACAAGGTACTGACCACCCCAACCAGTCAGTTGAGCGTGAGCGAACTCCAGCGGGTGGCCATCGGACGCACGTTGATCACCAGGCCGCCTATCATGCTGTTGGACGAGCCCCTGAGCAACCTGGAGGCGGCCATGCGCCTGCAAATGCGCATGGAACTGCGGCGAATCCAGGCGGCGACGCGCCAGACCGTGATTTACGTGACCCATGACCAGATTGAGGCATTGTCCCTGGCTGACCGGATCGCCGTGATGGAAGGGGGAAATCTGCAGCAGTTCGGCACCCCCCGGGAGATCTATGCCAGCCCAGTGAACATCTTTGTGGCCGGGTTCATCGGGTCGCCGCCCATGAACCTGTTTACTGTGCAATCGGTCCGGGATCGGTCCGGATGCGTTCTAATCCGGCCCAACGTTCGCCTGAACGGGAAGTTGCTGGCGGTGTGGGATCAGGACCAACTGCCCGCAGGAATTGAAGTGTGGGTCGGGGTGCGGCCCGAACACCTGCACCTGTCCGACGCCGATCAGGCCCAGATTCATGGTGAGGTCTTCGGTGTGGAGTTGCAGGGTGCAGACGCGATTTTGAATGTGGACGTGTCCGGGACCACCTTCAGGGTGCTCGTACCGGCGGGGGCCCGCGTGCCAAGCGGGGAGCGGGTCGGGTTGACCGTTGCTTCGGGACACCTGCACGTGTTCGATCGCACCACCGGATTTGCCCTCAAGGCTGCAATCGGGAAGGCGGGTTAGGAACATGGCATCGGCGCAACTTGAAGCGGTCACCAAGCGATTCGGGCGCAAGGTGGCAGTAAACGGATTTGACCTGACCGTTGCTGATAAGGAGTTTTTCTGCTTCCTTGGCCCCACTGGCGCCGGTAAGACCACCAGCCTGCGTCTGATTGCCGGGCTGGAGACGCCAACGGAAGGGACCGTTTATATCGAAAATCAACCTGTCAACAACGTGCATCCCAGCCGGCGTGATGTGGCGATGATCTTTGACAATCTCGCGTTGTATCCGAACAAGACCGGTTATGACAACATCGCATTTCCGCTGCGCGTGGCGGGCCGCTCGGAAGCGGAAATAAAGAAGGAGGTGGACAGGGTTGCGCAGTTGCTGCGGATTACCCACATCCTGCACCGGTTGCCGCGCACTTTCAGCGGCGGCGAGAAGCAGCGGGTGGCTCTGGCCAGAGCCATGGTCCGTCACCCGCGCATCTACCTGCTGGACGAACCTCTGAGTGCCCTGGACGCCCTGTTGCGCATGGAAATGCGGGCCGAGTTCAGGCGGCTGCAGAGTGAAATGGGCCAGACCATCGTCTACTCCACCCCGGACTTCAGCGAGGCACTGGCGCTGGCCGATCGGATCTGCGTCATTCGCGAGGGGCAAATTCAACAGTTGGGCACCCCTGATGACATCTACCGCTACCCGGCGAACCTGTTTGTGGCCACCTTTGTCGGTTCGCCACCCATGAACCTGTTCGAGTGCGAATTCCGTCAGCAGGACGGCCTGAATCAGCTCGTCAACTTCGACATCAGTTTCACCGTGACCAATGATCAGGCGGCTCGGGTAGCCAGGGCCGGTCGGCAGGCCATTGTCGGCATCCGGCCAGAGGATATCCGGGTGGACCTGCCTGGTAAGAGCACCGATGCGGTCATCATCAGCATTGAGCAACTGGGCGTCAAGAGCGTGCTCGATTTGCGTTTGGGCGCACAGGTCATCAAGGCCGTGGTGCCGGGAACATTTGACTACCGCACCGGTCAAACGGTATCCGTTCATTGCCCCTGTGACCGGCTGCACCTGTTTGACCCGGAATCCTCGCAGTTGCTTGAAAAGGGTGATCAAGATGTCAGAGGCGGAGCGGATCGCGGCTCTCCTGCAGGAAAACCGCTTATTTCCGCCTCAGCCAGGGGTTGCTGCACAGGCCAACGTGAAAGACAACAGCCTATATGAATGGGCGAAACGTGATCGGCTGGGGTTCTGGGCCGCCCAGGCCGAACAACTCGACTGGTCCAGAAAGTGGAATCAGGTCTTGCAGTGGGATCCGCCCTTTGCCCAGTGGTTCACCGGGGGCAGGCTGAACGCCAGCCACAACTGTCTGGACCGTCACTTGCCCTCCTGGCGGCGGACCAAGGCGGCCATCATCTGGGAAGGCGAGCCAGGGGATGAGCGGGTCCTGACCTATCTGGACCTGCACCGCGAGGTCTGTAAGTGCGCAAACGCTCTGAAGTCCCTGGGCGTTGGGAAGGGCGACCGGGTCACCTTATTCTTGCCCATGATCCCGGAGTTACCCATCACCATGCTGGCCTGTGCCCGGATCGGCGCCATTCACAGTGTGGTGTTTGCCGGGTTCAGCGCCGAGAGTTTGCGGGACCGGATGAACGACTGCCAGTCCAAGCTGGTGGCGCCTTTGTCACCCTCAAGGAAGGCAACGAGCCGCTGCCGACCCTGGAGCAGATGCTCAAGGCGCATGTCGCCCACAAGATCGGCCCATTGGCACGGCCGGAAGAGATTATCTTCACCGCCGATCTGCCCAAGACCCGGTCCGGCAAGATCATGCGGCGTTTGCTGCGGGATGTGGCCGAGGGGCGCGCCCTGGGCGATACGACTACGCTGGCGGACCCCACGGTGGTGGCCAGGCTGAAGGAACTGTACGAAGAGACCTGACAGCGAGGGCTTGCCAACATGCAGGAATCACGGGTGATTTCCATTCAGGTCGGGCTGCCACGGCAACTGGGCAACGCGAACAGTGCCACCCGCGCCGACGGCCCCTGGTTCTCCGGTATTGGCAAGGTGCCGGTGGTTAGTTCCGTCTGGGTGGGGCCAACCAACCTCACCGGTGACGGACAGGCCGACCTGGAGAACCACGGTGGGCCGGACAAGGCTGTGTTGGTGTATCATGCCGGCCACTACTCCCGCTGGCGCGCGGAACTGCAACGGCCCGATCTGCCCTATGGCGGCTTTGGTGAGAACCTTACCGTGACCGGCTTCTCCGAGGAAAACGTGTGTATCGGCGATATTTATGGCCTTGGCCCGGTGCGCCTGCAGGTCTCCCAACCGCGCTCGCCGTGTTGGAAGCTGGCCCGCCGCTGGCAGGTGGCAGATCTGGTGGCACGTGTGCAAGCGACCGGCCGCACTGGCTGGTATTCCCGGGTGCTTACCGAAGGATCCATTGAGCCTGGTCTGCCCATTACCCTCCTGGAGCGTCCGTACCCGCAATGGACCGTGGCCCTGGCTTCCAGAATCATGGCGCGCCGAACACACGACCGAGACGCCGCCGCGGCCCTGGCCGCCTGCGGCCTGCTGTCCCGGTCCTGGCGCGAAACACTGGCCATGACCAAGCACTGAGTTCTGCCTCCAGCACCGCCTGTGGCTTGCCATGTTTAGTGCGGACACTGGTTGTCTGCCAGCCCAGTGCCGTTGCTCGGAGGGGGGACGCAAGAATTTCGGTGGCGGCAAAACCGACAATGTGAGGCGCTGGAAGCCCATTCTCCCCGTCACTCTACCTGGTGGTGGCGGCACGATCTCTCGTATCCCCAACTCAAGCCCGCCACACGGAGGTTTCTTCCCGTTTTGCAGAAACGTCCGGTTTTGCCCAGTCCACGGCGCCTGCGAGGTGGCAAAAATGGACTGAGCTCACCGCCGGGACCGAACCACGTACCTCAAGAAACTGGAAGAAGCCTGGTGTCAAAGGTGGCACTGTTGCTTTTGCCGCCAACGAAAACTGGCTCTTCGAGAAGCAGAAGAAGGGCGACCGCTCGAGAGCGGTCGCCCTTCTTCTGGTTTGCGTTTGCGCCCCTTCCGTCCTCGTGCCTGGTGGCGGTGGTCATAACCGCTCCGCCGGGCGCGTATGCATGGGGGTGGGAGGTGAACCTGGTGGACGACCTGCTGGGGTACCTGGCGCCCGCCCTGCGCCCGCTGGTGCAGGAGGCGGCCCGCCGGGCCGGACCGGGCCTGGAGGAGATCCGGCTGCGCAGTGGACAGCCCATCCACCTGGTGCTGGGCGGGGCCGACAGTTTTGTCACCGCCGGCGGCGGACTGAGTCCGGAAGCCCGGAACGGGCGTCCGGTCACAGCCGACGAGGTCGAGCACGCCTTTCAGCTCCTGTGCCGGGGCTCCGTATACGCCTGGGAAGAGGAACTGCGCGGGGGCTTCATTACCCTGCCCGGCGGTCACCGGGTGGGCATCAGTGGTCGGGCGCTGGTGAGCGGGGGGCGGCTGCAGGCGGTCAGGCCGGTGACGGGCCTGAACCTGCGCCTGGCCCGGTCGGTGCCCGGGGTGGCCCTGCCCCTGTGGCCCCACGTATTCCGGGGCGGCGAGGTCCTCAGCACCCTGCTGTTATCGGCGCCCCAGGCCGGCAAGACGACTTTGCTCCGAGATCTGGTGCGGCTGGCCGCCGGTCAGGGCCGGTGCAAGGTGGCGGTGGTGGACGAACGTTCCGAACTGGCGGGCTGTGCCGGCGGACAACCCCGGCTGGACCTGGGACCCCGGACCGATGTGCTCGATGGCTGCCCCAAAGCCGAGGGTATGATGCTCTGCATCCGCGCCCTGTCGCCGCAAGTACTGGCGGTGGACGAGATCGGGCGGGACGAAGATGCCCGGGCGGTCGAAGAGGCGGCCCTGGCCGGAGTGGCAGTGTTGGCCACCGCCCACGCCGGCAGCCTGGTCGAGGCCTTGCGGCGGCCCTCCCTGCGGGGACTGCTTTCCGGCGGAATCTTCCGCCGGGTGGCCCTGCTGTCACGGCGGGCCGGGCCGGGCACGGTGGAACAGGTCTGGGACATCCCCCCTTCCGGTGGGAGTCCGCAGCCGTTGCCGCTTTGCACCGGTGCGGCCGGCGGGCGGCCGGCTCGTGCAGACGGGCAACCGGTGCAAACGGAGGTGTCGGCATGTGGGTGCTGAAGCTGGTTGGCGCCGCCATCGTGGTTGGGGCCGGCGCCCTGATCGGGCACCAGGCGGCTGCGCCGCTGGTCCGCCGGCCCAAGGAACTGCGGCAGTTGCAGGCCGGACTGGCCCTGCTGGAAACCGAGATTGCCTACGGCGCCGTGCCGCTCCCCCACGCCCTGACCCGGGCCGGTTCCGCCGGCGGGCTGGCCGCCCGCCTGTTTGGCGCCGCTGCCCGGGCCGCCGGGGGCGGGGAACTGCCGGCAACAGCCCTGACCCGGACCCTGCAGGTATGCTGGGACGCCACCGCACTGGCGCCGGGTGATGGCGAAGCCCTGGGTGAACTGGCGGCCGTGCTCGGCGCCAGCGACCGCAGCGATCAGATCCGCCACCTGAAGCTGTGCCGGGAGCGGCTGTCGGCGGCCGAGGCCGCCGCAGAAGCGGAGCGGGCCCGCTCCGAGCGGATGTACCGGACCACCGGCCTGCTGGCGGGAGCGGCGGCGGCGATCCTGTCCCTGTAGACAAGCCCGGGCGAGGAGGAGCAGTGGCGTGGATATCCAGCTAATCGTACGGGTGGGAGCCGTGGGCATCCTGGTAGCCGCCATGTTTATGGTGCTCAAGCAGGCCGGTCGGGAGGAGCATGGCCTGCTGGTGACCATTGCCGGCGTGGTAATTGTGCTGGGGATGGTCATGACCCTGGTGGCCCGCTTCTTTGATACGGTGCAGACCATTTTCCACCTGTATTAACGCGACATCCACCGTGAAAGCGAGGAGGACCGCCGTGGAAATGGTCCAGGTAGTGGGCCTGGGGCTGGTGGCCGGGGCCGTCCTGCTGGTGGTACGCCAGCACCGGCCTGAGCTGGCCCTGTTGCTTTCCCTGGCTGCCGGGGCGGTGATCTTCATCGCCATGGTGAGTCGGGTCATGGCCGTGGTGGAAGCCCTGCAGACCCTGGGCGCCCGGGCCAAGGTGGACGGTGCCTACATGAGCACCGTGTTAAAGATTATGGGCATCGCCTACCTGGCCGATTTCGGCGGCCAGGTCCTCGCTGACGCGGGCGAAAAGGCGGTGGCGTCCAAAGTGGAGATGGCAGGCAAGGTGCTGATCCTGCTGCTGGCCATCCCTGTCCTCATGGCCATTCTCGATGCATTACTCAAACTGATCGGCTAGGAGGTGGGCCGTTGCGCCACAGCCTTGCCCTGGCCCTGCTCCTGGTGGTCCTGGGCGCCTGGGCACCCGGGGCAGCAGCCGGTGCTTCGCCGGCACCGGTGTCCGCCCCCGCCCCCGTCGCGGCCGCCGGCGCGGCGCCCGACCTTACGGAGGCCACCGGCCCGCTGCCGTTGGCCGGACCGGGGGCGGATCCGGGGCTTTTGTTGGACGAGCAGGTGCAGGCCCTGGATACCGGGCCGCTGGAGACGGTACTGACCGAGATGAACCGCGTCTGGTCCGGTTACGGCCCGCAACTGCGGCTGCGGGACTTCATTGCCTCCGGTACCCGGGGTGAGGGCCAGTGGCAGCCGGGCGAGGTCCTGCAGGGCCTGCTGCGCTACCTATTCCGGGAAGTGGTGGGGAACTGGGGCCTGCTGGTGAAGCTGGTGGTGCTGGCCCTGCTGGCCGCACTGCTGCAGAACCTGCAGAACGCCTTTGCCCATGAAGCCACCTCGCGCCTGGCCCACGCGGTGGTCTACCTGGTGCTGGCCGGGCTCGCCCTGACCGGGTTTGGCCTGGCCATTACCAGCGCCCGCACGGTCATGGCCGACCTGACAAAGTTTATGCTGGCCCTGCTCCCCGTGTTGCTGACAGTGCTGCTGGGCACCGGCGCAGTGACCACCAGTGCCCTGTTGCACCCCCTGATCCCCGCTCTGGTCACAGGCATTACCACCCTGATGACCACGGTGGTGTTCCCGCTGATCTTTCTGGGGGCGGTCCTGGATATTGCCAGCGGCTTCAACGAAAACCTGAAGCTGACGCAACTGGCCGGACTGCTGCGCCAGGGGGCCATGCTGGTCATGGGCCTTGGCTTTACCGTCTTCATGGGTGCCACCGCCGTCAAGGCGGCCGCGGGCGCCGTGGGGGATTCGGTGGCCCTGCGTACGGCCAAATACCTGACCGGAGCCCTGATACCGGTGGTAGGGAAGATGTTTGCCGATGCCGCCGAACTGGTCTGGTCGTCCGGACTGCTGCTCAAGAATGCCCTTGGGCTCCTGGGCATGGCCGCCATCTTTTTCATTGCCATTTTCCCGGCCTTAAAGATCCTGTCGCTGATTTTTGTCTATCGGGCCGCTGCCGCCGTCGTGCAGCCGGTGGGTCCGGGGCCGATTGTGAACTGCCTGAACACCATGGCCGGGGCGCTGCTGTTGGTATTCGCAGCGGTGGCCACGGTGGCGCTGATGTTCTTCATTAGCGTGACGGTGCTGATCGGGGCGGCCAACGCCACCGTGATGATGCGCTGACAGGGGGGAGGCCGCCCATGGAAGGGCTGAAGGAAACGGTACGCAGCCTGGTGGCCCTGGTCCTGGCAGCCGGTGCGCTGGAAATGGTGGTGCCCCAGGGGAACCTGCGGGGCTACGTGCGGGTCGTCATGGGCCTGCTGGTGATGCTGACGGTGCTGAACCCCATGTTTGCGTGGATCAAAACGCCACTGGCGGTAGACCCGGAGGCCCTGTCGGCCCCGGCCAGCGGTCGGTTACCTTCACTGGCCGAGATCACCGCCGACTCCGGCCGCCTGCGGGCCGTCGACGCGGCGGCCACCGTGCGGGAATTCCGCCGCAACATCATGCGCAGCGCCGAGGAACTGGCCCGGCAGGTGCCGGGGGTGAGGGCGGCAGAGGCAGAGGTCAACACCGGCACCGTGCCGGCGGGCGGGGGGACACCGCCGATCACCCTGGTGCGGGTATATGTCGTGCCGGGAGTGCCGGCAGCAGATGCCCCCCCTGCCCCCGGGTCCGGTGGTTCCGCCACCGATGGTTCCGCCGCCGGTGGTGCCACCGCCAACGGGTCCGGCGGTGCCGACGCTCCGGGCACAGCCGGAGGGCAGTCTGAGGTCACGCCGGTCCGTGCGGTCAGGCCGGTGGCGGCCCAGCGCTCCCGCGCCGAGGCAGCGGCCGGTGCAGCGCCTGCGGCAGCCCCGGACCCACGGGAAGCTGAACTGGTGGCGGCGGTGCGCCGGCGGGTGGTCGAAGGACTCGCGTTGCCGGCCGACCGGGTGCTGGTGACCATCAAACGACATTAGGGGTGTGAACTGTGGAACAGAAGAAGCCAGAGGGGAGCTTGCTCGGGCCGCTGGCGCAGCGCCTGGGCCTGAAGGAGGCGCAGTTGCGCGCCATGGTCTATCTGGTCCTGCTGGGGCTGGCCGGGGTGCTGGTGATCCAGTGGGACCGCCTGGGCGCAGCAGAACCGGAACGGCCGGCGGGGTCGGCAACCGAGGTGGTGGCACCCCGAACTCCGTCCGGACCGAACGCGGCCTCGGCTCCGGCCGCCAAAGACGACCTGGAGCAGCGCGAGGCGGACACGGCGGCCTGGCTGGAAACGATCCTGAGCCAGATCAGCGGGGCGGGCAAGGTCGAGGCTCTGGTCACCCTGGAATCAGGCCCGGCGCAGGTACCGGCCCTGGAGAGCCGGGCCACCACCCGCACCACCCAGGAGCAGGCCCAGGATGACTCCAAGCGCACCACCACCGAGCGGGAAGATCAGACCAAACCGGTGATGGGGGCGAGCAATCAGCCCTGGGTCCTGCGTACCGATGGGCCGCGGGTGGCGGGGGTGCTGATTGTGGCCGAGGGGGCCGCCAACGCCCGGGTCGCCGAGCAACTGAGCCGGGCGACCCAGACGGCGCTCAAGCTGCTGCCCAACCAGGTGACCGTGCTGCCCATGTCTGCAGGGGGTGTCAACCGGTGAAGCTGCCGCCGATCAATCGGTACGACTGGCTGCGTTTCGGGGTGTTCTTGTTGATTGTGACCGGGATGACCTTGTATGTATCCGCCCGCTGGCCGGATTTCCGGCAGTCGCGTCAGCGGACCGCCGTGCTGCCGGCCTCAGGCGCGGCCGTGGTGGCGCGGGACCTGGCTCCGGCCGGACCGACCGGTGCTGACCGGCTGCCCGCGCTACCACCCGCCATGGTCGCACCGCCGGCACCGGGTACTGCCTCTGAAGCGGCCGCCGCCACCGCCGACTTCTTTGCTGAGTACCGGCTGGAGCGGGACCGGGCCCACGGTCAGGAACGGGAGATGCTAAGGGAGATCATGACCGGCGCCACCGCCACCGATGAGGCACGCCGGCAGGCCAATCTGCGCTACCTGGCTCTGAGCAACAGTATGGGGCTGGAGGCCCAGTTGGAAGGGCTGATCCGGGGCCGGGGATTTGCCGATGCGGTGGTCTTCCTGGGCGAAGGCACGGCCCAGGTGATCGTGAAGGCCCCCACCCTCACGTCACAGGAGGCGGCTCAGATGGGCGATCTCGTCCGCCAGGTGGCCGGGGTCAAGCCAACCGCCATTTCCATCGTCCGCCGGGAACGCTAAAGGCAGGACGTAGCGGGCAGGAAACCGGCCGGACCAGTGCCGAAACAACCTGACGGCAGCGCAGCCGCAGGGACGGTCAGGAGGTAATGGAATGCAGCACACGGGTGCGGAGTTCCAGACCCTGGTGGACGAGTTTATTACGGAAACCATCCGGTTGAATCCGGTGGGCGCCACGCAGTTGGGGATTCACACCTATGACGGCGAACTGGGGGATTTTTCGGCTGAGCGCTACAGCGCAGAAGCCGGCCGCCTGCGCACCTGGCGTCGGCGGCTGGAAGCCGTCGACCCCAACGACTTGACCCCCGATGGGCGGGTGGACTGGCACCTGCTGGCCGATGCCCTGGATGACGGCCTTCAGGAACTGGAGTACGAGCAGCCCTTCCGGCGCCGCCCGGACCTGTATGCCAACCAGGTTCTGGAAGGTATTTACCTGCTGTTGGCCCGGGAGTTTGCCCCGCCCGGGCAACGGGCGGAGGCGCTTCTGCAGCGCATGCAGCAAATCCCGCAGGTGCTGGCCTGGGCACGGCAGAATCTGGACTGCCCGGCCGCCCTGCATGTGCAGGTGGCGGCCGACGAGGTCGACGGTGGGGTGGGGCTGTTCACCGGTCTGGTGCCCGCCTTTGCCGCCCAGGTGCCGCAGATGGAAGGCGCCCTTATGCAGGCGTCCGACCGGGCGGCCGCAGCCCTGGCCGAATACGGCCGCTGGCTGCGGGAGCAGCTCCTGCCCCGGGCCGGCGGGGAATTTGCCCTGGGCCGCGCCCGGTTTGACTGGAAGCTGAAACACCTGTACAAGCTGCCTTACGACTGCGACAGCCTGCACCAACGCGGCCTGGAGCTGGTGCAGTCCACCCTGGCAGAAATGGACCGGCTGGCGGCGCAAATCGAACCCGGTGGGAACTGGCGGGACATGGTGGCCCGCGCCCGGCACCAGCATCCGCCGGCGGCGGAACTGCTGGCGACGTACCGTCAGACGGTGGCCGACGCCCGCCGGTTCATGCTGGAGCACGACCTGGTGGCCCCGCCGCCCGGCGACGAACTGCAGGTGGTGGAAACGCCGCCCTTCATGCGGCCCTCCCTGGCCTATGCCGCCTACCTGCCGGCCGGCCCCTTCGAAGCCCGCCAGGAGGGCTGCTTCTTCGTGACCCCTGTTGACCTGCGGGCGGCGGCGGCCGACCAGGCGGAGCAGCTCACCGGGCACAACTGGCCCAGCCTGAAGCTGACCGTTTTGCACGAAGCCTATCCCGGACACCATGTGCAACTGTCCTGGGCCAACCAGCACCCATCCAAACTGCGTAAGCTCATGTACAACTCGCTGTTTGGGGAAGGCTGGACCCTCTACTGTGAGCAGATGATGGACGAACAGGGCTGGCTGGCCACCCCGTTGGAAAAGATGTTCCGGCTCAAGGACCAGCTCTGGCGGGCCTGCCGGATCGTGCTGGACACCGGCCTGCATGCCCGCGGCCTGCCCGTGGAAACAGCCATTCAGTACCTGAGTGAGACGGCGGCGGTGGAGGCGGTCAGCGCCCGCACCGAGGTGGTGGGCTACTATTGCCGTCAGCCGACCGTCCCCATGTCTTACCTGATCGGCAAGGAGGAACTGCTGCGGCTACAGGCGGACTACCAGGCCCGCCGGGGCGGGGCGTTCAGTCTCCGGCAGTTCCACACCGACCTGTTGGCCCATGGCAGCATTCCCTTCTTTTACCTGCGGCAGTTACTGCTCGGGGAGGCTAACTTGCCATAGGTTGGTAATTGTGTTGTCATGCGGTAGGGGACTGGTATAATAGGATAGGAAGGGGCTGGCGCGCAGTCAGGCAGGGGTGGGGGGACGGGCTTTGGAGCAGGATAAGATCCTCAGCACCCTTGGGGCACAGGATGACGGCAACAACGTCCGCATCGCCGATGACGTGGTGGGGGTCATTGCCGGGCTGGCCGCCATGGAAGTAGAAGGCGTGGCTGGCATGTCCGGTGGTCTGGCCAGCAACATGGCCGAGATGCTGGGCAAGCGCAACCTCTCCAAAGGCGTGCGGGTACAGGTGGGCGAAAAGGAATGCGCCATAGATATTTATATTGTGGTAGAGTATGGAGTGCGCATTCCCGATGTCGCCCAGCGGGTTCAGGAGCATGTCAAGCAGGCGGTGGAAGGAATGACCGGTCTGGACGTGGTCGGCGTAAACATCCACGTCCAGGGCGTATCTTTCCAGACCGAGAACCAGGAAGACGAGGTTCGGGTCCGGTAGCGCCGCATGGGTGGAGCATCGTAGTTCAGCTGCAGTAGCGGGAGGGGCGGAGGCCGTTTGGGCGTGCTTGATCGCATGGTCCTTACGCTGTATACGATTTCGCTGGCCATCATTTCATTTATGATGGTGTTATTTGCGGCTGCGCCAGACTGGGTGCCGGTGGTGAGTTGGCTGGACGGGGCTCGAGGCACGTCCGGTCGTCTCGCTATTTTTGGCGCCGGGCTGATTTTCTTTCTGGTCAGCGTGCGGCTGATCATTTTTGCCTTTTCCCGCCGCGGCGGTGGACAGGCCGTGGTGCATGAAACCGCCCTGGGCGACGTGCGCATTGCCCTGGACGCCGTCGAAAATCTGGTGCGCAAGGTCGCCCGGGGCATCAAGGGCGTACGGGACATCAAGGGCACGGTGACCCGCACCCAGGGCGGACTGGTTGTGGAACTGCGCGCCGTGATCAGCCCCGAGGTCAGCATCCCGGATGTCTCGGAAGAGATGCAGTCGGCCGTCAAGAGCTATGTGCGTCGGGTCGTAGGGGTGGAAGTAGCCGAGGTGCGGCTGCATGTCGAAAACATCTCCAACGAGAGTACCAGGCGGCGGCTCGATTAAACGCGGGAGCGTTGCAACGGGGGGCGACCCGGTGTGTGGAATCAACTCTGGACGGAACTGGCGGAGCACCACCGGTTCAAAGTCATCGGCGGCCTGGCCGGTTTGGTGATTGCCCTCCTGGTTATTCGCTTTGGCGTGCTGTGGACATTGTTTATCACCCTGTGTGTCGGTGCAGGCTACTGGGTAGGGAAGCGCTTGGATGACGAACCGGAAGGGATTGGCGAGATCATCGATCGTTTGCTGCGGTCGGGCGGCGGCCCGAGGTCGTAGCCAGAATTACCGATGAGGAGGGAAGGGTGGGGAGATCACCTCTCCGCCCGGATCACATGATGCGCAGAAGAGCCCGGGAGCTGACGCTCCAGGTGCTGTTTCAGATAGATCTGACTGGATGTGACCTGGATAAGGCCTGGAACGACGCCCTGGAACGCGAGCAGCCGGCCGAGGCTGTCCGAGAGTACGCCACCCGGCTGTGCCGCGGGGTATTTGCCCAGCGGGCTGAACTGGACGCAGAAATCGTCCGCCGGGCGCGGGAGTGGTCCCTGGACCGGATGGCAGCAGTGGACCGCACCATCCTGCGGATGGGCCTGTGGGAACTCCTGCACGCCCCGGATGTGCCCCACAACGTGGTAGCCAACGAGGCCGTGGAACTGGCCAAAGCATACAGCACCGCCGATTCCAGCCGATTCGTCAACGGGATCCTGGGATCCCTGATCCGGGAGCGGGGCGGCGTCCCGCCCGCTGACGAGCCGGTGGAGGCCGGGCAGGGGGTGTAGCCCTTGGCCGGCCACACCGCCTGCTGCAAAAGAGCCTATCTGGGGATCGATACCAGTTACTATACAACCTCCGTTGCCCTGGTAGACGATGCGGGGCGGCTCCTGGTAGACGAGGCGGGGCGGCTCCTGGCCGACGGGCGCCGCCCCTTAAGCGTGCCTGCCGGGGAACACGATCAGGAAGGACGTGAATGGAGCGATGGCAGCACAGATCATTGATGGCAAACAGATTGCGGCAGACCTGCAGGCTGAGGTTGCCCGTAAAACCGAAGAACTGCGCCGGCAGGGCCGGGTACCCGGGCTCACCGTAGTACTGGTGGGGGAAGACCCAGCCAGCGTGATTTACACCCGCAATAAGCAGCAGGTGGCCGATCAGCTCGGCTTCCGCTCCGAGCTGATCAAGTTGCCGGCGGAAACCAGCCAGGACGAGTTGCACCAGGTGATCGACCGTTTGAACGCCGACCCGGGCATCCACGGCATCCTGGTGCAGTCGCCGCTGCCCGGCGGCCTCAAAGAGGAACTGGCCTTCAAGCGTATCGACCCGTGCAAGGACGTGGACGGCTTCCACCCCGTCAACGTCGGCAACCTCTGGCTCGGTCGCCCGGCCCTGGCGCCATGCACTCCGGCCGGGGTCATGCACATGCTCAGAGCCCTGGGCATCGATCCCAAAGGCAAGCAGGCCGTGGTGGTTGGGCGCAGCAACATCGTGGGCAAGCCGATGGCGGCGCTGCTGCTGGCGGCCCATGCTACCGTCACCCTCTGCCACAGCCGCACGCATGACCTGCCCGCCGTCTGCCGGCAGGCCGATATCCTGGTGGCGGCGGTCGGTAAGCTGGAGATGCTCACCGCTGATTACATCAAACCCGGTGCCGTGGTCATGGACGTGGGCATTAACCCGGTGCCCGGCTACAAGACCCGGGTCCGGGGCGATGTGCACCTTGATTCCGCCAAAGAGGTGGCCGGCATGGTCACACCGGTGCCCGGCGGCGTGGGTCCCATGACCATTGCCATGCTGATGCAAAACACCCTGACGGCGGCCCAGGCCATCTGGGCGGCCGAATAAAAACAGGGGGGGGCAGGCCGTGACCACGGAGCGCGGGCGGCAGATCGTCACGGTACGGGCCCTGACCCTGTACATCAAGCGCCTGGTGGAAACCGACGCCAACCTGGGCGCAGTCTGGGTCAGGGGTGAAATCTCGAACTGGAAGGCGCATAGCTCCGGCCACTGCTACTTTACCCTGAAGGATGACGCCGCCCAGCTTCGCTGCGTCATGTTCCGCAGCCAGGCGTCCCGGCTCCGCTTTGTGCCCGAACACGGGATGAAAGTGGTCTGCGCCGGCGCAGTCAGCATCTACGAGCGGGACGGCACCTACCAGCTCTATGTCGAGGACATGGAACCGGCCGGTGTGGGGGCCCTGCATCTGGCCTTTGAGCAACTGAAACAAAAACTGGCTGCGGAAGGGCTGTTCGAGGCGGCGCGCAAGCGGCCCCTGCCGCACCTGCCGCGCAAGGTTGGTCTGGTCACCAGCCCCACCGGCGCTGCCGTCCGGGATATGATCACCGTGGCCCGGCGCCGCTTCCCCAACGTGCATGTACTGCTGGCGCCGGCCCTGGTCCAGGGTGAGGCGGCGCCCGCCAGCCTGATCCGGGCCCTGAACCAGGTCAGCCGGGTGCCCGGGGTCGATGTGGTGATCGTCGGCCGGGGCGGCGGCTCCCTGGAGGAACTGTGGGCCTTTAACGACGAAGGTCTGGCTCGGGCCATCGCCGCCTGCTCGGTCCCGGTAGTGGCGGCGGTGGGCCACGAGACCGACTTTACCATCGCCGACTTTGTGGCTGACCTGCGGGCGCCGACCCCCAGTGCGGCCGCTGAGCTGGTGGTGCCGCGCAAGGCTGACCTGCAGGCCGGCCTGCAGAACGCTCACGGGCGCCTGGCGGTGGCCCTGCGCAACTGGGTGGACCGGCGGCGCCGGCGGCTGGAAGCACTGGCCGGGCGTCCGGTGCTGCGGCGCCCGCTCACCCGCCTGCACCAGGAACGGCAGCGGCTGGACCAGGCCACCCGGCAACTGACGGCGGCGGCGGCAGCCCGGGTGCGGGACCGCCGGGCTCGGCTCGGGCAACTGGCCGGACGCCTGGATGCCCTGAGTCCCCTGAATGTGCTGCAGCGGGGCTATGCCATCGCCCTGGACGCCGGGGGCCGGGTCGTGCGGCAGGCCGCGACGCTGGCGCCGGGTGACCGGGTACAGGTGATCCTGCACCGGGGCCGCCTGCGGGCCGTGGTGGAAGGGACTGAACCGGCACAGGACGAATAATGCTGTGAACCGGTGCCACAGGGGGACAAGACATACGCTATGGCCGGGCAGGAGCAAACCTTTGAACAGGCGCTGGAGCGTCTGGAGCAGGTAGTGCGGGAGCTGGAAGCCGGTGAACGCAGCCTGGATGAGACCCTGGCTCTGTTTCAGGAAGGCATCGTGTTGACCCGTTTTTGCCAGCAGCGGTTGGACGAGGCGGAGGGCCGGATCGAAAAGCTACTGGACCTGAAGGATGGGCAGGCCATCACCGAGCCCTTCATCCCGGGAGGAAACACCTGATGGACCTGATGGAAGCCCTCCGGGCGCACGGAGCGCGGGTGGAAGCGGCGCTGGACCGGTACCTGGGTCCGTCCGCCGGGCCGCCCAGACTGGTGAAAGCCATGCGCTACAGCGTGCTGGGCGGCGGCAAGCGGCTGCGTCCGTTTCTGGTTCTGGCCGCTGCCGAATTGTGCGGTGGTCCGGCCGAAGTGGCCCTGCCGGCCGCCTGCGCCGTGGAGATGATCCACACCTACTCCCTGATTCACGATGACCTGCCCTGCATGGACGACGATGACCTGCGCCGGGGCCGGCCGACCAACCATAAAGTGTTTGGTGACGCACTGGCGGTCCTGGCCGGAGATGCCCTGCAAACCCTCGCCTTTCAGGTGCTGGCTGCGGCGGGTGCAGACCCGTTGGTCGGGCCGGAGCGAGCGGCGGCGGCGGTATTGGAACTGGCCCGGGGGGCCGGGCCGGCCGGTATGGTGGGTGGACAGGTCCTGGACCTGCAATGGGAGGAACAGGCCGCACCGCCGCAGGAAATGGAATTGATTCACCGCCTGAAGACTGGCGCCCTGTTCAGCGCCTGCATGCGCATGGGGGCCATCCTGGGCGGGGGCGGCGATATAGAACTGGAGGCCCTGACGGCGTACAGCCGCCACTTCGGCCTGGCCTTTCAGATCCATGACGACGTGCTGGATGTGGCGGGCGATACGGCCCTGCTGGGCAAAGCGGTCGGGTCAGACGAGCGCAAGGACAAGAGCACGTACGTCAAGCTTTACGGCCTGGAGGGCGCCCGCGCTCGGGCCCGGACCGAGGCCGGGGCGGCGGTGACCGCACTGGCTCCCTTCGGCGCGCGGGCCCGGATGCTGTCCGCTCTGGCGAACTATGTGGTGGAACGCGACCAGTAAGTGCATAGAACCCGTGTAGTTCGATCACCGTAGTGCTAAAATGAATCAAGTGCCCAACCGAGCCGGCCGGCGATTGACCGGCTATTCAACAAAGTAACACGCGACGTCATGGACGCAGAGGAGGACCGTTTCATGCGCCTCCAGGACCTCCACGGCCCTGAACAACTGAGAGGCCTCTCACTGCAGGAGTTACGTGCCCTGGGTGAGGAGATCCGCCAGGTGATTCTGGAGACTGTCGCCAGGACGGGTGGTCATCTGGCCCCGAATCTGGGGACCGTGGAGTTGACATTGGCCCTGCATACGGTCTTTGACAGCCCCCGGGACAAGATCCTGTGGGACGTCAGCCACCAGAGCTATCCGCACAAGCTGTTGACCGGTCGTCTGAACCAGTTCCATACCCTGCGTCAGTACCAGGGCATTGCCGGCTTCACCCATCCGCAGGAGAGCCCGCACGACCATTACCACTGGGGGCATGCCTCCAACTCTATCAGTGCGGCGGTGGGCATGGCCAAGGCCCGCGACCTGAAAGGGGACCTCTCCGACGTTATCGCCGTGATCGGCGATGGCGCTCTCACCGGCGGCATGGCGTACGAAGCCCTGGACCACGCCGGCCATGACAAGACCAGGGTCATTGTGGTCGTCAACGATAATAGCATGTCCATTGCCCCCAACGTGGGGGGCATCAGCCAGTTTCTGGCCCGCATCCGCACCGGGCCGGGGTATCAGGTGGTCAAGCACCAGACGGCGGAAATGCTCAAGCACCTGCCACTGGTCGGCCACCAGGCCCTGGAAATGGTGGACCGCTGGAAAGACAGTGTCAAGCACTTCTTCCTGCCCACCATGCTCTTCGAGGACCTGGGCTGGACCTACCTGGGGCCGGTGGACGGCCACAATATCCCGGCTCTGCAGGAGGCGCTCCGGCAAGCCCGGGCCGCCAAGGAGCCGGTGGTGGTACACGTGGTCACCACCAAGGGCAAGGGGGTACCGTACGCCGAAGAACTCCCGGACAAATTCCACGGCGGCGGTCCGTTCGATGTGGCCACCGGCAAGTTCCTCCCCGGCTCCACCACCTACAGCGAGATTTTTGGCAACACCATGATCAAGGTGGCCCGGCTGGACCCGCGCGTGGTGGCGATCACCGCCGCCATGCCGGGCGGCACGGCCTTGAGCAAATATGCCCGGGAGTTTCCGAGGCGGTTTGTCGATGTCGGCATTGCTGAGCAGCATGGCACCACCTTCGCCGCCGGCCTGGCCAAGGAGGGTTTGCGTCCGGTCTTTGCCGTTTATTCCACCTTCCTGCAAAGGGCCTACGATCAGGTGGTGCACGATGTGTGTATCCAGAACCTGCCCGTGGTGTTCGCCATCGACCGGGGCGGGCTGGTGGAAGACGGCGCCACCCACCAGGGCGTGTTTGACATCGCTTACCTGCGCTGCATTCCGCAGATGGTGGTCGGCGCCCCGAAGGACGAAAATGAACTGCAGCATATGCTGTATACCGGCGTACAATATACGGATGGTCCTTTCGCCCTGCGCTATCCCCGGGGTACTGCCCAGGGCGTGGCGCTGGATGCCGAACTGAAAGAGCTGCCCATCGGCCAGGGGGAAGTTCTGCGCGAGGGCAGCGATGTGGCCATTCTGGCCCTGGGGGTCTGGGCGCCGGTGGCGCTGAAGGCGGCGGAAGCTCTGGCGGCCGAAGGCATCCAGGCCTGCGTGGTGAACGCACGCTGGGCCAAGCCCCTGGACACCGCCCTGGTGGAGCGGGTAGCTCGGGAGACCGGTGCCGTGCTGACCGTCGAGGAAGCGGCCCTGGCCGGCGGCTTCGGTTCGGCGGTGCTGGAACTGCTGTCTGACCGTGGCCTGCACCAGGTCCGGACCCGGCGGCTGGGGGTGCCAGACGAGTTTGTGCCGCATGGCAAGCCCAAGCATTTCCTGGTGCCGATGGGGCTGAGCCCGGACGGCATCGCCCGGGCGGCCCGGGAACTGGTGTTGTCAGCCCGGTCCGAGGTGCACCGGGGGCTGCGGCGTCGCACGGCCGGCCGCCCTCTGCGCCCGGTGGCGGGCGGGACGGAAGACTGAAGCTTGTTCCGGGACCTCCGCTACGGGTGGAGGTCCTTTTTGTTGGAGGTGGGTGACATGCAGCGGCTGGATCAGGCCCTGGTGGCCCGCGGGCTGTTCCCCAGCCGGGAACGGGCCCAAGAGGCAATCCGGGCCGGGCTGGTGGCGGTGAATGGGCGGCCGGCGGCCAAGCCCAGCCAGAAGGTGGCGGCGGAAGATGCGGTCACGGCGGCCGGCGACCCCATTGGTTGGGTCAGCCGCGGCGGACTGAAACTGGTGGCCGCCCTCGACCATTACCGGGTCTGCCCGGACGGGCAGGTCTGCCTCGACGTGGGGGCCAGCACTGGCGGCTTCACCCAGGTGCTGCTGGAGCGGGGCGCCCGGCGGGTGTACGCGGTGGATGTGGGGCACGACCAGTTGCACCCCGATCTGCGCCGCGACCCCCGGGTGACGGTACTGGAGGGGACCGACGTGCGCACCCTGGCCGCCCTGCCCGGACCGCCGGCCAGCCTGGTGACGGTAGACGTTGCCTTTATTTCCCTGACCCTGGTGCTGCCGCACCTGCTGCGCCTGGCTCCGGGGGCGACGGTGGTAGCCCTGATCAAGCCGCAGTTTGAGGTTGGGCCGGGGGCGGTGGGCAAGGGCGGGATTGTCCGGGACCCGCAGGCACGGGCGGGCGCCGTGGCCCGGGTGCTGGCAGCGGCTGGCAGCCTGGGGCTGCAGGCGGCCGCGCCGATGCCGTCGCCCATCCCCGGTACGGCCGGTAACCAGGAGTTTCTGGTCCGATTTCAGCCCCGGAAACAGTAAGGCTGGTTGCAGCTACTAACCGATCGGACCGAGCAAGCGCTCGTTAAGAGGAGTCCGTTTGCAAAAACCTAACATGGATAGCGAAGCGTAATCGATGAAATCATGATTCCGAATCCTGGTGGTTGGGTGCAAATCTGACATCGTAAATTGACACGAACTTCCCGCCGGTGGTACACTGACCCTCAATAGTTGTTGCTCTGCAAGTAAATAAAGTTCATGTGCTCGAAGATTTTCCATTTTGCTGGCACCCGGGCGTCAACAGCCTCGGGTGAATCTGTCTTTGAATGGGATTCGGGCCAAGACCGGGCAACCAGTCTGTAGGAAGAAGGGGGGACTTGCCGATGCGCACGGAGAGCAAATGTACCGATAAACGTGCGGACGCCGAACCGGGCCAACGCCTGCGCGCAACCAAGGCTGGTCCCTCTGCCGGACGGGGGACATGCAGCAGCTTCTTCAATATGAATGGAGGTAGGTCGCTCCGGAGCGACCGCTGGGCATGGAAATGAAGCCGCTCGACCCCCTGCATGTCAATGAATATTTGCAGACCTGGGAGCATGATGCCTGCGCCCTGATCGGGGCAGTCAGTAAGGACGGAACCCCCAGCCATACCCTGGTCCGGACCATGATCGACGCGCTGGTGGCCATGGTGCACCGAGCCGGTGACGTGGACGGCGAGGGCGACGGGGTTGGCATTCATACCGATATTCCGCGGGCCATCTGGGCCGATGTGCTGGCCGCCCAGGGGCTTGACCCGCAGTTGGCTACCCACCCGCGCTTTGGTGTGGGTCACTTTTTGATTCCCCGCTCCGAGTCGTACTGGCTGAAGGCCCTGAAGGAACAGGTGCTGCGGCGCATGGCCGCTGAGGGCCTGCAGGTGCTGGTCGAGCGCAAGGGCATGACCAACCCGCAGGCACTGGGCCCGCGCGGGCAGGCCGATGAGCCGGAGTTCTGGCAGGTGGCGGTGCTGGCACCGGAGGACGGCCCGGCGGCCGACCCCCTGTTGTTCAAGGTCGGCCTGGCCATTGAAGAGGAAACGCCGCTGACGGTGGTCTCCTTCAGCGTGCATACCACGGTCTTCAAGGTGCGCGGCGCCCCCGAGACCCTGGTGCACTATTTCCCTGAACTGGTGGACCCGCGCTTTGCCACCCGCGCCGTCATTGGCCACAACCGCTACTCCACCAACACCAGCACAGCCTTTGAACGGGTGCAGCCCTTCCACCTGCTTGGCCACAATGGTGAGATCAATACGATCCGGCAACACCGGGAACAGACGGCCATGCTCGGGATTCCTCTAACAAAGGGCGGCTCTGACTCACAGGACCTGGACCGTGGCCTGGAAGGCATGATCCACCAGTACGGACTCAGTCTGATGGAGGCCATGGAGGTCGTTTTCCCGCCGATTATCCACGAGATCAAGCAGTTCCGCCCGGAGCTGCAGGACCTGTATATGTATCTGCGTCAGTCCTGGGGGCCGTTTGCCCAGGGCCCGGCCGGCCTGGCCGCCCGCTATGCCGATGAAATGGTGTTCTCGGTCGACGCCATGGGCCTGCGCCCGCTCTGGATGGTGGAAACGGAAGACGCCCTGATCTTCTCATCGGAGCAGGGTGTGGTCCCGGTTTCCGCCATGGTATGCGATCCCAAGCCGCTGGCGCCGGGTGAGAAGGTCGGCCTGCTCTTCCACCCCAACGCCCCGGTTGAGGTGCTGCCCTACCATGAACTGCAGAGCCGTGTGCTCCGGCTGTTCCGGGAGCGGATGCCCGCCCCCGCCGGCTGGCGCCGCTATATTCAGACCGGCGGTCCGGAGGCCCACCCGACCCCGGTGCCGGTGTCGGTCACTGCGCCGGCTGCGGCCGCTGACGGCCCCAGCGAGCGGCTGCTGGCCGCCTTCGGCTGGAGCAGCGAGGACCACCAGTTGGTGCGCCATATTGCCAGCACCGGTACCGAACCGATCGGCTCCCTGGGCTTTGACGGAGCCCTGGCCTGCCTGAACCAGGAACGGCAGAACCTGGCCGACTACTTCAAGGAAACGGTGGCGGTGGTGACCAACCCGGCCGTGGACCGGGAGCGGGAGATCGAGCATTTCTCGATCCGCCGCACGGTGGGTATGCGGCCACCCCTGGCCGTGCGCGACCAGGCCGAGGCGGCCCTGGTGCACCGCACCCGGGTGGAATTGCGTTCGCCGCTGGTATTGGGCGGACACACCGCCCCTCTGCTGGACCGGGAAGTGTACCGCCGGCTGGCGCACCACCACGGTACCTTCCTGCTGGAGGACCTGCTCCAGGAGTGGGACCCCCTCTACGGGGCCTCGCGCGACCCCGGCGTGGTGCGCACCATCCGCACGGCCTTCCACCCTACGGAAAGCCTGGCGCAGGCGCTGGAGCGCCTGGGCCGGCAGGCGGTGGCCGCCGTGACCGAAGGGGCCGAAATGCTGCTGGTGGATGATGCCGGTTGCTTTGAGAACGAGGAACTCTGGATTGACCCGCATCTGGCCCTTTCCACCATTGACCTGGCCCTGAAGCGGCAGCGGACGGCGGCCGGGCAGCCGAACCTGCGGCGGCGCTGCTCGCTGGTGCTGCGGTCGGGGGCCCTGCGCAACCTGCACGACCTGGTCATGGCCGTGGGGCTGGGTGCGGATGCCGTCAACCCGTATGTGATGCTCGAAGTGGCGCACCAGGAAGACCCGGCCAAGGGCCTGGATCAATTGCTGCATGGCATGGAGAAGGGCTTTGAAAAGGTCATTTCCACCCTGGGCATTCACGAACTGCGCGGGTATGCCCGCCTTTTCAGCAGTGTGGGCCTGAAGCCGGAAGTTGCCCGGCACTTTGACTGCGTGAACTATCTGGGGTCGGCCGAAAGCGGCCTCGGCTACGCCCGGCTCAAGGCAGACGCCGCCGAGCGTTACCGGGTGGCGTCCGGGCTTGAACCCCGGGCCAAGACGGCCCACACCTTCCGCATCTGGCCGCGCATCTGGAAGGCTGCCGGTGATGCCGCCGCCGGCAAGTCCGGCTACCAGTCTTATCGGGACCGGCTGGCGGCCATTGAACGGGATACGCCAATCTCTCTGCGCCACCTGCTGGACCTGCGCGGGCGGGGCGGCGTGGAGCCGGCGGAAGTGGATACAACCATAGACGGCTACCGCTACCCGATCACCATCTCCGGCATGTCCTTCGGCTCCCAGGGCGAGACGTCCTTCCGGTCGTACGCTGAGGCGGCCAGGCGCCTGGACATTGTCTGCATGAACGGTGAGGGCGGCGAGATTCCTGACATGGTCGGCCGCTACTGGCAGTGGCGTGGCCAGCAGGTGGCCTCGGGCCGCTTCGGCCTGCACGCCAACATGCTGGCTGGCTCCAAGTATATGGAGATCAAGGTTGGCCAGGGCGCCAAGCCTGGCGAGGGCGGGCACCTGCCCGGCAAGAAGGTATCGGAAAAGGTGGGCCGGGCCCGCAACGCCATCCCCGGCGTCGACCTGATCTCGCCTTCGAACAACCACGATGTGTATTCCATAGAAGACCTGGCCCAATTGGTGGAGGAGCTGCACACCATCAACCCCGCCGGCAAGGTGGTGGTAAAGGTACCGGTGGTGCCTGGGATCGGCACCATTGCGGTAGGTGTGGCCAAGTCGGGTGCCGACATCCTGGCCCTGTGCGGTTACGACGGCGGCACCGGTGCGGCCCGCAAGCACGCCCTGCGCCACGCCGGCCTGCCCATTGAACTGGGGGTGCGGGAAGCGCACCTGGCTCTGGTGGCGGCGGGGGTGCGTGACCGGGTGGAGGTCTGGGCCGACAGCGGCATCAAGAGCGGTCTCGATGTGGTAAAGGTCATGTGCCTGGGGGCCAACCGGGTCGGTTTTGCCAGCCTGGCCATGGTGGCCATCGGCTGCACTGGCTGCCGCGGCTGCCAGACCGATACCTGCCATGTGGGGATTGCCACGCAGATTGAAACGGTCGAGCAGGCCATGGACCACGGGCTGAAGCATTTCGTGCCCAGGGCCTATATTGAATCAGTGGACCGTCTGACCACGCTGTTTGGCCAGATTGGTGACGAGGTCAGGCAGTTGACGGCGCAGCTCGGCTTCAAGCGCACCCAGGACCTGGTCGGCCACAGCGAGTTGCTGGTGCAGAACCGCGGCGTGGGCCGGGTCGACCTGACGGAACTGGTGCGGCCGCTCCCCGCCGACTGGGTGGCGGGCGAGGCTGCCGGCGGCGAGGCGCCGGTGCGGCGGGTGGCGAACCCCCTGACCCGGGAGATTGCCGCTGTGGCTGTCGGCCGGGCCGCCGAGGGCGCCCGCCGGATCAAGGTCACGTGGCAGGGCGTGGGGGCCAAAGACCGGGTGCTGGGAACGTACCTGGCCGGTACGGTGGCCCGTGACCTGGTGATGAACTCCCCGGGTAAGGGCGAGCCGGCGGCGGCGGTGGAGGCGGAGATTCATTTCGAAGCCGGTTCAGTGGCCGGCAACGGCCTGGGCGCCTTTAATGTGAGCGGGCTGAACCTGTATGTGCATGGCGGTGCCCAGGACGGTGTGGGCAAGGGCATGCTCGGCGGCAAGGTGATTATCCTCAAGGGTCAGAGCAAGCTCGGCGGCTATATCAACGGCTCCGCCGGCAAGAGCTTTGGTTATGGTGCCCAGCGCGGGCTGTTCATTATCCAGGGCGATGCCGACTCCCGCTGCGGGATCCGCCTCTCGGGCGCCGACCTGATTGTGGGCGGCAAGCTCAAGGGCAAGGTGGACGATTCTCTCGGCTTTTTGGCTGCCCGGGCCAACCTCAAGGGCTTTGCCTTTGAGTACATGACCCAGGGCCGGGCCGTGGTCCTGGGCGACCCGGGGCCGTGGATCTGCTCGGGCATGACCGGCGGGGTGGTGTATCTGCGCCTGCAGCCGCAGATGGGCCTGGACGAGGCCGCCATCAAGCGGCGGATTGCCAAGGGGGCCAAGGTGTATACCACCCGCATCGGCAACCGCGGCAAGAAGGACCTGACGGAACTCCTGGGCATTTACCACCAGGTGCTGCTAGAGTCCGGGCAGCAGCACGAGGCCGGGGAGATCATGCACCTGATGCTGGAGTGCGAGCAGCACTTCCTGGCTGTGGTGCCGGTCACCCAGCAGGTGGACCCGACCCTGGCGACGGAGTAGATTTTCATATGGGATGCGCGCCAGTGGGCACCGGTCGGTTGACCGGTGCCCACTGGTCTTTGCTGCCGGACCATACGGCTAGCCCCAACCCTGGCCGGGTTTTCACCGGCGAGCAATCCGTTGCTTGTCTTAGAGCGACGAAGTTTGAGACAAGTTAGTCGACGATGGCGTCCAAGATAACAAGGGGCGGCAGGACCCCAGGTGACAACCCCTTCCGGTGGTCACCCAATATGGAACGGGTCCGGTCACTGTCGTGAGACGCTACGCGACTGGAGCAGGCAGACTTTCACCTTGAAGGGGGCTGGGTTCTGTTGTTGCCCCCAATCTGGCACGGTGTGACGGAGCGAGTCATGGTCCAACTCCTGCCATGGAGGGTCCATCCTAAATATAGTAGGGGGAGATTGCAAATTTGGTAGATACTTGATATAATCCCAAATGTAACAACGGACACATAGATTCTGATTGGCCGTGAGCGGTTGCCCTTCAAGCGAGTCCCTGCCGTGCATTATCTTCCTATCCCTGCTCTGCCGGCAGTTGAGGCTAAATTGTCTGGAAGGGAGGTGAAATCGTGTCCAAGTGCAAGCCTACCACATACATGACCGGCTTTGAGGGTGAGATCACTGTTTTGCGCACCCTACAACAGCTAAAAGATCTAATCAATACATGCGTCCATTCCAACACCGAAGAGAAAACCACGGATGTATAGGACACAGGAGGGGCCAGGCCAATCGGCCTGGCCCACTCACAAAAAGTTTAAAAAGTAGGCCAATATGGGCTCAAGTGCCGCGCCGAGATCTCAAACAATGGAGGGGAATGAGGAATGTCTCAAGATGAACCGGTGGCTGGTACCCAAATAGATCTCAGTTCAATGACAGAGCAACACTCGTCCCGTATGGAATTCTTCCGGATCCCTCAATTTGTCCAATTTGAAATCACCTATGCTTGTAATTCACACTGTGTTTTCTGCTACAATCCATTCCGTGTTTCCCCGATAAATGAAAAGACTGTAAAAGGAATACTGAGCTCTCTCAGGCAAAGCCAGGTCCCGTTGATTCAATTGATCGGCGGCGAGGTTACACTAATACCTGATTTAAACGATTTCATTGAGTTTCTCTCGCCGGTCAGCAATGTTACTATAGTTAGTAATGGAATTAATTACCGCACGTTGTCTTCACAGCTTGCGGGGCTTTATATAAGTTTACATGGAGTCCGGGATACCCATGAGCGCCTGACCAACAACCCAAATACGTACAGTGTTATCACCTCAAATATTTCAAGGTATGCCGCTGATGGCCATTACATTTTTGCTGATGTGATACTGACTTCTCAAAATTACGAGGAAGTTTACGAAATATGCCGAGTGGCTCGGGAACTAGGGATGCGTGGTGTCTTTATCAACCGCTACGAGAATGGTGGGCTTGGTGCCAAAAACAGTCGGCTTTTGATGCCAACCCTCGCGGAATTTCGAAAAGGCTTAGAGCAAATGGTAAGGGCCAAAGAGGAATTGGGAATTGAAATCTCATTTGGTACAGCCATTCCGTTTTGTGCAGATACTCGGCTGCTTACTAGCGGGTTAGCATTTAGTTGCGGCATGGGCACATGGTTCGCAGTAATCGGACCTAACGGGGACTTTCGTATTTGTAACCAGTCAAAACGGGTTTACGGCAATATTTTAGAGACACCTCTGGAAGCATTGTGGCTGAGTCCTGAACTAGATGACTATCGGAGTCTTGAGTGGGTGACGGGGGCGTGCTCGTCCTGCGCTGCACTTTCATTTTGCGGGGGTGGATGTCGAGTCGATAGCACCGCTGAAGCTGAGTATTGCCCAGATTTCTTCGTGCGAAAGGCTATCCGTCCCATCGTGAAAACGGACCTGGATTTACTCCGCCGACTATACACCCCTCCATCAGTCAAGGATACCTGGGCTGAGACTCCCTCAACTTATCGTATCTTCCGAACAAAGCCATTCGTAAAGGTGAATGATCATTACGAAGAGCGTTATATTGTAAAACGGTTTGAGACTTTAGTTACAGACGCGATGGGATGCGACCTTGTGCGGCTTGTGCACATGGGAACTACAGCAGAATATGACATGATAAAATATGTAAATGATAAGTATCCAGGAATCCCTGAAGCAGTTATCCGGTGCATGTGCACTCAATTCGTTCAACAGGATGTTCTATCTGTACTTAGCTAGGCCTCACTGAAAAAGGTTTGGGTTTGAACGCATGGCGAGAAGTGATGTGCAAGTAATACTCCCCCCGTTTCGCCCTGGTACTTACCTTATCTTGGAAAGTTAGGTCACGCTGTGGGACCCAACAGTGTATATCAACGGGCGCGGTAGCGCCAACGAGTGCGGTGCACTGCCGTATTTCCCTTGAGCAGGTTGATATTGTCAGGAAGGCGACAAACCATGAGCGAGGGGACTCCCTCCTGGGACAGTAGTTAATGGGTAAGGTCACATCTTCGCCCATAGAGGGTTGAGTCGTTTTCCATTTTGACTTGTAGAATTCTTAAAGGTCGGGGTTTTTAGTGGATTTTATCCAGGGGAGGAGGCGGTACTGCTGGAGCTGCTTAATTTGGAAAGACATGCTCTGGTAGAGCTGACCAAGCGTTGTGACTGCCGATGCCCTCATTGCTTTACATTCGGCGGTGAACCAAAACCTTCTAAGGAACTTGACGCGCATGTAATTATTGCATTAATCAATGCCCTTCCGGAAATCGGCATTTCTCATGTAACCCTGTCGGGCGGTGAGTTGTCCTTCCGTGCTGACCTAATAGAAATACTTACTGGGTTGACATCAAATATTGCCGTCATCTTGTTTTCAAATGGTCGTCTTATACAGAACTCGGATGAATTCGACCGAGTTAATCCCTTTGCCGCTGGCTATGCCCTGAGTTTAGATGGACTTACCGATCAACATGATCGTTTTCGTGGAAGGTTTGGTTCTTTCCGTCGGGCGGTAGAGTTAGTGAGACGCGCCAAAATGGTTGGAAAGCCTGTCTATGTACAGACTATGGTACTACCATCCAATTGGGAGCACTTAGAGGAGATTGTGGCTTTTGCCGCTGACATGGGAGTTGACGAATTACGGCTGTCCCATGTGGGGCCTCAAGGACGGGCGCTGGCGAATACCGACCTTTTTCTCCCTTCTTATCTTTTTCCACAGCTGCAACAGCGTGCTCAGGCTTACCGGCACCGCTACAACCTGCGGGTCATCACAAACCTGATGGACCAGTCTTTTCTGGCGCAATTCCCCGAGCGTTTCCCCCGGCCCACGCTTCATATACTTCCTGATGGACATATTTTGCCATGGTTTGGACTACCGTTACGATGGTCACTTGGTACAGTAACCGGGGACTCAACTGATGTTACGAACTCCCTAAAACAGGTATTGCAAGTACATAGATGTATTGGAATCAAGAGACTCTTTTCTTCGGCATATGAAGATTCTCTTCGGTATCCACATGCCTGCGTGCCGGTGGACGATGTGATCTTCGCATTGTCTGAACACATGGCGGAGGGGGAGAGGGGTTGCGAAGAGCATATCTGACCTATCTCACGTTATCTGCGCTTTTCGACATATCAATCGCACTGATAACTAGCATCAATGTAATCTATTTAACTTCAAATGGACTTACGCTGATACAGGTAGGAATGCTCACCATCATATTCCAAGTCTGCACCTTATTGTTGGAGGTGCCCACCGGTGCCCTTGCTGACACGCTGGGGTATCGACGATCTGTGGCGCTAAGCGGTCTGGCCGGAGCTATATCCATGGTCATTTATGCCGCGGTTCCACATTTTATTGCATTCGCGGCAGGTGAAGTTTTCTTTGCCATATGCCTGGCGCTTTATTCCGGCTCCCTCGAGGCGTGGATTGTTAACACTAACAACGGTTCACCCGAATATGAAATGCAACGTTTTTTCCAGGCTGGAAGCATTGCTGGTCGCTTGGCCGCAATAGTTGGGGGCGCAGTAGGGGGATTTGCTGCTAGCTACGACCTGACCACCCCCTGGTTTCTTGCAGCTCTCACGTTTGTACTTTGTACCATAACAGCGCTACTCTTTATGGCTGATAATGGCCCCCGCCATCTGCGGGAACGCACACCAAGTGGCACCCTAGTTCAGGTAATAAATAGCATCTCACAAGGGTGGCACTTCATTTTCCAAAAGCGGCAACTTCAGGCGTTAATTGCCTCGTCTCTGTTGGTGGAATTCAGCATGATTGCGGCGAATTTATATTGGCAGCCGTTTTTTAGTTCAGATTTGACAAATTATACTCATCTCGGTCTAATTGGTGCGGCCATTTCAGCGGCTCTTATGGTAGGAACAGCAGCGGCTCAGTGGTTTACCCGCTTGGTTGGAGGGGCCGCCAACGTCCTAATCCCCATGACTCTGCTAACTGCTTTGAGCCTAGGTCTGGCAGCATTCCAAATAAACCAGTGGTTTGCCTACGTCAGCTTTATTCTTGTGTTTGTTTTCTCTGGAGGCTTCGGTCCTGCTTTTCGCCTGGTTACCAATGCGCACATGACAGACGGAATTCGAGCCACTTTATTGTCGTACCAATACATGGTCGGGCGCATCGGAGCAAGTGCCGGGATCTTCCTCCTGGGTTGGATGGCAGATCACCATGGAATTGCCTCAGCCTGGCTAGTCGGAGCGATAGTCATGTTACTTGCTGTTCCACTACTCAGGGCGGCTGAGGGGCCTACCTATACCTCTCACAAATCGGCAGATCGGCAGTCTAATAACTGAACTGGTGACTGTGTTCTCCGTGTTGCGCACAAACAAAACGAGGGGGGGCAGCAATCTGCCTGCCCTCGTTCGTTGTGAAGGCCTTGTGGCTTCCGGGTCAGCGGAAACCGCGGGAGCAGCGGACGAAACAGGGGAGCCAGTTCGGGGGCCAACTGGCCGAGGTCAGCCGGAGCAGCTGGCGCCGGGCAAAGTACTGCCTCCACCCACGTGGTCCAGGTGGCCGTGAGTGGCGAGCAGGACCGCCATACCTCCTGTGCCGCTGCCCGGGCACCAGATCCGCTACTCGCAGATGCAGTTGGCCCGCGTGGGCCGGACGTCCGGCAACGGGAGAATCAGGGCAGCGCCGGCCAGAACGAACAGCAGCATGCAGCCGGCGGCGGCCTGCTGGGCGGCCACCGGGCCAAGGCGGTCCTGGGTCAGCCACAGCACCAGGGCCCAGGCGCCAAGGCCGGCAACACCGGCTGACTTGCCGGAGAGGGAGTACAGGCCGAAAAACTCCCCGCTGCGCTCCACCGGCGCCAGGGCAACCAGGAAGGTCCGGCTGGAGACCCAGGTGGAGCCCAGGCCCATGCCGGCGAGGGGGCCGATGATGTAATAGAACACGCTTTTGTCGCGGGTGAACATGAGCAGCGGGAAGACCAGGCACCAGATGGTGAGCATGCCCAGCACCGCCGACTTGGGTCCGATCCGGTCGGTCAGCCAGCCATAGCCGGCGGCGAACACGACGGCCACGAGGATGGAGGAAGCCAGCACGGCATCGACTTCGCCGCCGCTGAAGCCCGCCACGCGCTGCAAATAGACGGTCATGTTGAAGATCACGCCGGCCACGGCGTTTTCGTACAGGAAGTCAGCCACCAGGAAGCGGAACAGGTGGCGGTGTTGCCGCGCGGCGGCAAAGGTGGCGGCGACACGGCGGTAACCCGCGCCCAGGTCGAGGCGAACACGCTGGACGGAGTCCGTGATGTCGGGGACCCAACCGAGGCAGGGAATGGCGAACAGGAAGAACAGAACAGCGGTGGGCAGAAAACTCTTACCGCCCATGGCCGCTTCAGCGGGCACGAAGGGCTTCACGGCATACAGACCGACTGCGGCCCCCAGGTAGCCAAGGGCCACACCAATACCGGAAATCCGGCTGACGTTGGCCGGGGTGCTCAGGCCAGGCAGCAGGGCCTGGTAAAAATTATTGCCGGCAGCCGAATAGGCAACATACGAAATCAAAAACAGCACAGCAGCCCAGGGGAGGGAAGGCGAAAAACCGATCAGGGCGGTGGCCAGAGCGCACACGATGGCGAAAAAGCGCAGGTAGGGCAGGCGCCGCCCCTGGGCATCGGAGAGGGCGCCGAACAGCGGCGAGACCACCGCCACCACCAGATTACCCAGGGCCATGAGCAGGTTAAACACCAGTTCGGAGGAGCCGAAGGCGGCGATCATCCAGGGACCGAAATAGCGGGAAGTCACGTTCATAGAGTAGATGGTGTCGGCAAAATCGTAGAGCTGCCAGCTCAAAATCTGCCACCAACGGACACGGCGGGCTTCCGAGCGCAGGCGGATGTCCGACTGGATGTTCAACCCATGCACTCCCTTGTGATGCGGACTTCCTTTTCCCCGAACCTTTCGACAGAAAATGGCATTGTTCCTGCCGGGCTGACAGTCCGGAACTGCCCACGGGTGCAGTCCGCCCATCTGGCGGCCAAGCGGCGCACCCTTCGCTACAGTCGGTCGTACATTGGGGGTGAGCCTTTGCCTGCTTTGTGCCCTTTGCGCCGGCGAAACAGGGCCGGGGCAGACGCTGTCCCGGAGCCCGAGTATTTGAGAGGAGGAGGGTTATGGCTGACTCCAACCGGCCCGCCGTTTTCATCAGCGGCCTGGCGGCTGGCACCTTCTCCACCTTCCAGCGGGAGGTGCAGAACCGGCGGATCTTCTCCAGCCGCTTTACACCGGAGGCCAACCTGTGTCTGGAGCCGACCAGCGGTCGTCTGGTCACCGTTACATCGGAGCCGACACAAATCACGGTGGAGCAGATCCTGCAGTTTGTTCTCGACAGCCTGAGCTTCCCGCGCAACGTCTTCTGTGTTCCCGGCGGGCCGGCCGCGGCGGCCCGGGGTACCGTTGAAATCCGGACCGAAGCGCCTGTCCGGGTGGTGGCCAGGGTAACGGGGCTGGGGCAGTTGCCGCCCGGGACGGTATTGACCGTATGGCTGCTGCACGACCTGACAGTGCCGACCACCCTCGACCAGGCCGATCTGGCGACCATTCAGCGGCTGGCGCCCGGGGCCAACCTGCCCGGAACCGTCTTTACCGTAGACGGTCAGCTTCCAACCGTAGGCCGGGCCGATGTGCCGGTGTGGAATACGGTGGCGGTGGCTGTGCGGGCCGGTACGCTGACCGTACAGGTGGACGGTTCCGCGACCCTGGAAGTCACCCTGTCTGATGACGTGAATCAGGCCATTGATCCCCGGGTGCTGATGGGGACCGGCGTGGTGCCGGCCACCGCCACCATGCCCTCCGGCATGGTCGCCGGGGTGCTGACCGACACGTTCATGCGCCAGGCCACGGTGCTGCCGCAACTGTCGGTCAGCCAGGCTTTCCCGCAGCGGCTGGCGGCTGTGACGCAGTTGACCGTCCAGACGTTTGACCGGGGCGGCGACGGGCTGATTTCCGCTGAAGATGTCCGGGAGGTAGCGGGGGCATTCCTGAGTCCCACGCAGTTCAGCCGGGTGGCCATCACCATTGAGCCGGTGGTCCGGGTGACCCCGGCTACCTTGCCCACTGAGCAGGGCGTGGTGCTGGTGGGCCTGCGCAGTACTTCCTGCTAGTGTCAGGAAGACCGGTCCGGCCACAGCAGCAAGAGCCCCCGGGTGATCCCGGGGGCTTCCTTCCTGGGTTCCGAGCAGTCAGCGGAGGGTCCGGGCCAGCAGACCATGCATCTCTAACAAGGTGCGCAGGCGGGTGGCGAACAGTTCGCCGAACTTGTTGCTTTCCAGGGCCCCGGTGCAGAGGTCACGCAGGGCGCCCTGGCCTTCGGCTGTGGTGAGAATGCCAGTGGCAACCCCGAGCACAAACTGTCCCATGTCCGGCCGCTGAATCAGGGAGTCCAGGGCCGGGCCGATCGTGGAGCGGACGGATGTAGACTGAAGCAACTGGCCCGCCAACTGTGCCCATGGTGCCAGGGCCTGCATGGCGCCAGGGCCGGCGGGACCGGTCGGTGCTACGGCCTGTGCCTGCCCCTGGGCCTGGGCTTGCGCCACGCCGGGGATCATCCCGGCCGGCGGTGCACCGGCCATGAGTGGGGCCAGCATCGGGTTGGGCTGGGAGCCGGGGGGCAACGTCTGCGAGACGTGGGGCACCGGTTGTCCGGGCTGGATCGCGAAAGGGTTGGGGAAGCCCTGGGGTACGCCGGGGAATGGCGCCTGTGGCAGGGGGGGCAACGGAGCCTGCTGCCCGGGCGGCACCGCCGCCGACACGGGTGCCACACCGGTAGTGGAAACGCCGGGAATCGTGGCGGCCAGATTGGCCGGACCAGGCCGTCCGGCGGCGGCATAACCAGGCATTCCGCCCATCGCTCCGGGCGGGAAACCGCCCATCGCTCCGGGCGGGAAACCGCCCATCGCTCCGGGCGGGAAACCGGCCATCGCTCCGGGCGGGAAACCGCCCATCGCTCCGGGCGGGAAACCGGCCATCGCTCCGGGCGGGAAACCGCCCATCGCTCCGGGCGGGAAACCGCCCATCGCTCCGGGCGGCATACCGGCTATCGCTCCGGGCGGGAAACCGGCCATCGCTCCGGGCGGCATACCGGCCATCGCTCCGGGCGGGAAACCGGCCATCGCTCCGGGCGGGAAACCGGCCATCGCTCCGGGCGGGAAACCGGCCATCGGCCCGGGCGGCATTCCGGCCATCGGCCCGGGCGGCATTCCGGCCATCGCTCCGGGCGGGAAACCGGCCATCGGCCCGGGCGGGAAACCGGCCATCGGCCCGGGCGGGAAACCGGCCATCGCTCCGGGTGGCATACCGGCCATCGGCCCGGGTGGCATACCGGCCATCGGCCCGGGCGGCATACCGGCCATCGGCCCGGGCGGGAAGCCGCCCGGCCGGCCGCCGGGGAAGCCGGGTCCGGAGGTGGCAAACGGGGGGGCCATCGAACTCATCCCACCGCCAATGGGCCACTGGGGGGCAGGTGGGCGGGAAGATCCGCCGAGGGGGCTGATGACTCCCGGTACGGCTGCGACGGGCGAAACCGGCGGAGCCTGGGCGGCCTGGGAAGCCGGGGCGGTTGTAACACTTGGCGTAGGTGCCGATTGCTGTACGACGCCAGACATATGTTGGACCTCCTCAGACGTTCTTGTGCATATGAGGGATGCACCACCAGGGTATGCCTCTTCTCTGGTTGGCGCTCCCCGGCCCGGCGGCAGGAAAGAGATGGACAGGAGCGAACACTAGGGAGAATGGCTGTTGGCATGGGCCGGGCGATCCGCCGGGCTCCAGGCAAAAACCGCCGGCCACCCAGGAGGAGGCCCGAAGTGCGGGACATCGGGATCGTGTGCAATACGGGCAAGCCGGAGACTGTCGAAAAATGCCGGCTGTTACTGGCTGCGCTGCTGGCGCAGGGGCACCGGGTGCATCTGGCGCCGGAAACAGCAGAGGCGGTGGTGCGGCGGGACCTGACCAGCCCCGGGTACCCGTTGGAGTGGGAGCGCATGCAGATTGCCGTCTGTCTGGGCGGCGACGGTACACTGCTGCGGGCCGCCAAGGCACTGGCGCCCTGCCGGGTGCCGGTCCTGGGTATTAACACCGGTCATCTCGGTTTCCTGACCGAGGTGGAATGGGCGCACCCGGTCCCCGCCCTGGGCGACTTCCTCGACCAGGAGTGCCTGGTGGAGGAGCGGATGATGCTGCAGGTCCGGGTAGTGCGGAATGGAAAGTGTGTATTTACCGGGGATGCCCTGAATGAAGCGGTGATTGCCCGGGGAATGCTGGCCCGGATGGTGCATTTCACTGCGGAGGCGGCCGGCACACCGGTGGCTGATTATGCGGCCGACGGCGTGATTATTTCCACCCCCACCGGCTCGACGGCGTATGCACTTTCGGCCGGGGGGCCGATCCTGCATCCCCAAATGCAGGCGCTCCTGTTAACGCCGATCTGTCCCCATACGTTTAATGCCCGCTCCCTGGTGTTGCCGGGTGATGAGGCGATCACCATTCGTCTGGGCAACCCCGATGAGGTATATCTGACGGTGGATGGGCATCTGGGACACCGCTTCGCGGTGGGCGACGAACTGCGGGTAGAGCGGGCCCCGGCAGTGGTCCGGCTGGTGCGTCGCAGCCCGTTCCGGTTCTATGACGTTCTCAGGCGGAAACTGGCCGAGCCGGCCCGCAAAATCGGCACGTCTTTTGAATCGTGAGGAAGGGGACTGGTTATGAATGCCATCGTCCGCGACAATCTGCTGATCGGGATTGGTGTTCTGATCCTGATGATTGGCCTGCTGACTGGCGCCACCGCCTTGCTGTTCCTCAGTCTGGGCGGCTTGCTGGTGGCGGCGGTGATCATCTGGCTGGGTCCCCGGAACCAGCGCCGTTTGCCCTTGCTGAGTGCCTTGCTGGGTTTGGGTATCGCCGGCCTGGCGGTGGCCCTGATGAGCCGGTGGTGGGAATAAGCCAAGGCCGCCGCCCTGCCCGGGCGGCGGCCTTATACATGTCTGAGTATGCATTTCCGTTTATGAATATGCAGGAACCAGAGAGAAAGGCGGCGAAGACCGGGAGATGAGTAAGGGAGGTGCGGGGCCTTGATGAAGGCACGCAGACAGGCAAAAATTCTCGAACTGATCCGAGCCCACGTCATTGAAACCCAGGAGGAATTGGCGGAGCGACTGACCGGGGAAGGGATCCCGGTGACGCAGGCCACCATTTCCCGGGACATCAAGGAACTGAGCCTTCAGAAGGCACCCGCCGGCGATGGTCGCTACCGCTATTCCCTGCCCGAAGAGTTGCCCGCCGGGTCCTGGGACAAACGGCGCCGGCTCCTGCAGGAGTCGGTCCTGGACGTTGACTGGTCAGAGAATATCTGTGTGGTCAAGTGTCTGGTCGGCACGGCCCCCGGCGTGGGATCTACCGTGGATCATCTGGCGTGGCCGGAAACTATCGGCTGTGTGGCCGGTGACGACACCGTTCTGATTGTCTGCCGGCCCAGGGAGGCGACCCCAGAGGTGGCGGAGCGTATCCGCCAGATGATTCGGTGAGCGACCAGGGGAGGAACTCGGGCATGCTCGTGGAGATGACCATCGAGCAGTTTGCGCTCATTGACAAGCTGCGGCTGCCCTTTGGCAATGGCCTGAATGTGCTCACGGGTGAGACCGGTGCCGGCAAGTCCATTGTGCTGGACGCCCTGCAGGCGGTGCTGGGCGGCCGGGCCGGAGCGGATATGGTCCGGACCAACGGCGATAAGGCCGTAATCGAGGCGGTCTTTGACCTGCACGGGCAGGAAGAGCGAACGACCGTCCTGCAGGAAATGGGCGTTGAGGTGGCCGACGACGGTCTGCTGGTGCTGCGGCGGGAGATTGCCCGTACCGGCCGGGGCCGTTACCTGGTCAGCGGGCGCACCGTCACGGCCGGGATGCTCAAGGAGGCCGCCCAGGGCCTGGCCGATCTGCACGGGCAGCATGAGCACCAGAGCCTGCTGCAGGCGGAAAAGCACCTGGACCTGCTCGACCAGTACGGCGGTTCGCTGCTGACCAGCGAAGGCAAGGTCCTGGAGGTACTGGACCGCTACGGCGGCGGGCCCATTGCCGGCCTGCGCCAGGAGGTGGCCCGGCTGTACCGGGAGTTGCAGGCGGTGCAGGCAGAACTGGTGGCACTGCGGGGCGACGGCCGCGACCGTGCCCGCCGGGAAGACCTGCTGCGCTTTCAGCGCGACGAGCTGGAAGCGGCCCGGCTGCGGCTGGGCGAGGAAGAGGAGCTGGAGGCGGAACTGCGGCTGCTCAGCAACGCCGAGAAGCTGGGGCGGGCGGCGGCGGAGTCTTATGCCTCTTTATATGAAGGAACTTCTCGCCAGCACAGCGTGACCGACCTGCTCGGCCGGGTGGAAGCAGAACTGCGGGATGCCGGCCGGCATGACCCGGCCCTGCTGGAGGTGCTGGAGCTGTTGCAGGCCGCCCAGGCCAACGTGCAGGAAGCGAGCCGGTTCCTGGCGCAGTACCGCGAGCGGGTCGATGTGGACCCGGCGCGCATGGCCCAGGTGGAAAAGCGGCTGGAAATGCTGGCGGCCCTGCGGCGCAAGTACGGGGATACGGTGGCCGACATGCTGGCCTACCTGGCGGAGGTAAAGGGGGAACTGCACCGGCTGGAGACCGGCGAGGAGCAGGTGGCCGAACTGGAAGCCCGGGCGGCGGCCCTGGGTGCCCAGGCCGTGGAACTGGCCGGCCAGCTCACCGACGCCCGGCGGGCGGCGGCCCGGGAACTGAGCGAGCGGGTCGGCCGGGAACTGGCGGACCTGGGTATGCCCAAGGCGCAGTTCCTGGCGCGGGTGCAGCCGCCTGCCGCCGCCCAGGCCGGGCAGATCGGCCCCAAGGGCTGGGACGAGGTCGAATTCCTGTTCAGCCCCAACCTGGGCGAACCGCCCAAGCCGCTGGCCAAGGTGGCCTCAGGTGGGGAAATGAGCCGGATCATGCTGGCGCTGAAGGTGATTCTGGCCCGGGTGGACAACGTACCGACGCTGGTGTTCGATGAGGTCGATACCGGCATTTCCGGGCGGACCGCCCAGGCGGTGGCGGAGAAACTGGCCCTGATCGCCCGGGACCGGCAGGTACTGTGCGTGACCCACCTGCCCCAGGTGGCGGCCATGGCGGACGTGCATTTCCGCATTGCCAAGGAGGAAGTGGCCGGGCGCACCTTCACCCGGGTGGAACCGCTGGACGAGGAGGGCCGGACCCTGGAGATCGCCCGCATGATCGGCGGGGCGGAGCTGACGCAGCTCACCATGGACCACGCCCGGGAACTGGTACGGGCGGCGGCGGCGCAAAAGCGGGGCCGGTGAGATACCGAAACCCGGAGTGTTCTTACTGACTGTTTTTGCGAAGCAGTATTGATTGGCAAAGGATTTAGATGTGAGTTTTCCGAACTCCCCCAAATGGGATCATTCCGCCATATGAGCGAATTCCAGAAGGGGGATATGTCGCGTGACTGCTTCACCGTTTCAGGCCGAATATGGGCTGTTTATCAACAATGAATGGGTGCAGGCCAAGAGCGGCGAGACCTTTGAAAGCATCAACCCGGCCACGGGCGAGGTACTGGCCAGGGTGCAGTGGGCCGGACCGGTCGACGTGGACCGGGCGGTGCAGGCGGCCCAGGCGGCCTTCCCAGGCTGGAAGATGACCCCGCCGGATGTGCGCTCCCGGCTGATGCTGCAGGTGGCCGACAAGCTGGAGGCCCGGATGCAGGAACTGGCCCTGATGGAAACGCTGGATAACGGCAAGCCGGTCCGGGAGTGCATGGCGGTAGACATGCCCTACGGGATTGACCACTGGCGTTACTTTGCCGCCGCCATCCGCATGTTGAAGGGCGATACCCACAACCTGAACCCGGTGATGATGGCCATGACGCTGCGCGAGCCCCTCGGCGTGGTGGGGGCGATCATCCCCTGGAACTTCCCCTTCCTGATGACAGCCTGGAAGATCTGCCCCGCCATCGCCGCCGGCAACACGGTGGTGCTGAAGCCGGCCGAGCAGACCTCCCTGACGGCGCTGGAGCTGTGCAAGACCCTGGCCGAGGTGCTACCCCCCGGCGTGGTCAACGTGGTCACCGGCGACGGGCCCATCACCGGGGCGGCCCTGACCAGCCACTCGGGCGTGCGCAAGCTGGCTTTCACCGGTGAAACCGCCACCGGCCAGAAGATCGCCCGGGCGGCGGCGGAGAACCTGATTCCGGTCACGCTGGAGCTGGGCGGCAAGAGCCCGAACATCATCTTCCCCGACGCCAACCTGGAGCAGGCCGTGGAAGGGGTCATGCTGGGCATCTTCTTCAACCAGGGCCAGGTCTGTACCGCCGGCTCCCGCCTGTTCCTGCATCGTGACATCAAGGACCGCTTCCTGGACGCCCTGCTGACCAAGATCGAAGGGCTGAACCTGGGCGACCCGACCCAGCCGACCACCACCCTGGGCCCGCTGGTATCCCAGGAGCAGTGGGATAAGGTGAGCAGCTATACCGCCATTGGCAAGCAGGAAGGTGCCAAACTGCTGTGCGGCGGCTCCCGACCGGCCGGCAAGGACAAGGGCTACTGGTGGTCGCCGACGGTGTTTGACAACGTGAACGTGAACATGCGCATCGCCCGGGAAGAGGTCTTCGGCCCGTTCCTGGCGGTGGTACCGTGGGACGACTACGAGACGATGATCGCTGAGGCCAACGGCGTGATTTACGGCCTGGGCGCCGGCATCTGGACCCGGGACCTGAAGACGGCGCACATGACGGCAGGCCGGCTGGACGCCGGCACCATCTGGGTGAACACCTATAACCTGCTGTTCAACGGCGTGCCCTTCGGCGGCTTCAAGAAGAGCGGCTATGGCCGGGAACTGGCGGGGGAGACCCTGAACGCCTATACCCAGGCCAAGAGCGTGATCTTCAACTTCATGGACGCCCCCATGGGCATGTACTGAGCCTGCGGGCAGATGCATAGAGTACACCGAGAGCCGCCCTGCGCAGGGGCGGCTTTCCGTGTACGCATGGCCGGCTCGGGTCAGGCTCTGTCGACGCGCACTTCAGAATGGGCTTGACTATTGACTCAAGTTCAATTAACTTAGGGCGCGCATCCATTATCGTTGCGGCGACATCGTTGCTGCGTCGGGCGACCTACGACAGCATTACCATGGCGCAGGTCGCTGAACTGGCGGGTGTCATAAAGGGAACCATCTATGTGCCTTCCGCGAAATCTACCGCCGGAATCACCGGCACTACGCCCGGCTCAACCGCAGCGGGAGCCAGGCCTGATGGCGAAAGGAAGCAGGTGAACAGAGCAGATGGAGATCGAACACCATCTTGACCAGGTCATGGCCGCTCAGCAGAACTTCTACCTTCGGGGCCAGACTCGGGAATACGGGTTTCGTGTGCAGCAACTCGGGCGTCTGCGCGCCGCCATTCACGCGCGTGAGGCGCAGATCCTGGGGGCGCTCAAGGCAGATCTGGGCAAGCCGGAGACGGAAGGCTTTGTGGGCGAGGTTGGGTTCATCTACGCTGAACTTGGTTACACCCTTCGCCACCTGAAATCCTGGATGAAGCCGAAGCGGGTCGCCACGCCGCTGCCGCTCTTACCTTCCTCGAGTTACGTCCTGAGCGAACCCCTGGGTGAAACGCTGATCATCAGCCCGTGGAACTACCCCTTCCAGTTGCTCATGGCACCGCTGATCGGGGCCATGGCGGCCGGCAACGTGGCGGTACTGAAGCCGTCAGAGCTGGCGCCGCGCACGGCTGCGGTGATCCAGGAACTGATCACGGCGACCTTCCCCGCCGAGTACGTGGCCGTTGTGTCCGGTGGCCCGGAGGTCGTGCAGGCGGCGCTGCGGCGGAAGTGGGACCATATCTTCTTCACCGGCAGCACACCGGTCGGCCGCATCGTGGCGAAAGCGGCGGCCGAGCACCTGACGCCGGTTACGCTTGAACTGGGCGGGAAGAGTCCCTGCATCGTGGATCGGGAGACCGATCTCGATATTTCGGCCCGCCGCATCGTGTGGGGGAAGTTCTACAACGCCGGCCAGACCTGTGTGGCGCCCGATTACTTGCTCGTCCACGAGTCGGTCAAACGGCCACTGCTGGAACGCATGCAGCACCATCTGCGGGAGTTTTACGGCCCAGACCCGGCCAGGAGCGAGGACTACGCCCGCATCGTCAGCCACCGCCATTTCGACCGGCTGGCGGCGATGCTGGATGAGGGTGAGATCGTCGTCGGGGGGCAGCGCAATCGGGCGGAGCGGTACGTTGCCCCCACCATCTGCGCACAGGTGCCGCTGACCGCCAGGGTCATGCAGGAGGAGATCTTTGGCCCGATCCTGCCGGTGCTGGAGTACCGGACCCTCGATGAAGCCATCGGCATCGTGCGGCAGTTCCCCAAGCCCCTGGCGCTCTATGTGTTCACCAAAAATCGCGCCACCAGGCAACGCCTCCTGGCCGAGCTATCGTTCGGCGGTGGCTGCATCAACGACACGCTGGTGCACCTGAGCAACCCAGAGCTTCCGTTCGGGGGCGTTGGCCTGAGCGGTGTGGGAGCCTACCATGGCCAATACAGTTTTGACACGTTCTCCCACCGAAAGAGCATCGTCAGAGGCACGTTTCTGGTCGACCTCAAGCTCCGGTACCAGCCGTACAAAGGAAAGCTGAAGTGGCTCCGGATGATCTTCAAATGAACCTGCCGAGGGGAGTGCACAACCTGGCCAGAGTCGCGTCAGCCCGCAGTGGAGAATCTGCTGCGCACGGTGACCAGCGATCATTTTATGTGGCATACTGTCGGAGGGGTGATCGGATGCACGAGGTCATTGTCAAGCGGGCGCAGATTCAGGAGATTCCTTTGCTGATGCCAAAGAACGTGGAACTGTATCCCCTGAGCCCGGAGGAATCCCTGCAAATCCGGCAGGCGGCGGCCGCAGGCCAACTGTTGGTACGGGTTGACAGCCCGGAGGGAGAGCAACTCAGAGTCACTCGTGTCTGGCCTGACCCGCACGACTCGCGGCGCATAACTTTATTTTTGGCATAAGGTTCCTGGATTGCGCACACCCGGAGGGGCTTCAATCGTACAGAAGCCCCTCCGGGTGCCGGCGCGCCGGGGCCAGTATTGTAGCGTGGGGAAGCCGTCCGGCCAGATCAGCCCAGATAGCTGCGCACGAGGTCGGGGTCCCTCAGCAGGCTCTCCCCCGTGTCCTCCAACTGGATCCGCCCATTCTGCAGCACATAACCCCGGTGGGCGATGGAGAGCGCCGCTGTCGCCAGTTGCTCCACCAGCAGTACGGTGGTACCCGCACAGTTAACCTCCTGCACCGCCTTGAGCACATCCATCACGATGACAGGCGCCAAACCCATCGAGGGCTCGTCCATGACCACTATGCGCGGGTCGCTCATGAGCGCCCGGGAGATTGCCAGCATTTGCTGCTCGCCCCCCGAAAGGGTGCCTGCGAGCTGCCCCCGCCGCTCATGCAGCCGGGGAAAGCGCCTGAACTCCCTCTCCAGGTTGGTCTCAACCTTCTTCTTGTCCCTGAACACCGAGTAGGCTCCCAGCCGGAGGTTATCCTCCACGGTCTGGTCGGCAAAGACCTGGCGCCCCTGGGGCACGTGGGTGAACCCGAGTCTGGCAATATGGCTCGCCTTCTTGCCGTCAAGGCGGGTACCGTCCAGGGTCACCTTCCCGGAGGTGATCGGGATCAGCCCGGTGGAAGCCCGCAGCAAGGTGGTCTTGCCGGCGCCGTTACGACCGATCAGGGCGACGATCTCCCCCTGGTTCACCTTCAGGCTGACCCCGTGAAGTGCCCGGGCCTTGCCGTAATCCACCACCAGATTCTCAACGTACAGCATGCCTGGGCACCTCCCCGTTCAGTAGGGCCAGCACGTCTTCGCCGCCCAGGTAGGCCTCGATGACCAGCTTGTCGGAGCGGACTGCGTCCGGCCCGCCGTCGGCAATCTTCTGGCCGAAGTTGAGCACGGTGATCTGCTCGCACAGTTCCATCACCATCTCCATGTGGTGCTCCACAACAAGGAGGGTAATGCCGCCCCGGGCGATCTCCCGGATCAGAGCGGTCATGCGGTGCACCTCTACGTTGTTCAGGCCGGCAGCGGGTTCGTCCAGCATGAGTATCCGGGGCTTCAGCGCCAGTGCCCGGGCGATCTCCACCAGGCGCTGCTGCCCGTACGAGAGGTTGCGCGCCTGCTCTTGGGCCAGGTGGGCCAGACCCACAAACCGCAGAATTTCCAGGGCCTGGGTCCGGAAGGCATCCTCCTCAAGCCGGGCGGCGGCGGTCTGGAACAGGTGATGAAGGAACCCGGCCTTCATGTGCCGATGGAAGCCAACCATCACGTTCTCCACGACCGTGAGTTCGGTGAACAGTTGGATATTCTGGAAGGTGCGCGTCATTCCCAACTGAGCCAGTTCGTGGGCCTGCCTGTCGGTCACCTCCTGACCGCCCAGCAGCACCTTACCGCTGGTGGCGCCGTACACGCCGGTCAGCACGTTGATGGTGGTGGACTTGCCCGACCCGTTGGGGCCGATCAACCCGTGAACCTCACCGGGTCTGATGGTCATGTGCAGGCCCTGGACCGCCCGCAGGCCCATGAAGTGCTTGGTGAGGCCGATCGTGGTGATTTCCGGGGCGTCCTTCTGGCGGAGGAAGTCAGGCAGGGGCCGCTGCGGCTCCTCCGGGCGGTTGGGCTGATCGTTCCGGGGCTTGGTGGTCAGGCGCTGCCAGATGCGTCCCAGCGCACCGACGATGCCGTCGGGCAACAGCAGCAGGGTCGCCAGCAGGATCGCGCCGAAAATGAGCAGGTAATAGTCGTACAGATCCCGGAAGAAGGTGGGCAGGCCAATCACAAGGGCGGAGCCCACCAGCGGGCCCACGTTGGTGCCGGTGCCGCCAATGATCACTGCCACCAGTGACCGGACTGAGACATCGTAGGTGAAGGTGTCAGAGGTGAAGACGGGGTTCTGGTGGGCGAACAGGGCGCCGGCGATGCCGCCCAGTACCGCCGAGACCACAAAGGCGCTGACCTTCCAGTTCAGCACGTTGACGCCGAGCGCCCGGGCGGCCACTTCCGAGGTCTTCACGGCCAGCCAGGTCCGCCCGTAGCGGGAGCGCTTCAGGTTATAGAGGCCCAGTGTGACCGCCAACCCGACGACACTAATCACCCAAAAGTACTCCACCGGTCCCAGCTTCGCCCCGAAGAGCGACAAGGGCTGCACGTCGTGGATGCCCATTGGCCCGCCGGTGAGGCTGGTCCAGCGGTTGGCCAGAATCTCGACCAGTGAGCCGGTCGCGATGGTGACCATGGCCAGGTAGAGCCCCTTTACCCGCAGGGCCAGCAGGCCAGTGACGGCGCCGAACAGGGTGGCCAGGGCGACGCCCACGAGCATGGTCAGCGCGACAGGCAGCCCCAGCAACTTCGAAGAGAGCGCCGAGCCGTAGGCACCCAGGCCGAAGAAAGCGACCTGTCCCAGGGAGATCTGGCCACTCTGGCCGACCACCAGGTTGAGGCCGGCCACCAGGATCCAGGTGTAGCCTACCTGTTGCAGCACATCAATGAAGAACTTGTTGGGGTAGACCCAGGGCAGGAAGTAGATCAGCAGGGCGGGCAGGACGACCCGCAGGAGAAGGGAGAGCAGCTTCTGCTTCATGGGTTACACCTTTTCTTTCAGCGCCCGGCCGAAGAGACCTGTAGGCCGAAACGCGAGAATCAGCAGAATCAGCACGAAGGCCACGCCGTCCTGCGCAGCCGAGTTCCAGAGGCTGAAGGCTTGCTCGGCTACACCGAGCAGCAGGCCGCCCACGAGGATACCTAACGGGTCCTCCAGGCCGCCCACGATCGCAGCGGCAAATGCCTTCAGACCCAAAATGGCACCCAGGTAGGGCGAGGCAAAGGTGATCGGACCTACCAGCATTCCACCCAGGCCCGCCAGCATGGAAGCAAGAATGAAGGCCAGGGAGCTCATGCGGTCCACGTCGATTCCCATCAGGGCGGCGGCATCGCGGTTGTGAGCGACGGCCATGAACGCCTTGCCGAGGATGGTTCGCTGGAGGAAGAAGTAGATTCCCGCCATCGCCAGGAACGAGGCTACGATCACGAAAATCTCATGCACGGAGATGCCTGCCCCGCCGAAGTAGAGATACTTCTGCCCGAAGGGTGAAGGCACCGGGAGCACGTCGCGCCCCCACAGCAGCATCGCCACGTTTCGGAGCATGATCGCCACCGCGATGGTGCCCATGATCGCGCCAATGGCCAAATAGCGGCGGAGCGGCGTCACGGCCACCCGCTCCAGGATCAGGCCAAAGAGGCCCAGCAACGCCAGCGTCAGGATCAGGCTGACGAAGTAGTGGACGCCGAACCCGATGTCCATCCGCAACCCCGGCAGCTTGCCGGTGATGAAGAAGAGCCCGAAGAGCGACCCCATCATGAGAAAGTCGCCCTGGCCGAAGTTGATGCGACCTGTGGTAATGCTGGTAATGTAGTATCCTTGTGCGATCAGGGCGTAAATCGAGCCCATGACGAAGCCGGACATCAGCGCTTGCAGCATCGCTCCACCTCCTTAACGAGCTTTGAAAGTTCCGCTTGACCGGTGGCAGAGCCGATCGTGGCGACATGTACGGCCGGAATGGGAGGGGGGCGGCGTCCCGCCCCCCGTCCGACCGGCACTATTCCTTCACGGTTGTGTTCGGAACCGGCTCCACCTTGCCCCTGGTCCACTTGCCCATGAACATCTGCGCGAGGCCCAGCGCCTCGGGCTGGCCCTTGACAAAGGGCTTGGCCGGAGAGTTGGTCACGCCGGCAAACCCTTCCGTGGCCTCCACGGCGTCACGAATCGTCTTGGGATCGGTGGACTTGGCTTTCTCAATCGCACCGGCGATCAGGTAGATGGAGTCGTAGCTCTGGGCGGCGACGGGGGCGAAGTTGTTGCGGCCGTAAGCCTTGTGCATCTTCTCATCGAAGGCCTTGTACTTGTCGGACTTGGACGGGTGGACCGACATGACCGTGTAGACCTCGTTCTCCACCAGTTCGCCGGCCAGCTTATGGAACAGCTCACCTGAGAGGGTCCAGGAGCCGGCCACCGGGACCTTCCAGTTCACCTTTTGCAGGGCCTTCATAATCTGGGCCAGCTCGGGCGCCAGGGCATAGGTGGCGATCGCCTCGGCCCCGGCGGCCTTTGCCTTGTTCACCATGGCGGTCAGGTCGGTGTCGCCGATCTTGAAGGACTCAACGGCGACCGGGGTCAGGCCGTGCTTCTTCAGCCTGGCCGTCATGTCATCCTTGCCCGACACTCCGTAGGCGGTGGTGTCATGGAGGATGGCGATCTTCGTGAAGCCCCGGGTTTTTGCCAGGAAGTCGATAATGGTGGGCGCCTGGGCGGAGTCGACCATGGAAAGACGCAGGATGTAGTTCTTGGCTTGATCCTTGTACTTCTGGGTCACCGGGGTGCCGGCCGAGGCGGAGACCAGCATCAGCACCTCAGCCTGCTGGACGTAGTCGATTTCAGCGAGGGCGACGCCGGAGTTGGCCGGCCCGAGGAAGGCGACCACCTTGTCCTGTTCGATCAGGCGCTTCACGTTCTCCAGGCCCTTCTCAGCCTTCACCTCGTCGTCGTAGGCGGTCAACTGTAGCGGGCGCCCGCCCAGAACGCCGCCCTTTTCGTTGATCTCCTTGATCGCCAGTTGGGCGCCATCCTTGGCCGCCTCGCCCATGTCGGCGGTGCCGCCCGAAAGCGAAATGGTCAGGCCGATCTTGACCGGTTCTTTGGCACCGGTCTGCTGGGTCTGCGACGACTGGGCCGGAGCCTTCTCATTGAGCTTGGGCGCCCCGCACCCAGCCAAAACACTTGAGGTGAGCGCGGTGACCAGGAGCGCGGAAAGCAGTTTGCGCATCGCCTGAACCCCCCATGTGAGAATATGGTACACCCCGATGGTACCGGAGAGCGACCCGCTCCCTCCACAAAACCGGTCCGACCGGATGCAAAATTGCACCGAGTGGTTGATTTTTATGCTTTAAAGGATGCGCCTGAAGGGTTGTCGAATTTGGTTGCCCGTTGGACAGCAATGGGGGTGACGTGGCTGGAACAGCTCTTCTTGAACCTGGCACAGGCGGTCTCGCTGTTCGTGCTCCTCGCCTTTGTGGCTGGCCGAGTGGGGATTCTCGCACGTTTTTTCTCACAGTCGCTGAAGTGGAAAGAGCGAGCAACCCTGGCTGTGCTTGCCGGGCTGCTCGGGATTATCGGCACGTACTGGGGCGTGCCGGTGCAGGGCGCCATCGCCAACACCCGGGTCTTCGGACCCATGGTGGCCGGTCTGTTTGGCGGCCCGCTCACCGGGATGGCGGCCGGCCTGATCGCCGGCATGCACCGCTATACGCTGGGCGGCTTTACCGCGCTCGCCTGCGGCATCTCCACCGCTGCGGAAGGGCTGCTGGCCGGACTGGTGCATCTGTACCAGACCCGGCGGGGGCGCCAGGTGACCTGGCAGGCCGCCTTCCTGGCCACGGTGGCGGCCGAGATGCTGCAAATGGCGATCATCCTCCTGCTCGCGCGTCCATGGAGCGAGGCGGTGCATCTGGTGGAGCAGATCGCCCTGCCCATGACCCTGATGAACGCTGTGGGCGTCGGCCTGGTGGTGGGCATCATCCGGGACGCCCGCCAACAGCAGGACCGCATTGCCGCGTTGCAGGCACAAACCGTGCTGGAAATAGCTTCCAAGACACTGCCGCACCTGCGGGAGGGACTGACGAAAAGCTCCGCCCGGGCCACCTGCGAGATCATTATGGAACGCTCCGACATGGGTGCTGTCTCAATCACCGACCGGGAGATCATCCTGGCCTATGTGGGCATGGGCTCCGACCACCACCGCGCCGGCCTGCGGCCGCAAACCCAGGCTACGTGGGACGTGTTGGCCGGCGGGCGGGAGCGGGTCGTCGAGAGCACCGAAGATCTAGGCTGTGCGGTGCCGGGCTGCCCGCTGTCCGTCGGGGTCGCGGTGCCGCTGCGGGTTGGGGACCAGGTGGTGGGGACACTCCACCTCTACCAGAAGGGGAATGGCCCCGTCCAGCAGGTCACCCTGGAATTGGGCGGGGGTCTTGGACATCTCCTCTCCAGCCAGATCGAACTCTCCCGGGCCCATGCCATGTCGCAGTTGGTTGTGCAGGCGGAACTGCGGGCCCTGCACGCCCAGATCAACCCGCACTTCCTCTTCAACGCTCTCGGAACCATCGGCGCCCTGTGCCGGCGTGACCCCGAAAAGGCACGGGAGCTGCTGGTGATGCTGTCGCAGTATCTTCGCTCCAGTATCCGGGCGGGCAACGAGCTGGTCACGCTTGGCGAGGAGTTGGGTTTCGTAGAGGCCTACCTCGCCATCGAACAGGCCCGCTTCGGGGAGCGGCTCTGCACTGTCATCGAGGTAGACAAAGAGGTCCTGGACCTGCAGGTTCCGATCCTTTCCATCCAGCCCCTGGTGGAGAACAGCGTGCGACACGGCATCATGCCCAGGGTCCGGGGCGGTACGGTCACCATCACCGGACGCCGGGAGGGAGACAGGCTGGTCCTGACCGTTTCTGACGACGGGGTGGGTATGAATATCCCGGCCCGCCGCAGCGAGAACGGAAACGGCGTGGGCCTGGGCAACGTGCGGAACCGGCTCCGCTACCTGTACGGCGCGGGCGAGTTAATGGATGTAACCTCCGGCCCTGATACCGGCACTACGGTCCGCCTTCGCCTTCCCCTGCATCCCCAGCCACTCCAGGAAATCGAGGTGCAAGGCCGTGACCTTCTCAGCCTTAGTGGTCGATGACGAATTGCTGGCGCGGGACGAACTGACCTTCCTGCTTGAGCGCACCGGAAAGGTCAGGGTAGTCGGCGAAGCGGCTTCCGGGAGCGAAGCGGTGGAGGCGGTCACCAGCTTCCGCCCGGACGTAGTCTTCCTGGACGTGCAAATGCCGGAGATGGACGGGATCGATGTGGCGAATGTCCTGCTGCGAGATCCGGCGCCTCCGGCCATCGTGTTTGCCACCGCCTACGACGAATACGCCCTTCAGGCGTTTGAGGTTCACGCCGTGGATTACCTGCTCAAGCCCCTGGACCCCTCCCGGGTGGAGCGCTGTGTCAGCCGCCTGGAACGCTGGCTCACCCAGCCCAGCCGGGAGAGCATGTACCGGCTGGATCAGTTCCTGAAGCGGGTGGCGGGGCCGCGTCTGCTCCAGCGCATCCCGCTGGACGGCGACGGTCGGACGATCCTGGTCAGCCCCGGAGAGATCCTATACGCCTCCAGCGGGCCCAACGCCACCATCGTTGTAGCTGCCCAGGGCGAGTACACCACCAGCCTCAGCCTGCAAGAGCTGGAGGACCGTGTGGGTCAGGAGAGTTTCCTGCGGGTGCACCGGCAGTATCTCGCGAACATGGAGAAGGTGCGGGAGTTTATTCCGTTTCCGGGGGGCACAGCCAGCCTGGCCATCGGGTCTCGGAGACAGGTACCGGTAGCACGCACCCAGGTCAAACGGGTCAAGGAGATGCTGGGTCTGGACTGACACTACCCCCTTGCTCCTTGGCAACCCAGAGGTTATGATAATGGTTACATGCAGGAAAGCCTTCTCTGGAGGGCCAAGCCTGCCCATATGACCGTCAGGTGCCCCAGCCAGCCTGGGGAGAATAGGGAAGCGGGTGCAATCCCCGCGCGGTCCCGCCACTGTAACCGGGGAGCATATCGGGCCAGAACGGCATCCTGTCCGAACGGGATGCGGGCTGCGAGGTCACTGGGAAATCCTCCTGGGAAGACGCTCGGTATGTGCTGATCCGGAAGCCAGGAGACCTGCCTGCCGGTGTCTTGATCCCTTGCGTTGGAACAGGGGGTTCATTGGGGAATGATGGCAAAGTTCCCGATCGCGCTCACGCGCGGTCGGGAACTTTTTGTTTTGCCAAATCAAGCGAGGAGGTACCGACCATGCAGATTCTTAAGAACACGCTCCGGCAAATTCGCGCTCTGGACCAGGAAGCGATGGCGGCCGCACGGACACGGCTGGACAACCTCACCAAACCCCAGGGCAGCCTGGGCATGCTCGAAGACCTGGCGGAAAGGCTGGCCGGAATCTATGGCAACCCGCTGCCCGCCATCGGGGAGAAGGCAGTGATCGTGATGGCGGGCGACCACGGGGTGGTGAGTGAAGGAGTCAGTGCTTTTCCCCAGGAAGTGACCCCGCAAATGGTGCTGAACTTTATCGCCGGCGGCGCCGGCATCAACGTGCTGGCCCGGCATGCCGGCGCCCGGGTCGTGGTGGTCGATGTCGGCGTGGCCCAGCCGGTGGAGCACCCGCTGCTGGTCCAGCGCAACGTCCGGCGCGGAACCAGAAACCTCGCCCAGGGCCCGGCGATGACCCCGGAAGAGGCCGTGGCCGCCCTGGAAGCCGGGATTGAAGTGGCCGAAGCCGAGATCGCCCGTGGCGCCAACCTGCTGGCTACCGGTGACATGGGCATTGGCAACACCACGCCCAGCAGCGCCATCCTCGCCGCCGTCAGCGGCTACCCGGTGGAACGGCTGGTGGGGCGGGGTACCGGGATTAACGACGAGCGCCTGGCCCAGAAGGTGCGCGTGATCCAGACCGCGCTGGCCACCAACCGGCCCGATCCACGGGATGGGCTGGATATCCTGGCCAAGGTCGGCGGGCTGGAGATCGGCGGGCTGGCGGGGGTGATTCTGGCTGCCGCCGCGCACCGGATTCCCGTAGTGGTGGACGGCTTTATTTCCACGGCTGCGGCGCTGATCGCTTCCCGCCTGCATCCCCAGGCCACGAACTACATGATCGCTTCGCACGTCTCCGTGGAGCCGGGCCATCGCATCATGCTCGATCTGCTGGGGCTTGAGGCCATGCTGCACGTGAAGATGCGCCTGGGCGAGGGCACCGGCGCCGCTCTGGCCATGCACATCGTCGAAGGGGCGACCAAAGTGCTGCGGGAGATGGCCACGTTTGCCGATGCCGGTGTGTCCGGGGCGGTTGACGACGCTGTCGCGACGGAGGGAGCGGAAGCGGTGTGACGACGCAACTGCAGCGCGCCCTGGACGGAGAGGTCACTCCGGAGATGCAGGCGGTGGCCGGTGCCGAAGGCATGGAGCCGCTGGCGGTGCTGGCGGCCGTGGCGGCCGGCCGGGTCGTCATCCCGGCCAATCGCCTGCGCCTGGCCGCCGACCGGCGGGTGTGCGGTATCGGCAAGGGGCTGCGGACCAAGGTATCGGCCAGCGTGGGCTCGACCCCCGGAGCGGCCGATCCGGCCGGCGCCGCCGAGCAGATGCACACCGCCCTCCAGGCCGGCGCCGATCTCATCATGGAGATGAGCACCGGGGGCGACATGGACCGAGTCCGGCGCGACGTGCTGGCCGCCGCGCTGGTGCCTGTCGGCACGATCCCGATCTACCAGATGGCGGCGGCCGGCCGGGAGCAGCCCGGCGCCGAGGTGCGCCTGCCGGCGGAGGCGATTCTCCGCTTGTTTGAGCAGCACGCGGCCGGCGGCGCCGACCTGATGGTGGTGCACGCGGCCACCACAATGGAGACGTTGCAGCGCGCCAGACAGAGCCGGCGCACCCTGGACATGGTCAGCCACGGCGGTACATTGATTTTGGGCTGGATGCTCCACCACCAGCGGGAAAATCCCCTGTACGCGTCCTTCGACCGGATTCTGGAGATGGCCCGCCACTATGATGTGACCATCGCCCTGGCGGACAGTTGGCGCCCCGGTTGCGTGGCCGATTCCCTGGATCCGGCGCAGGTGCAGGAACTGGTCGTCATGAGCGAGCTGGTGGACCGGGCCCGCCGGGCCGGAGTCCAGGTCCTGGTGAAAGGGCCGGGCGTGGTCCCCCTGAACCAGATCAAGACCACGGTCACCCTGCAGCAGAAGTTGTGCGGCCAGGCACCCTTTTTCGTCTTCGGTCCCATGGCCACCGGGCTGGCGCCCGGATACGACCATATCGCCGGTGCGATCGGCGCTGCCGCCGCCGCCGCCGCCGGTGCCGACTTCATCTGCCCCGTCACGCCTGTGGAGCAGATCGGGGTGCCAGATGCTGCCGCTGTCCGTGCCGCCGTGGTGGCGGCGCGCATCGCGGCGCATGCCGGCGACCTGGCGAAGGGGGTGAAAGGGGCCTGCGAGCGGGATCGGGCGATGTCTGTCGCCCGCAAGGCGCTGAACTGGCGGGAACAGTTCCGGCTGGCCCTGGATCCGGAGGAAGCCAGGAGCGGCTACCGGGCCCGCAACGTGAAGGAGAAGGACGCCCAGGGTACCCGGGGCCTGGGTGCACCGGTCACGTGCAGCATGTGCGGCGAGTATTGCGCCCTGGCCCTGACCAGTGCGTATTTGGGCGGGGTGAAAGGATGAGTATGACGCAGTTGCTGGCGGCCCGGGCCGGCCGGACCACGCCCGAGATGGAGCGGATTGCGGAAACCGAAGGGGTCGATGTCGCCGCCGTGATCAGCGGTGTGGCTGCGGGCCGGATCGTGATCCCCCGGAACCAGCGCCGCCGGCCCATAGATGTGATCGGCATCGGCCCGGGACTGCGGACCAAGGTGAATGCCCTGATCGGCACCTCCAACCACCGCGATGACATTGCCGTGGAGTCAGAAAAAGTCCGGATGGCCATCGGCGCCGGTGCCGACACGCTCATGGATTTGAGCACCGGCGGGGAGATTGATGCGGTGCGGCGGCAGACGCTGGCGGTCTCTTCGGTGCCGGTCGGCACCACGCCCATTTACCAGGCCGCCCTTGAAGCCATTGAAAACCGCGGCAGCATTCTGTTGATGACCGCCGACGACATCTTCGGGGTGATCGAAAAGCAAGCCGCCGACGGTGTTGACTTTATGGCCCTGCACTGCGGCCTGACCCGGGCGGTGGTGAGCCGGTTGCAGCAGCAGGGACGGGTCACGGACATCGTCAGCCGCGGCGGTGCGTTTCTTACTGGTTGGATGATCCATAACGGGCGGGAGAACCCACTGTACGAGCAGTACGATCGCCTGCTGGAGATCGCCCGGGCGTACGACGTGACGCTCAGCCTGAGCGACGGCATAAGGCCTGGTTGCATTGCCGACTCGCTGGACCGGGCGCAGGTGCAGGGCGTGATTGCGGTGGGAGAGCTGGTGGAGCGGGCCTGGGCGGCCGGCGTGCAGGTAATGGTGGAAGGGCCGGGTCACATCCCCCTGGATGAGATCGAGGCAACGGTGGTGCTGCAGAAACAGCTCTGCCGCCACGCGCCCTATTTCATGCTCGGGCCGGTGGTGACGGACGTGGGTGCCGGGCACGACCATATCACGGCGGCCATCGGGGCCGCCGCTGCGACGGCTGCCGGGGCCGACATGATCTGCTATGTGACCCCGGCGGAACACCTGGGCCTGCCCACGGCTGCCGATGTCCGGGACGGGCTGGTCGCGACCCGCATTGCCACCCAGGCGGGCGATCTGGCCAAAGGGCTGCCCGGTGCCTGGGCGCGGGAACTGGCCATGGCCAGGGCCCGCCGGTCCGGCGACCTGGCGGGTCAACTGGCGCAGGCGCTGGACCCGGAACGCCTGCGCAGCCTCATGCCGGAGCGGGGGGTGGACCGGCCCATGGCGGCAGCGCATGCGGACCTGTACGCCGGGGAACTGCTGGCTCGGTATCTGGGCGGTGCGCAGCAGAACTGAGAGCCCTCCACGCAGGAGGCGCTGATGTGTCCCGGGACCTGCCCGTTGACAGCCGTTAATGACGCCGACAACGCTGTAACTGCGCCTTCATCCGGAACGCACCACCGCCCTATCGCGGTGGTGCGTTCAGCCTTGATGAGGCCAAATCTGGTACAGCCAACGGTGGCAAGTCTCCTGAGCCGTTTCGCTGTTGGACCCTTTGAAGCGTGTCACAAGTAATGGGGAACTCCCTGTTGGATGGCGGACTGGCGTATGTTGCGGATGGGCAGCGCGGGAGATTCCCGGTCGGCACCGTCGATCGTCAAATCCATAAAGCCAAGGCCGGAGCAATGCTTTAGATTTGTGATGAGCGCGCTGCGTGCAGTGCCCTGAAGATGGGATTTCAGCCATTCTGGTTGGTTTTCCACTCCCGAAAGCGGCTGAACAGCCAAGAAAACCCGCCGCCCGTCAGTTATTTTGTAGAAGTTTGGGCGGGGAGCTTTAGGAAAACGACGAGCAGACCAGGGTGTTCCTCTGGGATGGCCCGCCGGTGCGGAGCGGGGGGTTTCCTCCCGTTTTGCAGAATCGTCCATTTTTGCCCAGCACACTGCACCCAGAGGGTGGCAAGAATGGACGATTCCAGCGGCCGGTGCCGCCCCGGAGGGAGGGGATTTGCAACCGTCGACTGGCATCCACGGCGCACGCAAACGGGGCTCCTCTAAGAGGGCGTCGGCACAGGGCAACACTGAGCTCGCAGTAGCGCCTGGGGTTCAACCAGATCGGCCAGTCGGCGGGCAGGGAGCCAGCGGGCCGAGACCCGTATCCCTGAGTCCTTCATGATCCGCCCCCTGGGAGACGGACCGCAAGCGCTAACGGGTCACCCATGACCCTGAAGCGAGGCAGGCAGCCGATTGCCCAGGTGGGTCACCAACCTTGTCGAAGGGCTGTCACCGCCGGGACCGGGCCGTTTACCTCAGGAAACGGGAAGAAATCTGGTGCTCACAGGTCGCAATATTTCTTTGGCTCTGATCGCAACAACGGGTGCTCGCTAGGCGTTCTGGTCTCCACCAAGTACGTGCTGCCCGGAATGTCAGCGATTCAGGTGCTGGGTCGCTACGGCCCCCCGCTGCGCGAATGCTGCCCTTTGCGCTT
>JAKFDK010000094.1:0-5887 GCA_036676195.1 Clostridia bacterium | reverse complement strand
GGACGGCTGCCAGTTGGCCCAGAGCTCCTTCAGCCCGGCCACGAAATGGGCGGCAAAGACGGCACCGTCCCGGTCCTGCTCATCGAGCCGGTAGAACAGAGTCGTACAACCGGGGGCTGCGGCGGCCAGCCATTGGGCGAGGAAGATGCTCTTGCCGGTACCGGCGGGCCCCTGAATCACTAGGAACTGTGCGGGGAGGGGGCTGCGGGTCAGCCGGGGACGTACGATGTACCCCCCTGGGGCAGGGGGGATGAACTTGCTGCGGAAAATCGTGCTCATAGGCTTCACCTACCGTGGGGGAGCAATTCGCCCCGGCTAAACGTTCAACCTTCTTGGAGCCCGGGTAGAAAGGGCGAGCCGAAATCCGGTGGCTTAGTCCCAGGCGGCCAGATGTGCACATGGGAATCGATCAGTTCCACACCTCTTCCCCCTCAACGCAATAGGTTCGCCTTTGCAGGCCAGGTTGACATAGCTATTCGAATAGAAGTATTAAACTGAACATAACTTCGTTCTCCTGTACATTTCACCTGCGCCGTGGGTGACGAAAGCCACCCAACGGCTGCGGAGCTCGCAACCTGAGGAGCTCAAGTGCCATGACGGGACCGCCCCGAGGTGGATCGGTTTCCCGCTGAGCTGGATCTGGCCAAAGAGGCGCCGGCGCATGTGCTGCTTGGCATCTCTCAGGGCGGCCTCCACCTGGCCAGTCAGACCCTGAACCTGCGACTCGCACCAACTGAGGACCGCAACTCGTTTTACGCCTTTTACGCCGTCGGGGGTGGCCTCGCAGGCTTCGTTACGCCGATCCTGGCCGGCCCGCTTACAGGGAGCTACCTGAACACACTCTTTCTGGCCTCATCGATCATCTCCGCAGGCTTGGCCCTGGTCTGGCACCACCGCCTGCGCCCACTGGTTGGCAATGCCTTTTTGACTAAGGTGGCCCGTGGTCTTGAGGTTTGAACTGGAGCTGTGTCTGTCAACCAAAAGCCCACCCCCGCTCGAGCGTTTTAGCTGTTGAGCACCAATTGGGCTCAACTGCAGTCATAGAGCGGCTTTGCTCTATGAAATACTCCGGTTTAGGCCGGTATTCGGGGCGGGCAAATGACAGTACCCTCGGTGGTGACACCGAGGGTACTGCTGTTAGTTCGGGCGGCGTCGGTTGTGGGGCGGCTGGGGCGGCAAGAGGACAGGCTCGTGGAGTTCCCGACGGACCTCCGCAAGTTCAAACTGGAGACGGGCCACTTGTTGCTGGGCCGCCGCATATACCTGCTCGGTTGCCACAAGGCGCTCCACCAGTTCTGCCTTGGAGAAGAGACGGTAGCGCCTGCGGACGCGGTCAACATCTCGGTCAAGTTTCACCTGAGGCGGTCCGCCGGCTTGGACCGGTATGCGAGCAGGCTTCCGGTCTCTCCAGCTCCGGGAAGAGCGGTAGGTCGCACTGTGCTGGCGGTAATAGGCGTGGGCTTCGGCATTCTGTAGTACGCCCGACTTCTGAACCCCCTTTCCCCGGGGGTCCAGTTCTCGGGTCAGGCGTGAGATCGCCTCAATGGTCACGGCTTGATTCTCCTGCACCAGACGGTCCACAGCCGCCTTGACCAGCGCCACCGTTCGCTGGCGTTTCGCAGCGTGCTGCGCATGCAACCACGGGCGGCGCTGCTCAGGGGCGGGGTTCGACTCGGAGTCGTGGCTCATGCTTCTCATCCTCCTGGTAGTGCTCCATGAGCGCCATCTCGGTCAGCTCGGCGTCGCAGCGTTGGATCAGGGCACGCATCTTGGTGGCCTCCGGCCCCAACCGGGCCGTTTCGGCCTGTTGCAGTCGGACCAGCGCCCACTCCTTCTGCTGGACCACCTCTTGGCGGCGAGCCGGGTCAGGCACCTTGTGGGCGCAGCCCGTGCAGGCAAATGAGACCGGACAGACCGCATGGCAGGTGCAGTGGCCGCCGACCACGCGGGCAAGGGTGCCAACCTTCTGGCGGGCTTCGTTCCACTGGCGCCGCAGATCAGCAGGCGAACGTACAAGGGCATCCTCGACGTTCCCCAGGTGAGTGGCAAAGCGGTCGAGCAGGGCGTCAGCGGCTGTCACTACCTGCCCTCTGGTGGGAGCGGCGTAGTAACCTGTCACACCCGGGTCCTTCTGGTGCATCATGACGGACAACACGTCGAGTGGAACCTGCTCCACATGGCGAGCGTGAGTCGCAAACATATGCCTGGCCAAGTGGGCCTTCAGGGTGACGACCTGACCTTCGAGAGTTTGGAACACCATGCCATGGCAGAGGAAGCGCAGGCAGGCGGTAATAGCTTTGTCGGGCAGATGCCGGCCACTGAACTGAAACAGGTAGGGGCGGGCGGGAAACCGGTGAGCGCGGCCATTCTCCGGATCGAAGCGTACTGCCGGAACTGGCTCTCCCGCTTTGAGGCTGTAGTGCTCCCGGAGCATACGGGCAACCTTCTCCAGGTTGCGCTGGGTTTCGGGACCAACGAAGTAATCAGCCAGCTTGTCCGAACCCTTGGGAACCATGTGCAGAACCAGCCGCTGGACACCCTCAACAACTAGGGTGTGAAGGCACTCCGGGGTCAGGCTGACCTGCATGAGCTCGTTCATGCGCGCTCCCGTGGTTGTGAAGATGTCCAGTGCCGCCAGACCGAAGGTGGCGGCTGCGAAGAGTGGCTCCACTGGCACCAGAAGGCCCTCCGCCCGTTGCTGGGCTTCGGTCATGAACATGGACTGTGCCTTTGGCCAGGTCAGCAGTCCCGCAACCTGACTTGCAAACGGCCTGGCTTTTTTGTTGCCCTCCCCATATCCCCAGGAGCGAAGGTACTCCTGTTTCCGTTTCACCTCTTCTGGATCGCCGTGGCGCGGGGCCATCCCCAGCAACCCGTTCTTGAGCAGGTCTCCAAACCAAAGGAACTCGTCAGGTTCCGGAATCGCGCCCCGCAAGTACTCGATTTGTTTGAACTCCAGGAAGTAATGGTTGTGGTCCGGCTGAAAACTGCTCACCCTGGCCCGGACGTGCTGCACCGTGGCTGCACAGTATTGCTCGGCATGCGCCAATACGAAGGTGGGCCGATCCCATAGCACGAAATGCAGGCGCTGCAGGCCGTCCCACTCCTCATACGAGATCGCCAACGGCAATGCCTCCCGTCCGGACTCCACCAGGGAAACAGCCTCCTGAAACTTCAACTGCAAACGGTGCAGTGCATTCCAGCGCAGGTGCCCCTCCCCCCGAATTCGAGCGAACTGCGGGGTCATCACATCGGTCTCCGCCTTGCGCCGCCGCTTCGCAGCCTCGCTCAACTCATTGCGACGGGAGAGCTGGCGGTGTAATTCATGGGGGAGCGGCCGCAGTGCCCAGTGTCGGTACGCACCATCTTCCGGGGCCGGGAGCGCCCTTATGTAAGCCTGGGTGTGGGCTGCCGCTGAGACGTACCGGCTCAGGAATTCCTGCCGGGTGTGGAGGGTGTCCTCAAACCGGGAATCCCTCAGGTAACGTGGAATGTGCTCCGCAGGCCACCAGTCCCCAACGCTCCCCAGGCCATAGGCAGGGAAGAGCGTCCGCCAACGCGGGTGCAAGTTCTGCAGGTGGGCCAGCACTGTCCTGGCATCCAGCCCAGCATACGAGGTCAGCACTGCGGTGAGGAAGGCTAGATGGTCCAGCCAGGGGAAACCAGTCACCCTCTGGACCAGGTAGCGAATGCACCGACTGTCTACCCGTTCCCAATCGACCCGCGGGGCCGCCAGAACCTCGGCGGATACCAGCTCCTCTAGCCGCTGCCAGGACCACGCTTGCTGCCGTTTGTTGCTAGGAGTCGGAATCTTACTCATCGCGCTCACCCCCCAGTGCCAGGAGGCTCTCCCAGCCGTTCTGGGAAGCCTGTGGACTCCCGAGACGGCCAGCCCCTGCCGCTTGTGCTGCACCGGGTTGCTGGCGCTTGTAGTGGGCATCGGCGGCGTAGATCCGCGCATGGAACTGGTCCTGAATCTCGGTGTGCCGCTTGGCTTGGAAGTAGTGCTCATACGCCTCCAGCGTGGCGGGGCTCCGCCAGGCCATGTACCGCACCAACTCCTCCTGCCGGCGCTGCACCTCCGCCTGGGTAGCGGAAGTCTCGTAGATCAGCCGCATCGCCTGGCTGACGTAGAAGTGCCGCAGGCTGTGGACGTTCAGTTCAACTCCGGCCGCCTGGCACAACGCCTGCCAGTGGGGGATGAACGCCTTGTAGCCATACGGCTGCCGCCGGGCCGACAGGAAGAGCGGGTTGCTGTCCGCCAGGTGTTCCAAGCTGCGCTGCTGCGGGTCCAGGGCCTTCCGATCTCCGCCCACATACCGGTGCAGCAGCTTCGCTGTCTCGGGACTAAACCGCAGGAACTTTACCCGGCGTCCCCGGCTCCCCTTGCTGAAAGCGGTGGCCTCTTGGTTACAGTGGCGGGCGCGCCAGTCCCCCACCGTTAGGCCCAGCACCTCCGAGATCCGGGCTCCTGACTCAAAGGCGATCCGCACCACGATCTGGTCCCGCAGGCTCAGTCTAGCCTGCTTCGCTCCCGCCAGCAGCCGTCCGGGCAGGCTCGGGTCATCGATCGGTTCCGGCACCCAGTCCTCCCCGACCAGCCGGAAGTAGTTCTCTGCAGGCCGGCGGCGCCGCGGCTCTTCCACGCCGCTCTCCTGGGGCATCCGTGGCCGACCGCCGGCTGCCCGCTCCGCCTCCCGGCTTACCACCAGCAGCATCTGTGCAACCGGATCGGCGAGGGGGTTCTCGTGCTGGTACCATCGCGTGCGGATCACCAGGCTGTAGAACCGCTTCAAAGCTGACAGAAACACCCGGACCGTGCTTGGGCTCTGGGCTGTCAGGTGCACCACCTCACAGGTCCCATCCCGCCGCACCTTGCATCCCAGTCGCTGCATGAGGTAATCCCGAACCGACTCCCGCACCGCTTCGGGGGTTCCGTCCCACCGGTCGCCTCGCCGCTGCCTCCAGCTATCCGCATCCAGGTACGTGAAGTACGGCAACAACGCATTCAGGTACGACCGTGCTGCTCCATCCGTCAATTCACCCCGAAGCCGTTGGTGGAACTCTGTCAGCGACAGATGCGGCATCCCCATCCCGTCCACGACAACGAGGGCGTACCTGCTTGTAGGTACGCCCTCAGGACGGTTCACGACCCGGAATCCCCCGGCTCTTCGTCCCATCTTCCATCCCCCCATCTGATATAGCGGAACGCTATATATTTCAGATGAGGTTATTGTCATTCCTTTGCCACTTCTGAGTCAAAGGCGATTACTGGTCGGGGACGGGCGTCTCTCAGTGGCGCCGAACCGGACTCTACGGGGCTATCTGCACAAGCGATTCACCGATGAACTGGTCGCCGATGTAGACCTCCACCTCCAGCATGGTACCCGGTGGGAGGCCGTACCACCCGGGGTAGAAGTCCTGGCGGTACTCTTCGGCCACGTCATCGATTGGCGTATCGCATGAAGCAGTACCCTTGGGCAACTGACCGCTCAATATCCACTCCTGCCAGGCCTTGCTTCTGTCTGGCGCGCACCAGATGGCGCGCGACTTGTTTGCGGCATCGGGATGCAGCGACTCCAGGGGGTAGAGGAAGGTATAGATAGTAACGTCCGTAATGCCCACCAGATCCTTCTGCTCCAGCTTCTTGCAGTAAGGACAATCCGGATCGGAAAACACAACCAGCTTGCGACTGCCGTTTCCCTTCACAACCTTGATCGCCTTATCCAGCGGGAGAGAGGCGAAATCAACCCGCGTCAATTCGTCCATGCGCTCCGCTGTCAGATCCCGTTTGTTCTTGGGATCGACGAGGCGCCCTTCGACAATCAGGAAATTGAAGCTGTCGTCGGTATAAATAATTTGCCCGTCCAGAAAGACTTCATACAAG
>JAKFDK010000093.1:0-22486 GCA_036676195.1 Clostridia bacterium | reverse complement strand
GGCTGATGTACAGGTGTTGTGCGGCATGCGAGAAATTCTCTGTCTGAGCAACGGCTTGAAAGACTCTCAAGTGGTGAAGGTTCATGGCAATCCCCCCGCCCTGCTCATGACTTACTATAGCTCCTGATTTGGGTCAGCCAATCAAACATGTATTTCTATTATACATTCCACGGGTTGTATAATGACGCCATAGCGATCAGACTCGCCGGTCACTCCGGTCATGGGCAAGGTAGGGGGTGAAGTTCATGACACTGGCCGGGGCCACTGTGCTTTTCGTATCAGGCGGTCTGGCGGGAACCTTCTCGGGTCTGCTCGGGATCGGCGGCGGCATCTTGATGGTTCCCTTGCTCCTGTATGTGCCCCCCGCACTGGGAGAACCCGCCCTGGGGATGAAGGAGATTGCCGGCATCACCATGGTCCAGAGCCTGGCTGCATCATTGGCCGGTACCCTGGCCCACGGGCGGCGTCGGGTCCACACTGAACTGGTTGCATTCATGGGTGGAGCAGTCGCCATTGGCGCCCTCACCGGCGGCCTGACCTCCTACTGGCTCGGCGGTACGGCTTTGGCGATCCTGTTTGCGGCACTGGCTTTACTGGCTGGCGTCCTCCTGTTGATTCCGGTTCGTGACAGCGGAGAAGACGTGCCGGCCACACATGCCTTCAACCGGCCGGCGGCAGTGGTCCTGGCGCTTGGGATCGGTCTGCTTGGGGGGCTGGTCGGGCAAGGCGGCGGTTTTATGATCGTGCCGGGGTTGATCTACCTCCTGCACATCCCGACCCGAGTGGCACTGGGCAGTTCGCTGGCCATCGGACTGATTTCCGGAGCTGCCGGATTTGCCGGTAAGATGATGACGGCTCAGATCCTCCTGTGGCCAAGCGTAGCTGTGGTCAGCGGTGCCTTGACTGGCTCCTGGGCTGGAAGCCGTCTGAGTCAACGTTTACCCCAGGCTGCCTTGCGCCGCATCCTCGCTGTGGTAGTCATTGCCACCTCCGTGCGGATGAGCTGGGACCTGGTACTTCCGTTCCCCTGACGGTCAGCAAGGAGGTTTAAGCACCATGTCTGAGGAACGCATTCGTCTGACCCAAACGACATCCAAGGCTGGCTGAGGCTGCAAGATCGGCCCGGCCGATCTGGCGCAGGTTCTGCGTCACTTGCCCCCTTCAGTCAAGGATCCCAACGTGCTGGTAGGTCTGGATGACCCCGATGATGCCGGCGTCTACAAGTTGACAGATGACATTGCCATCGTCCAGACTGTCGACTTCTTTACTCCCATCGTTGACGACCCGTATGCCTTTGGCCAGATTGCCGCCGCCAATGCCCTGTCAGATGTGTACGCCATGGGCGGACGGCCGGTCACGGTGCTGAACCTGGTGGGCTTCCCCATCGGTAAGCTACCGCTTTCGGTTCTGTCGGAGATCCTCCGGGGCGGCGCTGACAAGGCCCGGGAGGCTGGCGCAGTCATCCTGGGCGGCCATTCCATCGACGATCCCGAGCCGAAATTCGGCATGGCGGTGACAGGGATCGTTCGCCCTGACCGCATCGGCGCCAAAGCCGGCGCCCGGCCCGGGGATCAATTGGTGCTGACCAAGCCGATTGGCATCGGAACCATCACCACGGCGATCAAGAAAGGCATCGTTTCTCCTGAGGTGGAGGCTGAGGCCATCAGGGTTATGGCCACCCTCAACAATGTGACCAACGTCCTGGAGCCGTTTGGCATTCGCGGAATGACCGACATTACAGGCTTCGGGCTGCTGGGCCATGCCAGCGAAATGGCTCGGGCATCCCAGGTGGGCATGCGCATATACACTAGCCAAATACCCGTGATTTCCGCCGCCTGGGAGTATGCACGGCAAGGCATTTGGCCGGGCGGAACCCGAAGAAACCGGCAGTGGTTGGACGATCAGATCGATTTTGATCCGGCCCTGCACGAAACAGATCAACTACACCGGTCAATCAGCAGCCCCTGAAGCTTGGGGCTGACGTCGTCGTACATAGCTGCACCAAGTACCTGAACGGTCACAGCGACGTGATGGCCGGGGCCATTGTGGGCACCAGCGATACCATTGCCCGCTGCCAGAACATGATGCGCAAGCTGGGCGGAACGCTGAACGGATTCGATGCCTGGCTGCTTCTGCGGGGTATGAAAACCCTCGAGTTGCGCATGCAGCGCCATAATACGGGTGCCCAGCAAGTGGCGGAGTTTCTGAGCAACCACCCCGCCATCGCGCGTGTGCTGTACCCCGGGCTCCCCTCACACCCTGGTCATGACCTGGCCCGCCGGCAAATGCGGGGCTTTGGCGGCCTGCTTTCGGTCGTCATGCGGGGCGGCGGTGAAGCCGCCAGCCGCCTGATCAATCGCTGCCGGTTATTTACCCGGGCCGTCAGCCTGGGGTCTGTGGAATCCCTGATCACGCAACCGGTGGCCGCGGTGCACTACCACATGCCCCCCGATGACCGGAACGCTGCCGGCATTACCGATGCACTGGTCCGCATTGCCGTGGGGATCGAGGACTATGAGGACTTGATGCAGGACCTGGCCCAGGCCCTGGAATGATCTTAGATGACAGAATGTCAAACACTTCGTCCGGCAGTGTCATCCCTGCCACCCCCTCATAGGTCACTTGCTACTGCCACTCCCGGTACAGGAAGTAGGAGCCGAACAACGCCATTACCCAGCCGAACAGCCGCTTCAGCCGGACGTCGCCCAGCTTCCCGGCGATCCAGGTGCCCAGAAATGAGGCCGGAACCACGCCCAGGGTCATGTACAGGGCCAGTTTGAGATCCACATGACCCAGTTGCCAGTGAATCAGCGTGCCGGGCAAGGTCAGTACCACCACCGCTGCCAACGACGTGGCCACGGCTTCCTGCATGGGCAGGTTCAGGAACATCAGATACATGGGCACGATCAGCGGTCCGCCGCCGTTGGCGAGCACGCCGCAGAAAAGGCCCACCGGCAGGCCGATCAGCAGTGCGATCAGGTCAGCCGAAGTCGGGCGGATGGCGACTTCCTGCATGGGGACAGGGCGGTGGGACAGGGCAGCCCGCAGCCCGACGCCCAGCATGGCCACGCCAGTGCCGACCATCAGCCAATGGGTGGAAATGTACTGTGTGGCATACGACCCCGCCACCACCCCTGGCAGCCCGCCCAGGACCGTGAAGAGGGCGATGCGGAAGCGCACCAGTCCCCGTCGGTAGTAGCCGATGACCCCCGAGACGGCGGTGGGAATGGCGACCGGCAGCGGCGTGCCCAGAGCCAGCAGCGGGTCGACCTGCGTCAGAACCCGGAGCAGCGGCGTGCTCACGCTGCTGCCGCCAAACCCGAACATGCCCCCGAGGGTGCCGGAGATCAGCCCGATCATCAGGCTGGCAGACAAATAGTGGGTCCACTCCGGCAGCATGGCTAGACGGTGTAGCCACCGGCACCCAGCATGCGCTGGGCGATGCTGCGCCGGAGGGCAATGCGGTCAACGGGGGTGCGCCCGGTCAGCTTTTGCACCAGGGCAAGTTGCGTCTGGAGCGCAGAGCCAGTGTACAGGGAAGCGAGCAGGGTACGGACCGTCGTCTCGATCCGGTCAAATGCCTCGTGGGCAAACACCACCGCCAGGTCCTGCCGTGCCGCGGACGCGTGCTTCTCTGCCCGTAGCACCGCGCTCTCCATGGCGAACAGGTCGATCAGCAGGTCGGCGATGCCGGCCAGGAATTCCTGCTCCCGCTCCACGGCCGCCTGGTACTTCTGCACACCCGCCCCCGCCACCAGCAGGGCCAGCTTGCGGGCCGCCGTGACCAGCCACTTTTCCTCGGCCAGCGGCGTGCCGGGGTCAGTCAGCGGCGTGCCGGGGTCAGTCAGCGGCGGCGTGAAGGCTGCCAACTCAGCGGGCAGTTGCATCAGGGCGGGGATGAGGGGCAACTGCCCCTTCATGGCCCGCTTGAGCAGGTCGCCGGTGATGAGCAGGCGGTTGATCTCGTTCGTGCCTTCGAAGATCCGATTGATCCGGCTGTCCCGGTAGGCCCGGCAGACCTCGTACTCCTCCATGAAGCCGTAGCCGCCGTGGATCTGCACCCCTTCGTCCACCACGTGGTCCAGGACCTCGGAACCCAGGACCTTGATGATGGAGCATTCCACCACATACTCCTGAATCGCCCGGGCGCTCTGCTGCCCGGCGTTTTCGGCGTTGTGGTCGATCTGGCTCAGGCCGGCGTCAAGCAGGGCGGCAATGCGGTGGCTGACGCTTTCCGCCGCGTAGATGCGGGTAGCCATACCGGCCAGCTTCTGCTGAATCAGCGGGAACTCAGCCAGGGCCTTGCCAAACTGCTTACGCTCCTGGGCATAGCGGGTGGCCAGTGCCGCCACCTGTTTGGCGGTGCCAACGGTACCTGCCCCCAGCTTGAAGCGGCCGATGTTGAGGATGTTGAAGGCGATGTGGTGGCCCTTGCCCACCTCATACAGTAGGTTTTCCACTGGCACCATGGCGTCTTCCAGAATGACGGTACGGGTCGATGAGCCGCGAATCCCCAGTTTGTGCTCTTCCTTGCCGGTGCTGACGCCGGGGAAATCCTTTTCTACGATAAAGGCCGAGAACTTGTCGCCGTCGACCTTGGCGTACACGATGAACACATCGGCAAAGCCGGCATTGGTGATCCACTGCTTGGTGCCGTTGAGGAGATAGTGGCGACCGTCGGGGCTCAGACGGGCGGTGGTGCGGGCGCCGAGGGCGTCGGAGCCGGAGCCGGCCTCGGTCAGGCAGTAGGCGCCGATCTTCTCCGCCGCCGCCAGCCCGGGCAGGTACTTTTCCTTTTGCGCCTGGTTGCCGAAGAAGGCGATCGGCAGGGTGCCAATGCCGGTGTGGGCGCCGAAGGTAACGGAAAAGGAACCGCTCTCGCCCAGGGCCTCCAGTACCACCACCGCCGTCACCTTGTCCAGGCCGAGGCCGCCGAACGGCTCAGGGATCTCCAGCCCGGTCAGGCCTAACTGGCCCGCCTGCCGCAGCAGGCGCACGTTGTGGCTGAAATCGTGCGCTTCCATGGCGGGCAGGGCCGGAATCACCTCCCGGTGCACGAAGTCACGCACCGTTTCGGCCATCTGCAACTGGAAATCGTTCCGATCCTCGGGGGTGTTGACCTCGGCGGCCGGCGGGCTGTGCAAAATCCAGCCGCCGCCCTGATGTGTCACGGTCATGCCAGCGTACCTCCTTTAATGGGGGAACTTGTATAACCCCTGCCGCTCCGGAGCGATGGCAGCCGACAATAACTGAATGATCGCTTCGGCCTGGGCGGCCAGGTCCCACTTGCACCCCGCCAGAACCCAGGCCGTTACCGTCTGGTCCAATGTGCCGAAGACCATGTTCCGGATGAGACGCCAGTCCACGTCCCGGCGAAATGCGCCCAGTTCCTGACCGGACCGGAGCAGCGCTTCCAGGAAGGCAAAATACCCTTCCTCCATCACCGCGTTGATGCGCCGGCGGATCTCCGGATCCGACTGCCGGATCTCGTTCTGGGTGAACACCGCCAGAGACGGCTCGGCGGCCAGGGCCTGGAGATGCCCCTGCACAAACCAGCGCAGTTGCGCCAGTGGTTGGGCTGCTGCGGGCAGGCCGTCCACCATAGCCCGAACCATCTGACCCAGTTTTTCCCGAAACACGGTGACCACCAGGTCAGGCTTGTTCTTGAAGTACAGGTACAGGGTGCCGGTCGCCACCCCGGCGGCCTCGGCAATGTCGCCCATCCGCGCGTTTTCGTAGCCATGGCGGGCCATTACCTCGACGGCCGCCTGAATGATGGCTGTGTACTTATCCGGAACGCCCCTGGCCACTGCCATTCCCCCGTACTGAATGTACCTGGCGGACGCCAGGTGAATGAACCGTCATTCATTAAGGCGATTATGGCACGGCCGCCGGTGGAAAGCAATCCCTTTCGCCGGTCGGGTCGCCCCAGCCGCCCAGACAGTCGGCCCGCTGTTTGTAAGTGCAGGCAAAAGAGGCAGCCAGACATGTACAGGCTGCCTCTGTCTCACCTATATGTGGTCGGGGCGCACAACCGGGTAGCAACCGCCGTTACGTATCGGGATCGGCTCCGCTGAGTTTCGCCCCGCAGACGGCCAGTCGGCCAAGGACCATGCCACCGATATCCAGGGGCCAGGCGACAGATGTTCCGGTTGCAGCTTCCGTAACCTCCTGGACCAAATGGACCAGGGCGATGGTCGCTCCATCGGTCAACCGCTGCACCCGCAGCCGCAGATGGAGACATTCCTCATGCAGCCCGCCGGCGTCGACATGGATGCGCAGGCGATCGCCGGCCTGAGCGCCCCCCTGCACCTCACACTGAAACTGCCGGACCCGCATGACCACCCTCCGCTCCCGCCGCAGCCGCTCATAGGGCCATTCACAGGCGGAAAACAGATCCTCCACCGCCGCCTGGCAGTATTGTACCAGAACCGGGAGCGGGAGCTGGCCGGTCGGATCAGCCTCGGCGAAGCGCACTGGCAGTTCGGCCAGATACGGGGGATGCGAGCCCGAAGCCCCGGCACCCGCCAATGTCGTGGTCTGAGGGTTCGCCGCCAGCCCTGACACGAACAGGTCGGCAAAACATTCGGCAATCTCCTCCGCCGTCAGCCGGCCCCCGGGAGAGTACCAGGCGTGCATCCAGCTACAGGCACCCAGGATGGCGAAGGATGCCATGGGCACTTCCACCGGGCGGAACTCACCGGTAGCAATGCCGGACCGGATGATCTGATTCCATAACTGCATATGGTTCTGACTGATGTTTTCCAGCCATTGCACATGCTCTGCACTCATCCCGCGGGCGTCACGAAAGGCTACGGTGATGGCCGCCCCACGCCCGACCACGAAGGTCAGATAGATACTGATGGCCCGACGCAGCCGTTGCAGGTTGGACATGGGGGAGGCCAGCAGTTCCTGCATAAAGGTGTTCAGTTCATTGGCAGTCTCGGCGAAGATTCGGCGCAGAAGCTCTTCCTTATTGCTGACATAGTGGTAAATAGCCGCCTTCTGGACACCGGCTGCCTGAGCAATGTCGCGGATTGAAGTGGCGGCGAATCCCTTGGCCTGGAACAGGCGGGCTGCTGTTTCGAGAATTTCGCGTTCCTTGTTCTGCATGGTCAGTCCTTTCCTGACCGCTCGGTCAGTCCATCTTGATCGAAAGAATCATACCCCACATGCAGCAAACTAGCAAGAGACGAAATAGAGACACTGCCGGCGTCAGGCTGACACCTGCGCCGACAGTGTCCTGCGACCGGTACCGCTGCCCTTCAGGCCGGGTAGCCAATGCGCAGGGTGCCCCACCGGCAGCCATAGACCCACACCGGCAGTGCCAGGTCTTTGATGACCTGACCCGTATCCCGGGCATATGTTTGCACGAGGATGGTCGGTTGAGCCGAGTTGGTTGGCGCCACCAGGCGGCGGTCTGTCTGCAGTCGGCTCAAATCAAAAGCACCGGCCTGCTGCCACCGGGCCAGATCCGCCCGGAGCGGAATGAGGTCCCGCCCGGGGCAGCCTACCCGCGCCGCCTTCAACCCGGTGGGATCTTCAAAGAACCGCTTGACCCGGTTACCGATGAGGTCCTGCGCTTCGATCCCCGTCCAGTCCCGGGCCAGGCAACGGGGGCCGGCCAGGCCGAAACCGTTCAGGTCCACCACCGTACAGTAGAGCAATTCCGGCATCCGGTCCATGTGCCGATCCAGCAAATCTCGCAACAGTACGTCCACCAGATGATCGCCCCGAGTCCGATACTTGGGCGGTTGAAAGCCGGCGGCCGGCACCCGGCTGACATCGAACAGACGGCCCAGGGCAGCTATGGCCTGATGCCCCCGGATCTCTTCATAATGATAGTCCCAGAGCCCGGCCGCCTGCGAACGCGGCACCGTCGCCTCGATGGCGGCCTCCACCTCTGCCACCGCCCGGTGGCTAAACGCCAGGATCGTGTCGAACCGGGTGCCGATGCGGAACTGCCCAATGGCGGTATGGGCCTGCTCGGCCACCTCCGACAAGGCCAGGTCTGCCGTCAGGTCCAGGGAGCGGGCACTGGCCCGCACCTGCTCGACCAGCGCCACGGTAGTCTCTTCGAGATGGGCCGTAGCCGCCGCTGCCTCCTCCGCGGCTGCGGCGATCCCGGCCACGTTGCTGGCGGCGGCGGTCATCAGGGTCTCCACTTGCTCAATGCCCCGGCGAGCCCGGTCCCCCTTGCCGGCGGCGGCAGCAGCCACCCCCGTCATGCCCGCCATCGTCTCCAGCCCCTGGGTGTTTGCGCTTTTCATCTGTTGCATGAGGTCAACAATCCCGGTGGCGTGGCCGCCGGTTTGCTCCGCCAGTCGACCGATCTCCCCCGCCACCACTGCAAACCCCCGGCCGAAGACGCCGGCGTGGGCGGCCTGAATCGAGGCGTTAATGGCCAACAGGCGGGTCTGGGCCGCAATCCGGTGGACAAACGTGACTGTTTTGGCCACCTGCTCCGAAACTTCCGTCTGATGGGTCACCACGCTCCGGGCCCGGCTGGCCGCGGCAGCCAGTTCCTGCACCGCCGCCGCGACCTCCATCGCCACCGTAAACCCTTCCTGGGACTCCTGCCGCACACCGTCCACACCAGCCGCCGCCACGGTAGCGAGTTGGGCGACGGCGGTCACGGCATGGTTTAGTTCCTGAATGTGCTCTTTCAGAGTCTGGAGGTGCGCGGCCTGGTCCTGCACCAGGCTGCTCAGCACCCGGATTTGCAGGACCTGCAGCGCTTCCTTATACGACAGCTTGTGCACCGACTCATCAAGTACGGTCAGCGCTGCCTGCAGCCGGCCGACCAGCACCGCGACCGGGCCAACCATCTCCCCGTAGCCTGGATAATCCGCCGGGCACGGGACCACAGTCAGGTCACCGCCGGCCAGGCCGTGCAGTGTCTCGACCAGTCGGTGCCAGGTGGTATCCGCTGTCGGTAAGGCCATCATGCGAACTCACCCCCCGGGGTTTTCCGCCGCCGGCCGGATGCCGCGGGCGGACAGATGCAATCGGCGCAGGCTGCCAGCGATACCGGCGGGGAAAAAAAGCACCAGCAGCACATAGATGATGCCGAAGACCAGCGGCCAGCGTTCCACGTACGAACTGACCACGTGCGACAGCACGGTCACCAGGGCAGCGCCCAGGAAGGGACCGTACAGCGAGCCCATACCACCAATGATGGTCATCAGCAGTACCTTCAGGGTCGTCTCCATGGACAGGATGCCCGGGAACGTGTAGCGGATGAACAGGGCGTACAGCCCACCGGCCACTCCGGCCAGGACACCGGCGGCCACAATGGCGCCCAGGCGGTAACGGAAAACATCAAAGCCCAGAAACCGGACCCGTTCCTCATTTTCCCGAATCGCCGCCCACACCCGGCCGGGCAGTGAATCGGACAGCCGGAACAGGATCAATGCCCCCAGAGCCACCACTACTACGGTCATGAAGTAGAAATCGGTGGCGGAGGCGGGGACCCCGGCCGGGCGGATGCCGGCAATGCCGTCATCGCCGCCGGTGACGCTGATCATCCGGGACGCCAGGATATGGGCGAACTCGGCAAAGGCCAGTGTGACCATGGCAAAATAGATGCCCTTCACCCGCAAAGACAGGGCTCCGACCAGCACGGCGCAGACCAGCACGGCTGCCACTCCTGCCACGACCATGGCCCATGATGAGGCCCCGGCCTGAAACAGCAGCCCCACCGCATAGGCACCCGCACCAAAGAACAGGGCATGGCCAAACGAAAGGATGCCGGTAACGCCCAGGAGCAGGTCATAACTCATGGCCAGCAAGCCAAAAATCAGCACTTCGGTCAGGAGCGCCAGCACAAACCGCGGGGTACCCAATACGGGAAATAATCCCAATACCAGAGCCAGCCCCAGGACGGCCAGTTCGACCGGCCGGGCCGCCCGGCGAATCCCCATCACAGGTCATGTCCCCTTTCCACCCCAAACAGGCCCTGCGGCCGCACCAGCAAGATCACGACCATGAGGGCCAGGTTCACGGCTACGGCGGCTTCAGGGTAAAAGTACCCCAGCAGGGAGTGGCTCAGGCCAACCAGCAAGGATGCAACGGCTGTACCGCCAAAGCTGCCGATACCGCCAATGACCACCACCACCGCGGCACTGATCAGGTACTGGGCGCCCAGGGCCGGGTGCACCCCCACCATTGGGCCGGCCGCCACCCCGCCCAGCGCGGCCAGGGCGCCACCGGCAGCGAACACCTGGGTAAAGATCCGGTCCACATCGTAACCCAGAGCCTGGATTAACCGGCGGTTTTCCACCGCGCCCCGGATCACCATCCCCAGCCGGCTGCGTCCCAGAAAGAAAAGCGCACCCAGCAGCACGGCTGTCCCCAGACCAATGACAAATACCTTGTAATATGGCAGACCCCGCCCCAGGATCAGGACCGACCCGTCCAGCGACGCCGGGACGGGGAATACGTTCAGACTCAGACCCCACACAGCCCGGGCCGCCTCGTCAAGGATGAAAATAAGACCGATGCTGAGCAAAATCTGCATCACCGGCCGGTTATAGAGGGGCCGGAACAGCACCCGCTCCATCACGGCCCCCAGTACCGCCCCCACCAGCGTACCAATCACCAGGGCCAACGCGTAACTGTTGGTGGTCCGGTAGGCGGTGAAACCGGCATATGCACCCCACATGAACACGGACCCATGGGCCAGGTTCAGAACCCCCATCAGTCCGAAGATCATCGAAAGACCGCTGGCGATCAGGAAAAACAACAGGCCCAGGGCGATTCCGTTCAGCAACAGGTTTACCAGCAGAGAAGCACTCATCGGCAGCCCTCCCCGTGCCCCGGCTGTAGCCCCGGGCCGGCCAAATCAGGTAGCATGGGTAATCCCCAGGTACCGACGCTGCGTAGCCATGTCGGCAGCCAGGTCGGCCATCTGCCCGCTGGCCACGCTGCGGCCGGCATCCAGAATGCAGTAAGTGTCGCCCACGGCCAGGGCCAGCTCCAGGTTCTGCTCCACCAGCAGCACAGCCCGGGTCCGGGCCAGTTGCCGCAACAGGTCGCCCAGGCGCCTGACCACCGCCGGCGCCAGCCCTTTTGAAGGCTCGTCCACCAGCAGCAGGGGCTTGTCCCCCGCCACGGCCCGGGCAATGGCCACCATCTGCCGCTGGCCGCCGCTCAAATGGGCCGCCGAGCGGTCCATGAACGCTGTCAGTTCCGGAAATAGCTCCTGGCAACGAGCCAGGGCCGCCTGCTCGCCGCCCCGGTCGCCGGTCACGCCCAGAAGCAGATTTTCGCGTACCGTCAGCGAACTGAGCAGGGCCCGGTCCTCAGGCACATACCCGATGCCCAGGCGGGCAATGCGATGGGGCGGTAACCCGGCCAGTGACCGGCCCTGAAAACGCAGGTCCCCCCGGGACGACGGGGTCAGTCCCATCACCGTCATGAGGGTGGTGGTCTTGCCGGCACCGTTGCGGCCCAGCAGGACCGTGACCCGGCCCGGGTGGACAGTCAGGTCCACCCCCTGCAGGATGTGGTGCTGGCCTATCACCGTATGGATGCCCCGCAATTCCAGAACCGGCAGGTCCGCCGGCGTGGAGGCAGGCACGGCCATCATGATTTCCCCCCCAGGTAAGCCTGCTGCACGTCCTCGTTCAGAGCAATGGCCTCCGGCGTATCGGCGGCCAGGAGCCTGCCCTGATGCAGCACGGCGATCCGGTCGCTCAGATTCATGACCACATCGATCTTGTGCTCCACCATCAATACGGTACAGACACGTTCGGCGCGCAGGCGAGACAGCAAGTTTAGAATCGCCGGCATCTCGGCCACCGCCAGGCCGGCAGTGGGTTCGTCCAGGAGCAGGAGCCGCGGTTTGGCGGCCAGAGCCATAGCCAGTTCCAGCCGCCGCTTGTCACCGTGGGGCAGGGCACCAGCCAGATCGGCCGCCCGCGGGGTCAATCCCACCCGGTCCAGTTCCGCCTTGGCCTGGTCCAGGTACGACCGGAAGGCCCGGTGAGAGGTGAACCAGCGCAGGGTCCCCTGGCCCACCTGTGCGGCCAGCCGAACATTCTCCAGCACCGTCAGTTGTGGGAAAATGCTACTAATCTGAAAGACTCGGCTCATGCCCAGTCGCACCCGCCGGTGGGGTGGCAGCGTCGTGATATTGCGCCCGCCAAACAGCACGCGGCCGGCGGTGGGCACCAGCGCCCCCGTGACCAGGTTAAACAAGGTGGTCTTGCCCGCACCGTTCGGACCGATCACGCTCCAAAACGTATCCGGCGGCACGGTCAGGGAGACCGCATCATTCGCCACCAGTCCACCGAAGCGGCAGGTCAGGCCCGCCAGTTCGAGAGCAGCACCGCTTCCCATTCCATCACCCCTTGAACCATCACGCTAGCGGGCCACGCCCACCGTCAGACCCCCGTCGACGTCGAGCACCGCTCCGGTCATGTAATCCGACAGATCCGAGGCCAGAAACAAAATCACATTGGCCAGTTCCTCGGGCTGTCCGATCCGGCCCAAGGGGATCTTGGCCGCAAACGCCTCCCGCACTTCCGGCTTCATGTTGGCCAGCAGCGGCGTCAGGATCATTCCGGGTACCAGGCAGTTCGCGGTCACGCCCCAGGCGGCCAGTTCCAGGGCCGCCGTCCGGGTCAGGCTTACCACCCCGCCCTTTGACGCACTGTAGTTGGCCTGACCGAAGTTGCCCTTGTGGGCGATGGAAGAAATGGTGATGATGCGTCCCCGCCGCTGCTCCTTCATGACCGGGGCCACCGCCTGGATACAGAGAAAAGTCCCCTTCAGGTTCACGTCCAGGACCTGATCCCAATCAGCTTCGGCCAGTTTTTCCATCCTTTTATCCCTGAAGATGCCGGCGCAGGTGACCAGAGTGTCGATGCGCCCATATTGGGCCACGGCCCGGGCCACCATTTCCGCCACCGACTCGGGCCGGGACACGTCCACCGTAACGGCAGTCGCCTCGCCGCCCGCTCCGGTAATGGCCGCCCATGTGGCATCAGCCGCCTCGGGTTGAAGATCCGCTACCACCACCCGGGCCCCGCAGGTCGCCAAAGCCTGCGCCGTCACCCGGCCAATCCCACTCCCTCCCCCCGTCACAATGGCGGTCTGCCGGTGAAAGTTCAACAAAAAATGTCTCCTCCTTCGTGTCAGGTCGGGTCAGATCCCGGCCAGGGTCGTCGCCACTTGATCCAGACAGGCCGGGGCCAGCAGTACCGTATAGTGGTTGGCCCCCGCCACCGTCAGCAGCCGCCCCCGGGGCAGCAGGTTCGCCACCTGCTCGGCCACCGGGCCGGGTAACAGCGGCCGGGCCGGATCCATGAGGCCGACGGGGGCCCACAGGACCAGGCTGGGCGCCGTGATCCTGGGCAAAACCTCGGCCATGTGGTACTCGCCGACATTCTTGTGGACGTCCTCCTCAATGGCTGCCGGCAGCGCCCGGCTGACGACAGTTCCGTCCGGACGCTCCTGCACATCGGCGGCCAGAAAGGACTCAAACTCCGGGCACCAGGGGTTCAGGAAGGGCACTTGCCGCCAGTAGGTCAGATAGGCGCTGAAGGACGGGAACACCGCCGTGAGCCGGGCCAGGGAACTCTTGATCTGGTCCCGGATCGACTCTTCGGTCATGTCTCCGCCCACACCCCCACCGTCGACCAGCACCAGGCGGCTGACCAGTTCCGGATGGTCAGCCGCCAGCAGGGCTCCCACGAATGCCCCCATGGAATGGCCGATTACTACCACCGGCCCGGTGCCGAGCGACTGGACCAGAGCGGCCATGTCCCGGGCATGGACCGCCAGGCCGTAATTCCCGGCCGGCGGCTTGTCACTCTGGCCGCGGCCGCGCAGGTCCACAGCAATCAACCGCTGCCGGGGGTGAAGCCGGTACGCCAGTGCATCCCAGAACCGGCCGTTCCCGGTCAGACCGTGAATACAGAGTAGCGTCGGCCCGTCCCCTGGCCAGTCCATATAATGCAAGCGGACACCGGCCACATCTACCCATCCGTCCGTCGGCTCCCGACGTGTCATCTTTGCCACCTCACGTTCTGTTTCCGGGGCCGGTCCGGTCCCGCCAGGCGGGACCGGACCGCGTCACCTTGCCCGGATTACGGTTTGGCGGTAATCGGCGGGGCGGCATCCTGTGCGGAAATGGTCACCACCAGCTCCGGCACCAGATGGTCATACTTCGGATTCTTCACCAGTTTGGTAATGGGAATGGCCTGCAGGCCCTGGTGGTCCTCCTTGCGGATCGACATCGTCCCCTTGGCGGTTTCGAACTCCAGCCCTTCCATCGCCTTGATGAGGGCTTCCGCTTCGGTCGTGGTGGCCTTTTCCAGAGCACGGACCAGCGCAACTCCGGCGGCAAAGCCCTGGCCGGTGAACACTTCCGGCGGCCCGCCATAGCGCTTCTGGTGCTCGTCAACCAGCCACTTGTTGGTGGGGTTGTCGTAGAGGGTGTAGTAGTAGATCACCGGCTGCACCATACCGATGCCAGCATCACCCAGCGCCTTCAGTCCACCGCTAATCAGGGCGGTGCCGGCCACGGTCATCTTGCTGAAAATGCCGACCTGGTGCATCTGCTGGGGCAGGCTGACCTCCCAGTTTGTCCCCACCGGCATCGGCACCAGCACTTCCGGCTTGAGGTCCATGATCTTCTGCAGGTACGGGTTGAAGTCGGCGACATCGGCCGGGGCGTACACGGTTGCTACTTCGGTGGCGCCAAATGCCTTCAGGGCCTTTTGAAACCCTTCGGCACTCTGGCGCACAAAGGTGGTATCCGGCCCGAACAGCACGATCTTTTTCCCCAGGTTTTGGGCGATATACTTGGACATGAGCATGAACTCCTGGGAGATGGCCCGGCCGGTCCGGAAGGTGTAACGGCTGAATTTGTCCCCGGTGATGTTGTCGGCAGAGGCGTTGGGCAGCAGGTGCAGTTTCTTGAACTCCCTGGCCACATCCATGACGGCGATGGCCGCTCCGCTGGTCGGCGGTCCCACCAGGATTTCGGCCCCATCCATCTCCACCAGCTTGCGGGCCTTCTGCACCGCCTGGCCGGCGTTGGCGCCGTCGTCTTCGGTAATGAGTTGAATGGGCCGCCCCAGCACCTGGTTGGTGCCCTTGGTGGCATACTCCACGCCCAGCTTGAAACCGCGCAGATCCTGTTCACCCCAGGTCGCCACCGGGCCCGATGTGGTGACGACCATGCCAACCTTGAGGGGCTTGGCCGACGCCGGGGCCGGGGTCTGGGCACCCGCCGGAGCGCCGCTGCCGGCCGGTGCCTTGCCGGCTGCATCCGGTTGGGCCGCCGGTTGGCCGCAGGCTGCCAGGGACAGGGTCATCAGAACTGTTGCGGCCAGTGCCCCCAGAGGCCGCCGACGTATCTTGGATTGCTGCAAGTCTTTTCCCTCCCGCACGATGGTGCGCCTGAGACATGCGCCTACTTGTAAATGACCGTCAGCTTCGGGCGATACGAGCTGGTCATGGCCGCACCGGTATGGAAGCCCACCCCGTCGGTAACGCCGTTGTCGCTGTTGAGGTCTTCGAACCGAATCTTGAACTGGGTGGTGCCCGTCTTGTTGATGGAGGTGAGGGCGCCACTCTTCAGGACCGCTGTAATGGCCGTCCCGTTGCTTCCCCAGTCTTCGTTCCCGGGCTCGAAGATGGCGGCCTCGGTCAGGGATGTCGTCGCCTCAAAGTCGGATGCAGCCAGACTGCAGGTGCTACCGAGGCAGCCGTTCTTGATGTCGGCAAACAACTGTCCGAGCATGGTAAACGGACGGCCGATGACGACACCGTTCTGGGTGAGCTGGAGTTCGGCGTGCAGAATGGTGGCATTGTCGGGCAGGGAGGAAGTATTAAAGGATACAATCCCGCGCATCGGTACGTCGAACGAGTCGCCGGCGTTAACGGCAGTGGTATAGAAGTAAAAACCCGTGGTGCCATTTGTGGAAAGCGCCTTGGTGTAGCCGTCCTTCGTACCGCCTTCAGAGGTGAAGCTGGTGGTGGTTTGGGTAGTAATGGTATAGGTGTTTGTTGCTACAGAGGACGCATTCCCGGCCAGATCAATGGCGTACGCCTTCAGCGTCGTCGTCGACGTAAACGTGATCTTACCGCCGTTGGTCAGGCTGGTGCGGGTTCCGCTGGTGGTGGGATCGGTCCCGTCGGTGGTGTACCAGACGGTGGCCTGCTCGTTCACCGAGAGGTTGACATCGACCCGGGCGTCAAAGGTGCCCCCGGTGGGGCTGATGGTCAGGGTGGGGGCCGTCGAATCGTTTGGATCGGAGGCAGGCGGCACTGTTCCGGGGTTGGTATAGGTGGTGAAGAAGCGCCACATCTCGGTCCCGGCGTCCGGCCCATCCTGGTCGGTGTAGGAACCGGCGCTGGAACCGCCGGACCAGGCATGGTCCATGCCATGGATAATCCACTTCTCCAACAGGGGGCTGCCGCTGCCGTCGTTGTACACATATGTGGTGTAGTCGTAGCCGCCAGTCACCGAGCCGTTCGTGGTGCTGTCGGCCGTGTCGTTCACGGTGTTGTTGTCAGTGGCATCGTCCACATAGTCGTTGGTCTGCGCCCACTGGGACAGCGCCTTGTCGCCGGCCACCGGGTCGAGAGTGGTATCGGCGTCGCCGTGGAAAACGATGGCCGGCATGCGCCGGGCGTAGGTGCCCATGGCATTATAGGCATCTTGGCCGGTCCCGTCCGGATCGGGGCCGCCGTCAGAAGCGGCGGTGAAGGAACCCATAACGCTGGTGGCCGTCTTGTACTGGCAGCCGGAGGCAATCCCGATGGCAGAGAATAGATCGGGATAGGTCGCCCCCATGATGGAGGCCATACAGCCGCCGGCCGAACCGCCGGCCACATACATCTTGTCTTCATCGACGGTGTACTCGGTCCGGATCTTGTTCACCATCCCGGCAATAATGGCGGGTTCACCGCTGCCCCGGGACTGATGTTCGGGCAGGGGCCAGTTCCAGCACTTGTTCATCTGGGCCTGTGACGATTGCTCCGGATAGAGGACCAGGATGCCTTCGGTATCCGCAATGTCGTTAAAGGCTGTGCCGGCGGCGTAGTCCGCCGCATCCTGGGTACAACCGTGCAGGAGTACCACAACCGGATAGGCGTTCTGCGCACTGTACCCATTTGGAACCCAGAGCTTATAATTGCGCGACCCATTGGAGCCCCCGATAGAGAAGGAACCATTCACCCAATAGCCTGCGGCCTCGGCCCTACCGCCAACCGGCCCCACTAATGCCAGCACAAGTGCCAGCAACAACGCACCACTCACGAAACGATTCCTCAAGATCTCCACCTCCCAGTGCAGTTTTCGGACCTGTGCCAACAGGGAAGGAACCCGTGCCGCCGTGCCCGCCTTCTCCCCCTTTCCTTCCCAATCCCACTTACGGAACGGCCTGACGCAAGTCTGTTTTCAAAATCTTGCCGCTGACCGTTTTGGGCATGCGGGCCAGAACCTCCACACCGCGGGGCACCTTATACGGAGCCAGCCGCTCGCGGCAATGCCGGATGATCGCCTCGGTGGACGGCGTGTTCTGCGGATCACGCAGCGTAATGTAAGCCTGAATATCCTCGCCCAGCACGGGATGGGGGACGCCAATCACGGCGGCCTCCAACACCTCCGGACAGGTATAAAGCACCTCTTCCACCTCACGGGGGTAGATCTTCAACCCACCGCGGTTGATCATGTCCTTTTTCCGGTCGACTATATAAAGGAAGCCATCGGTGTCCAGGTAGCCCAGGTCGCCGGTGCGCAGCCGGCCCTGCCCATCCAGAGCGGCGGCGGTGGCCTCGGGGTTGCGCCAGTAGCCTTTCATGACACAGGGCCCCCCGACTGCCACCTCACCGACCACTCCGGGTGCACACTCCTGCCCGAGTTCGTTGAGAATTTGCACCGTTACGCTGGGCAGAGCCGGCCCCACCGCCCCCAGCTTGCGGACGCCGCCTTCCCGAGTTTGAGTGACCACCGGCGACGCTTCGGACAGGCCGTACCCCTCCAGCACCGGGAAGCCAAACACTTCTTCCCACCGCTTATGGACCTCGGCCGGCATGGGGGCGGCTCCGGAAAAGGCGATGCGCAGTTGCAGGCGCTGCCGCTCATGGAAGGGCGTATTCAATAGCATCGTGTACATGGTGGGCGGCCCGAAGAAGTAGGTGATCGCTTCGTCAGCCATGGTGGCCAGAACCACTTCCGGGACAAAGCGCGGCAGCAGAAAGCTCGCCCCGCCCACCACCAGCATGTTGTTCATGCAATTGGTCTGGGCACCGGAGTGGAAAAGCGGGGCCACAATCAGGGCCCGGTCCGCCCCGGTGCAGTGATGCACCTGCCCATACTCCACTGCGTTGAGCCAGAGCCCCCGCTGGGTGAGCATGGCCCCTTTGGGCCGGCCGGTCGTACCAGAGGTATAAATGATTTCGGTCACCGCATCTGGATCCAGCCGAATCTCACCGTAGCGGCCGGACTGACTGCACAGAAAGGTCACAAAATCGGCCGCACCGTGTTCGGCGTCGAGCAGGAAAACCTGACGGACGGTGGGAGCCGCCTGCCGGACCGCTTCCGTGTTGCCGGCCGCCGCCTGTTCCAGGATCACCACGACCGGTTCGCAGTCAGCCGCCAGCAGCCCCACCTCACGGGGCGTGTACAGGGGGTTGACGGGCACCGTAATGGCACCGATCTGCATGGTGCCGAAATAGGCGTACAGGAACTCCACCCGATTCCCAATCTGGATCAGAACCCGGTCACCGGGTCCGACTCCAAGCGTCCGCAGCCCATTGGCGGTCCGGTTGATCCATTCGTGCAGTTCCCGGTAATGGTGCCGGCCGCCCGGCCAGGCCACCGCTTCCTTATCCGGCATGTCCTGCGCCAGCCGGGCGAGATGAGCAGGGAAATTCAAGCTGATCCCTCCGCTTCCACCACCAGGGCGATGCCCTGGCCGCCGCCGATACACATGGTGACCAGGCCGAAGCGGCCGCCCCGGCGGCGCAACTCCGCCAGGATCTTGACCACGAGGATGGCGCCGGTGGCCCCAACGGGGTGGCCCAGTGCGATGGCGCCGCCGTTCACGTTGGTCCGGACCGGGTCAAGCTCCAGTTCATCCATCACCGCCAGCGCCTGGGCCGCAAAGGCTTCATTCAGTTCCACCAGGTCAAGGTCCGCCACCGCCAGGCCGGCCCGCTCCAGCGCCGTGCGGGTGGCCGGTACCGGGCCCATCCCCATATAGTCCGGATCTAGTCCGGCGGTGCCCCAGGCCACCAGCCTGCCCAGCACCGGGCGGCCCAGCCGTTCGGCCCGGGTGCCCGCCGCCAGCACCAGGGCGGCGGCACCGTCGTTCATAGGGCAGGAGTTGCCGGCCGTCACCGACCCATCGGCGGCAAAGGCGGGGCGCAGACTGGCCAGCCGGTCGAATGTGGTGTCGGGACGCGGAGCCTCATCGGTGGTAACCGGCGCTGGAAAGGCGCCGCGGGCAGAGACGGGAACCGGGACAATCTGGGCGGCGAAGTGACCGGCCGCCAGGGTGGCCAGGGCCCGCCGGTGGCTCTGGACGGCGAACTCATCCTGCCGCTGCCGGCTGATCTGGTAGCGGCGGGCCACGTTTTCTGCCGTCTGCCCCATGCCGGTGATGGCATCGGTCAGCAGGTCGCTCACCGTGCTGTCCCCCAACCGGTACCCCCAGCGTGCGCCCCGCAGCAGGTGGGGCTGGCGGCTCATGTTCTCCTGCCCGCCAGCCACCACGACCCCGGCGTCGCCCCCCCGGATGGACTGGGCGGCCAGGATCAGGGCCTTCACGGCGGAGCCGCAGTTCTTGTTCACGGAGAAGGCCGGAACCGATACCGGCAGTCCTGCCGCCAGGGCCGCCTCCCGGGCCGGGTTGCCCCTGGGGTCGGTCTGCAGGGCGCTGCCCATGATGACCTCGTCGATCCTGTCCGGTTCCACTTCGGCCTCGGCCACAGCGCAACCGATGACCAGTCCGCCTAACGTGTTGGCCGGTACCTCCCGGAATGCACCCCCGAACCGGCCAATCGGGGTGCGCACGGCACCCAGAATCAGCACCTCTTCCATCGCGTAAACCCCTCCCAGATACCGGCGGCGGCTGCCGCCGATGGCTCTCTCAGCCCGGCATGACCCCCAAGGGGGTAAGCCGGGCGAGCAGGCTGCTGATCATTTCGGCCGGATAGCGGCTGTTCTGGACAGTGCCCGCCTCGCCGGCCTCCTGGACCAGGTGGACCCAGGCCACCACCTCGCCGTCGGTCATCCGCCTGACCTGGAGGTGCAGACAGACAGACTCAGGATGGATCAGGCCACCGTCCACGCTGAACCGGAGCCGGTCACCGGCCCTGGCATGGGCCTGCAGCTCACAACTGACCTGCTGGATCCGCGGCACCAGCCCGTGTTCCCGCCGGAGCCGGTCGTAGGGCCAGCCACAGGCGGCAAACAGGTCTTCCAACGCCGCCTGGCACTGCTGCACCAGTACGGGGATCTGAATCTGATCCGTCGGATCGACATCGGCGCACCGCACCGGCAGTTCGGCCAGGTAACCGGCCGGCAACGTTGGATGCGCGGCACCAACCGGGTTCTGGCTGGGGGGCTGCGACGCCAGGCCGGCCATGAACAGGTCGGCAAAAATACGGGCAATCTCCTCCGCCGACAGTGGGCCTTTGGGGGAGTACCAGGCATGCATCCAGCTACAGGCGCCCAGGATGGCAAAGGAAGCCATTCGAGCTTCCACCGCCCGGAACTCGCCGGTGGCCATGCCGGCCTGGATGATCCTGTCCCATAACTGCATGTGGATCTGGCTGATCTTCCCCAGCCATTCCCGATGTTCGGCACTCATGCCCCGGGCGTCGCGGAAGGCCACGGTGATGGCAGCCCCCCGCCCGACCACAAAGGTCAGGTAGGTATGGATGGCCTGGCGCAAACGCTCAGGGTTGGACATGGGTGCGCCCAGCAGTTCCTCCAGGAACCTGTTCAGTTCGGCCGCCGTCTCGGAGAAGATCCGGCGCAGGAGCTCTTCCTTATTGCGTACGTAGTGGTAAATGGCTGCCTTTTGCACGCCGGCCGCCTGAGCAATGTCACGGATCGAAGTGGCCCCGAAGCCCCTGGCCTGAAACATCCGAGCAGCAGTTTCCAGGATCTCCCTTTCCTTATTTTGCAACATGCGGTTTCCTTCCCGACCGTTCCGGATTTTCTTTGTAGGAGCGCTCGCTCTCCTTACCGACCGGTTTGATTTTCCTAACCGACCGTTCAACAACAGAATAAGTCATATGTGCGGATTTTGCAAGATACGGATTTTCACTTGGCTTTGCAATTGTATGTTAATAATAGACGCTCCCCGGATTGTCCATGAGGACGTCAAAAAAGCCGCCCGGCATCACGACCGGGTGGCCACTGTCTTTATTTGTCAGGGTCGGCTCAGCCAGCCAGCAACGCGGGGCGGTTTCGGCCCCGGGTTTGCGTTATGGCCCACTGAACATGTACTCCCAAACGTCAGTAAATGTCGGTGGGTTGCCGGGAGTGCAGTTTGTCAAGGACGTGTGCCTACGCATGACGACTAGAGGCTCGGTAACCTGACCCGCGCAGTCGGCAAGATACCGGACTCGAGGCCACAGGCAGAAGTGATCTTTCCTCTCTCCAGTCAAATTTCCCAATTGGGTTAGATACCCGAGTGATACTTTTGGTATTTTCTTCCATCAGCGCGGTGTGATGTCGCTTTGGTCGTTCATAGTTGTATTATAAAAATGGGCAATGTATAATTGCTGCGGAATTCATTTACGCTTGCCACTCCTTCGTCTGTACTTTTTAGGTATTTCCTCCATTTTCCGGCCGAAAGGGCACACCCGTCGAAAGACGGGGTCGCAAAGCCACGGGGCTACGGGGAGCGCAGTCTCTCTATGCCAGCCGGGTTTCCGAAACGAGAACACGTGGGGGGTACATCAGCCTTCCCATTTGGCGAAGGCTGACTTTTTTTGGCGCGATACACCTTGGTGAATCTACTCTTCTCGGCTGCCTCGGCCCTGGGTCCGCAACCAGGACCATAGTGAGGAGGGTCTTACTGACTGTCCGTTTTCCGGGGGTCACAACCGGTTTAGCCGGTATAGACGCGCAAGATATACATATAAACAGTCTTATCAACTACTTTTCACATGAGGAGAAGCAACCTTGCGATTTACCATCGGAAACAAACTGCTGGCCGGATTCCTTCTGGTATTGGCACTTCTCGGCACCGTTGCCTTCGTCGGCATCAACCGGCTCAACGCTGTCAGCACTCATTACCAGGATGTTACCGAACGCCTCAAGGTTCAGGCCCTGTCCCGCCGCCTGGAAGCCGCCGAAAATGCCACCGGGCAGGCGATCTTCGGTTACCTGTTAACTTCAAATGCGAGCCATAAACAGGACTTTGACCTGGCACAAAAGGAAACTGACACCAGCCTGGCTGAAATGAAAAAGCTGGTACACCGCAGTGAGGTCCAACAGATTCTGGCTAAG
>JAKFDK010000092.1:0-46009 GCA_036676195.1 Clostridia bacterium | reverse complement strand
GGCCGCCAGCAAATCCGCGAATTCCCGGTGGGCCTGCAACTCGTGGTATTGCTGAATCAGGGCCCATACGTCGACACCCTGCGGCCGAAAGTTCGACCACAGCACCTGGATTTCGAACTCCGGGTGAGTTGCCGTAAAAATCTGCTGATTACGCCGGGCATCGCGGCTGCGGGCTTCCCAGTCGACCGGGTGCTCCTGGTGAAAGTTGCGCGCCGTGTCCTGCAGCCAAAACGTCATGCCCAGCTTGTGCAGGCGAAACCCGAGTTCCGAATCCTCGCAGCCCCAGCCGATGAAGTCCTCGCAAAATAAGCCGGCCTCCCGCAGGGCCGCCCGGTTCACCGACACGTTGCGGGTAATAAACGCCTGCCAGGCACCAGGTATATGCCGCAGATCCGGTCCCGTCTGATCGCGTAACCGCTGAAAGCCCTCCGCCACCGGGTTGTTAACGGTAAAGGTCCAGGGCCGGTACTGGCCGCCTGCCACTTCGGCCGGTTCGAGCAACAGGGTGGGCTGCCCCTCTCGCCGGGCGGAGACCAGCCGCTCGTTTAACCGGTTGGACTGCCCGGCCAGGTACTCCAGGTTCTGCAGGGCGTCGGTGCTGAAATCCGGGAAATACACGCTGTACACAACGTCTCGCTGCGCGGCCCCGCTGGCCACCACGAACTGGTCTGCCCGCTCCCGGTGAAACCGCTGGTGCTCAGCCACAAAGTCTGGGGCCAGCACACAGTCACCATCGGCAAAAATTACCACGTCGCCTTCCGCCGCCCGCACCCCGGCGTTCCTGGCTGCCGCCGCCCCCCGCGGCTCCGGCAGATGGATCACCTTGAACGGAAAGCCGGCCGAAAATCGGTCCAGCATGACTGCCGTTCCGTCGCGAGAGCCGTCGTTCACGATAATAACCTCGAACTCCGCTTCAGAAGCCTGCTGGCTGCATATCGAAGCCAACGTGAGACCCAGGGCCAGTTCCTGATCACGGGTCGGAATAACCAGGCTCGCCTTCACGTAAGTGTCACCTCGGCTGGGACATTCCCGTGGGTACCTCAGGAATCTATGCCGGGAACTTCGGTGACAGAAGGTGGTGGCATCCCGATTGCCCATACGGGTTTGCATGCTTTTGGAGAGTTTCGGCATTGGCGGGGCGGAAACGCACGTCTTGTACCTGGCCCAGGGTTTGCGGCAGCTTGGTGTGGATGTGGTGGTAACCGGCCTGACCGGCCCGCTGGCTGCTGAGTTCCTCGAGCGGCGCTTCCCCTGCCATTTCCTGAACTTGCCGGGCGGCACCCAGACCGGGTGGACCGACAACCTCGCCCGCGAACTGCAGCAGTTGTGCCACAAGCATGAGATCGACCTGATCCACAACCACATGACCGGCACCCTGGCCACCGGTGCACTGGCCATACGCCGGACCGGCCTGCCCACAGTGGTATCGGCCCACGGCACTTTCTTTGACCGGGTTGCCTTTGCCTTTGCCGACGCCAACGCCCGGATTGCCCACTGCCGTACCCTGGCCAACTATGTGTCAGACCTGGCGCCCGGCCAACCTGTGCATCTGATTGAAAACGGGATTGATCTGTCGCTTTACACCCCGGCCACGCCTGCCGCCACCGCCGCCATCCGCACCAGGCTCGGCCTGCCTGTCGCGGCGCCGGTCATCCTTTACGCCTCGCGTCTGGCCCAGTCCAAGTGGGATGCCGCTGCGTCACTGCTGGGAACCTGCGTCTCCCTGACCGACGAATTCCCCGACCTGCGATACCTCATTGCCGGACCCCTGGGTGAACGGGTACAGCCCTTTCTGGATCTGGTCCTGGCCGCTCAAAAACGGGCTCCCGGTCTGGTCCAGTACCTGGGCCAGCAGCGCCACCTGGCCGACCACATGCAGGCAGCCGACCTGGTTGTGGGCGGATCCAAGGTAGCCCAGGAGGCCATGGCCTGCGGCCGTCCGGTGCTGGCAGTCGGGTTCCGCGGTACGTCCGGACCTGTCACCACCGAAAACCTGGAAACCCTGGTCGACGAAAACTTCGGCGATTACGGCGCCAGCGAACCCTTCCAGCCCGCCGTGCTGGCCCGCCACCTGCGCCCCCTGCTGACAGACCCGGCGCAGCGGGCGCACCTGGGCACCTGGGGGCATGCAGTGGCCTCGGCCCGGTTCGGGTACCTGCGCATGGCCGAAAAAACCCTGGCCGTATACCGGCAGGTACTGGGAAACTGACCTGATGCGGGTTCCGGGGGAAATGACGATACCCGACCCCCGGATAGCCGGTTCGGGCTGCCCGGGGGTCATCCCCAGAATTCCGGCCGCAGGGTCATGGCAGCGGCTGCAGGTCGTCGAACCAACCGGCGCCCTCTGGCAGACGGCACACCAGGAACCGGCCCACATCAGCCGGGTTGCGGGCCTGGTGATACTTGAGATAAATCCGTTCCCTCTCCACAGCCAGGATCTCGATTTTGCCCGTGGCATGGCTCATGACAAACTTGACCCTTTTGGCCAGCCCTGAGGCCGTAGCCTTGGCCGCCTCGACAATGGCATACGCCTCCTGCAGGGGCACCACGAAACTGGCGTTACCGGCCACCGGTCGGTTCTGGAACACATAATAGGGGCTGACTCCGGCCCAGGAGAGCCGGTCCAGCAAACTGCCCAGCACCGCCGGATCATCGTTCACCCCCCGCAGGAGCGGCGTCTGATTCACCACAATCACCCCGGCACCCTGCAAGGCGGCAATGCACGCCAGCGCCTGCGGGGTCAGTTCCCGCGGGTGATTAAAGTGGGCCATCACGTGGATACGCGCGCCAGGTTGGGAATGGCGGGCCAGGAGTTCCAGCAACGTCGTGTCGTCCGAGATGCGCATGGGCTCAAAAGCCGGCAGTTTGGAACCAATCCGGATGATTTTCAGGTGGGGAATGGCCCGCAGCGCCGTCAGAATCTTATCAAGGTGGCGGGTGGCCAGAATCAGCGGGTCGCCACCGGTCAGGAGCACGTTATGAATCTCCGGATGGGCAGCAATATAGGCGATACCCTCGCTTACATCCAGACTCGTTTCGTCCGCATCGGCCCGGAACAGGCGCTTACGGAAGCAAAAGCGGCAGTAAGAGCCACACACATCGGAAACCAGCAGCAGGGCGGTGGTCACATACTTATGCTGACAACCCCTGGCCACATAGTTACTGGCCTCGTCGGACGGGTCCCAGGCCCCATACTCCTGAAGTTCATCGGCCGAAGGAATCACGATACGGCGAATCGGGTCCTGGGGGTCGGCCCAGTTGATCAGTGACAGATAATAGTCGCTGACCCGGAACACATATTTGTCCGTTACGGGTGCGATCTGCTCCCGTTCCGCCTCCGAAAGCTGCCGCACCTGCCGGACGTCGGTGTGGTGGCGCATGGCCCTCCTCCTCCCCGGCTGGACCCGGAAAATTTCATACTTAATTCTATTCACCCTATCGCCCTTTAGTTAACATAATATCGCTATTGCATAGACTGGCCATGGAGGACCCAGTACGGACCGGAAGGAAGGGAGCTCCCTATGGACCGCTTCGAGGTGCTGGTCACCACCTTCAGCCGGCCGCCGGCCGCGATTCCGCCTTCAGCCTGGGGTCCCCTCAGCACCATGTCCGGCAGCCGGAGCCGGCTTGGCACTGTGCGGATTGTCCACACCCATATGGCCCCGGCCGGAGCCAAACCTGAGCCGGCTGTCCCGCCCGTCGCGGTCATGGCTTCCCCCAGGCTGATGGCTGAACTGGGGCTTACCGCAACTCAGCCCTGCGGCCTCGAATTCGGACTGCGGCGGGCTTTGGTCTGGTTTCAGCCGGAACCGGCCCTGGCCACGGATCAGTTGCCTATTTCCCCCGCCCTGGCCGAACAACTGCAGGTGCCGACCCCGCTGCGGTTGACGGTTTACCGCCGGGGCCAGGCTGGCCTGGCCCTGGGCCCGCTCATTGCGGTCCTGATCTCCCAGGCCAAGCTGCGCTCCCTGCTCGAAGACGGTAAGCTGGACACCGTGTATTGCCGGTTTGCCCATTACGCCCGGGAGGTAGGCGCCGTCCTCTTCTTCTTCACCACACGCGACCTGACGGCAGACCACACCGGGATTGCCGGGTATCAGTTGCAGAGTGACCAGCAGGGTGGCTGGCGGTGGGGGCAGTGCCATTTCCCCATTCCCCGTGTCGTGTATGACCGCTGCTTCGGTAAAGAAGGGCGCGCCGAGGCAGCCCAGATCCGCACACTGGCTCGGGAACTGGGTCTGTCCGTTGTGAACACTCCGCAGAAAATTACCAAACGGCAGGCCTTTGACCTGCTGGAAGGCTATCCGGAGCTGGCCGTGCACCTGCCCTATACGGCCCCCCTGACCTCCGAGTCGCTCGCCACTGCCCTGGCGGCGTACCCGGATTTGTATCTGAAACCCAATGCGCTGTATAAGGGCCAGGGCGTGCTCCGGCTCACCCGTGAGGGTACAGGCTGGTGGCTCCGCTCCCGCGAGGACTGGGGGAATGCCAGCCAGTTCCTGGCCAACCGCGACGAGTTAACCGCCGCGCTGGCCCCATTCCTGGAGCCAGGGGCCGACTATGTGCTGCAGGAAGGGTTGGCCCTGGCCACCTACCTGGGCAACCGGTTCGACTTCCGCTCACTGACCCAGAAGGACGGGCGCGGCGACTGGGCCGTTACCGGACTGGTGGCCCGCATTGCCCCGGTGGGTAGCGTTATTACCAGCCCGCGCAGTGGCGGTTATGTGGCCCCGGCCGATCGGGTGCTGCGCCATGCCTTTGGTGATCGCTGGACACAGGTACTGGCAGACATTGAAGGAGTATCGGTGGAGCTGGCCCGGCGGGTCGACCGGCATCTCGGTGTCTGTACCGAACTGGGGCTTGACCTGGGCGTAACGTCCAACGGCACCGTCAAGCTGATCGAAGTCAACGGCAAGCCGCTCAAGGTCAGCCTGCAACGTCTGCACGACCCCTTGGTGACGGAAAGCATCAACCGCTACCCCATTCATTTCGCGGCAGCGCTGGCGGGTGCGGGGGGGATGATTCGATGCAACGGGTAAAGGTCATGCCATTGTTCGGCACGGCTGCGCCGGGAGTCATTCATGTCGGCACCTGGGCCGCCAGAATTCCCTATAGCCTCGACCCCTATGCCAATCTGCTCTATCTGCCGGAAGCCGTGCTGGCGGAAACCGGCATGCGACCAGGGCAGCAGGTGCATGCATTGGTCCGTGACCGGGGGGCGCACGTGCATGTAGGACCCCTGGTCGGGGTACTGCTGGGGCCGAATGGGATGGCCCTGCTCCACGGTGCCGCCGCCCAAGGCTACCGGGAGCATCTGCGGGAAGCCCGGGCCGAAGGCACCATCCCGTTTTTCTTTGAACTGTCCGGGGTGAACCGCCAGATCGACCGGGTCCGGTGCTGGGCAGACCGGGAAGGGCGCTGGGAATCCGTCAGCCTGCCGCTGCCGGACATCGTTTATAACCGTGCCACCTACCGGTCCCCGGATCAGCGGGCGACCGCACACGCTCTGCGCCGGCAACTGGTCGCCCTGGACGGCGTGACCCTGCTCAACGGGGCCAACTCGTTCAGTAAGTGGGAAGTCCATGCGGCCTTACGCTTTTTTGCCGATACGGCCGAACTGACGCCGGAAACGACGCTCTTCAGTGACCCCGCTGCCCTGACCGGTATGCTCGGCCGTTACCCCAAAGTATTTCTGAAGGCAGACCACGGCAGCCACGGTGGCGACGTATTGCGTCTGAGTTCAGGGCCCGACGGCATCAGTATCCGGGGTTTTGCCGGCGACGGCCCGGTGGAGGAGACCTTCGCCGACGGCGAGACCCTGCTCCGCTTCCTGGACCTGCTGCGGGGCCATCAGCCCTGGGTAATTCAACAGGGCATTGACCTGTTGGCGGTCGAGGGGCGCGTGTTTGACCTGCGGGTGCTGGTCCAGAAAGACGGATTCAACGAATGGCAGGCGCCGCTGGCCCTGATTCGCCTGGCGCCCCCGGAACAGATCGCTACCAACATGAGCCGCGGCGGCGAGCCATTTTCACCCGCCACCTTCCTGCAGCGCTGGGGGAACCAACTGCCGGAAATCCACGATATGGAGGCCAAACTGAAATCAGTGGCCGTGCGGGTGGCCACCGCCCTGGAGGCACGGTTCGGCCTGCTGGGCGAGGTGGGCGTAGACGTGGGCCTGGACCGAACCGGGCGGCCGTGGGTATTCGAGGCCAATACCAAGCCGCTGCATCCTCAAATCTCCTGGCTGCAGGACACACTCATGCATTATCCCTTTGCCTACGCGGTCTACCTGGCCGGACGGGGGTGGGCCGGCCAGTACGCCGGCCTGCCCCGCCCCCTCACCCTTGGTTGAGTCCGTCAGACCGCCTGCCTGTTCAGGGCAGGCGGTCTGTTGTTGGCGGGTAACCGGCCAGCAGCAGGGCATAATCCACCATGCTGTGGGCCAGGCCGACTTCGATCTCCGGCGGGTAGCCCCACCCGGGCGTGGCGTTAGCCTCCAGGAGCCAGAAACGATCACTGCCCGTCTCCACGGCTACATCAAACCCCAGGATCCCCAGGGGATGATACGGACCTTCGAGGGCGCGGGCAGCCGTCAGACACAGTTCAACCATCCCTCCGGCACAACGTTTGGCCTGGTCCGGAGCCATACCATGGTGCTGCTCCAGGCTGGTGAGCAGGTCTTCGTCGGTGGCGCCATTGGCCAGGTTGGTAAACACCACCCGGTCGTCCGGTGCCACATTGGCCGTGGCCACCGGGCAGCACCAGTTTCCGGCCCGGTCCCGCACCACCAGCACCCGGAAATCGAGGGCACGGCCCAGCCGCCCGGTGACCGGAATGCCCTGTTGCACCACAGCCCGGCCCGGCCCAGCCACCTGGCGCACGTACGGCACCAGGTCGGTCAGGTCAGGAAACTGGACCTCCTTCAACTGTTTGTCTTCCATATGCCTGACCTCCAACCCGTCGGGCAACCGGCGGACGCGGGCAGTCCCCCGGCCCTGAATACCATGGGTGTGCTTGACGAAAACGGTCTCGTACCGTGTCAGCATCACGGCAATATCGGCCGGACCGCGCAGCACCCGGGTATCAGGTAGATACGAGCGCAGCTCCGAGTCGGTGGACAGCAGCTTGTGGAACTGCCACTTGCCAATGCTGCGAATCCAGTTGAAGGTACGCTCGCCGGTGACTTGGCGTAGCTGTGTGATCACGTCCCGCCGGATCGACCAGGTCAGGGCCACCGCGGCGGGCAGCGGGCAGCGGGCCGCCAGCACGGCACCCTCCTGCCCCGGACGGTTATCCAGCACGTGCCCCTCCAGGATGCCCCGGCCCCAGTCGAAAGCCTCATCAAAACCCAGCATGAACAGCCCTGGCCGGCTGGTCAGGTGGCCGGCGTATTTCCGCAGGCGGTCGGCCGCCCGGGTGGGCGACATGTTGTTCTGCCCGGGCAGCAACACGGCCACCACCGGACCCAACTCAACCTCCCCGGTGGCGCTGGTCCGCATCTGCAGGCGGATTCCGGGGTACGGCACCGCCAGCCGTTCCCATACATCCAGTGCCAGGCCGATCTGGCCGGCGGGTGCACCGGCCGCTGTCCGGACCTCTACCACGTTGCTGCCCAGCCGCAGGGGAACGATTCCCCGGTCCAGTCCTCCCTCGGGAAACATCGCCGTGCCTGGTAACAGCTTGGGAAAACGGAGCAGGCTAACCTCCACCTGTCTGCACCCCCAGGCCATTCTATGGCCAGTCCGCCCGTTCGCTCGCATGCCCGCAGTTCGGGTTCACCTGAAACACAAAGCCCCTCGGCGACGTCTATGCAGACAGGAACGTATCTGGATGAGGTGACCCCCTACATGCGACGAAAGCTTTCGGTTATTCTCATGCAGCTGCTCCTTGGCGCTGCCCTGGCCGGCTGCACCTCTGCCCCGCCGCCACCGCCACCGACTGAAACCGTTACGGCGCCGGCGCCTGCCCCCGAGCCTGCCCCCACGCCCGCCCCGCCCCCGGCCGGCGATACTCCGGTGGCGGCGCCGCTGCCGGCGGGCCCCTGCACCCCCGGCGCCACCGCCGCCGACCTGCCCTCGGGCCCCTATGGCAGCGGCATCACCCTGAAGCCGCCGCAGCCGGGCGGGACGCCGGAACGCCCCTGGCTCGGCTTCCTCTCCGTGGACCAGACGGATGTCTGGGAAGGCGGCGGCAGTATGCTCGGTACCATTTACATGCGCAAGGGCGGCACCGCCACCGTTGACACCGGCGAATTCTGGCTGCGCGGCCTGCTCATGCCCGCCCCGCCTGAAGGCTGGCACGAGACCCATTTCAAACTGGAAGGCGTGCAGCCGTTGGCGCAGAACCAGACTGCCACCGGCCAGGAGGGCCGCTTCGACCTTCGCATCCCGGCCGGCCGGCCGGGCGAATCCTTCCGACTCACCCTGAAGGACGTGCTGACTGGCGACGGCAGCAGCGGCGACATTTCGGTCACCTTCTGCCGCCAGGCCCCGCCACAGGCCACCGTGGCCTACCGGGCCGGAGACGAATGGCGCCCGGTCGGAACCCAGGTGCCGGCGGATACCCCGCTGGTGCTGCGCCTTACCTTCACCCACGACATGCTGCCCGAAACAGTGGAGCGCGCCCTGAAGGGCCCGCACGACAAGGAAGGCCGCAGCCAGGGCGACTGGATCACCAGCCTGAAGTGGATCGACGCCCGCACCCTGGAACTCACCGCTGATCAACCCCAGCCGCTGATGCAGTTGAACCTGCATGGCGCCCAGGAACGCCATGGCCTTTACCTTACCGGCGGCATACCCAGCCTTTACACCGGCACCCCGCCGCAGGTGTTTGCCGTCGACCCGGCCTCCGGCCAGGCCGGCCGCATCGCCGACCTGACGCCTGAGCCCCGCTGGGCCGATCTTTCGCCCGACGGTAAACTGCTGCGGGTCACCTCGCAGCAGGTCCGGGGCGGCCATGAATCGCCAACCTGGCAGCACTCGCTCATCGATCTCACCACCGGCCAGAGCCAGGCGGTCAAACCGGAGGACACGACCGGATACTGGCTGCCCTCCGGTGAGCTGATCGCGATCAGGCGGGAGGGGGAAACCACCCTGGTGATCACCCGCCAGACCGCGGCCGACCCGCAGCGCACGGTGCTCCCAGACCTTCCGCCCTACGACTCCTTCTACCTCTCTCCCAACGGCGAGTGGCTGGCCGTACTGGTGCAGACCGGTGAATACACCCCGGACTCATACGTGGGTGTACGCTTTCTGATTCTGAGCATCGACGGCAGGACGCGCCAGACCCTCGCCGGAGACGCCCGGATGTGGCGCCCCGGCAAGGATGGAATCACCCTTTACGGCCCGGCCTGGAGCCCGGACAGCTCCCGGCTTGCCCTCACCCAGCCCGCCGGCGGTGGCACGGCCCTGATGGTGGCTGATTTGGCTGCCGGCGCCCTGCGCACCGTTGCCGGCGAACTCCCCGGCAGCCGGGGCAGCTTCGACCCGGTGGCCTGGTCGCCCGACGGCAGCAAGATCCTGGTCGGGCCGTTGCTGCTCAATGCCGTCAGCGGCCAGGTCGAACGCCGTATTGAGGGTGTCCGGCGCCTGCCCTTCTTTAGCCCGAACGGGCAGTGGCTGCTCTTTCAGCCCGATGAGTGGACCGAGATCACCGCCTACAACCTGCGTACCGGCCAGAGCGCCGCACTTGGCGTGGGTCTGGCCCTGGGCTGGAGCCAGGATGGGAAGGCGCTCCTGATTCGCTGGCCGGGCGCCGCTCACCGCACCAGGTGGGGCATCTAGTGATGCGAATCAGACTGGCATCAGCCGGGTAGATCAGGTATGCTAGACATATACGCGTCTTGAATGGCGCGACCAGTAATCAGGAATCGCACCCGACGGTGACGTCGGGTCGATTGAACGCCGGCCGTCTGAGGAGCGTTCAATCCGTCTTGTAGGCGCGCGAAACCTGCAGCATCCCCGCCGGGCGGGGTGCTGCAGGTTTTCTATTTTGTCTGCAGCGCAACATATACAGTGGAGGGGATTTCGTGTCATTTCTTGCCGAACTGTTGCCCGAAGCGGAGCATCTTCACCATTTCGCCTTTCTGGCCCAGTTTGCCCTGGTGCTGGTGGCTGTGAAGATGGCAGGGCACTTCAGCCAGAAGCTGGGGCAGCCCTCGGTCTTTGGCAAACTGCTGGTCGGCCTGTTCCTGGGTCCGGCGATGCTGGGCTGGCTGACCCCGACCCCGTTTATTAAGGAAATGTCCGAGGTCGGTGTGATTCTGCTCATGTTCCTGGCCGGCCTGGAAACTAACCTGACCGACCTGCGCAAATCAGGCGTCGCGGCGGCACTGGTGGCGGTGACCGGCGTTGTGATCCCCTTTGTTGGCGGCTGGATGGTTTCCAACCTGTGGGGGTTTACCGGCGTGACCGCTGTGTTTATCGGCGTACTGCTGGTGGCGACATCAGTCTCCATTTCGGTGCAGACCCTGCGTGAACTCGGGCGCCTGAACAGCCGTGAAGGCGTTACCATTCTGGGCGCCGCCGTCATCGACGACGTGCTGGGCCTGGTGGTACTGTCGGCCGTTCTCGGTCTGGCCGGCGGCGGCGACGGCTCCGGGGGCCTGGGGCCGGTGCTGGCCCTGCTGGTGAAAGTGCCCCTGTTCTTTGCCCTGGCTGCCCTGCTGGGCGTCAAGGTCCTCCCGCCTGTGCTGCGCTGGGCGAACCGTTTCAAGGTAGGGGCGCCGCTGATCGCCTTTGGCATCGCCGCTGCCCTGGCTTTTGCCTTCCTGGCTGAGACCTTCGGGCTGGCCGGTATTGTCGGCGCCTATGTCTGTGGCCTGGCGCTCAGCGCCTCGCCGCTGAAAAAGCACCTCTATCACGAAGTTGAAGTCACAGCCTTTGCGGCCTTCACGCCCTTCTTTTTCGTCAGCGTCGGCCTGGCCGCCAACCTGACCGGGCTGACCACCCAGTTCTGGATTTTCGTGAGCGTACTGACCCTGGTGGCCATTATCACCAAGCTGCTGGGTTGTGGGCTGGGCGCCCGTCTGGCCGGCATGAAGGGGCGCAGTCCGCTGGGGGTCGGCGCCGGCATGGTGGCCCGCGGCGAGGTCGGCCTGATTGTAGCCGGCATCGGGCTGGACCGCCAGATCATTACTCAGGAGATCTTTACCGGTATGGTCCTGGTTGCCCTGATCACCACCCTGGCCACGCCGCCGCTGCTCAAGGCCGTTTTCGCCCCCAAGCGGGGCCTGAGCGAACCAACCGGTTCCTAGGGCTGCTCAGCGCTCCGTGCCCAGGGTAAGCTGGCGCAGGGCGCCCAGGGTGCGTATCCGTTCCCGGGCGATCTCCTCGGCCACTTCTTCCGGCGGGCGGCCGTAGGTACGCACCCGGTGAAAGACCAGTTCCAGTGTCTGGGAAATGTTGCTGCAGCGGGCCATGGTCTCCTCCATGCTCCACCCGAACTCGTTGGAGCCGGTAATGGCGTAAGGCGAGGCGGAACTGACCACGTAATCGGGGGCGAACAGGATGCCGCGGGCATGCAGGGCAAGGCCGTCGGCGGTGGTGGCCAACTGATTGTTGGCCGCCCCGGCGACCGCCCGGCAGCGCAGGAGCGGCACTGTGCCGGCGTTCAGCACCGCCCCGACAGCGTTGGGCGAGAACACGTCGCACTCCACATCGTAAATCGCTTCCGACGCGACGATCTCGGCCCCGGCGGCCTCGCCCAACTGGCAGCGCTCGGCCGACACATCGGTAGCCACCACCCGGGCTCCTTCTTCCCGCAGGAATTTCACCAGGTGCAGGCCGATACCGCCCAGCCCCTGGATGGCCACCGTCCGCCCCGCCGCTGCCGTACTGCCAAAAATCTCGCGCAGGCAGGCACCAATGGCCAGGTAGGTACCGTAGGCCACCACCCGGTTGGAATCGGGGCCGCCCGGCAGGGCCCAGACATGCGGCGTCTCCTCCCGGATCCACTGCATCTGCTGAGGGCCGGTACCAATATCGGGGCCGGTACCGAACCGGCCGCCCAGGGTCTGAATAAACCGCCCGAGCGCCCGGAAGGCCAGCCGCTGGTCCTGGGTCTGCAGGCGATCCTTCAGCACCACCGCCTTGCCGCCGCCATAGTCCAGACCGGCGATGGCAAACTTGTAGCTCATGGCTTCGCTCAGGCGCAGGGCATCGGTAATGGCCTCGGCATCGCTGCTGTAGGTCATAAAGCGAGTGCCGCCACGCGCCGGCCCGGCCGCCGTATCGTGAATAGCAAGAATGGCCCGCAACCCAGTGTTACGGTCATAGCAAAAGACCAGTTGCTCGTGCCCGGCACGGGCCATGGCGTCAAAAATCTCCAAAAGAATTGCCTCCTTCCGGGACCCGGTCCGTCCCGATCTGCCTGGTTTGAATGCGTACCAAAGTTCGCTATACGGACAGCACCGTCCTGCCGGATCCAATCACCCCGCCCACTCTGACCGAAACGGTCAGGTGCGGCGGGGTTCTCCGTGCGCACCGGTCTCCGGCCCAGGCTGTTTGGTCGTTTGCTCTGGCTCACCGTGGCCGTGACCAGCCTGGCGGTACAGCACCTGACCGGTCAGCTCCGGTGAACCGCCCGGTCTAAGCCCGCGCCGCCGGGGTGCCCTCTTCCGCACTCTGCCGCTGCACGATTACATAACGGCGCACGTCGTTGAGCATATTCTGCACATGGCTGCGCATGGCGGCCCGGGCTGAATCGGGGGAGCGGGAGCAGATGGCCGCGTAAATCGTTTCGTGGTCCTGCAGCGGCTTGAGCCCCAGGGTGTAGCGCACCTGCATTAGCAGGGCCACAATCCCTTCAGACTCGCGCAGGAACCGGACAACAGAGGCCAGTACGCTGTTCCCGGTCGCCTCGGCGATGGTGTTGTGAAACAGGTTATCTTCCTCGGTGCTGTAATGGCCGCTCATCACCCTGGCCCGGCTGCGGACGAGGATTTCGCCCAGGGCCTGCAACTGCTCGGCGGTACCGTGTCGCGCCGCCAGGGCCGCTGCCTCGCCTTCCACAATCAGGCGCATCTCCGTCACTTCTTCAATCCGGCGGTAACCGCTGTCGCTCAGCAGAGTACTCAGGGCCATGCCCTGACTCCGCTGCCGGCGGGCCCGAGTCAGCGTTTCCAGAAGTAAATTCCCCTGGCTCGTCAGGACCCGGCCCTTTTGGCCACACTTTTTCAGGGCCCCGTCGAACTCCAGCCGGCGCAGGATACGGCCCACGGTGGCCTCACTGGTGGGCCGTCCACTCGCACTGAGCTCCTCGCAGATCGTCCGCGAGCCCACCGACTTCCCAAGCCGGGCCAGAATGTCCAGAACCGCCCAGGTGCGGTCGTCCTCACCGTGGAGTAATTCGTCTGCCATGCCTGCCACACCCTCGCCCACAATTGATTGTCGCTCATCACTGATGATTAACATTCTCCGTATCCGGCTTCCTCCCTGCCGCCAGCCGGCGCGGCGCCAATTTCCGCCCCGGCATCCAGCACCGGCAGTGCCAGTGGCAGCAAATCCGGGTACTTGCTGCCGCTACCGGTGTTCAACAGCACCACCCGCTCGTCCTGGCCCAGAAAGCCGTCAGCCCGCAATTGCCCGGCCGCTGCCACCAGGGCGGCTCCCTCCGGACACACGCTGATCCCCTCCTGCTGCGCCAGACTCTGCCATCCGGCCAGGGCGTCTGCGTCTGTTACCGCCACCGCCGTGCCGCCGGTGGCCCGTACCGCCTGTAGCACCAGAAAGTCCCCTACCGCCTTGGGGACCCGGGTGCCCTGCTGAATGGTATGGGCATTCGCCCAGAACTCCGACTCCGCCCGGCCGGCGGCAAAGGCCCGGACAATCGGTGCACAGCCCGCCGGCTGCACTGCCACCAGCCGCGGCCAGGGGCGGCGGATCCACCCGAGCGCCGTCATTTCCTGCAGGGCCTTGTAGACGCCGATAATGCCCACGCCCCCACCCGTGGGGCAGAGGATGGCGCCGGGCAACTGCCAGTCCCCCTGTTCGGCGATTTCATAGCCAATGGTCTTTTTGCCCTCAACGCGATACGGTTCCCGCAGGGTAGCGGCGTCGAACCAGCCATACCGCTCCGCCGCCCGGCTGATCATCGCCCCGGCGTCAGAGATCAGCCCGCGCACCAGCCAGACCCTTGCCCCCGCCGCTGCCGCCGCCGATACCGCCGCCGCCGGCGCATCGACCGGCATGCATAAGGCCACCGCCAGACCTGCCCGGGCCCCGTATGCAGCCCAGGCGGCACCGGCGTTGCCGTTGGTGGGCATGGCCACAGCCCGCAGCCCCAGTTCGGCGGCGCGGGATATGCCCATGGCGGCCCCCCTGGCCTTGAAGGTGCCGGTCGGCAGCAGCCCTTCGTCCTTCAGCCACAGGTCGTGCAACCCCAGGATGGCGCCCATGCGGGGCAGAGGTAGCAATGGGGTCATGCCCTCGCCCAGGGAGACCCGGTGCCGGTCGTCCCGCAGCGGCAGCACCTCCCGGTACCGCCACAGGCTGGCCGGCCGGTCCCGGAGCGAGTCCCGATCCCAACTGCGTTGCGCCGCCGCCAGGTCGTACCGGACCAGCAGCGGACCGGCGCAGGTGGTACACCGGTTGGCCGCCCGGTCGGCGCTGTGGGTCTGGCCGCACCGGGCACACTCCAGGTGCGTCATGAAAATCACGGTACCCCGCCCCCTTTCTACCTGCGTGCTGTCCGCCGGCAGGAGGGGCGGGCAGCGCGGGTCTAAGCACGGGCCTGTCCGTCGGGCTGAACACAGGCGCCGACTGACTGGTCACTTGCAGCAGGAGGGCTACTGCAGCGAGGCCCAGAGGCCCCGCAGTAGCTAGTGCAGACCAGTCCCCCGGGGCGACGACGGACACGTAAGCCTGATTTAATGCTATGCCGTAGCGGGCAAGCGCAGCGCCGCCCTGCAGCACCCTCGGACCACCATGCCCAGCGCCTGTATGGGCAACTGCTGGACGCTCCGTCTTCCCTGCCCCCGGTAGAAGTCAACGATGACAAGCTCTTTTCTGGTTGCCCGGCCAATTTGGAACACGGCGCGCCATCTGGTAAAGTTTTTAATAATTGGACGCAGCAGACATGGCCCTTCCTTGTCAGTTCTGGTCGCCAAAGCAACGACAAGACCATTTATCAAGTCGAAATCGAAAACACATCCCAGGGTGATGACAGAGACTGGCTAGCGATTGAGTGGATTGAACTTCGTTTCACTGCCTCAGCCACTAAGCAACATGTCATTGTGGCTTTGCTGTTGATCCATGTGCTGACGAATAACGCCACGAATCGGCAAGGCTCTCCCGAATGGGAGAGCCTTTTTCCAATCACTCGGGTGCCTGTGATCCGGACTGGGCGGTGCATCAGGCCTGCCGGATTGCCTCGATCTGGATGGAAATCCGCACCTGGTCGCCCACCAGGATGCCGCCAGTCTCCAGCACGGCGTTCCAGTGCAGCCCGAAGTCCTTGCGGTTAACCCGGGTCTCGGCGCTGAAGCCGGCCCGCTCGTTGCCCCACGGGTCCTTGCCCTGGCCCTCGAAGGTGGCGCTGAACTCCACTTCCCGGGTCACCCCATGGATGGTCAGTTCGCCGGTCAGCCGATACTCGTCGTCGCCCGTCCGCTCGATCTGCCTGTTCCGAAAGGTAAGCTGCGGGTACTTGTCCACCTCCAGGAAGTCAGCCGAGCGCAGGTGCTGGTCCCGCTGGTCGTCGGCGGTGCTAACGCTGGCGGCCTCCACCGTTACCTCAATAGTGGCGGTGGTCAGGTCCGGCAGGGCTGCGTCAATGTGCCCCGATACACCGGTAAACCGACCCTTAACGGTGGCAATCATCATGTGCTTAACAGAAAACTCCACCAGGGTATGGGCTGGGTCCAGAACCCACCGGGACCTGGTAGCTGCAGTAGTCATGCACAACGACCTCCGTTTATATACTTACGGATCGTAAGCTTATTACTAACCTTATGTTAGCCGCACACTCTTGTCAAGCAAAATTACTCACTTCTACTCTGCAACTAACTATTCGGAAGTAACCCGTCCTGGTCCCGCGCCACTTACCGTTTGTGGGAATTCTGTGGTAAGCTAACGGCAGGAGGTGACGGCTATGGGGTATGACCAGATGTGTCCCCGCTATGAAAAGGCGGTGGAGATCCTGGGCAAGAAGTGGGTCGGCCTGATCCTCCGCATCCTCATGGGCGACGCCAGACGCTTTGGCGAGTTCCGGTCCCAGGCACCGGAACTGAGCGACCGGCTCCTGTCTGAACGGCTGAAGGAACTGGAAGAAGTGGGGATTGTCTGCCGGCGGGTGCATAACACCCGACCGGTTTTGATTGAATATGAACTTACGGCAAAGGGGCGAGCCCTGGAGCCAGTTGTGCAGGCGATCCAGGGCTGGGCCGAAAAGTGGGTGGAAACGCCCGCCCCGGCCGGCGGACAGCCAGAATAAAACCAACAGCGCCCCCGCCGGAGTCATCTGGCGGAGGCGCTGTCGTATTAACGGGTCCGCCGGTGCGGCCACCCTCCCGGCGGAGGGGACAGCCGCGTCGGTTTGATACCACTGACACCAAGATCAATCAGTGTCTTGCGGTAGGCATCAAACAAATCCGCGTTCGGGATATTCGGCTCCTCGGCCAGCCCGTTCACCCAGGCCTGGTTTACCATGCACACCTTGGCGCAATTGTTGCAGTGGTTGCAGAAATTCACGGCGTCAATAGCCGGCTGGCCAAGCTCATGGGCCTGGACCTGCCCTTCCAGCAGAGCCCGGATCATCCCAATGGTACCACGAGGGGTGAAGGACTCGCTGCCATCCCCATACATCATCCGGGTGCAGGGATCGGCGGTCAGGCAAGTGCCGCAACGCTGGCAGCGGTAAACGGCGTTCACCAGGTTGTTGTGGGCAAAGTGCGGCCAGCGCTCTGCATCGAACCAGGCCGGCAGCGGCAATTCCGATGGCTTTGTATAGGGAACCGGCTCGGCATTCGGAGTCGGTTTGTCCAACATGAATTCAGGATAGAGTTCCCGTCCCAGGTCCCGGCAAGACTCAGACACCGCGCCCACCTCCTATACGCTCTGGCTCGGGGCCGCCTGGGCCCACGTCGCCCCAACTTCGGCCACTGGAAACAGAATCCCGGGGTTCATAATGTTCTTTGGATCGGTGGTCTGCTTGATCTGCTTGAGCAGTTCATAGTGCGGCCCCAGCCGGGGCATGGCCTCGGCCCACAGGCGGCCCAGGGAAATCGGTGCGCCGCCCAGGTCCAGCAAGGCTTCCTTCACTTCCGCCGTGCAGGCCATGACCCGCTGATACTGCTCTGGGTACTGCTCCAGGTACATAATGGTGGGGTAAATCACAAAGGCTGCACCGATCTGAAACCCGCCAATGAAGTAGGGCAGCCCGTACCGGCGGTCAATGATTTCGGCGCAGATCGCCTGAATGCGGTGGTAAAACTTCGCCAGTTGCCCCAGCGGGTAGTGCAGCGGCAGCAACACCCGGGCCCCCAGCTTGAACATGGCCCCGGGCGTCAGACCGAAGCGGCGCTCCCAGAAGCGCTCCGCCGCCTGCGGCCCGGCATTCGTGCCACCGTGCTGCTTCACGATCTGCTCCAGTACGTCCATGTAATGGTCCACCACCGGCGCATCGCCTTCAAGCACGTAGACCAGTTGTGCCACCGGGTGCTCAACCCCAGGGCTGATGGCGGCCAGCGAACGGCCCTCGCGCAGGGTGGCGAAGTTAGCCGGTACCCTGCGCCGGCGCGCTTCGTAGAGCACGGCGCAGGCGTCATCCACCGAATTGAAGTTGTAAGTGCCGAAACCGTACTTCTCCGGCAGTTGCTCAATGCTCAGGGTCAGCTCGGCCAGCACGCCCAGGGTCCCTTCCGATCCGCAAAAGAGACCGGTCAGGTCATTGGCGTAGCCGTAGCGAAAGAACTGGCCGCTGGTACCGGTGGCCGTCACCGCCGCCGGGTTGGCCGCCGAGCCGGTTACCACCACATCGCCATTGGGAAGCACCATTTTGCAGCCGATCACGGCGTCGCCCTGGTTGCCCCACAGGGCGGAGCCAATGCCATCGCCATGGCACAGGAAGCTGCCGCCAATGGCTGAAGCCAGGGCGCCTTCGGGCGCCACTCTATTGTAGTAACCCTGCGCGGTCAACGCCTGGTGGATCTCCCACAGGGTGGCGCCCGTCTCCACCGTCACCGAAAAGAGTTCAGGGTCAACCGACAGAATCCGGTTCATGCGCTTCATATCCAGCACAATCCCACCGTGCAGAGGGATCGCCCCTCCCCACAGGTTCACGCCTGACCGCGGATAAATCGGCACCCCGTGGTCGTTGGCCAGCCGGATAATCTGAACCAGTTCATCCACATGGCCAGGCCGCAAAACCAGGTCAGGCGTGCGGCCGGGATACGGGCTGGCGTCTTTGGCGTAAAGCAAGCGGGTTGACGGATCGGCCCAGGCATTCTGTTGGCCGACAATCCGGGAGAAGGCCGTACGCAGCTCCGAAGTTAGCACTAAACTCGCCTCTCCTTTGGCTATGGTTCAACGTCAGGTCCTGGCGCGGCGGCCGGACCACCGCTACGCCGCGCCTTGATCTCGTCGAGGTAGTTGTAGATGGTATAACGGGAGACGCCAAGCGCCTGTGCCACCAGTTCCACCGCACCGCGGATAATGAACAGTCCCCGGTCGTACATGTACTCCACACAGGCCAGCTTATCGGCCTTGTTCATGGCCTCGAGCGGCTTGTGCCCCTGGGCGACAGCCTCCGTAATGATCCCGCTGACCGTCACTTCCACCGCCGACTCTTCAGGTGCTGTTTCCGCCAGCTTGCCCCTGGCCCCGCGGCGGGCCGCCGGTAATTCCGGCACGAGGTCACCGTCGGTATAGAAGTCGGTTGCACTGATGGTCTCCAGAAAGTTCTTGGCCGTGTCAATGGACGTAAGGTCAATGTTGAGGCAGAGGGCAGCGAACAGCACCCCGTTTTCGTCACGGAAAACCGTGCTGCTGGATTTCAGCCGCCGCCCGTCGCGGGTGTGGGTCTCGTAGTTGGCTAAAATGTTGGTGTGCCCGTCGTCGCTCTGGCTTCGCTGCAGGGCAATGTCCGGCTCCGGTCCGCCGATGGCCGGATCACCCAGTTTGCGCCCGGTCACATGGCCATTGGCAATGGCCACAATGGAGTGTTCCGGCCGGCGCAAGTCGTGGAGCACCACCTCACAGTGAGAGCCGAAGGTGACGCCCAGCACCCTGACCACCTTTTTCAGGGACTCGATGAGGAAATCTGCGTTTGTGTCCGTGGGGCTTCATCCCCTTCCCGTGGGACCGTTTCCGATCCCACCCATTCCTGTCGGCTGCGCAAGTGCTGTTCAACCTCTTCCCGCAACAGATTGAGCACCTTCAGCTTGATCTCGTGATAGAGTGGGTCATGCTCCAGCCCTTCGGGCTGGCGCGGCCGGGCAAACGGTACCGGAATGTCTGCCCTGATCCGGCCCGGCCGGTGGGTCATCACCAACACCCGATCGGCAAGCAGAAAGGCTTCATCGATGTCGTGGGTAATCAGAATCACGCTCTTGCCCGCCATTTCTACAACCCGGGCTAATTCTTCCTGCATATGTCGGCGGGTAAGTGCATCGAGCGCACCGAAGGGCTCGTCCATCAGCAGCACCTGGGGGTCAACGGCCAGGGCCCGGGCCACAGCCACCCGCTGCTGCATGCCGCCGGAGATTTCGTGTGGGAAGCGGTGGCTGAAGCCCGCCACCCCGACCAGTTGCAGCAACTGGTCCACCCGCTCCAGTTGCTGTGCAACCGGAAGGCCACGGCCATGCTTACCCTGCAGGGCAAACCAGACGTTGTCGCGGATCGTTCGCCAGGGCAGCAGGCGGCTTTCCTGGAAGACACAGCCAACCCGGAAATCGGCGATGCCCGTGCCGTAGGTAACGGAGCCCTGGCTGGGGGCCAGGGAGCGGGCAAGGATATTGAAGATCGTCGACTTGCCGCACCCCGATGGCCCAAGGATGGCGATCACCTCGCCCCACTTCAGGTCGAAATGGATGTCCCGCAGGGCCTCCACCCCCGGCGTTCCCCGGGCTGTAAACGTCTTGCCCAAGCCTTGAACAGACAGTACCACGTCTGCCATCATACCAGCTCCGCCCGTCGCTTCCACCGCAGGAGGCGTGTCTCCAGCGGCCGGAAGGCCACATATTCGGTCAGAACCATGAACAGGACCACCACCACTCCCCAGGCAAAGATGGCCGGAATGTTGTACATGGTAAGGGCCATGCTGATTTGCCGCCCCAGCCCTTTCTGGCCCATGATGAACTCACTGACCAATACCGCATGCCAGAGCACACCCATGGTGACCCGCAGGGCGGAAATGATGTCGGGAACGACTCCGGGCAGCACGACCCGCCGCATCAGCGACCGTTCCGAATGCCCGTAAACCCTGGCCATTTCCATCAGGTTCGCGTCCATGTTCCGGGTCGCCTGCCAGACGCCCACCACGACAAAGGGCAGACCGGCCATCAGACCAACAAAAATGACGCCGCGATCGGTCATTTTCAGGAAGATAATCGCCAGGGTCACAGTGATCAGCCGGGGTAGCGTCTGCAGGATGGGGATGATGTTCTTGAAAAACGCCTCCACCAGCGCAACCCGCCCCATGGCAACGCCCAGGATAATGCCCACCACGCCGGCCAGCGCAAAACTCACCAGCAGGTGATAGAGCGTAGCCAGCACGGCGCCGGCGAAACTGCCGTCCTGAATGATGGCCAGCAGGGCCTGCAGGGTTTCCGTCGGGTCCGGCACCAGGAAAGCCGGATAAAACCCGGCCACGATATACCAGGCAACAATGAGTACAACCACGGCCCCCGCGGGCACGTAACGCATAGCTTCACCTCCGCAGGCATGTGCCTGCCACGGCCAGACGGGTCATTACCGTCTGGCCGAGCACTTCCCACTGGAACCGGGCAGGGTCAGGCCGGCACGTAGAACATGGCTGAGACCTCGTCGGCCGAAAGGGCCCGGCTCAGATACCCGGACTGGTGCAGGTACGTAAACACTTTCCTGTTCGCCTCAATATCGGCAGCCGTCAGGTGCACACGCTCCGGGCCGGCATCGACCAGACCGTCGTACTGGGCCAGGAATTCAGCCTGTTCCGGCTTCAGGGGCGGCGCTGTGCCGCCGCCGCTCCAGCCCGCGGCCTCTGCATAAAACGCCTTTGGGTCCTTGTGCATGAATTCCATACCCTGGCGGGCCACCTTCAGGTAGTCGTTCACAAACTGCTGATTCTGCTTGATCCACTCCGTGCGGGCAACGGCGCCGCCCAGGATGAGCAGGCGATCGGAGCCCAGTGCCTTTTTCCACTCGCTGTACAGGTCAGCGACCAGCCGGTAGCGCCCGGTTTCACGCCGCTGCACCCAGGCCCAGCCGCCGACAATAGCCGCTTCGGCGTCGCCGGTGTCTACCGCCAGGTCAGGCTGGTTGGAATGAATGAGCTGGAACTGATCTTCAATCTTGAAACCGTAGTTGGCGACAAGAGCCGCCCGCCAGTATGCAAAGCCGGGGTGGGCCATGGGGAAAACCGATACCCGCTTGCCCTTCAAGTCGGCCATGGACTGGATGGAGGATTCCTTTTTTACAAAGAAGCTCAGCCCCTGACGGATCCAGGCGTAGGGCATGAAGAACTGGCAGGGCCCGGTTTGCTCAACCAGGGAGGGCGTGGCCGGTATGGTGGAGGTGTACACCTCAATATCCTTGTTCACAAAAGCGGTCCGCATGGTGGCTTCATCGGTGAAGTTGATGAACTCCACGTCGTAACCCAGGGGCCCCAGCCACTCGGCATTCCGGTTCCCCAACAGCCGCCACAGGGGCTGGGTACCTGGCACAATCCCCATCCGCACCTTCAACGCCGCCTTGGCGGCCGGCGCCCCCTGCTGCCCGGAGCTACACCCGATCAGGCCGGTCAGGCCACTCCCTGCCAGGGCCACAGCCCCGCCAATCTTTAAGGCATTGCCAAGAAACCGCCGACGGGACGAGTTAGTTTCCTTGTCCATTACCTTGACCCTCCTTATGAGAAACTGCCAGATGCTAATGAAGCCTACCCGACTCCGCCCAACGAATCTCAGGGGTAAATTTCGGCCACCACATCAATCTCCACCGGGGTCTGGTAAGAAAGGCTGGCCACCCCCAGTGAGGTGCGGGCATGGTGACCGTTCTTGCCGAAAACCGCCATCAGGACCTCCGAAGCGCCGTTGATCACCTCGTACTGAGATTCAAATTCCGGAACGCTGTTTACATAACCGGTCAGGCGTACAATCCGCTTGACCCGGTCCAAGGTGCCCAGATGCGCCTTCAGGTTGGCCAGTACGTGCAGCGAACAGAGCTTGGCTGCCTGGCGGGCGTCCTCTACCGAAATTTGGGTAGGAACCTTGCCGCGGTAGGCCAGTTCCCCGTTCCAAAAGGGCATGGTTCCAGAGAGAAAATACAGGTTGTCCACCTGCACCCCCAGCAGGAAATGGGCCGGGGGTTCAAGCGGTTCGGGCAGGACCAGTCCGAGTTCGGCCAGACGTGCTTCGTACATGGGGAAGCCTCCTTGAGTGGGTGTTCCGGTGTATTAACCGATGTAGGAATCGGGGATCAGGCGCACATCAATCAGGCTGGGTCCGCCGCTGTCCAGGGCCGCCCGCAGGGCTGGGGCCAGGTTCCCGGCCCGGTCAACCGTGCGGGCTGGGACTCCCAGCGCCCGGGCCAGGCCCGGCAGGTCAATGGCCGGGGTTTGAAACTGCCAGCCGGTGAAGCAGCCGGTGGCAGCGGCGTTGCCGCCGTACCCCCCGAGCGCCTTGCGGACAGCCATGTAGCCGCCATTATTGAGCACCACGAAAGTAACGCCCGCGCCCAGATTGGCTGCCGTCCACAGCGCCTGGACACTGAATAACAGGCTGCCGTCACCGATGAAGCAGACCACCGGCCGGTCCGGCCGGCCGAGTTGCATACCCAGCGCCGCCCCCGGTCCCCAGCCCAGTCCGGCTCCGCTGGTCGATACATAGCTGCCGGGCTGGTCGAACGGGTAGCCCTGGTGCAAGAAGAAGGTAGACAGCACCGACTCGTCTACCACCACGGCGTTGGCCGGCAAGGTGGTTCCCAACACCGCCACCAGTTCCTGAATGTCAGGGGCCTGCTCTGCCGGCAGGCGCGGCTGGCAGGTGGGGTAACGCCGCGGCTGCAGTTCCTGTAACCATTTCGTGCGCTCTTCCAACACACCGGGCAGCGGCATTTCCGCCTTCAGGTCAGCCGCCAGCCGTTCGGCCGCCCGGTGGGGTTCGGCCAGCAGGGCCACAGCGGCCGGGTAGAGCCGGCCCAGCTCCAGGGCATGGGCACTCACCTGAATCAAGGTGGCTCCTGCCGGTAGCAAGTCCCGCTCGGCTGGACTGTATTCACGGAACAATCGGCAGCCAAGCGCCACCACCACGTCGGCTTCGGCCAGCGGGGGCTGCCCCGGAAAGACTGGACCGTGGTACAGCGGATGCCGACGGGGAAAGTTGGTGGCCATTATCGCATGCAACAGCCCGTCAACGACGGGCGCCTGCAACTGTTCCGCCAGCCGGACCACACCCGTCAAGTTCTGGGCCAGCCCCAGTTCGTCACCCACCACCACAACCGGCCGTCGGGCCTTGCGCAGCAATGCCAGTGCAGCGGCAACCCCTTCGGCGGCTGGCTCGGGACCCAAGATCTGGGTGGGCCGCAACGGCTGCAAGGCTTCGGCCGGCGGTGCAGGCGCAGTCCAGAAGTCCTCCGGCACAGCCAGAAAGGTTGGGCCCGCCGGTGTGGCCATGGCCGCTTGCAAGGCTCTGGCCACCAGTTCAGGCACCTGCTCCGGCCGGTGCGCCGTGGCCGTAAACTTGGTAACCTGCCGGTTGATCCCGGGCAGGTCCGGTACTTCTGCCACGTGCCCCCGCCCCTGCAGCCGGCTGTCCTTTTCGCCGGCAATCACCAGCAGCGGTCGGTGGTCTCCCCAGGCATTCACCAGATTCATCAGGGTTTGTGCCGCCCCCACGGCCGTGTGCACCATCACCACGCCCACCTGCCCGGTCGCACGCCCGTAGCCGTCGGCCATGGCGACGGCGATGCCTTCCGACAGGCACAGGTGAAAGTGGATACCCTGGTCCGGCAAAGCATCCAGCAGCGGGACTTCCGTTGTGCCCGGGTTGCCAAAGATCCGATCGATACCGTAGTTCCGCAGCACCTGGATCACTGCCCCTGCCACATTCAAGGCTGTATCACCCTCAATCTCAATCATGCTCGATAGAACTTCAACAAAGTGGAGATATCTTAGGTAACTATTCTACGTTTTGTTGATTTTACCTTTCCCGCAGGACGAAATATATGTGGAATTCATGTAGGAGCAACTAGACTTACTTTGCATATTTGAGCCCCAAACAGCCCCAATGCAGCAAACTCCCGTTGTCCGACCGGCCAGCCGGTCAACGGGAGCAGGGGGAGTCGATGCTTACCGGAACATGAGCTCGGGCAGCCAGGTTGCCAGCACGGGGAAGAGCATGACCAGGATCATGGTCAGGATATCCCCCAGCAGGTACGGAGCCGCCGTAGCATAAATCTGCTGCATGGTCATGTCCCGTGGGGCAACACCCTTCATCACGAACAGACTCATGCCAAAGGGCGGCGTCGTCATGCCGATCTGTAAGTTAATCAAAATGATCACGGCAAACCAGAGCGGATCCCAGCCCAGTTGTTGCACGACGGGCATAAAGAACGGCAGGGTTACCATCATGATCGATACCTGATCCAGAAAGGCGCCCAGGACCAGCACCACCAGGTTCATCAGCAGCATGATCAGCCAGGGGGAATCGGCCAGGGCGGTAAAGGCTTGAACCATTCCCTGGGTGGCACCGCTGAAACTCATCACCTGGCTGTAAAGGGTAGAGCCCACCAGGATGAAAAAGATCACGGATGTCGCCCGCAGGGTCGCCAAGGACGATTCCCATACCATAGCCCAGCTCAGTTTGCCGTACGCCGCCGCCAGAATCAGAGCGGCCACGACACCCAGCGCCGCCGATTCGGACGGCGTGGCGACGCCAAGGAAGATCAGGCCCAGAACAACGAAAATAATGAAACCCAACGGGAGAACATCTTGAACCAGTGCCCGGATTTTCTCGCTCCACGGTGTACGGGGGGTTTCATACCGGGGCGCCAGCCGGGGGTTGAACAGGCACCGGCCAACGATAAGCAATGTATAGTTGATACCCATGATTAACCCGGGGATCACGCCGGCCATGAGCAGGGGGCCGACAGGGATGCCGGCGGTGGCCCCCAGCAGCACGGCCTGCGAGCTGGGCGGAATGACCATGGCCAACCCGCCCGCCGCCAGAATGGAACCGACGGAAATATGGCGGCTGTAGCCCCGGCGTTCCATCTCAGGCAACAGGACTGTGCCCATCATGGCGGTATTGGCCATACTTGACCCGCTCAGTGTGCCAAACACCGTTCCCGTGAGGGTGGTGAGGACCCCCAGGCGGCCCGGCACCCTGCCCAGCCAGAGGTCCAGCACATGAATGGCCCGGGAAGCCAGATTGGACCGAAACAGCAATTCGCCCAGGAGAATGAACAGGGGCACAGGGATCAGTACAAAGGTACTCACGCTGTTGGCAACCGACAGCACCACGTTACGCAGGCCGGGGCCCGTCCCGAACATGTAAACAGCCGCCAACAAGTTGATCCCCAGGAGGGCGAACGCCACCGGCACCCGCAGGAGCAGCAGCAGAGTCAGAACCCCAAAGAAGGCCAATAGCAGTTGCCACCAGTCCACAGTGGTGCCTCCTTGGTTAGATCCCGCCGTCTTTGTCGAAAACGCGTGTACCGGTCATGAACTGCCGCAGATATTGCAGGACCGTAAGAAGACTGCCGACTGGAATGACGCTCAGGTAAATCCAGCGGGGTACCGGCAGAATACTGACGGCGATCGTCCCCTTTACGTATGAATCCACGGTAATCCAGAGGCTGGCGCCAAACAGGACTGCGCTGATGGCCAGGCCGGTGATATCCGCCATGCCATCCAGAACCCTGGCCACCCGCGGAAACCGATCAGCACTAATGATCTCCAGCCGGACGTGGCCGTTTTCGCGGGTAACCAGGGCCAGGCCCAGAAAGGTCATGAAGAGTAGCATCTGGGAATTCAGCTCGATGGTCCAGGCCAGCGGCTCATTCAGGAAATAACGCGATAACGTAGCCACGCTCACACTGAGGGCGATAAATAAGAGGACCAGCGCCCCCAGCCAGGACAGCAGTTGAACCATGCGGTCGAGCCAGCGCCCACCGGCACCCTCTGACGGCAAGTGAATGTCCCCCTTTGGGCATCGGGTTCTCATTATTTCATGCCATACAACTGCCTGAGCTTGGCGGCGACGGCGGCGTCAGCCTGTTCCGTCTCGGTCCAGGCGGCGTCATAGGCAGCCTTCAGGTAGCGATTGGCCTTATCACCTGTGAACTCCAGTACCTGCACACCGGCATCCCGCCGTACCTGGCGTTCTTTTTCCACCAGGCCCATGTAAAGCTTTTCAATCTCCGGTTCAGTCTGGACCATGACGTCCGTCAGGGTCTTCTTCACGTCTTCAGGCAGGCGCTTCCACTTGTCAAGGTTAACCAGAATGCCAATGGTCGCCTGATAAAAACCAGGGAGCACCTCATAACGCGTCACCTTATGGAAACCCAGGTCAACAGGGCCAACAGACGCCCAACCGTAGCCGGCTACGGTGCCGCGCTCCAGCGCCGTATACAGTTCACCGCCGGGCAGCGATACCGGCGATCCGCCCAGGGCCTTGACCATGGCGACATAGGTTGGGGACACCCGCATGCTCATCCCTTTAAGCGAGGGCTCGTCAATTTTCTTGTTCAGGTAGAGCTGAAAGGGCACATTGGAGTGCACTTTGCCCAAATAGTAAACATTGAGCTTGTCCATGTGCTGTTGGTTATAGAACTCCCAGACCCCGTTCTTACGCTCCTCGGTCGGCGAGAACGGGGTGAGCCGCATGCCATGAGCCACAGGCAATAGGTTGGGGTAGTAGGCCTCGGTGGTCACGGCGACATCCACAGCGCCAGTGCTCACAGCCTCCGCCAGTTGGAACGGTGAAATCACGTCGGGTCCGCCGCGATACTGCAGATCAATGCGTTCGCCCGCGACCTTTTTCAACTCATCGGCAAACTTCCAGAAGCCTTTCAGTTCGGTAGCATTGCGGGGGAAGGCGGACACCACGGTCAGAACAATCTTCTCCTGTTTGGACCCGGCCGGTGGCGCGGGCTGGGCTGCTTGGGCCGCCTGGGCCGGCTGCTGAGCTGCCGGTTGCCCACCCCGGCAGCCGGTCAGCAGCGCAAGCGCCAGGGGGACTGTCAGGATCCCGGTAAGTATGGAACCCATTGTACGCATCTGTTTGGACCTCCTTATATCAAATGTGCCGTAAACCCAGTACTCATCGCCGGTTGCCGTCCACCGGCTGCGGCGGCTGGGAGGGCGCGGGGGAGTTTGCAAGCTCCACTTCCACGCGCATCCCGTTGAACGTCGGCCCCCGCCCCAGGCAACTGACGGATTGCTCGGTCAGCGCGTTCAGACCCGCCCCGCCGGGCATGCTGCGCAGCCACCAACGGCCGTCGCTCGCCACCACACCGGGGCGAATGCGTTCGGTGATGACAACGTGAAGCTGACACTCACCACACTGATTGCGAATGCGCACCTGATCGCCATCCCGGATCTGGCGTGCCGCGGCATCGACCGGATGCATGAGCAAAGCCGGCCGGCCCCTGGCGCGACGCTGGTGGGTTGGCAGGTTGGCGTAGGTTGTGTTAATGAAGTAACGGGCTGACCGGCTCACCAGGTGCAGAGGATAGGACGCTTCCAACGGCGGCCGGGAGAACGGCAAGGGGTCCAGACCCATAGCAGCAAGGTCCGGGCTGTAAAACTGCAACCGGCCACTCGGGGTAGGAAAACCGCTGCGGAAAGGCCAGAGGGCTTCCGTCGACGAACGCACCCTCATCCAGCCCCGGACCCGCAGGGCATCCAGGGTGATGCCCTGCGCCCGCGCCTGCGGGTGGTCAAGGGCCGCACGCATCAGTTCCTCGTCACTGTCGTACAGGCAAGGCTCCTGGAGTGCCATGGCTGAGGCCAACAGGCGAAAAACCTCCGTGTTGGGCCTTGCCTCCCCAACTGGTTCAATAATCCTGGCGTTATGCTGCAAATACAGGTGCCAGGGCGAAATGGCCAGATCCTCATACTCAAACTGTGAACAGGCGGGCAGTATCACGTCGGCGAATCGGCAGGTGTCTGTCAGCACCTGATCGTGGACTACTACGAACAGGTCTTCACGCTGCAATCCGGCCAGCACCTGCCGCTGATCCGGAGCCACCACGGCAGGATTGGAGCAGTACACGTACAGGGACATGACCGGAGACTGTGCGGCCAGCAATGCCTGCCCCAGTTGACTCATGTTGATCGTCCGCACGCCCGCCGGGGCGAGATCCGGGCGCTCAAGGGCTTCGTAGTTTATAGGAAACCACCCATAGTTGGCAAAGGTCATGCCTCCGCCGGGGTACTGCCAGGCGCCGGTCAGCCCGGTCAGGCAGGCCATATTGCGGATGGCCGCATCGCCGTCCACATGGTGTGTCACCCCAACGCCGGCCCGAATGAGGGAAGGATGGGTGCGGGCATACATCCGGGCAAGAGCCACGATAGTGGCCGCCTCTACTCCGGTGATCGCTGCTACCCGTTCCGGGGGATATTCGGCCACCCTTTCTGCCAGTGCCGAAAATCCGTGGGTGTACCGCTCCACATACGTCTGGTCGTGGAGTCCTTCACGAATGATGACGTTCATCAGTCCCAGCGCCAGAGTAGCGTCAGTACCCGGGCGCGGCGTGATGATCCAGTCGGCCAGTGCGGCATTGCCCTCCGGTACCGGATCGATCAGCACCACGCGACAGCCTTGACGCCGGGCCGCCTGGATGAACGGCACCTGATGAATGTTACTGGCAACCACATTTAGGCCCCACAAAATGAGCAGCCTGGTTCGCTCATGGTGTTCCGGATCAATGCCACCCGCGATCCCTACGGTCTGGCGATAGGCAAAGACACCGGCCGCGGCACAGATCGTCCGCTCCAGCTTGCTGGCCCCCAGAGCGTGGAAGAACCGCCGGTCCAGCCCGCGGGCGTTGATCAGCCCCTCGCTGCCCATGTAGCTGTACGGCAGGATGGCTTCGGCGCCCTGGGCGGCGATGATCTCCCGCCAGCGCCGGGCGATGACGGCAATGGCCTCGTCCCAGGTGGCCCGGCGGAATTGGCCGCTGCCTTTCGGCCCTGTACGCACCAGAGGATGGTGGATGCGGTCCGGACTGTGCAGCCATTCGAGTTGCAGCCGGGTTTTGTCGCAGATGTACCCCCTGGTGGTTGGATGCTCGGGGTCACCCGCAATATTTACAACGGAGCCTCTATCTGTGGTCACGAGCAGGGCACACGCATCTGGACAGTCTTTGAGGCAGACGGTGCGCCATACCTGTTTCATGTTGCCATCCCCCCGCATGAATGCCGTTCTCTGGTCAGGCAAACAGCTATCCACCCATTTCAACGAAACGTTGAATTTGAGTCATCTTATTCTACAGTTTGTTTTTATTCCCCTGCAAGTTTTGAACGATAATTCCCGCTGGACTAAACAAATACAGAGGCGAAACAGTAAACCCCCTCCGGCTAACCGGCGGGGGTTACGTCATACCTGTAAGTTAAAAAGCGCATGTCCTAATAGTAAATCTAGTCACAGTAACCAGCAATCATCATGTGCTTAACGGAAAACTCCACCAGGGTATGGGCTGGGTGGGCGAGCCCTGGAGCCAGTTGTGCAGGCGATCCAGGGCTGGGCCGAAAAGTGGGTGGAAACACCCGCCCCGCCGGAGTCATCTGGCGGAGGCGCTGTCGTATTAACGGGCCCGCCGGTACGGCCACCGTCCTGGTAGGGGACAGCCGACTTTCTTTTCACCCTGCAAAAACCGCTGACCAAGGCAACTTTACCCTATTTCACGGATTCTCGGGAGACAATCCACGAACACGCAAACTATAATATATAGTATATTTTTGGACTTCGTAGATTATTGCCCTTGAGAGAATCAGTGCCACTGGAGGATGGTGCCGTTGTTACAGCTACTCCTCAGCCGTTACAAGTCCTCACCCCAGGCTTCTGCCGCCACCTCCCGCGATCGGGTGATGACTCCGCCGGCACCCGCTACTCCCACTCCGCCCCAGACCGCCGCACTGAACCCCTCTCCAGCCGACCCTGGGCCCCCCGGCGGGTCCGCTGAGCCGGAACAGGTTCTGGCCGTGATCCAGAAAGCGGTAGCCGGCCTCACGGATCTGCGCCCGGAGGCCGGTGGCGAGGCTGGCATGAGCCAACTCCTCGAGTTTTGCGAGCGCCTGCGCGGTTCCCTGGTCGGTTTGGAAGACGTTATGACCCGCAGCGCAGTGGGCGCCGCCCGCACTTCCGCCCGCCTACACACGGCGACTACCCACCTGGACGAAATCCATCACCAGGTGGCACTCCTCGTCGACAGTACCCGCCACGTCCATGACGGTTCAGAACAAGTCGCCCGCTCCGCCGCCGAAGGAGCCGAACTGACTCAGCGCGTGGAGCAATTGACCGCGCGGGGTATGGCTGTCACCAGCGATGCCGTGGGCACCATCCGCCAGCTCCGGGATCACATGCAAACCATGACGGAACGGCTAGGCACCCTGGTGGAGAAAGTGCGGAGTATCACCCAGGTCAGCAGCGTGATCGAGGGTATCGCCGCCCGCACCAATCTCCTGGCCCTGAACGCGGCGATTGAAGCGGCCAGGGCTGGGGTTCACGGGCGGGGCTTCGCCGTCGTCGCTGAAGAGGTGCGCAAACTGGCAGAAGGCACCGCCGGGCAGACCAAGGCGATCGGCAAGCTGGTGCGGGAGATCACCGGTGACCTGGAACCAGCCCGCCATCTGATTACGGAGAGTGTCCGCCAGGTACAGGAGGGGGCACTGAAGGTGGAGGCCGCCGGAACGGCGCTGGCCGACATCGACGAGCTGGCACGGCATTCCGCGGGCCATATTCAGGACATCGCGGCCGCGGTCCGGGAGCAAACGGCCGTTTCCGAACCGGTGTTCGCGGCCCTTCGCACCACTGCCGAGCGGGTGCAGTCGGTAAAAGATGAAACCGGGCAGATCGCCAGACAAACCTTCGCCCTATCGGAAATGGTCGAGGACGGCCACCGCTATCTGGAACCTTTCAATACCGGATCACTGTTCCACCGCGCCCTGGCACTGGCTCGACAACTGGAGCGCAACTGCCAGGCCGTATTCGATGAAGCCTTGCACGAAGGCAAACTTACCCTGGATGACGTGCTGGCCCTGCAGTATACCGAGATCAAGGGCAGTGCCAGCCGGAACCTGGCCCGGCTTTTTGATGTTCGCAAAGTTCCGCCCACCGGCTTTACCCCGCCCAAATTCAACACCCGCTACGACGCCGTGGTGGATGAGGCGCTCCAGAGGCACATGGATGCCACTCTGGCCAAGGAGCGCAGACTGATCTTTGCTCTCATCATCGACCTCAATGCATACGGCCCCATCCACAACAGCATATACTGCAAGGATTGGACAGGTATTCCTGAAAAGGATATAGCAGGCAACCGGATGAAGCGTTTTTACCATGATCAAGGGGTCCTGGTGCGTGGGGCCCGGGTGGGACTGGCGCCCGCCGCCCTCAAGTTGCCCAATATCGCAACCCGGGAAGGTTTTCGCCGCGCCGGCTGCGACCTCCACCAGCCACCGGGAGGCAGCCCGGACTTCCTGGTGCAGACCTACGCCCGGGACACGGGGGAGGTCACCTCGGCGCTCTCCATCCCCTTCTACGTTCAGGGACACCGGTTCGGCGCGGTGCTCATGGGCTGGGTTGACCAGACGGGACGGTAATAGCCACTCGTCGTCCTTTCCTCCCGACGCGACGGCGCCCGGCAGCGGAAAAAAGTAAACCCCCGCCGACCTACCGGCGGGGGCCTTTTGACATACCAGTAAGTCAAAAAGTGCATGTCCTAATAGTAAATCTAGTCACAGTAACCAGCGCTTTCGCGCCGAATTTCTACACCTAGGAAATCTCACGAGGTGAAAGACTGTGCAGATCAAGCGGTCGATACGCGGTTTGTTGGCTCTTGTGGCTTTGACTGTCATCCTCGCCGGGTGCGGCGGGGGTACTCCAAACAACGGCCAGAAGGAGAAGCTCCGGGTTGGTTTCACCATGATGAACCATAACCCATCTACCCTCTGGGTCGCCAAAGACAAAGGGATGTTCGACAAGTACGGCCTCGATGTGGAACTCATGTTTATTGAAGGCGGCACCAAAGGGATTCAGGCCCTGGTTTCCAAGGATGTGCCCATCATCGTGGTAGCCGGGTCAGCCGTGGTGAACGCCAAGGCCGAAGGCGCCGACGTGAAGATGATTGCCGGCCTGGTAAACACCATGACCTACGACCTGGTAGTGCCCAAGGAAGTTCAATCCGCCGCCGACCTGAAGGGTAAGAAGCTGGGCGTCAGCAAGTTCGGTTCGTCCTCAGACACAGCTATTCGCTTTGCTGTTCGCAAGCTGGGCCTGGACCCGCAAAAGGATGTCAACATCCTGCAGGTCGGCACCGAAACTGCCCGCATCGCCGCCCTGAAATCGGGGCAGATGCATGCCACCGTACTGGACCCGAGCCTCACCCAGGAACTCACTCCCGCTGGATTCCATCCCTTGCTGGCATTGTACAAGTCCGGCCTGGAGTACCAGCACACCGGAGTGGCCACCAGCGAGGCGTACATAAAGTCGAACCGGGCTACGGTGGACAAGTTTGCCCAGGCCCTGCTGGACTCCATCGCCTACTACAAGGACCCCAAGAACGAGGCCGAGGTACTGAAAATCATCGATAAGTACCTGCAGTTGGAGGGTGACAGCAGCCAGAACGCCAAGCGCGACGGCTACATTTTTCACCGCGATAGCCTGCTGAACAAGGTCCCGTACGCCACCATCCCCGGCATGCAACTGATCGCCGAAGAGAACAAGAAGACCCTGGATCCAAAAACCGCTGTGGACAACAGCATCCTGGAAGCCTTCGACAAAAGCGGTTTCATAGCCAAGTTGTATAAATAGTCATACCCAGAGGAGGCTTCCGATTGTCACACGTAGACATGCGCGATTGGCTGCAAATGGTGGAGGCCAATGGCACTCTGCGCAAGGTAGATGGCGCCACCTGGCAGGAGGATATCGGTCGCGTGACCGAGATGTTGCACCACACAGATGAAGCACCGGCGGTGTTATTCGATAACATCCCCGGTTATCCGTCCGGCTTCCGTGTGCTGGTGAACGGTATGGGGGCCAGGCAGAACCTGGCGCTCACCCTGGGGCTGCCGGCCAACATCGGCCCCTTCGAGTTAATGGACGAGTGGGAAAACCGGCTGACCAACATGCAGTTGATGCCGCCGGTTGAGGTGGAGAGCGGTCCGATCTTTGAAAACATCCTCATGGGCGGTGATGTGGACGTATTGAAGTTCCCCTCGCCCAAGTGGCATCTGGAAGACGGCGGCCGTTACATAGGGACCGGCTGTGCCGACATCACCAGTGACCCGGACACCGGCGAGATCAACTTCGGTACGTACCGGATTATGGTTCACGACCAGAAAAACGTTGGCTTTTACATCTCCCCCGGCAAGCACGGCCGCATTCACCGGGACAAGTGGATCGCCCGCGACGAGCCCATGCCGGTAGCCATTGTGGTGGGTATGGACCCACTGCTGTTCCTGGCCAGTTGCCTGGAGGTCCCGTTGGGCGTCTCCGAGTACGACTGGGCCGGCGGTCTGCGCGGCCGGCCCATCGAGGTGGTCCGTGGCAAGGTCACGGGTCTGCCGATTCCCGCCCATGCCGAGATTGTGCTGGAAGGCTACGTCCACCCGACCGAACGCAAGCCGGAAGGGCCGTTCGGCGAATGGACCGGTTACTATGCCAGCGGCCACCGCGCCGAGCCCTTCGTGGAAGTCAAGGCAATCTACCACCGCAACAACCCCATCATCCTGGGCTGCCCGCCCAACAAGCCGCCGTACGAGGCACACCGGTTCCGGGTCTACCTGCGCTCCGGCATGCTGCGCAAGCAGGTGAAGGATGCCGGCATTCCCGGAGTCACCGGCGCCTGGTGCCATGGCGTGGGCGGCTGCCGGTTACTCAACGTGGTTTCTATTGACCAGCAATACCCGGGACACGCCCGCCAGGCCGGAATGATCGCTTCCCAGTGCCGGGTCGGCGCCTACCTGAACCGCATGACCATCGTGGTGGACTCCGACATCGACATCACCGACCTGGGCGACGTCATGTGGGCAGTCGTCACCCGGGCCGACCCGGCCGAAGCCTATGAAATCATCCGCCGCACCTGGAGCGGCCCCCTTGATCCCGCGATCCACCCGGACCACAAAGGCTTCAACTCCCGGGTGATCATAGATGCCTGCCGCCCGTATGAATGGCGGGACAAATTCCCGCTGGCCATCGGGCCTGACCCACAGTACAAGCGCGAGACCCGAGAACAGTGGGGTTACCTGCTAAAGTAAGTACCAACAGGAGGCTCTCACATGGCTGAACAAGACCGCACCAACGCTGCCCCCGCTCCCCACCGTGACCTGCGTGAATGGATCCAGCAAGCTGAAGCACTGGGTGAACTCCGCACCCTGCGGGGTGCTGACTCGAACCTGGAGATTGGCACCATCACCGAAATTGCCATGAACGCCAAGCAGGGGCCGGCCGTGCTGTTTGACGACATCCCCGGTTTCCCCTCCGGCTACCGGCTGCTGTCCAACTCCATGGGCTCGGCCAAGCGGCTGGCCCTTACGGCGGGCCTGGACCCGAACCTGAGCGAAAAGGAACTGATGGCGGCCTGGACGGAAAAGGCCCACAACGCCAAGCCAATCCCGGTCAACTACGTCACTTCCGGCCCGGTGACGGAAAACGTTCTGGAAGGGGACGACATTGACGTCCTCAAGTTCCCCACCCCGTTCTGGCATGAACACGACGGCGGCCGCTACATCGGCACCGGCAGTGTCGACATCACCGTGGGGCCGGACGACGGTGTGGTGAACCTGGGCACCTACCGTGTCATGGTACGGGACAAGAAGAGCGTGTTCTTCTATATCTCCCCTGGCAAGCACGGGCGGATTCACCGCGACAAGTGGTTTGACAAGAAGGAACCGATGCCGGTTATTGTCTCCGTCGGTCACGATCCCCTGATCTTCCTGGCTGGTTCGCTGGAAATCCCCTATGGCATCAACGAGTTGGAATGGGCCGGCGCCATCAAGGGCGAGCCGATCGACTGCATCAAGGGCAAGTACACCGGCCTGCCGTTCCCGGCCACGGCCGAAATCGTGATCGAGGGTTATGCCCACTACGATAAGCTGGAGCCGGAAGGGCCCTTCGGCGAGTGGACCGGTTACTACGCCTCCGACACCCGGCCCGAGCCCTGGATTGAAATCAAGGCGATTTACCACCGCAACAACCCGATCATCCTCGGCTCCCCTCCCGGAAAGCCGCCCACGGAGCTGAGCTACTACCGGGCGTTCACCCGCTCCGCCATGATCAAGGAAGAGATCGAAAAGGCCGGTTGCCCGGACGTGAAGGGTGTGTGGCTGCATGAGGCCGGCGCCGCCCGCCTGCTCCTGGTGGTGTCCATCAAGCAGCGCTACCCGGGCCACGCCAAACAGGCCGCCATGCTGGCCTGCGCCTGCCACGCCGGTAACTATCTCGGTCGCTATGTGATTGTGGTCGACGAGGACATTGACGAAACCAACCTCGACGAAGTGATGTGGGCCGTCGTCACCCGGTCTGAGCCGGCCGAGTCCATCGACATTATCCGCCGCTGCTGGTCCGGTCCGCTCGACCCGCGGATTCCCCAGGGAAAGAAGGGCCATAACTCCCGGGCCATTATTGACGCCACCCGCCCCTGGGAGTGGAAGGACGAGTATCCCCTGGTTGCCCGCTCCAGCCCTGAACTCCACGCCGCCACCATGAAAAAGTGGGGCGACAAGCTGTTCCGCTAAGGAAGGAGTGATCCGCTGCGATGGCCACCTCAGCGACCGCTCCGTCGGCTGGATCCGTCCGCACAAATACCCCCAAGTTGCAGGCCGTCGGGATGGGTCTGACCTACCACAACCCCCGTACCGGCAAGGATACCATCGCCCTGGAAAACCTGAACCTGGACATCCAGGAAGGCGAGTTCGTTTGCATTGTCGGTCCCAGTGGCTGTGGCAAGACGACCTTCCTGCACTGCCTGGACGGCCTGCAGCCGACCACCAGCGGCCAGATTCTGATCAACGGCCATGCCGTCAGCAAGCCGGGGCCCGACCGGGCCATGGTCTTCCAAAGCCCGTCGCTGCTGCCCTGGCGCACCGTTACCGACAACATCATCTACGGGCTTGAACTGCAGGGGATGCGCCGTGACAAGGCCTTGAAGCAAGCGGCCGGGCTCACGAAACTGGTTGGTCTGGACGGGTTCGAGGACCATTACCCCTCCGAACTCTCCGGCGGCATGCAACAAAGGGTCAACCTCGCCCGGGCCCTGGCCATGGACCCGGAGGTACTGCTGCTGGACGAGCCCTTTGCCGCACTGGACGCCCAGACCCGGGAGTTCATGCAGGCTGAGCTGATGCGAGTCTGGCAGGCTACCCGGAAAACCGCCATTTTCATTACCCACCAGATCAACGAAGCAATTTACCTGGCCGACCGGGTGCTGGTTTTCAGCGCCCGGCCGGGTCGGCTGCGGGCCAGCATCCCCATTGATCTGCCCCGTCCCCGCCCCCTGGACATTAAACGGAATCTGCGGTTCCACCAGTACGAGGACGACATCTGGGCCATGATCGAAGAAGAGGTCCGACGTACCGGTCTCGGGACTGCCTCCGAAGGAGGCGAGGAATAATGGCCTTGGCCAAGAGCATGTCCGGCAACGCCTCCGCCCCGGCCCCGGCCCCGGCAGCCAAGGCAGCACGCCAGGCAGTCTCACGGGACCGGCTGATCGGTGCCATCTCCGTGCTGATCTTCCTGACTTTCTGGGAAATAACCTACCGCCTGAACTGGGTGGACCCGCTGTTTGTCAGTTCACCCATCCGGATTGTTTTGGCCGCCATTAACATGTTCAAGACCGGCACCATCTGGAAGGACATCTACGTCAGCGGTCTTGAGTTTGCCATCGGCTACGGCGCCGCCGTGCTGGTGGGCATTCCGATCGGCATCGGCATCGGCTGGTACCGGACCTTCAATGCTGTGATGGACCCCTTTGTGTCGGCACTGTATGCCACGCCTCGTGTGGCCTTGCTCCCGCTGATCATCATCTGGACGGGCATCGGCATCTGGTCCAAGGTCGCCGTAATCTTCCTGGGCGCCGTCTTCCAGGTTCTTGTTTCCACCGCCACCGGCGTCCGCACCCTGGACGCACACCTGATCAAGGCAGCCCGGTCTTTTGGCGCCTCCGATGCCCAGATCTTCCGCACCATCGCCCTGCCCGGCTCAGTCCCCCACATCCTCACCGGCCTGCGCCTCGCCGTTGGCCGCGGCCTGATCGGTGTGGTGGTAGGCGAGCTTTACGCCGCCACCGCCGGTGTGGGCTACCTGATTGCCGTGGCCGGCGCCTCCTTCCAAACCGATAAGGTGTTCGTGGGCGTGATTATCATTGCCGTGGCCGGCATCGTAATGGTGAACTGGCTGAAGCGGCTGGAAGCACGCTTCGATAAGTGGCGCCCGCAACGCCCCGAATAAACAGAGGTGGAAGCCCGCATGCCCTACGCAGACCTACGTGAGTATCTGCAATGCCTGGAGCAGCACGGAAAGCTGAAACATATCACCCGCCCGGTGGACAAGGACTGGGAAATCTCAGCCGTGAGCCGGGTGAACTTCCAGACCTTTGCAGACGAAGAGCGCTGCGCTCTGATCTTTGACCAGGTCAAGGGGCACACCATCCCCGTGACCCTGGGTGTGCTGGGTGGCTCGCGTTCCATTTACGCCCTGGCCCTGCAAGCCAAGAGCCTTGACGAAATCCCGGCGATCTGGACGCGTGCCCAGCGGCAGCCGATTGCCCCGGAGGTTGTCCGCAGTGCCCCTGTGCATGAAAACGTGCACCTGGGCGAGGCGGCCAACCTGTTGGACCTGCCGGTTCCCACCTGGACAGTGGGCGAGGACCCCGGCCCCTACCTGACCGCCCCGTTTGTGACTACCCGGGACCCGGTAACCGGCGTGCAGAATATCGGCACCTACCGCTGCCAGATCAAGGGACCCCGCAAGATCGGGCTGTGGATCAACTTCGTACAGCACGGCCGCACCCATGTCGAAATGACCGAAGCCAGCGGCAAACCCACCCCGGTTGCCATTGTGCTCGGTGCCGACCCGACGGTGGGACTCTGCTCCGTTTCCCGGGTCGTCTACGGCACCGACGAACTGGCCGTGGCCGGCGGGCTGCGGGGGGAACCGGTCCCGGTGGTCCAGGCAAAAACGGTGGACCTGATGGTCCCTGCCACGGCCGAGATCGTGATTGAAGGGATGATCCGGCAGGGCGAGCTGGAGTGGGAAGGCCCCTTTGGCGAGTACACGGGGTACATGGGTCCACATGCCCAGTCCTACATTGTCGACGTCACCGCCATTACTCACCGCAACAACCCGATTTTCCAGGCTTTCCTCAGCCAGATGCCCCCCAGCGAGTCCAGCACCATCCGCGGCTTCGGCCGGGAAGCGGCGATTCGTAAGCATCTGCTGGACCTCAAGCTGCCCATCCGGGATATCCACCTGCTGCACGCCGGCGGTTCTTCGTCCTACCTGGTCATCTCGATCAAGCAGGAGTACCCCGGCCAGGCGCAACAGGTCATGTATGCCGCCTGGGCCGTCGACCCCACCCTGGGCAAATTCACAGTGGTGGTGGACGACGACATCGATATTCGCGATCCCTTCATGCTGAACTGGGCCATGAGCTTCCGGGTGCAGCCCCATAAGGACACCTTTATTGCGCCCAATGTGCCCGCCGTGCGCCTGGACCCCTCGCAAGCCAGTGAGGAAGTGCCCCAGCTCGACCCCAGCCGTCGCCTCTCGGCCAAGCTAGGCATCGATGCAACCAAGAAGCACAAGTACCCCCCGGTGGCACTGCCGCCGGCCGAACATTTGGCCGCAGTGCGCGCCAATTGGAAAGACTACGGGTTCTAATTTAAGGAGGGAGCCTGCTGTGTCGAACTGGTGGCGGACCCGATTTGCCCTGGCGCTTGGCCTCAGCCTGGTGGTTGCCGGCTGTGGCGGCGGAGCGCCGGCCAGTGCCCCCGCTCAGCCCCAGTCATCTGCCCCGACTCAGTCTGCTGAAGCGAAACCGGCCGAACAGAAACCAGCCGCAGCCCAACCAGCCCCGACCAAAGCCCCGGACAAGCTGACGGTCTCATACAGTTCGATCAGTGGCTCAATGGCAGTACTCTGGGTAGCCAAGGAAGCCAAGCTGTTTGAGAAGTACGGGATTGATCTGGAACCTGTCTACATCTCCAGCTCGTCCAAGTCCACCCAGGCCCTGCTGGCCGGTGACACCCCCATCTCCCAGACAGCGGCCACCGGAATCATTGCCGCCGCCCTGGAGGGCGCCGACGTCACCATGATCGGCTCCGTCGTCGATACCATCGTCTTCTCGCTGATGACCAGGCCGGAGATCAAATCAATCAACGACCTGAAGGGCAAGAAGGTCGGCGTCAGCCGCCTGGGCGCTTCCTCCGACACGTCACTCCGCCTGTTCCTGAAAATGAATAACCTGCAGCCGGACAAGGACGTGGCCGTGATTCAGGTCGGTGGCATTCCGGAGATTCTGGCTGCTCTGAAGAGCGGCGCCATCGACGGCGGCATGGTCTCTCCCCCCACCACCGTTGCCGCCCGCAAGGCCGGCTTCACGGAACTGGTCGATTTGGGCACCCTGGGCGTCAAGTATGCCCATACCGGGCTGGCGGCCAATAAGACCTGGCTGGCCAAGAACAAGGACCTGACCGACCGGTTCATGAAGGCATATGTGGAAGGGCTGCACATGTTCAAGACCAAGCCCGATGTCGCCAAGCAGGTCATTTCCAAGTATGCCCAGATTACCGATCAGGAAGTGCTCGACGACACCTGGGAAGTGTACGCCAAGAAGTACATGCCCGAGGTCCCCCACTCCACAGCGGCAGGTGTCAAGACCATTCTTGACGAACTCGCCCTTAAGAATCCGAAAGCCGCGGCTGCCGACCCGGCCAAATTCGTTGACGACAGCTTTGTCCAGGCCCTCGAACAGTCTGGCTTCATCAAGGCCCTGTACGGCAAGTAAAACCCCCTTGGCCGAGCACCGCCGACCTGGTCGGCGGTGTTCGGCTGCACCAGCACACGGCGAGGCATACAGGCAAATTTAAGAAAGGATGACCACTGTGGCACCAAACCAGCCGAATGAACAACTGATCGCAGAAACTGCACCCCTTCGTCGCACGTTAGCCGCCGCCTGTCAGATCCTGGCCCATGAGGGACAGGGCGACCTGATCTGGGGCCACGCCTCGGCTCGGGTGCCCGGTACCGACCTTTACTACATGAAACCGGCACGCTTCGGCCTGGAGGAAATCACCGCAGACGACCTGCTGCTGCTGAACCAGCAGGGTGAAGTGCTCTGGGGCAAGCACAACCGGCATACCGAGTATCCGATTCACGCTGAGATTTATCAGGCCCGTCCGGACGTACAGGCAGTGGTGCATACACACCCGTCTGCCGCCGTGGCCTTCTCGGCTACGGGCAACCGGCTCCTGCCTGTTGGCCATGAAGGCGTGCTGTTTACTGACCATGGCGTGTTTACCGACACCACCGATCTGATCCTGACCCGGGCCCAGGGCCAAGCCCTGGCAACGGCGTTAGGTCCGGCCCGGGCCGTGCTGCTGCGTAACCACGGCATCGTCACTGTTGGCCCCAGTGTGGCTGCCGCCTGCCTGTACGCCCTTTTCCTGGACAAGGCCTGCCAGACGCAACTGCAGGCCCAGAGCCTGACGGATGCACCCCTGCACAGCCCTGCCGGAGAAATTGCCGACAAGATCAAACATATCTACCACCCAGAAGCGTTGAATCATGCCTTTGCCTATATGGCCCGCCGTCACCGGCTCTTGCAGGTCTGAAACCAGCGCCCATCGCAATCGTTCATCTCTGCACAACACCAGATCGGCAAGCGGCCCGCCACACCGTAGGGTAATTCCCACTACGGTAAGGCGGGCCGCTCCCTTACGATTGCACCGGCGCACGGGAGATTTCATGGCTGAAACCCCTGCCCGTCTACCCCGGCACCGGTAGCACCGTAGCAGCTCCGTAACAACTCCGTAACAGACCTCATTTGCCGATTCGAGGCGGGAAAATGGAGCGAAATTGCCCCGTCAGGGTGCATTTTTTGCGTTTTCGGGTCCTTGGCACCAAAGTTGCTGTGTTCCTGTGGTGAAATCCAATCAAGGAGGATCACCACTGTGGAGAGGGATATTACGAGCCTGCGTAGCGCTCTGGCCTGGCTGAAGTCTGAAGGGCTCCTGCTGGAAACCGATGTTGAGGTCAGCCCTGACCTGGAGATCTGCGCCATTCAGAAGCGGTTTGACGGCGGCCTGCCGGTTCTCTTCAATAACGTGGCCAACTACCCGCACCTGCGGGCGGTCACGAACCTGTTTGCCAACACCGATGTCATGAACAAGATGTTTGGCTGGGAGAACCACAAGCAGCGCACCGAAAAAATCGCCCACGCTCTGTCTCACCCCATCGCTCCGGTTGAGGTGTCCCAGGAAGAGGCGCCTGCCCAGGAATTTGTCATCACCGATGACCTGGATGTAAACAAGTGGCTGCTGGCCATCCGCCACACCCCGCTGGAGTCCGAGTTCACCATTGGCAGCGGCCAGAGCGTGGTCGTAGGCAAGTACTTCAAGGAAGGCACCCATGTCGGCTACAACCGCATGAGCTTCCGCTGGGGGAACGTCGGCACCTTCCAGGCTGCTCCCGGCTCGCACATGTGGCAGGTCCAGACCGAACACTACAACGAGGAACAGGGCATTCCCATCACCATGTGCTTCGGCATTCCGCCGGCTGCCAACCTGATGGCCGGGTCGGGCTTTGACTATGTGATTCTGCCCAAGGGCTGTGACGAGCTCGGCATCGCCGGCGCCATGCAGGGCCAGCCGCTGCGCATCGTCAAGTGCCGCACTGTTGACGCCTACGCCCTCGCCGACGCCGAGCTGGTGCTGGAAGGCTACCTGCGGCCGAAGGACCGCCGCTGGGAGACCGCTGAGGCCGAAAAGGAAGGCCGCCAGGGCAAGGCCTGGTTCCACCCCGAGTGGTCGGGCTACATGGGCAAGGCCTACAAGGCGTCCACCTTCCACGTCACCGCCATCACCATGCGCAAGCCTGAAGGCAAGCCCATCATCTTCCCGCTGGGCGTACACACCGCCGACGACAGCAACATCGACACCACCGTGCGCGAGGCTGCCATCTACGAACTGTGCGAGCGGCTTCAGCCCGGCATCATCCAGGACGTGCACCTGCCCTACTGCATGACCGACTGGGGTGGCTGCGTCATCCAGGTGAAGAAGCGCAACATCATCGAAGAAGGCTGGCAGAAGAACTTCCTGGGCGCCATCCTGTCCTGCAACCAGGGCATGCGCACCGCCATTGCTGTGGATACCGACGTGGATATCTACAGCATGGACGACATCATGTGGGCCCTGGTCACCCGGGTGAACCCCCGCACCGATATCCTGAACCCGATTCCCGGTGGTATTGGCCAGACCTTCCAGCCCGCCGAGCGCATGACCGCCGGCGACAAGGACTGGACCGCCAGCAACACCCGGTTTGAAGGCGGCATGGGCATTGACGCCACCGTGCCCTTCGGGTACGAGGAAGACTTCCACCGGCCCGTGTATGCCGTGGACCGGGTCGATCCCAAGAAGTGGTTCAAGGAGACCGAAATCGCCAAGTCCGAGTCCTTCATGAAGGGCTGGGTCGAGGTACTGGCACGGAACGGCCGCTAGAACCAAGCTGCCGACCCGCCAGGGGCGGCCCCAAGGCGGGGCCGCCCCCGCCAGTAAACAGGGGGTAGGTCCATGCTCACATCGTACCGTGTGCTCGACCTGGCCGGTGATCTCGGTTTTCTCTGCGGCAAGATTCTGGGTGACCTGGGGGCCGATGTGATCAAGGTGGAACCGCCCGGCGGCGACCCGGCCCGGCGGATCGGCCCCTACTATCACGATGAACCCGACCCAGAAAAAAGCCTGTACTGGTTTGCTTATAACAATAACAAGCGTGGCGTGACGCTGGATATCACGGCCGCCGCCGGACGTGACCTGTTGCTGCGCCTGGTGAAATCGGCCGATTTCATGATTGAAACCTTCCAGCCCGGTTACCTATCTTCCCTGGGCCTGAGTTATGAAAAGTTGGCAGCGGTGAACCCGCGGCTGATTCAGGTCTCCATTTCCCCCTACGGTCAGACGGGTCCCTACAGCGGCTACCTGGCCACCGACCTGGAGGTCATGGCCATGGCCGGGGCCATGTCGCTGGCCGGGGAAAGGGACGGGGCACCGATGCGGGTCACCGTGCCGCAGGCCCCCATGTGGGTGGGGTCAGAAGCGTGCATGGGTGCCCTGACGGCCCTCTACCAGCGAGCGGTCACCGGGGTGGGCCAGCAGGTGGACGTATCGGCCCAGGTGGCCGTGATCTCCTCTATTTCGCACGCTCCGGCCTTCTGGGACCTGAATCAGGTCAATCCGCTGCGGGAAGGGGTCTTCCTCTCCGGCCGTAGCGTGACCGGGGCCCGCATGCGCCTGTTCTGGCCCTGCAAGGATGGCTGGGTGAACTTCGCCATCTATGGGGGTGTGGCCGGCATCCGCACCAACCTGGCCCTGGTGGAATGGATGGACGGGTACGGCATGGCACCGGCATTCATGAAGGAAAAAAACTGGCGCGCCTTCGATGCTACCAAAGTCACCCAGGCGGAAGTCGATGAGCTGGAGCATCATATTGGCGGGTTCTTCAAGCAACTGACCAAGGCCGAATTCCTGGAAGGCGTCACCCAACGGGAGATGCTGGGCTACCCCGTCTCGGCGGCGTCGGATATCGTCGCCGATGACCAGTTGGCAGCCCGGGAATTCTGGCAGGAGGTCAGGCATCCGGAGTTAGGGGTGAACATCCGCTATCCGGGCGCCTTTGCCCGGTTCAGCCAGGGCGACTGCCAGATTCGGCGACGGGCCCCGTTGATTGGGGAGCACAACCGCGCCATCTTCGGCGACGAACTCGGCCTGGCCGCCGCTGAACTGGCCAATCTGGCCGCCGCAGGTGTGCTGTAGAAGGAGGAGCAGCGGTGGCAAATCAGACAAACCCGGCCCTGGCCGGCCTGAAGGTGGTTGAATTCGGCGCCTATGCTGCCGGCCCGTGTATTGGCAAACACCTGGCCAATTATGGCGCAACGGTGGTGCATGTGGAGTCGAGGCAGCGGCCGGACGGGTTCCGGCTGCAGTACCCCCCCTACCCGAATAACATCGTGGGTTTGAACCGATCCGGCTGTTTTGCCCTCTTTAATGATTCCAAATATGCCATTACCCTGAATCTGAAAGCCCCCGGGGCGGTCGACCTGGCACGGCGTCTGGCCGCCTGGGCCGACGTGATCATCGAAAACATGACCCCCGGCACCATCGGGCGCCTGGGCCTGGGTTATGCGGATCTGAGCCCCATCAACCCCGGCTTGATCATGCTCAGCACCTGTAACATGGGCCAGACCGGCCCCCGGGCAGAACACCCGGGCTTCGGGACGCAACTGTCGGCCCTGAGCGGTTTTTCGCACCTGACGGGATCCCCGGACGGGCCGCCGCAACTTTTGTACGGGCCGTATATCGACTACGTGGCCGTAGCTTACGGCGGCGTGGCCGTGCTGGCCGCCCTGGACCAGCGGCGGCGCACAGGCCGGGGCCAGTACATTGACCTGGCTCAGTATGAAACCGGGGTCCACTTCCTGGCCGGTGCCATGCTCGACCATACGGTGAACGGGCGGGTCGCCCATCGCCAGGGTAACCGCTCGCCGGAGGCCGCCCCCCATGGCGCCTACCCCTGCCGGGAAGGCATGTGGTGCACCCTGAGCTGCTGGGACGACGGCGAGTGGGAACGCCTCTGCGTGGCGGCCGGACGTCCCGAATGGGCCGAAGACCCCCGGTTTGCCACCCAGGCGGGGCGCAAAGCCCACGAAGACGAGCTGGACCAACTCCTGGCCGGCTGGACCGCCGACCAGGACGCCTGGCAACTGATGGAGCGCCTGCAGCACGCCCGTGTGCACGCCGGCGTGGTCAGCACCATGCGCGACCTGTTTGCTGACCCGCAACTGGCCGCGCGCCGGGTGTGGCAGCAGCAGGTGCACCCCGAGATGGGCGCCCAACATTACCGCAGCGTCTCCTATGAACTGTCGGCCTGTCCCCCCGAAGTGGCCGCACCGGCCCCCTGCCTGGGCGAGCATAACCAGCTTGTATACCGGGATCTGCTGGGGCTGACCGCAGAAGAGTACGACGCACTGGTCGCCCAGGGCGTGATTGATTAGGGCGGTTGGCGCCCCGTGCGCTGGTCACCCCATATGAAAAGAATCTGTTCGCGGAAAAGGGTGCTCCCTCGGTCCGACCGAGATCGATGGCACCTGGCCCTTCGTGGCCCCTTGCCCGGTCAGGATGACTCTCACCGACCTGCGCAGCAGTTGATCAGATTCCGGGCCGCAACCCCGATTTCGGGTGGTCGAGGCAGGGGCGGGATGATTCACCGCTCCTTTCCGAGGCAGAGTTCCAAACCATGCGGAAACCGCAGGCGAATCCCGTAGTTCCAAGGGATGTTCGCCCCGGAATTAGCCTGTTTTCGGCCTGAGAAGGGGCGTTCTGGTCCGGAGACGGCGAAAAGTGGCGGCTCCCCCACCTGTGCGGCTCCGATTTTATGTGATTCACC
>JAKFDK010000091.1:0-32211 GCA_036676195.1 Clostridia bacterium | reverse complement strand
CTCAGCGGTAGGCGTCCGCTCCCACGTGTCCCTTCCTCTCACACTACACTGTTCAGTTCTCAAGGACCGGTTCGGGTCGCTGCTGCGTCGTGTTCAGCACCGCAGCAAGATCATACTTTAGCACACCAGATCTTCAGCGTCAATCCGCCATTTCCTGGCTGTTCCCGAGGAACAAACCTACCCGGACGGACACACCGGGCGCCTGGCGTTGAAGTCGCCGGGCGCCCGGCACTTTGGTTGCGGGGGAGGGATTTGAACCCTCGACCTTCGGGTTATGAGCCCGACGAGCTACCGGGCTGCTCCACCCCGCGGAATGCTTTGGGCCGCTATGCGGCCCTGGTGCGAGGAAGTGGGCTCGAACCACCGACCTCGCGCTTATCAGGCGCGTGCTCTAACCAACTGAGCTATCCTCGCATTCGGCAACCGGCTGTTCGTCAGCCGCAGGTACGATACTAACACAGGAGACCGGGCCAGTGCAAGTGCCTTTCCACGAAAGATATGCTGTCAATCTGGCCCAGTTGGCGTGATCCTTCCGAGCAGCAGCCATGAAACGCGCCGGTCCTGCACAGTCAGGCGTTGCGACCGGTGCCTTGCGCTACCACCGGCCGCTGCTGGATGCTGCCATGGACCCCGGCATTCAACACCAGGGTACCCGCCACCTGCGAGGCATAAAACAGGGCCTCTCCACCCAGGTTGGCTGCAGTGCCCCCAAGGGCAAAAATCAGCGCCCCAAGGGCAATGGTCAAGGTGTAAATGGCGCGGGTCTTCCAGAATGACCACAGGGCTCCACAGATGATCAGCACTGTGCCCAGTGAATTGGTGAGCACGAACGGAAATTTGGGCCCGCTGGGGGGAATGAACGTGCCTGGCGCCCTGGTAAACGTTTCGACTGTTAATAGGAGTTGGCTGTCCGATACAGGCATACGCAGCACTTCAAACAGCAGCCACGCCATCAGGCCCAGTAACACCGTAACTGTACCGCTGGTTACCCACCGGCCCAGGCGACCCATGAGGTCCCTGTCCATAAACGGCACCATCAGGGTTCCGGTGGCTGCCGCCATCATGCCGACCAGGCCTGCGGCGGCAAACCAGTACAGCCGATAAAGAATTTCCGGTGCAACCCCGGTCAGCCGGGCCCAGGCATCCGCGGCCGCCGCCAACGAAAAGAGGCCCAGGGAAACCGCATAGAGCAATGTATGAGACCGCTGCCGCTCCATATACCGCATGCCCAGTCGAACAGCAAGAACCAGTGCAACTATGGTTGTGATCGTTGATGCGACCTGACCCAACACATTCTCTACCCCCAATCAACAGGTAACTTTGCCCATTCAGTCAATCCTATCCTACCCTAAAACCGTTTTTTTAGCCACGCGAAGTTTTCGCCGGTTCCAAAGGGCGCCAAAGCAAGACATCCGCCGACCGGCGGATGTCTTGCTTTGGCGCTGCTACCCCAGCAGGCTCTGAAGCCGCATGGCCAGCCCCATATCGCCTTGAATCCGCAGCTTGCCGCTCATGAACAGCCCGGTTGCGTTCGCTGTACCCGCTACCATGGCCTTGAAGTCAGCCGACGACATCAACACAGTGCAGTCGGGGGTTTGCGGCGCGCCGGCGCCGGCAGTACCCTGACCCCCGGAAAGAGTGACGTGAAAGCTGCCCCCGTCCTCACCGCTCAAAGAAAAGTGGTAGACCGCGTTGATACTGGCCAGTTTCTGCGGATTTGCCGCCATGCGGCCTTGAATCTGGGCAAAAATCTCCGCTGTTGTTGCCATAGTCAGCCCCCTACTTGCAGTTGATTTGGCACCACAATGCCGTTGAACAGCACATCGACAAAGAACTCGGCCATTTCTTCAAGGGACAAAGGCCCACCTGGCCGGTACCACCGGTAAAACCAGTTGCAGGCGCCCAACACAGTCCGACACGCCAATTTGGGCTCCAGCGGACGGAAAACCCCCTCAAGCACGCCCTCGGCATAAATGCCCTCAATGACACTGTTATAGCGCTCGGTCTCCCGCTTGACAATCTCCTGTTGCTCTGGCGTCAGGGCATGGGCCTCGCGCAGAAAGATGGTCAGCATGCCCAGATTGGTGGCAATGCCGATGAGGTGGAAGCGCACGGCCGCGGCGAACTTCTCCCGAGAAGTCTGGGGACTGGCGGCGATATCGTTCAGCCGCCCCACATAAACGTCCAGCGCCTCCTGCACGATGATGATCAATAACTCTTCTTTACTGGTAATGTAATGATAAAGGCTGCCCTTCTGCAGGCCCACCCCATCGGCAATGTCCTGCATCGAGGTGGCGTGGTACCCCTTCTCTTTGAACAATTGAATCGCAACCGCAATGATGCCCTGTAGCTTATTGTTTGCCACGGCAGAGCCCCCCGCGACCGGTTGGTCAGGTGAATCCTTCCAGAACCGTCCGTCCGCCCGTTCACCCAGTCGAGCCCTTCGGGTTCCCCCTTGGCCGATCCGAGTTCGGTCGCGACTACCAAACGGACGGTCGGTTGGTATGTCCTATCAGTTCTAGGCACGAAGAAAGATTCCTGCGCAGGAGCTGCGCAGGAATCTTCGTTGCGTTTCTGTGGTTCAGGGAGTAATGGTCAGCCCCAGCCCCTGCACAGAGTAGGTCGAGGTGCCGGAGATCGTGACAGTCTGGCCGATAAGGTTCGGAGTCGTCGTTAAGGTCAGATACCCGCCGGAGTTGATGGTTGTCCCACTGCCATCGGTCCGGGTGATTCCGCTGGGTAGCGACAAGGTCACCGGGACGGTCGGTGTGGTCACCGGATTGTCGTTGGCATCGTAAAGCCAGACGAACAGGCTGAAGGGGGTGTTCGCACTTACGCTGGCCGCGGCCAGCAGCTTAACCTTATACGTTGTGCTGCCGGAGCCGGACGATGACGAAACTGGCAGGACGGGAATGGCCGGTGTGAGCCCTGTGGTGTTGGCGCTCAGCACGAGGGTACCGCTGGGAGCGATCGTGGGTGTTACCTGAATCGTGGCCACCCCGCCTGCTGTACCGGCAGATGCCGGGGAGAAACCGGCCGTGCCGGCCAGGGCGGTGAGGCTGACTGTCCGGCCGCTGTCCGTATAGACCACCCGATCATTGGCGTCGGCTACATACACCCACAGGGTAGCCGGCTGGTTCGTCACCCCTGCGGACCGATCCCACACATATCCCAGTTTGGCCGGGCTGCCCAGCGTGGCGGCGGATGCTGTAAGCGTTACCGCCTGGTCCTGTGCCAGGGTACTCCCGCTGATACTGGCCGCCTGTAGGCTGGGGGTACCAGCCAGGGTAGGATAGACGACAAAGATGGCCTCGCCGTTCACCGTCGTGCCGGTGGTGCTGAAGGCATTGACCCCGCCGGGTAACACCAGCATAATGCTGCGGCCGTTGTCACCGCTGACGACATTGTTGGCACTGTCGAGCACCTGCGCCTTGAGGGTCACTGGCTGACCTACCGACACCGTTGTGGTCGTGGCTGCGGTCAGGCGCAACTTGGCAGCAGTAGTGCCCGTTCCGCCGCCGGAACCCCCGCTGGTGAAGGTCACGGACAGCGCCGGGGGTAAGGTTACCAGCCCGTCGCTGCTGCCGGCGGAAAAGGTGACGGTGCCGGCGCCGGAAGCCTGCACAGCGAACACGGCCCGCCCGCCGGAAGTCTGTGCCGAGGAATTCGCGATCTGGACCAGAGATGACGATGGGACCAGGTAAACGGTCCGACCGCTGTCCGATGTGACCAGGTTGTTGTTGGCGTCTACCACTTCCGCTGTGATGGTAAACGAACTGCCGGGCAGGCGTACCAACTGATCATCCTGCACTTTGAGGCGCAGGTGGTAGTCGGTGCTACTGCCGCCGGGAGCAGTCCAGGTGGCAGTACCGGTGGCCACTGGGTTCGGCAGGCCCGTCGTGGTCGCCGTCAGCGCCACGGACTGGGCCACGGCCGAATTCAGGGTAAAAGTGGCAATGCCGTTGACGGTGCTGGTTGTCCCGCTGGTACCAGAGCCGGGGACCAGCAGGAGCCCTGTCCCGCCGTTCGCCTGCAGCGTCACCGACCGATTGCTGTCACTGCTCATCAGGGTGCCGACGCCGTCTTTCACCCGCACCTGCACGGTAACGGGGTTACCCGCCACTGCTCCGGGGGGCGACACGCTGATTTCCAGGCCATAAGCGGCGCCGACTGTGCCGGTGCTGCCCCCGGTCCAGGTGCCGTTAAAGGTCACTGATACATCGGCACCAGCGGGCAGGGTGGCCGTTCTGGGCCGCAGGGTATATGTCCCGGCTGCCTGGGCCGGTACCAGGATGCGGGCCACCCCGCTGGTAGTGGTCCCGGAATAGCTCTGGGTGCTGCCCGACGAGTTGATGACATCGAGGGTGACCACGATGCTGCTGTCCTGGGTCCGCAGGACCCCGCCGGCGTCCACCACCAGAACATCAACCGGAATGGGCGTGGCGCCGTCGGCCGGGGCAGTGGAGCGGGTCGGTACGGCCTGTAGCTTGGCCGCCGGCCCGGCAGTGGTGAGGCTGATAAATGTCGACTCAACGGCCATGGTTGAAGTCCCGGTGACGTTGACTGCACCCCAGTTCGCCGTATTCACGTAGATACTGGTCGATCCGCTGCTGACGCCGGCCGGAATGGTGATGGTGCCGGTGGGTACCACCGCACCGTTCCCTTCGATCTTCAGGTTCACAGTGTACGCCGCTGAGGCCGTGACCGGCTGGTTGGTCACATCCACCAGAGTGGCCACCACCGTCGGCATGGCTACCACTGCACTGGTGGTGATGCCAATCAGATTCGGCGCGGCGCTGAGCTTGATCTTGGCTGCGGGCAGAGCCACCGACGTGAGGGTGATGACGGCATTGGCGGTGGGCAGGGTGCCCGACTGGGCGGTGATGGTGGCGTTGCCAGCCACGGTGCCGGCCCGAATCTGCATCTTGGCTTCGCCTTTTTCCGTTAGGACTGACCCGGACGACAGAACGACGCCGGCACCGGACTGAAAAAAGGTGATGGGCTGGTTATCCACCGGTACCTGGTGCCCCGCCGCATCGACCAGGCGTACGGTCAGTTGGGCGGTGGCAGCGCCGTCGGCGGCCAGACTCGTGTCGCTCAGGCTGAGTTGCAGACGGGCCGCTTGCCCGGCCACCGACACGGGGGCGCTGGCCTGGAGGATGCCGAAGGTTGCGTTAACGGTGCCGGCACCCGGCGTGGTTCCGGCGCTCACCACTCCCGTCTGGCTCACCGTGCCGATGTTCCCGGTCAGAGACCAGGTGGCGTTCACGCCCACCGGTGTGCCGGATCCGTAGCGTGCCAGAGCATGAAACTTCTGGCTCTCGCCAGGCCGCAGGACGGCCCGGTCCGGTTCCACAATCACCGTGTCCGGCACGGTGACACGGGTGGTACCGGTCGCCCCTCCGTACCGGGCGGTGACGGTATACACCCCCGGACTGGACGAAGAGAACTTGCCGTCCTTCGTGATGGTGGCACCGCTGTCGGTGCTCCAGGTGATCCCCGGCAGGGCGTCGCTGCCGCCGGGGAGGGCGACTGACAGTTGCAGGGGAGTGCCCGGTGCCGCCACCGGATTGGCCGGGGTCAGGGTCAAAGCCGTAGCCACCACCACCCGGGCAGTGACACTAGCGTCACCCAGGCTGGCCGTTACGATCACGTTGCTGCGAGCCAGGGCCGATACTTCCACTACCCCGTCATCATCGATGATGGCATCCCCGGTCACGCTCCACTGCGGCTTCACCGCCACCCGGCCCCCACCGGCGATGGGGACAGCGGTGGCCTTCAGCGTCACCTTATCGCCCGGGGCCACCAGGCTGTCACCGGGCTCGATTTGCAGGTCCTTGACGACCGTGTACGTCCGGGTGACGCTCAGATCGCCGACGGTGGCACGCAGATCCACGGAAGCAACGCCGTCCGGCACACTGAGGTAACGGCCGGAAACGCTTCCGCCGGTGGCGGACAGGATAGCCCCCACTTCCAGGTCATGACCGGCGGCGTCCACCACACTAACCCGCACCGGCGTCCGTCCTATCGCCACATGTTCGGTGTCAGGGTACAAGTGCACCCCGGCCGGAACCTGAAATGCCGTCTGGTTGAGCGTCTTTTGCGTAGCCGGATGCGGTACCCGGAAGATCCAGTTATAGATCATCAGGGCCGTTTCGCCCCGATTGGTTGCAGTATCCATTTCAAAGCGGGTACCATCCAGGATTCCCAGTTTCTTTGCCTGGAGAATATGGCCGGTGGGCCATTCCCCGGTAACAAAGGCGTCGTAACCAGCCGCCCTGACCAACATGGTGGCAACTTCTTTATATGTTACGGCATCGGACGGCCGGAACCGGCCGTCCGTGCCGCCCCGCACCAATCCCAGTTCACTGGCGACCACGACATCACCGGCAGCCCAATGGCTCCCGGACACGTCCTTGAAAGCCGCCTCGCCTTTGTGGCGGGCCGCTTCGTCCGATTTGCCCAGAGCCCGCACCAGCAGGGCAGCCATTTCCGCCCTGGTAACCGGTTCAGCCGTGCCAAACTCGGTGGCTGAGCGACCATTGACGACCTGAATGGTGTGCAAGGCGCCCACGGCCTCGTCATAAGGGCCGCCCATCACGTCGTAAAAGGGCGCACTGGCCGCCCCGGCTGGCATGGGTACCGCTACTCCTACCAGGGCGATGGCAAGCGCCATCAGGATGGCGAACCATCGCTGAAGACATTTCAACCGGAATCCCTCCCCTTATATATCCAATAGCTTAGACTACTTCCATGGCCGTGGCGTTTCCTTGCCAAATTGATTCGCGCGAAAGACGGAAAATCCTGCCCACCGGCGGGAAAGAATACGCGCCGGGGGTGATCTGGTGCAGCCTAAGCAGGAGGCACTCCGGAGCATTCGCGAGCACGCCGGCAACCGCCGGGTGACCTACGAAACCGGATTAGCGGAATTGGCAGAGGAGTTAGAAGGCGGTCTGGAAACACTGGTAGACCTGCTCCAGGACGAATTCAACGTGGAATTGATGGAAGAGGAAGTGTTGGAAGCCGAAACGGTCGGCGATCTGTGCCGGCAAGTGGCACGGGCGATGGGGGCAGCCTCTTCGACCGCCGGGAGTCTTCGAAGCTGGGACAGTGACGAAGCGTGAGCGACCGCCCTCGAAGGGGCCGCTGTCACATCGGTCGGCGATGACGCCCGAACGTTCAGAAGAGCCCCGGCCTGGTTTCAGGCCGGGGCTGTGCCATCTGCACATCAGGTCGTGACGGGTGCCTGCCCGGTCACTTCCATGGCAGCCTGCCCGATCACGTCCAGGGCCTCGTGGACCTGGGCATCGGTAATGGTCAGCGGTACCAGCAGGCGCAGCACGTTGCGATACACCCCTGACCGTACCACAATCAGCCCGCGCTGGGTGCACTTCTGGATGATTGCCCCCAGTTCCTCCCCGGCCGGTTCCCTGGTACGGCGGTCGCGCACCAGTTCAACGCCCACCATTGCCCCCAGGCCGCGAATGTCGCCGATCAGGTGGCAGCGCTCTGCCAGTGCCTCGAAGCGCCGCCGGAACAGGTGACCCAGGGCCTCGGCCCGCTCGTCCAGCCGGTCCCGGTCGATAATCTGCAGGACCGCCAGACCAGCGGCGCAGGCTACCGGGTTCCCAACATAGGTGCCTCCAATGGCACTGTCACCGGGGGCATCCATGACCTCGGCCCGCCCGATGACACCGGAAAGCGGCATACCGGCAGCCATGGATTTACCGACGGTGATCAGGTCCGGCTCGACACCGGGGTAATGCTCGGTGGCAAAAAACCGGCCGGTACGGGCATAGCCGGACTGAATTTCGTCCACAATCAGCAGCACATTGTACCGGCGGCAGATTTCCTGAATGCGTAGCAGGTAGTCGGCCGGGGCCGGCACAAAGCCGCCCTCGCCCTGGATCGGTTCGATAATCACGGCCGCCGTATCCTCCGGCGCCACCAGGGTCCGGAAGGCCTGCTCCAGCAGGCCGGCGGCAGCGGCGGCCACGGCGGCATCGCCGCCGCCCCCGGGCCAGCGATAGATATAGGGGAACGGGATCCGGTAAATCTCCGGTGCAAAGGGTCCGAACCCTTCCTTGTAGGGCTTGACCTTGCTGGTCAGGCCCATGGTCAGGTTGGTGCGTCCGTGGAAAGCACCTTCAAAGGCGATCAGAGCCCGCTTGCCGGTATAACGGCGGGCAAACTTGACGGCATTCTCCACCGCCTCGGCCCCGGCGTTGAAGAAGCAGGCCTTTTTGGCAAACGCTCCGGGGACCCGCCTGCATAGCTCTTCAGCCAGACGCACGTAGCTGTCATACATGATGACGCTGAAATCGGTGTGGGTAAAATTTTCCGCCGCTGCCTGGATCGCCCGAACTACCTCCGGGGCGCTGTGGCCCACGTTCAGGCAGCCCAAGCCACCGGCCAGGTCGATCATGGTATTGCCGTCAACGTCGGTAATCAGGGCATCCCGGGCATGGGCGATGGCCACCGGAATATGAATATCGAACGCGTTGGGGACCACTCGCTCCTTGCGCTCCATCAGCGCCCTGGACCGCGGACCCGGGATTGGCGTTACGAGATGAATCGATCCAGATGCCATCATAGCCCCTCCTCACGGTTCACACGCCCCAAGTATATGCAACTTTGCATAGAAGTTTTCGCCACTCCGAGGGAGGGTTCCTGCCGTGTTATGCAAAGTTGCATAAGAGAGAACGCGTCCGGGCGCCCTGCCCCCGCGTGGGGGCAGGGCGCCCGGGATCAACGGCACCGCCGCCTGTCCCTGCAGGGCAGCATGGCTCAGTCGGCCGCCCGTGCTGCAACTGTGCGCAAATAGCCGGCCAGTTGCTCCTCATTCTGGCGTACGGCCCATTCCCGAAAGCTCTCGCTGTTCTCGCCGGTCTCCTCGAAGGCCTGAATCAGCCGGGCCAGGGCCTCAGCCACGTCGTTGGCCCTGACCTTGAAAGCAACGCGCCGGCCAAAGGATGCATGGGCCCCCAGGCCGCCACCCAGGAAGAATTCGTACCCATCCACCAGGCTACCGTCATCGCCCTTGACCTGGATGCCCATCAGGCCGACGTCACTGATCCAGTGTTGCCCGCAGGAATTGGGGCAGCCGGTCAAGTTGATCTTCAGATGCCGATTGAAGTGCGGCAGCCGCTCCTGCAGTTCGTCGGCCAGTTTGCTGCCAAATGCCTTGGTCTCAGTGAGGGCAAGCTTGCAGAACTCGCTGCCGGTGCAGGCCAGCACCCCCCGGTGAAACACAGAGGCCTCGTCCAGCGCAAAGAACGGCAAAGCCACCGCGGCGGCAGCCCGGAACTCGGTCAACCGCGCCGCCGGAATATCCAGGACGACGATGTTTTGCATCAGGGTCGTGCGCAGTCGCCCCTGACCAAACTGCTCGGCCAGGCCGGCAAAGGCCTCCAACTGCTCGGCGCTGATCCGCCCCGTGGGGACGGTAAAGCCGGCATAGTACAGGTCCGGCTGAGCCTGGGGGTGCACACCAACATGGTCCCGGTAGGTGTCGTTCGGGACTTCCTCCGGTACGGCCGGGTCCAGCTTGAAACCGGCCCGCTTCTCCACTTCGGCCAGGAAGGCGTCGGCGTCCCAACCCAGGTCCAGGAACATGAACTTGAGGCGGGCCTTGGCACGGTTTTCTCGTAGTACGTCGGAGTCACGGAAGATCTCCGCAATGGCTTTGGCCACCGGCAAGACCCGGTGCCAGGGCACAAAGGCATTCAGTTTTACGGCCATAAACGGCCTCGAGCTCAGGCCGCCGCCCACCTGCACGTGGAAGCCCACCTCATCGCCCCGGCGGACAGCGGTAAAGCCCACGTCGTTGATTTCCGGGTTGGTGCACCAGTGCTTGCAGCCGGAAACGGTGATCTTGAATTTACGCGGCAGGTTGGAAAACTCACGGTTGCCGTTCAGAAGTCGATTCACTTCGTACACCAGGGGTGAGGCATCCACCAGTTCTTCATGGTCAATGCCTGCCAGGGGGCAGCCGGTCACGTTGCGGACCACGTCGCCGCAGGCGCCCAGGCTGGTCAGCCCCACCTGTTGCAGCCGTTCCAGGATCTCCGGGATGTCCTCAGTGCGGATCCAGTGCAACTGGATGTTTTGCCGGTCGGTAATGTCCGCCACACCCCGGGCGTAACGGGCGGCGAGTTGGGCGATGACCCGCATCTGGTGGGCGAACAGCGCCCCGTTGGCGATGCGGATGCGCAGCATGAAGTACGGTACATGCTTCCCCCTGACGCCTGCCCCGTCACCCTGGGTATAAATGCCCCAGGCCCGCAGCCGAACATCCAGGTCCTCGGGCGGGATGCTGTCAAAGCCTGTCGTCGCCCAGCGCTGGATGTCGGGCAATAAATCCCAGGGGTTTTTCTCGCGCTTGATACGCTCAACCCGCTGGGCCTTAGTTTCTCTTTCCACGGCCACAGCCAATCACCCTAATTCCGCTTGGATTAAGTGCATTATAAATGGATCCACCTGTACCGTCAAGGGGTGGAAGCCCCGCGGCCGGTAGGCCCCAGGAATGGGTACCGGGCCAGCCCGCTGGGGGGGCTGGCCCGGTGGGAATCTTTACGTTATGTGCCGGCCTGCGGACCGGTACCGGCAATACCGAGTTCGTTCGCCGCTGTTTGCAGCCCGGCGATAATATTGCGGATATGTTCCTCCAGGGAAAGGCCCAGGATTTCCGCCCCGGCGTGGACATCGTCCCGGTTTACGCCGCCCGCAAAGCGCTTGTCCTTCAGCTTTTTCCTGACCGAGTCCACCTCTACCTCGAATATCGATCGGCTGGGCCGGACATAAGCTACGGCAATGGCAAAGTTCGATAACTCGTCACAGGCGAACAGCGCCTTGTCCAGCAAATTCACCCGGGGAGCAATGTGCTGCAGGTGGTTGGCATGGGATAGCACAGCATGCACCATTTCCGCAGGGTACCCACGCTCGCCCAGGATTTCCCCGCCCTTCAGCGGGTGGAACTCCAGGGACGGCCACTGCTCATAGTCAAAGTCATGGATCAGCCCGGTAATGCCCCACAAATCCTCATCCTCACCATACTGACGTGCGTAGAACCGCATGCATGCCTCCACACCCAGTGCGTGTTTGAGCAGACGGGGGTCTTTGGTATATTCCTGAAGCAGGGCCAGGGCCTCTGCCCGCGATGGCAGTGCCATGCGGTTCCCTCCGTTCGTTTGGTAGACTAAGGATTACGCAGTATTATAACATGAAGGCAAAGGCTTACAGAGGAAGGTGAGAATATTGAAGATATATACCCGAACTGGTGATCAGGGTGATACCAGCCTGCGCTGGGGGGAGCGCATTCCCAAGGACGCTCTGCGGGTTGAGGCGTATGGCGAGGTGGATGAAACCAATTCCTACATTGGTTTGGCCCTGGCGCACCTGGCCCAGGTGAAGGGCGAACATCCGCCTCTGAACCTGGTGTACGAAGTGTTCAGCCGTATTCAGCGGGAGCTGTTTGATGTCGGTGCTGACCTGGCAACCCCGCCGGACCGCCAGCAGGGCGAGCAGGCCAAAGTGACCGACGATCACGTGGCCCAGATGGAACAGGATATTGACGCCATGGAAGCCGGCCTGCCCCCGCTGCGGCATTTCATTCTGCCGGGCGGCGCACTGCCTGCCGCGGCCCTGCAGGTGGCCCGTACTGCGGCCCGCCGGGCCGAACGGCGCGTTGTGACGCTGGCCCGGCAGGAGCCCGAACATGTTAATCCGGTGCTGGTGCGCTACGTAAACCGCCTGTCCGATGCCCTCTTTATGGCGGCACGGGCGGTGAACCATGCCCTGAACGCCGAGGAGCCGAAGGTGCTGTTTACCCCGAAGGCATGACTTTACCCGGGCAGTATCCGGAAGAAGGCCGGAGTGTGCAGGCACCATTGCAGATCCAGTGACAGACGCTTGCCGGCAAAGTCGACGGTCAGGTGCCCGCCGTCGCGGTCGACGGACTCGATCCGCCCCCGCCCGTAACGGGCGTGATAAACACCGGTGCCCGGCTGCAGGCTGTCGTCCCGGGCGGCCAGGCCCGGTACCCCCGGCGGGGCGCCGGCGGGGACAGCCCGGGCCGGCTGGGGGGCCTGCGCATCGGTCAGTCCGGCTTCGGCGATGAACGGCGAGGGTTTGGCTTCGCGGCCTTCCCGGGCACGGGGGGCACTGATGTAAAGTTCCGCCCGTGTCCGGGTCATGGCCACATAAAACAGCCGCCGTTCTTCTTCCACTGTTTCGGCACTGCGGTGGGGCATCATGCCGTCCACGGCTCCGATCAGGATCACCACGGGAAACTCCAGACCCTTGGCCCGATGACAGGTGACCAGGGTGACGGCGTCATCGCCTTCAGCCGTGTCAGTTTCCGGCCGCCGTGCCCCGTAGGACTCCACCTGCTGCAGAAAGGCCGGGACGGGCACCGGCGGAGCGCCGGCGGCCAACTCGGCTAACAGGCCGAGCATTTCCCCGACCTCGCCGCCCTTCTGCTCACAGTACTCCCGGATGTAATCATCGTATCCGATCTGGGCGCGCACATAGGCAATGGCTTCCGGTGCCGTCAGGGTACCGAGGCGGCGCAGATGCCCGCCCAGTTCCACCACCCGCTCCCGTTGCCACCGTGCCAGGCCGGCGGCCTCGGCCAGAGCAGGCAACAGTGTGCCACCCCCGGCCGCCGCTGCCTGCAGCGCCTGCCGGGAGATGTACCGGTTAGGCCGGTTGATGATCTGTGCCACCAGGGCCGGGTCCTGGTCCCCAGCGGCCAGACGCAGGTAGGCGAGCACATCCTGGGCCACCCAGCGGCGGTAGAGGTTGGGCAGCCCCCCCAGTGTACGGCAGGGAATCCCCGCCCTGACCAGGGCCTGGGCCACCGCATGGGCCTGATCATGGGTACGGTAGATGATGGCGTAATCCCGGTATTCCCGTCCCCGGCGCCGCCCTTCGTCCAGGATCTGCAGCACCTGGGTGGCCTCGGCAGCGCTGTCCGCCGGCCGCAGGACCTGGGGTGCCGGCCCGTCCGACCCCGGGCGGGCCTGCAGGCGCTTTTCCACGCGGCGGGTATTGCGGGCAATGAGCCGGCTGGCCGGCTTCACCACCGCCGCCGGACAGCGGTGATTGATCTCCAGCTTGACCACCCCGCATCCGGGAAACACCCTGGGAAAATCCAGCAGGAAGTCGGGGCTGCCGCCCCGCCAGGAATAAACCGCCTGATCGTCGTCCCCCACCACACACAGATTCTGCCTGGGTTCAGACAGGAGCCGGGTCAGCTCCCATTGCAGCAGATTGGTGTCCTGAAACTCGTCCACCATCAGGTACTGCCACTGGTCCCGCAGCCGCTGTAGCAGGGCAAGGGACTGGTGCAGGGTGCGCACCGCCTCGGTCATCAGGTCGTCGAAATCGATGACGCCGCGGCGCTGCTTTTCAGCCGCATAGCCCTGGAGCAGTCGGGTAAAGTCTTCCCGGTTGATGCCGCTGGGTTGGAAACCGGCGGGATCGGCACAGTTGGCCCGCCGGCTGATTTCCGACTGGGCAGTCAGCACCGTTTCTTCATCTACCGGCAGCCCCAGTTGATGCACCAGAGCACGTAGTATGCCGAACTGGGCGTCTTCGGGCAGCACCGACAGACGGCGGCCGGGCTCAGCCCGGTGCAGGATGCGATAGGCCAGACTGTGGTAGGTACAAAAGAGCGCCCCGGCCGCTGGGCGGCCGGCCAGTGCCTCGGCACGGCTCTTCATTTCAGCGGCAGCCGCCCGGGTAAAGGTGACCACCAGCAGGTTCCGGGCCGGCACGCCGGCAGCCAGGAGCCGGGTGGTGCGGTGTGCAATGACTGCGGTCTTGCCCGACCCGGGACCGGCGACCACCAGCAGCGGTCCGTCGCGGTGGGCTATCGCCTCCCGCTGGGCGGGAGTGAGATGATTGTCCAGGTTATCCATAGGGTTGTAGCGTTCGCCCCTTTGCCGCACGGCTCCTCCAGGAAAGAAGTGCACTCCCGTCGTACTCCCTTACATCAGCCCGCTTCAGCTTTGGCGGAGGCCCATGCCGCCGCCCATCCTTCCATTCGAAAAAAGGAGCTTGGTTCGTTGGCTTTAATCACGTTTGACCTGGATGGGGTCTTGCAGCGTAATCCCTTCAATACCGGTGTTTTTCCCCACATCTCGAAAGCCCTGGCATCCGCCTATTCCCTCCAGTTTCCGGACACCTCCGCTGACCAGGTGGCGAAGAACGTGGTCAACCTGGTCCGCGCCGAGTTCCGCCGCCGGCAGGAGGCAGGCGACTGGGTCGGTACCTACGACTGGGACGGCATTTGCAATCGGGTGGCACGGGACCTGGCTTACACCGGCGAACCCATCGACGTGGCTCCCCTGGTCCGCCATTATTGCACGCCTGATCATATTTACGCCTATGCCGGGGCACACGAGTGCCTGGCGGCCCTGCAGGCAGCCGGGCACACCCTGAAGGCGCTCACGAATGGCTTTGCCGCCTACCAGGATCCAGTACTGGAGGCCCTGGGACTGCGCCAGTTCTTCGTGGATGTGCTGACCCCAGACCGGTGCGGCACCGCCAAGCCCTTTGCCGATTTCTTTGCCTGGGCCGGCTCTCTCCCCGCCCTGCATGTGGGTGACACCCTGGCCCACGACCTGCTGGGCGCCCGCCGGGCCGGTTTTGTCGGGGTATGGCTGCCCCCGAAGCTGCCCGAAGAACTGGCAACTCTATCCCCCCGGGAGCGGACCCATCACGCCCGGCTGCAGGCCTATATCGACGAACGCCTGCGTTACGAGCAGACCTGGTACCACCCACTGCCCGCCCCGGACGAATGCCAGCCCCACTACGTGGTGCGGGACCTGTCGGAGGTGCCCGGTGTGGTCGCCGACTGGGTGGCCCGGGGCTGCCGGACAGACGGTTAAGCGTCAGCGACCGTCGTAAACGATTCGCCCACCCGCCATCGTCAGCCGGTTGACCAGATCCCGGTCCAGCAGGGCAATGTCGGCGTCCTTCCCGGCTTCCAGGCTGCCCTTGCGCCCGGCCAGGCCCAGTCGCCGTGCAGGGTTCAGGGCCGCCATCTGCACGGCTTCATGCAAGGGCAGTCCGACCACCCGATGGATGTTGGCCACTGCCCGATCCATGGTGAGCAGGCTGCCGGCCAGTACGCCGCCAGGCAGCGAGGCCCGGCCGCCGGCCACCTCTACATCGAGCCCGCCCAGCCGGTATTGTCCGTCTGGCTGCCCGGCGGCCCGCATGGCGTCGGTCACCAGGAGCACCTGGCCGCTCCCGCGCGACTTGATCAGCAGGCGCATGACGGCCGGCTGCACATGGTCGCCGTCGGCAATCAGTTCGGCCATCAGTTGCGGCAGATCCATGGCCGCCCCGACGGTGCCAGGCTCCCGGTGGTGCAAGCCGCGCATGGCGTTAAAGGTGTGGGTGACGGCGGTCAGCCCCGCCGCCACTGCCGCCTGCATGCCGGCATATGTACAGCCGGTGTGGCCGGCGTTCACCAGCACGCCCAGCCCGGTCATGTGGCGAATAAACGCCAGTCCCCCCGGCAGTTCCGGGGCCATGGTCACCTGCCAGGCGGTATGTCCGGAGTCTCCGCCGGCCGCCAGCCAAACTTCTGCCTCCGCCACCGAGGGCGGCCGGATGTAACGCTCATCCTGGGCCCCGCGCCAATCCGGATTGACAAACGGCCCTTCCACGTGAAATCCCAGCACCTGGGACCCGGCTGAATCGGCGGCCGCCGCGTGCAACCCGGTCCACGCCGCCGCCTGTCGGGCGGCACCAATGGCGGCCTGAATCGCCTCCGGGGGAGCCGTCAACGTGGTGGCCAGCAGGGCAGTGGTGCCGTGGCGGCTATGGAAGCGGCAAATCTGCATGACCGCCCCAGGGTCGGCATCCATGAAATCGGCCCCCCCGCCGCCATGCACATGCAAGTCGATAAATCCCGGGCAGACGACCCCGCCGGGGATGTCAACCAGGTCGATTTCCATTCCGTCGGATCGCAGGACCCCGCCGCCGGCCGGCAGGTCGCCCCGGCCGCGGGCGCGCTGATAGGCTTCAGGACCGGTCTGTCGGTGCAGGTCCCACACGCCGGTGATCTGCGTTCCGGTCACCTCCACCAGGCCCTGTTCCCAAACCGCCTGTGGAGTGACCACCCGGCCACGCAGCCAAAGTTTATCCGCCATTCCCTTCCTCCTCCGGGCCGGGCCCGGTCAGATCCATGTTTGGATTCCTATTTTCCCCATATCGGGGGGCAATTCCTCTCCGGTAAGGTCGCCGACCCCACTCGGGCAGCGACCGTTGCGACGCGCCCATACGCCGCTGCCCGCACAGCACGGGACTGTGTTGATTTTGTTATCGCACTATCGAACCCACAGGGATGAATTTCCGTATTAAGGCGTAGAGGAGGGCGCCATATTCACCGACGGCGGCGAAGGGGGTTCGTGTGATGCGGGTCCTGACCAAAATGCGTGCAGTCCTGCGCGGCGGACATGTAGCGGCACAGGATGACTACCGGGAGCGCATGTATCGTGCGCTGGACCGGATGAGAACCGCCGAACTGCAGATCGCCCAGGCCACCGACCTGGAGGATCTCGACATGGGCCGTACCGCCCTGAAGCAGGCCTTCGCCGAGGTACAACATATTATCCGTTCCGCCAAACGTGAGCAGGGAATTCCACTGCGGTCGATTGGCGAAAGTGAAGCCATCTATCAGAAGATCATGGACACCATAGCCGGTCACCAGAACTCAGGACTGGAGAAGATTTATCACTCGATGGGCTTCCGGCCATAGGGTGAAGGGTCTGACCTGCGGGGTGCGGCGCTGCCGCACCCTTTGCGCGCTCTCCGGACCCGCACCTGGGAATCCCTGCGCCCGTTTTTGGTCAGAATAGATAAGGAGAGGGCGCCGGAAGGAGTTTGGAACTGTGCATGATTGAGTTGCGGAATGTCACCAAGTTCTACGGACATCGGGTAGGTGTACAGGACCTCACCTTCCGGGTGGCTCCGGGCGAGATCCTGGGTCTGCTGGGTCCCAATGGCGCGGGCAAGACCACAACGCTGCGCATGCTGACCGGTTATCTGGCCCCCAGCCAGGGCCGGATTCGCGTGGGTGGGCTGGACCTGTGGGACGACCCGGAGCCGGCCCGGCGCCTGGTTGGCTACCTGCCCGACCGGCCGCCGGTGTACCGGGAGATGTCGGTGCGCCGATTCGTCACCTTTGCCGCCGAGCTCCGGGGCGTGCCCCGGCGAATGCGCCGGGAGCAGGTGAACCTGACACTGACCCGAACCGGACTGACCCACGTGGCTGACCGGCTAATCGGTAACCTGTCCAGGGGCTACCAGCAGCGTATCGGCCTGGCCCAGGCACTGGTGCACGACCCGCCGGTACTGGTTTTGGACGAGCCGACCGCCGGACTGGACCCGCGCCAGATCCACGAGATCCGCCAGGTAATCCGCGACCTGGCCGGCACCCGGACGGTGATTCTGTCCAGCCATCTCCTGCCGGAGGTAGAGGCGCTCTGCCAGCGCGTGCTGATCATGGACCGGGGGCGGGTGCTGGTCGAGGATACCCCCGCCCGCCTGGCCGCCGCCGTCCGCGGCGCCCACTGCTACCGGGTGCAAACCCGGGGCTGCCAGCAAGCCACCCTGGCCCTGATCCGGAACTTACCCGGTATCATCCGGGTCACTCCCACCGATGGCGGCCTGCTCCTGGAGACAGACCAGCAGGTCGATGTCCGCCCTGATCTCTTTTTTGCCCTGGCCGCAGCCGGACTGCCCCTGCTGGAACTGACCCCGGTTCGCCTCAGCCTGGAAGACGTGTTTCTGCGCCTGACCACCCACGAACAGAAAGAAGGCAGCGCATAAATGAAGGCCTTGGCCGTGTGCAAACGCGAGTTGGGCGGGTATTTTCAAACCCCCACAGCCTATGTACTTCTGGCCGTTTACCTGGTGATGTCCGGCTATTTTTTTGCCTCGTTTGTCCTGGTCGCACAGGAAGCGACCATGCGGCCCGTGCTCGCCAACCTGGCGGTTATTCTATTGTTCCTGGCCCCGGCCCTGACGGCCCGCCTGTGGAGTGAAGAGATACGCGGTGGCACGGCCGAAATGCTGCTGACGTCGCCGGTTAGCATTACCCAGGTCGTGCTGGGGAAATTCACCGCCGCCGGATGTCTGTTTGCCGCCTTCCTGGTGCTCAGCGGAATCTTCCCGGTGCTGATGGAAGTTTTCGGCGATCTGGACTGGCCGGCAACCCTTACGGGATACCTGGGGTTGGCTCTGCTGGCCGGCACCGCCCTTGCGGCCGGAATGTTTGCCAGTAGCCTGACCGACAGCCAGGCAGTGGCCGCCGTGATCGGTTTCGGGATCCTGCTGCTGTTCTGGCTGACCGGCTGGATCGGTGACGCCCTGCCGGGCACCACCGGGCGAGTCTTACGGTACGCCGCCCTGGTGGGCCACTACGACGATTTCGCCAAGGGGGTCTTGGACCTGGGCCATGTCACTTACTTTCTGTCTCTGACATCGGCTTTTCTACTGCTGACCGTGCAGCGACTGGAAGCTGCCCGGTTGCGTTAAGGGGGTAGCCACGCTGCGCAGACAGATCTGGCTGCGGCATACCCGCACGGCCACCTTCACGCTGACGGTGCTGGCGGCGGTGATCATGGCCAACGTGTTGGTCGCCCGTCACCCTGTGCGCTGGGATTTCACCCAGACCCGAGCTTTCTCCCTGTCTGAAGCCACCCGGGAAGTGCTCGCCCACCTGGAGCAGCCGGTGCAGGCCATCGGCTTCTACGAGTACGGCCAGAGCGGGCCGATGGGCGATCTGCTCCAGGAATATGCGGCGGCCAGCCGCGGCCTGATGCAGGTGACTGTGGTCGATCCTGTGACCCAGCCTGCCCTGGCCCAGCATTACCAGGTGGTGCAATCCGGCACGGTCATCCTGGAACAGGGAACGCGTCGCGAAAAGGTAGACCCCTGGGACCTGGCCAGTGAACCGGAACCGGCTGATCAGCCAGGTTTTGCCGGAGAACAGGCACTTACCCGGGCCCTGGTGCGCCTGACGCAGGAGCGGCAGCGGCTGGTCTACTTCCTGCAGGGCCACGGGGAACGGGACCCGCAGGGGGATTTCGCTCAGGCCCGCCGGGCCCTGGAAGCCGAAGGCTACCTGGTGCGCAGCCTCAACCTGGCCACCGAACCGCAGATTCCGGACACCGCCGACGCCGTCATTGTGGCCGGTCCACACCGCGACCTGGCCGAACGGGAGGTCCGGCTGGTGTCTGACTGGGCCCACACGGGTAAGGGGCTGATCTTCCTGGTCGATCCCCTGCCCGCCGGCGGAACGTCCCTGGCTAATCTGGGCCAACTGATGCGGCAGTGGGGAGTCGCCCTGGACGATAACCTGGTGGTGGATCCGGGCCGTAATTATCTGTTTGATGCGGCCACACCGGTACCGGAGTATGCCCGGCATGCCATTACCGGCAAGCTGGAGGACGACAACCTGGTCATGGTGATGCCGGGTACCCGGTCCCTGCACCTGACTGACACCGCTGCTGCCGCCAGCCCCCTGCTGGTCACCTCCGGCCAGGCCTGGGCTGCACCGGCCACGGCCGTACAGCCGGGAAAAGCGATTCGACCGCAGCCAGCCAGTTCTCGGGGACCGTTTACCCTGGCCATGGCGGTGGAATTCCCTGACAGCCAGCCAGCCTCAGCCACGGCCGGTGGCGCCGGTGCGGCGGCGGATTCCGGCCCCGGAGAACCCCGTCCGGGTAAGGCCGTTTTCGTAGGCTCCAGCGCCTTTGCTGTGAACGATACGGTCCGGATTCAGGGCAACCTGGACTTCCTGCTCAATGCCGTGAACTGGGCCACGTCCCGGGAGGACGGCCTGAGTATCCGCCCCCGGCCGGCGTTACGCCGGGACCTGACCCTGACCGGGCGGGACATCACCCTGATTTTCTGGGTCAGCGTCGCCCTGCTGCCGCTGCTGGTGCTGGCCGCCGGTGGCATGGTCTGGTGGCGGTGTCGCGCCGGTTAGTGCTGACCACTTTAGGAGGCTTGCCTACATGCGCCGCTGGCTCCCCAATCTGATTGCCCTGAGTATCGTCCTGGCCGGATATAGCTACTTGCGCTGGTCCGGGCCGGCGCCGGCGGAAGAAGCTGCAGCCCCCGACCTGGTCCGGCTGATCGATGAGTTCGACGTGGCCCGGGTGGAACAGTTAAGCGTCCAGTCCCAGGACTATACCGCCACCTTCAGCCCCACCGCGGTGGAGGGGAAGTGGACGGCCGTGATATCGCCCGGTACCATCCCGGCCAGCCTGGAGCCGGACCAGAACCGAATCGACGCCCTGGTGTATAGCCTCAGATACCTGTATGCCGGGCGTAAGGTGGTCCAGCAGCCGGATAACCTGGCCACCTGGGGTTTGGACCAACCCAACTGGATTCTGGCCCTCAAATTCAAGGAAGGTGGCACCGCCACCCTGCGGGTGGGGAACCACCAACCCATTAACAACACCTACTATGCCATGCGGGACGGTGACCCATCCGTGTACACCATCAGCGACACGTTGGCAGCCAGCCTGCCCCAAGCGCCCCCGGGCTGGTTCCTTACCGCTGCTCCGCCCGACACGGCCCCAGCACCGTAACCTGGCAGGCCAGGCGCATTCCCGCCTGTTCCACCAGTTCCTGGCCCAGGCAAGCCAGTTCCTGTCTCGTTGGCGGACTGATGTTTTCCTGACCCGCCGTAATCCGGCACGCACACTTGCCGCAGGTGCCTTCCGTGCAGCCATACCGGGCCGGTACCTGCTGTTTCAGCACCGTCCAGAGCAAATTGCAATCGGCCGGCACTTCTACGGTAAACTCCTGTTTGCGGCAGGAGAACTCTACTTTTGCCATGTTTACCGTCTCCTTAACCGTTTCCAACGCTTTCTGTCATGATAGCATGTGTAACGGCGCAACCTGTTCATGAGCGCGCTCCGTAAGGAGGGCCCGCATGACCGAGGTCATTTTGGAAGTCAAGGGACTCGATGAGCCCGCAGTGCGGACTTACCTGAATGCCATCGGTGGGCGGGACCGGACCCCCAGACGGATGGCAGGTCCGGGCTGGACAGCCATTATCGCCGAGGAACCCATTCAGGTCGGCTCCCTGCGCATCGACCGGGTGCTGTTGCACGTGCTTGGTGCCAGTCGGCCGGTGGACGACCTGGTGGAGGCGCTACAGGACATGGCCCGCGGATTTTACCGGTAGGGAGCGGAGAAAAGGCAGGCCCGTTCCGGGTCTGCCTTTTACGTTCCCGCCCCTGGCAGCAGGCCGGACACTCCGCTCATGAACTCGGTCAGGGCCTGACCTGTCGAGGGAAACGCCAGCTCTCCCAGCGGAATTTCCCCCGGCCGGAATGCCCGGGCATCCATACACTCTGGCATGACGGCCAGGGTGCCGCCCGTCACCCGAGCCGAGTAGACAATCACGACCACCGGCGAGGTGGGTTGGGAGTAAACACCCACCAGGCCGCGCAGGGCTACCGTGAGTCCCGTTTCCTCCAGTGTTTCCCTGATGGCCGCCGCTTCCACCGTTTCCCCCCGGTCCATGTAACCCCCGGGGAAAGTCCACTTCCCCCGGGCCGGCTGGATGGACCGGCGAACCAGCACAATACGACCATCCATGACCGGAATGGTACAGGCCGCCACCTTGGGATCGGGAAAGGCTACATGACCACAGGTGGGACAAACCGGCCGATCCTTGCCGGCCACCAGGCGCAAGGCCATGGCTGTACCGCAGCGCGGGCAATAATTCACCTGCGATCCCTCCGTGGACCCATCATACCACGGCAGGCTAATGTTGCGCTGCGTACGGCACCAGAGTGGGAATCACTTCGTTTTCCAGTACCCGTTCCAACTGACTCTGCCCGAGGGCATTGCAGTAGAAGAGCGGGCGGCGGGTCGAAAGCAGGGCGCTCTGCAAATGATCATATGCCTTATGGCTCACGCCCCGGGTCACCAGCACCACCGCATCGGCCTGCCGCACCCGGTGCACGATCTGGCGCAGTTCGCTGAAACCGCTGGTCCAGATCAACCGGCCACCGTATCCTTCGACCACATGCCGGTAGTGTGTCTCAAAACCCTCGCCGCCCAGAATATAAATCACCCGGCCTTCCAGCAGCGGCAGGCGGCGCCGGGCCAGGGATTCGGCATCTGATTCGCTGTCACGGGTACAGTCGATCCGCCGGGCCGGCAGCAATCGGGTCGGCGTCCCACTGTAGGGCAATACCCGCAAGAGCAGACAGCCACACTCATGGTTGTCTTCCGAATAGGCCACCACCACCGGATTGCCCGGCTCGACCCGGCGATCGCCGATTCCCATTACCAGCAGGGACCCCCGGGTGGTGTCCGCCAGCCAGGGCGGCCCGCCGGAGAGCAGGGTGGCAATCTCCTCGACCCGAGGCCGCGCCTCCCGCAGGTGAAAAAACAGGTAAAAGTGGGCTCCGCCGGGCTGTTGTTCGCAGCGCGGCTCCACGGCTACGATGTCGCCGGGGAAGGCACCAATGGCGGTGACAGCAGTGATATCGACCGGCTGATAGCGATCCGGGAGCCGTACGTAGAACCGTTCGCGGCCGCCCTCGATCTCCCGCACCAGCGGCCCGGCTGCCTCAGTACATGCAGGCTCCACCGCCGTGCACTCCGGCAGCAGGGGTGCCGACTGGGAGAGGGTGCGATGAACGGTGCGGGCAATTTGCAGTTCGGCAAAACGCTGGGCCAGTTCCCTGGCCATGTCAGGGCGAAAGCGTTGCAGCAATTCCGCCTCGGTGCGGTCCAACAACTCACCGTAGGCCATAAATGCCTCCGGTGGCATGGCCACGCGTCGGGGCGAGGTCACATCCAGGTATGCCTCCAGGGTCAGAAACTGGACTCGGTAGCGCAGCGCTTCCAGACGGACCCGGCGTAAGCGTCGGGCCGTATCCTGCAGAAGTTCCTCCCGTTCCCGGGCCAGGCGTCCGGATGCCTGGGCCTCGGCTTGCAGCAACTGACGCTCCTTTTGCAGACTGCTCATAATCTCCTGCTGCCTGGTCAGTTGCTGCTGGCCCTTCTCCTGTACCGATTGCCGTTCCCGCTCCAGGTCAGCCAGCAGTTCCTGGCGCCGGGCGGCCTCCTCTGCCACCTTGCGCTGGGCCTGCTCCAGCCGGTGCACCAGTCCGGCCGTATCCCGCTGTTGCCGGGCCAGGGCGGCCTGGAGACGGCGGATCTCCTCGTCCTTTTCTCGTAGCTGTTTATGTAAAGTTTTAATAGATGGGTCGGGACCGGGATCGCCGGATGGGACCAGCTCGGATAGCCCAACGGAGACTTCAGGCCACCGGGATGGAAACGCCGCCGGGCCGGCCGCGGCCAACGCCGGATTGCCGCACATTTCCACCAGCCATACCATTACCGCCGCGTCCAGATGATTCTCTTCCTGCAACTTACGTAAAAACTCCACCCCATCAGGGTCTGGCGGGCCATTAAAATCCCGCGCCTGTCCGAGCAGGGCATCATGGGATTTCAGCATCCAGCGCTCCAACACGACCCGCACAAATGGATTTTCCCGGTAACGTTCAATTAACAGGGCGACCAGGCGACTTCGATCCCGGCGGGCCACATGCACCCGGGCCTCCCGGGCAACCATTCCCTGAATCTCTGCAGGCAATCCTTCCAACCACGCCCGTGTTGCCTGAAGCCAACCATGCGGACTCCCGGCCATTGTTCTCACTCCTTACGGAAGAGAGTTCAACAACCGGGAGGCATTTTCCTTCCAATATCTAGTGTGTTTACCGATATATGTTCTTTGTTCAAACTACAGCAACAAATGGCCTTAACCCTGGCCAAGCGGATCGCGGCCGGCTGTAGCCGCCGCCACTGGCACCTGCCAACCACGGTCGGGCAGCCCTGCTTGCAGCCGTGCGACCATGGCGGCCACTACAGGCTGTTCGGTGGCAAAGTGCCCGGGGTCGATCAGGCACAGGCCGGCATCGAGGGCGTCGTGGGCATCGTGGTGGCCGATATCACCGGCCACCAGCACATGGGCACCCCGGGCAGCGGCAGTACGGATAAGCATGGCGCCGCTGCCGGCCCCCACCGCCGCGGTGGTAACCACCCGGTCCGGGTCCCCCGCCACCCGTACGAACGGGACCTGCAGCGCCTCCCGGACGCGGGCAGCCAGGGCTGCCACCGTGGCAGGCTGCTCCAGCGGGCCAATGCGCCCGTGCCCGCGGACTGTACCGGGATTGGCCAGGGGATACAGGTCGTAGGCGACCTCTTCATAAGGGTGCGCCTGCTTCATGGCGGTAATGGCAGCAACCAGGCGGGACTGGGGCACCACAACCTCCAGCCGGAGTTCGTCGGCGCTCTCCAGTTCACCCACCTGACCCAGGAAGGGATTGGCGCCGGCCAGCGGGCGGAAGGTACCGGTTCCGGGCGACTGGAAGGTGCAATGGCTGTAGTTGCCGATCACCCCGGCCCCCGCTGCCGCCAGGGCGGCACGTACGGCGTCCCCGTGCTCGCGCGGCACGAAGGTGACCAGCTTCAGCGTCTTCTCCTCACCGGCCGGATGCAGGACGGCGGCCGCCATCAGACCTACCCGGGCCGCCAGCAGGTCGTTGGTCCCTCCACTCGCCACGTCCAGGTTGGTGTGGGCGGCGTAAAGGGCAATGCCGCCCCGGATCAGGGCTTCAATCCGCCGGGCAGCGGCACCGGTATCAAAGCGCAGCGCCTTCAGGGGCTTGAAGATGGGTGGATGGTGGACCACCAGCAGGTCGGCTCCGGTGGACTGGGCCTCGCCCAGGACGGCATCGGTCAGTTCCAGGGCGCACAGGACGCGCCCGACCGGCCGCCGGGGGTCACCAATCTGCAGTCCTACGTTGTCCCAGGACTCGGCCCAAGACAGTGGTGCCCAGTCTTCCATTACGGCCATCACATCGGCTACCGTTGCGGTCATGGTGCCAACGCCTCCTCGAGAAGCTGGACCCGCCGGATCAGGGCCTCCAACCGGTCCGGGTCCGGACTGCGCGCCTGTTGCGCCCCTTGCAGGGCCCGCTGCGCCCGCACCAGTTCGCCGCGGACATACGATCCGAATAAATCGCCCCGACGGCGGCGCAGGTGCGGGCCGAGGACAAAGTCCGCCTCAGCCGGGGTCCCCGGGGGGCCGGGCTCGGCAGCCATGACCACATATACCCGCCCGGCATCTGCCACAAGGGCTTCATCAACCAGTTGCCAGCCCCGGGTCGCCAGCCAGCGGCGGACCGTTTCCTCCCCGGCGTTCGGCTGCAGAACCAGGCGGTGCAGGCGGTCCAGAACCGACGGCCCGGCGCCCAGGATTGCACACATCAGGCTGCCGCCCATGCCGGCCAGCACCACCGACATGACTTCGCCCGGTTTCAGAACGGCCAGCCCGTCGCCCTGGCGCAGGTCGATCCGATCAGCCAGCCCGGCGGCGGCCACCGCCCGCCGGGCCGCCTGCAGCGGCCCGGGCATCCGGTCAGACGCCACCGCACGGGGCACATGGCCGGCATGGACCAGGTGGACGGGAAGATAGGCGTGGTCGGTGCCCACATCAGCCATGGGGAGGTCAGGTAGCACATATCCGGCTACTGTACTGAGTCGCGGCGTCAATCCAGACACGGGTTTGTGCTCACCTCCGGCCCCAATTATACCCAAGAGCAGCCGGAGCGGCAAACCTATGCGCGGTGACGGCACAACCGGCTTGCACAAAACCCGGCGGATTTCCGCCGGGCTCTGCTGCTATCCGCCCATGAACCTCTGGTACAGCATGAAGGCTCCCAACACGAGGAGCCAGATCAGGGCGCCGGGTCATATGGGAACCCGGCGGCCCTGTGGCTGCTTGCTTCAGCCGCCGCTGTGGCAGACACCGCTGTTCTTCTCATTCTCGGGCATTGGGTGACCGCCCCCTTCACACCCATCAGTATACCATACCCGGTACTTGTATGTAACAGATAGGCATCAGACCAGCAGGTCAGTGTAAAGTGCCGCCACTTCCCCGGCACTGACCGGACGCGGGTTCACCGGGATATTGCCGCTTTTCAGGGCATCGTCCGCCATGAGTGAAATTTGCTCGGGCGGAACGGTAACGCCCCGCAGGCCACGGGGAATGCCCACATCATCGGCCAGGCGCTGCACAGCGGCCACGGCCCGATCTGCGGCCGCTTCCGGAGCCAGGCCGGCCTGGGGCTCCCCCAGTAACTGACCCACCGCGGCCGTCCGCTCCAGGGCATGCTCAAGGTTAAAGGTCAGCACCGGGGCCAGTAAAACGGCATTGGCCAGCCCGTGCGGCACGCCATAGCGGGCGCTCAGGGGGTGGCTCATGGCATGTACCAGACCCAGCCGGGTGAAATTGAAGGCCAGCCCGGCCAGCATGCTACCCAGCAACAGATCACTGCGGGCCTGCAGGTCATGCCCACGCTCAACGGCGGTACGCAGAGCGCCGCCGATGAGCTGAATGGCCCGGGCCGCCAGCGTGTCTGCCACCGGGTTGACCACCCGGTTGGTGTAGGACTCGATGGCATGGGTCAGGGCGTCCATACCGGTGGCGGCGGTAAGGGCGGGCGGCTTGCCGGTGGTCAGGACCGGGTCAAGCACGGCCAGTTTGGGCGCAAGCCTGCGGCTGACCACGGTGAACTTGAATGGCTGCCGCCGGTCGGTGATGACCGCATTGAAACTGACCTCACTGGCGCTGCCGGCGGTGGTGGGCACCAGCACCAGCGGCAGCGGGTCATGCCGCACCTTGTCGATACCTTCAAAGTCCCGGGGCTGCCGTGCCGGGTCGACGGCCAGGCAGGCGACCAGTTTGGCCACGTCCATGGGGCTGCCCCCGCCAAGGCCCACCACCACGTCGCAACCCTGTTCCCGGCAGACCGCCGCTGCGCGCAGGCAGGTCTCGTCGCTGGGATTACCCTCGACGTCGGAAAACAGTTGTACCTCGACCCCGCTCTGCCGGAGGGGCGCGGTAGCCCTGTCCACGATCCCGGCGGCGAGCAGGTGCGGGCCGGTCACCACCAGTGCCCGTCGGCCCAGACTACGCACCTGCTCGCCCAGGCGGCTGACGGCGCCCGGACCAAAGGTGATCTCCACCGGGGCCATAAATGTGAATGGATCCACTGCCTGGTTCACTCCATGTGCAACTTGAATTCGTTTAAATGGCCACCTCGGCAGCGGCGTGCCAACGGCATGATTCAGTTAGTGTAAGAAGACGAACCTGAAGAGCAAGTAGACCAGCACCACCACGCCGATAAATAGGAATACCATAGGCATGATGATCTGATACGAGGCGATGATCAGCGCCAGAATGTCCTTCCATTCGAAATGGACAGGTTCGTCGTCCCGACCGGTGCCGGCAGCGGGATCATCGGCCGGTTGCTGCATTCTTCGGGTCCGGCGGCGGGCCAATTCATCCTCCGCCTCCCGGCCTGGGTAGCGCACCGGGGACCCTCCCTTCAGATGGATCTGCCACGTCCGGGAGCCGATACATCTGCCCATAACGCTGACGATGGGCCAGTACCTTGACCACATAGGCTCGGGTCTCGGGGAATGGAATTTGCCACGCCGTGTGTGCGTCTCCAGTCCAGCGGTTCTCGGCCAACCAGCGCCGAACCGGTCCATCGCCGGAATTATACGCGGCCAGCGCCACGGCCTGGTTCCCCTGAAATTCCCGCAGGAGCCAGGCCAGGTACCAGGTGCCCAGGCGTAGGTTCATGTCTGGTTCCAGGAGTTGGTCAGGGTGAAAGCCGGGCACCTTCATCTGCGCCGCCACCCACTCGCCGGTGGTCGGCATCACCTGCATAAGTCCGCGGGCACCTTTACTGGAAACGACCCGGGGACGCCAGCGGCTCTCTACATTCACGACAGCCGCCACCAGCCAGGGGTCAAGCCCATTTTCCCGACTGTAATGGAGCACTAATTGCCGGTACTGGAGCGGATAAAGATGGGTCAGACCCCAGCGGTACCCCAGCCAGACTGTGCCGGCCACCAGGAGCACCAGGGTCAACCATCGGCGCTGACGGCGATTCACGCGGTCGCCTCCGCCTCCGCCGCCGCCAATGCAGCCGCCCAGGCTGCCGCGACTTGCTCCCGAGTGGCTGTCAGACTGCCGTTGTTGTCGACCACCAGGTGGGCCAGCTTTACCTTTTCCGCCAGCGGCATCTGTGCCGCCACCCGGCGCCTGGCCTCTTCCTCGCCGGCCCCGTCCCGCCGTTGCAGGCGGCTGAGCTGAGTCTGCGGATCTACATAAACGACCCAGATCTGATCCATTTGCTGGTGCAGTCCGACCTCGATCAGCAGAGGTACATCGATCACTACGGCCGGCAGGCCCTGCGCCCGGGCTGCCGCCACCTGCTCCCACATCCGTTGCCGGACTGCCGGATGCACGATTTGCTCTAACCGGCGCCGCTCGGCCGCATCACGGAACACCAGGTCACCCAGGGCCTGGCGGTCCAGCCGCCCGTCGGCCCCCACCACCGGCGGACCAAAGGCCGCGACGATGGCCTGGAACACCGGCTGGCCGGGCTCCTGCAGTTCCCGGACGTTGGCGTCGGAGTCGATGACGGTGGCACCCATGTCCCGAAGTATCTGGCTCACGCTTGACTTCCCGCTGGCAATGCCACCGGTTAATCCGATCAGCAACATATGGGGCACCCCCGTCACGGGTCTGCTGCGCTCAGTCGGCCGACTCGTCCCGCCGGTACTGGGCAAATTTCTCCAGGGTGGGGCCGCGCAGATCCTTTTCGGAGTGCACGGTCAGCCGCCAACGCCCGGCGGTCAGAGGCTGAAAGTGGATCTCGCCGGTCACGCCGTAATGATCGGTCAGCTTTTTGGCCAGATCCCGGCATTCCTTTTCGTTCTCAAACTCGAAGATCAGATGCTGCATGCCTCAAACTCCTCTGACATACCCGCGGCCACTATTGCTGGCAGCGGGGACAATAATGGGTTCCCCGCCCGGCCACCCGGGTTTTTCGGACTTCCGTGCCACAAGTGTAGCAGGGCTGACCAGTGCGGTCAAAGACCTTTAATTCTTCATAAAAATCGCCGGGATTCCCGTCTCCGTCAAAATACAGCGAGAAGGTGGTCCCGCGCCGGGCGATGGCGGCGGCAAGTACCGCCCTGGCCCCGGAATGTAGCCGTTCGACCTCGGCCGGGGTCACTGCACCCGCCAGGCGGTCAGCCCGGATCCCGGCTTGAAACAACAATTCATCCACATAAATGTTGCCCAGACCGGCCACGACGGACTGGTCCAGCAACACAGCCTTGACCGGCGCCCGCCGTCCGTGCAGCTTGCCGGCCAGGTAGGCGGCTGTCCAGTCCGGGTCAAACGGTTCCGGCCCCAGTTCCCGCAGCCCGGCAGGCATACCGCAGCCATCCGGGCCGATCAGGTGAAAACCACCGAAGGTGCGTTGGTCTTCGTAGCGCAGTTCGTGCCCGTTGTCCAGGTCAAAGACGACATGGGTGTGTTTGGGCAGCGGCCCCGGTTCGGCCACATACAGGCGGCCAGACATGCGCAGGTGGCAGCAGAGCGACCCACCGCTGTCCAGATGCAGCAGCAGATACTTGCCGCGCCGCCCTGGCTCCTGGAACCGGCGGCCGACCAGTGCCAACTGGAAGACTTCCGGCTCCGGGTGGCGGATTTGCTGCGGCCGGAACACCTTGACGGCCGTGACCGTCCGGTTGACCAGACGCGGGGCGAGGGTGCGGCGGATCGTTTCGACTTCCGGCAGTTCAGGCATGTGCCACCGGCTTCATCTCGTACCAGTTGTCGCCCACCTTGCCTTCGACCTTCAACGGTACGTCAAAGGCCATGGCCCCCTCCATTTCCCGGCAGACCAGGGCGTGAAGCTGCGGAACCTCGTCGGGCGGGCATTCAAAGACCAGTTCGTCGTGGACCTGCAGCAGCATCCGGGCCTGGAGTCCGGCCGCCTGCATGGCCTGGTGTACCTTGAGCATGGCCAGCTTCATGAGGTCGGCGGCGGTGCCCTGGATGGGCGTGTTAATGGCGGCCCGTTCGGCATTCTGCCGGATGGCGAAGGTGCGGGCATGGATGTCCGGCAACGGGCGCCGACGACCCATCAGGGTGGTGACGTACCCGTTTTCCCTGGCCTCCAGCGTCTTGGCCTCCATGTATGCCTTCACGCCGGGATAGCGTTCAAAGTAGCGGTTGATGAAGTCGGCCGCCTCGCCCCGGCCGATGCCGAGGGCCCGGGCCAGCCCGAAGCTGCTCTGGCCGTAGATCAGACCAAAGTTGACCGCCTTGGCGTTGCGCCGCATGTCGCGAGTGACCTGGTCCATGTGTACCCCGAATACTTCCGCAGCCGTACGGGTATGAATGTCCTGGTCGCGCCGGAAAGCATCGAGCAGGGCCTCATCTCCGCTGTAATGCGCCACGATGCGGAGTTCAATCTGGGAATAGTCCGCCGCGTACAGTACCCAGCCAGGGGCAGGCACAAAGACCCGGCGGATGCGCCGCCCTTCCTCAATGCGGATGGGGATGTTCTGCAGGTTCGGGTCGGTGGAGGACAGGCGCCCGGTGGCTGCCACCGTCTGGTTGAAGGTGGTGTGCACCCGGCCGTCCGGCTCGACCAGGCCCATCAGGCCCTCCACGTAGGTACCGTGCAGCTTGACCAGGGTCCGGTAGTCCAGAATATGGGCCACCACCGGGGCCTGGGCCGCCAGTTCTTCGAGCACTTCCGCATCGGTGCTGGGGCCGGTTTTCGTCCGTTTGATCACGGGCAGGCCCAGTTTGGTGAACAGCACCTCGGCCAACTGCTTGGGGCTGTTCAGGTTGAAGTGGTAGCCGACCTCACCCCAGATTTTAGCCTGAATCGCCTCGATCCGGCCCTTGAGTTCGGTTCCCATCTCTTCCAGCCCGGCCTTGTCCACGCCGATGCCATATGCCTCCATTTGCGCCAGCAAGGGGACCAGGGGCATTTCCAGGTCAGTGAACAGTTCCCACAGACTGGCCTCCCGCAGGGCCGCCGTTTGCCGCTCCCGCAAGGCTGTCAGGGCCGCCGCCCGTTTCCCCCAGCTCCCGACGGTGTCATCGGGGGGCAGGTCGCCCAGCCCGGCCTGACGGGCGAGGTCGTCCAGCCGGTAATTCCCGCGGCCAGGATCGAGCACATAGGCGGCTACCAGGGCATCGTAAGCCGGGGCCGTCGGCTGCACGCCCCGGCGCAGGAGCCAGACCAACAGCGGCTTGATGTCAAAACCGGTCAGGTTCCGGGCCAGAGGCCAGAGGCCATCCAGCCCGGGCAGGGCGTGTGCCCCGGCCCAATGGACGGTGTCGCCCACCGCCACCGCCAGGCCGCGGGGCTGCAGGCGTCCGCCGGCGGCCGCAGGCTCCAGGGGTCCGGACGGTTGCATGGCCGCCAGCACCGCCGGGTCTTGCACCAGCCGGGGCGCCACGCCCAGGGCCGCTGCCGGACCCTCTGCCACCGCCACTTCCACCTCGGTCGGCGGTTGGGTCGCCGTGGGCGTGGCCGGGTCTGCAGTTGGGTCTGTGGCTGAATTGGCGGTGCCGCTGGTCGGAGCGGGTGACGTTCCGGCACCGGCCCGGGTGCCCGCCGCCCCGGCGGGTGTGACCCGGCCCAGCATGGTGCGGAATTCCAGTTCCCTGAAGAGTCGCTGCGCCTCGGGATAGTCAGGTTCCGCCACCGGGCAGCAGGACAGATCCAGGGGCACCCGCTCATCGGCGTGGCGGTCGATGGTGGCCAGTTTGTAAGACAGCCGGGCGTCGCCGGCGTGTTCCCGCAACCGCTCGCCCAGCTTACCCTTGATCTGGTCAGCATGGGCCAGTGCCGCCTCTGCGTTGCCCCACTCCTGGATCAGCTTCAGGGCAGTTTTTTCGCCTACGCCAGGGACGCCGGGGATATTGTCCGAAGCGTCGCCCATGAGGGCTTTCAGGTCCACGATCTGAGTCGGGGTAACGCCATAAGTTTCCTTGACTGCAGCCGGGTCCATGCGGCCCATGTCGGTGACACCCTTGCGGGTGAGCAAGACGGTGGTCAGTTCCGAGACCAGTTGCAGGGCGTCTCGGTCACCGGTGACAATGGCTGTTTCCACCCCCTGCTCCTCGGCCTGGCGGGACAGGGTGCCGATCAGATCATCCGCTTCCAGCCTGGGCACCTGGACGTAGTGGACGCGCAAGGCCTTCAGAACGTCCCGCAGCAGGGGCAGTTGGCTCTTGAAGTCGTCCGGGGCGGCCTGGCGGTT
>JAKFDK010000090.1:0-9199 GCA_036676195.1 Clostridia bacterium | reverse complement strand
CTACCAGCACGTAGGGGCGCTCGGTATAGATGATGCCCCCGTCGTGGTTATTGCCGTCATAGGAGCCAAACTTGTGCAGGTACTTGACACCCTCGGGTAGTCCGGCGGCAATGCGGCCGTGGTAGGCGACGTCTCGCAGGGGCTGCAGAATTAGTCCGGCGCTCAGTGGATCCTCCTTAGACACCCTGTTCAGGTGGAGCCACCAACCCAGCTCGGACTTGGCGGTCACCTCGGGCGTGCTGTCGGGCAGGCGGTACAGTTCACCGTCGATGGTGCGGGTCCAGGCGCGAACGTTCTCCCAGCCCAGGTGCCGGCCCAGCATGTTGACGGCCACATTGTTGCTGTAGCGAAGGGCCCGGCCCACCAGGTTCTCCACCGGGTAGACGCCGCCAAAGGGGGCGGTCTCGAAGGCGCCGCCGCCGGGGGACTCAAAGTCGGCCTCGGTGTAAACGATGCCCTGTTGCCACTTCAGTTTGCCGGCCCGGTACTGCTCCAGGGCATATAGGGCGACCGGCATTTTTATGGTGCTGGCCGGGTGGTAACGCTCGTCAGGGCCAACCGCCCAATACTTGGATTCGGAAAGGTCGTAAACGACCACACTGTACCGGCCGGGGAAGTCCTGCATGGCTCGGCTGACGGCTTCAGCCAGCAGACCCCGCCGTTGGTCCCAGGGAGAAACCGAGGCTACAACTCTGGCAGGCGCGGGTGATTGTGACACGGCCGGAGCGGGCGGGGTCGGGTTGGCCGGCGGGATCTGGGTTGTTGCACCCAGGTGATCCCGCAGATGCTGTTCAGCGTTTCCGGTACGGTCAACGTTCGGTGCCGAAGCCTGGCCCAGTTCGACTGTGAGTGAGGACAAACCGAGCATGAGCAGAGCCAGCACGGAACCTGATAGCCACCACTTCCCCACCACGTGTCTTCCCTCCCGAGCGGCACACCGTTGTAAATCGTCCACTGCCCATAACGATTTCCCCGCTCAGAAAGTTGTGGTTGGACCAAAAATGACCCGGCAGGTCAGCGCGGCTGCTCCTGTCCCCCGCGGCGCCCGACTGGTAAATACCGGTCCCCGTATGCTAAGGTGGAACTGCACCCTGCGGCCGCCATGCCGACCAGTTTACGATCTGAAGTGAGGGATTGGCCGTGCCGATGCAACGCGCGCCCGGAAAACGCCTGGTGATTCCCGGCCCCGGTCACCGGGAACAGCGGGCCACTGGGGTCCCGCTGCCATACGAAAGCCGCATGGAGATGCGCTCCAGCGAATGGGAGTGGCGCACGCTCTACTACCGGGGGCGGCACCCGCAGGTGGACGCCGCCGGCGGCGATCCTCGGTTGTTTGAGCCGGAAACCTGCCTGACCCTGCTCGGGGACCTGGTCTTTCTGTATACGCCGGTGCGGGTGCTGCTGATGGTCGTTCTGCGCTTTGAACTGCCCAATGCTGAAGGTGCCGGACTGGACCGCTGGCTGGTGACACAACTGGACCATGGGGACCGGGAAGTGGCCGTGGAGTACTTCCTGGGCACCTACCTGCACGGTTGGAGCGGACCGCCGCTTCGCCCGCGGGAATGAGGCACCGGCGGACAAACCGAATCAAACGAATCCCCCGCGGGATCACGCCGCGGGGATTCTTGTATCCAACGTCAGGCAGCACCGCCTGATAAAGTCTGTTTAAGGGGGCATCGGCCGAGGAAGCCTTATGTGAAGCGGCCCCTATGGGAACCTGCTGTGATCATGTGCCGCCATTTTGGCATCAAGAAACGGGGGATTCGGTTGCCACGGCCTTATTATGTGCTATCCGCACTCACGGTGATCGTCATCCTGGCCCTGACGGTCGGACGTGCCGATGCGCATCAACCATTTTTTGAGGACCGGGACCACACCCTCGCCCAACCGTACCCGATTTCCGATCCCACCGTTTCCACCGCGCTGTATGCCACTCTGCAGGGTCCGGCCGATGTGGACTATTTCACCTTCCCGGGCCGGACAGACCAGGAAGTTCTGATTGAGATGGTGATTCCTCAGATTGTCGGACAGAAGAAATTCGCCCCCACCGTGGCACTGCTGGGGCCCGGGCTGCCCGCGGGTGATCTGCCCGACAAGGTGGCTCGGCCCGCCGGTGCCGGAGTCCGCATCCTGGGGCCCAAACCCGGAAAAGCCCCTACCTTTTTTGAGCCTTACACCCGCACCTCATACTGGCGCCGCCAATCAGCCCGCATCACGCTGCCGGCGGACGGCACCTACTGGGTTGCCGTGTACCATCCCGGCGGTGCGGCCGGACGGTACGTGTTGTCGCTCGGTGACCGGGAAATCCGCGGCGGCGATCCGGAGTCGGCCCTCAAGTTGCGGAAGTTCTTCACGCCGTTGCGGCAGCCACCGTCCATCTGATGCCAGCCCTGGGACAGCCCGATTACCACCACGGTTGCAGACGGGCAGACGCACACCGGTCGCTCACCGGGCAGTCCGGGCAATCGGGCGTCCCCGGGCCGCAGTGCCGGTGGCCCAGGCGAATCAGATTCACATGCAGATCCATGAGGTTACGGTCGGGCGCCGCCCGCTCTACTGCCTGCTGCACAACCAGGGCGGTGGCGGACGGATCGGCCCAGCCCAGACGCCGGGCGACCCGCTGCACGTGGCTTTCCACCGGCATGACCCCGGGCCGGCCGAGGGCAAACAGGAGCACCAGTGCGGCGGTATGGGCACCCACCCCCGGCAGGCTGCGCAGAAAGCGGGTGGCACCGCGGTTATCCATGCTGTAAAGACACTGAAGCGAATAGGCCCCGGTTTCCAAATGGATCCGCTCCAGTAGATCATGAATCCGGCCAGCCTTTTGCCGGGCCAGACCGGCCGGGCGAACAAGATCAGCCAGCACGTCATGCGAAAGGGCAGCCACATCTGCCCAGCCGGCACAATGGGCTTCGAGGTTGGCCATCGCCCGGCGCACATGGGCATGCGTGGTGCGTTGCCCGAGGACGCGTTCGATCAGTTTCACCAGAGGATCGGAAGGCTGCCAGCCCTCGGAAGGGCGCCCGAAGACCGCAGCCAGAGCATTGTCCAGAGCAGCGATGTCCGGCACGGCGATGTCCATGGCGGTTGAGCCTTTCTGCTGCAAAGCGGTGATTTACGGGTCCGGGGCACCCGACAGTACTGATTTTACCGCCGCTTCAATCTCCTCGTAACCTGTGCACCGGCAAATATTCGATTCCAGCCAGTCCTGGATGACATCGTCCGTTGCGCGCAGACCAAGTTTGACCAGGGCGTGGCAGTTCATGATAAAACCAGACGTACAATAACCGCACTGAAAGGCCCATTTTTCAACGAAGGCTCTCTGCACCGGCGAATCATTCAGGCCCTCAATGGTGGTGATCCTCTGGCCCGTGGCCTCCACGGCCAACATGATACAGGACTTGAACGGCACCCCGTTCACCAGTACCGTGCACGCGCCGCAGTCGCCGTTCTGGCAACCGGGTTTGGCACCGGTCAATCCCAGGTCCCGCCGGAGCACGCCCAACAGCGTATCCGCCGGTCTGATGACGACGTTCCGCACGGTGTCATTCACGTTCAGGGTGACGGCCACCTTGGCTACGGCAGACACTTTACCCGCTCACCCCTTCCAATGCCTGTACCGCATCCGCCAGGGTATTTCGCAAAACGAATGCCCGGTATTCAGCTGACGCCTCGGTGTCGTCCAGGAGCGGGGCAGGCAGCAGACGTATCGCTTGCTGCACACGGCTCTCGACAGGGGCAATCGTTTCATTGAGAACAGTCTCCATGGGCAAGGACCGAAACGGGAAGGCGCAGACACCGCTGAGAGCCACCCGGATCTGACCATCCTTCTTCAGCGCGGCCAACGTTACCACCGGATACCCAACCGAGCCGATGCGCCGCTTTTTTACGCTCACAAACGGCAACCGGGTATAGACCGGGCGGATCCGGGCCTGCACGATCAACTCCCCGCAGTGGAGCCGGGCCTGCTCAACCAGAGCCTGGTGAACCGGCACCTTGCGCACACCGGTTGGCCCGAACACAACCAGTGTACTGTCGGAGAGCAGGAGCGGCAAAATCGCCTCCCTGTACATGAACTGGCCGCAGATGTTGCCCCCGAGGGTGATCTTGTTCCGTGCTGTGCGATCGGCGATTTCGTCACATGTCTTGCCCAGCAAGGGAAACAAACCGCTGTCAGAAACGGCGGTCAGCGGCACGGCGGCGCCAATCACCAGCAGCCCGGGGTGCATGTGCAGGGCATTGCATTCCGGTATGCCTTTAATGTCAATAACGGCACCGGTACGCAACTGATCCAATCTGGCCAGTGTAATGATCTCTGTACCGCCGCTGTAGTACAGCGGCTGTTTTCCTTGCGCGTACAGGGTTTGAAACAGACCGTCTGCTTCAGAAAGGGAAGAGGGCTTGTAATACTCAAAATTGAAAGGGATCACCTTTTCCCTCCTGCTGTGCGCGCCAGATGGTTTCAGGGGTTAACGGCAGACGGTTCAGCGGGACCCCGGCGGCAAGGGTCAGACTGTTCGCCAGGGCGGCCGGCATACCAATGACGCCGTGCTCGCCGATCCCTCGCAGTCCATACGGTGCTTCCAGATGGGGGGTCTCGACAAAGTCCACCAGGTACACAGGGTGGTCGCCATAGCGGTGGACCCTGTACGTCCGTAGCTGTGGGTTTTGGATCGTACCGTCTGCCGCGAACACAAAACCTTCGCCGGCGGCAAAACTGAGGCCCATGTTCATCCCGCCGGTGATCTGCCCGCGGGCGGCCCGGTAGTTCAGCACCACCCCTGCGTCGACTACAGTGGTGGCCCTGAGAATGCGATACGTACACTCCCTGGTATCAAACTCAACTTCCACGGCCTGCGCCCCCACCCCCCACTCCGGACCCGGCACGCCCTTACCGGTTTCCGGGTCGAGTTTGGTCAGGTGCTCCATGATGTAGCTGCCCCGGCCGATGACCTTGCCGCCAACGGTGCGTCCGTCCGGATACGAATAGCCGTGGGCCACCGCGGCCACGTCCACCCCAACTTGCGGATTGGCCCGCACATACACCCGGCCGTAGCCAACCTCCAAATCCTCTGTCGGGCAACGTAACACAGTGGCTCCGACATTTTTGAGCTGAATCAGTGCGTCCTCGGCCGCGGCCAGTGCCGCACGGCCAACGAGAAGCGTCGTCCGGCTGGCAACCGTTTTCCAGTGTTCCGGGCAGGTGGCTGTGTTCACTTCCATCTCCACCTGAACCTGATCCGGATCCATCTTCAGTTTTTCCGCTACGATCTGGGCCAGAACGGACTTGCTCCCCTGGCCGATCTCCACCGCGCCGCAAACCAGGCTGACGCGGCCGTCAGGCAAGAACAGGAGCACGGCTCCGGCACCGGCGTTGGTCGGCGTGCTGGACGTTTTCCAAAAGCACGAGACCCCCTTTGCCCTGACCTTGTACCCCTCCACCTCGATACGCGGGCCGCTGTCCCACTGCATGAGCCGTTTCAGCCTGTCAATGCACTGGGGCAGGTCGCCCACGGTACTGGCGGTCAGTTCAGCCTGGGTGGGTGTTGTATCCCCAGGTCTGATGGCGTTCTGCCGCCGCAGTTCCAGGGGATCAAGACCCAGGCGGTCCGCCAACATGTCCATGGCGCGTTCTACGGCCAACGTCATTTCCGCATGCCCATAGCCCCGGAACGGGCCGGGGTATGGATGATTGGTGTACATACAGTAGGCATCGCAATGCACATGGTCAACCCGATAAGGACCGGTGCAGTCCTGCGCCGCCGCCCGGGTGATGATGGCGGCGCGGTCCGAGTAGGCTCCGCCATCAAACAAAAACTGGATCTCCGCCGCGACCAGTCTCCCCTGCCTGGTTGCACCGAGCTTCACGCTGGCGTCCAGTCCGATGTGGACAGGGGATGTGATGAAATCTTGTTCACGGGAGTTGACCAGTTTCACCTTGCGTCCGCCCACCGCCCTCGAAGCCAGGTACGCGATGAACTCCAACTGGACTGGTGCCTTTCCGCCAAACCCGCCGCCGACCAGAGGTGTGTGCACCACCACTTTGGCCGGATCGATGCCAAAGAACTGACTCAGATACTCCCTGACAACGTAAGGTGCCTGGGTGGACGAAGTAATCTCGACCCGGCCATCCGGTGAAATCTCCGCCATGGCACAGCGGTTTTCCATCGCCACATGGTCCGACTGGGGAAACGAAACGGTGGCCTCAACCACAATCTCGCTCGTGGCCCACCCTACGGCCATGTTCCCCTTCCGGATCCGCACATGGTTGGCGATGTTGGTTTCTGGGACCGGATAAATCCCCTCCTGCCGTTCATAGCTGCCCAGGTGTTCATGCACCAGGGGTGAGTCGGGCCGGAGCGCGGCGCGGGGGGAATGGACCACCGGCAGGGGCGCGTAGGTAACCTGAACAAGCTGCGCTGCCCGCATGGCCTGATGCGGTGCATCTGCCACCACAACGGCGACCGGTTCCCCGTGATACCGCACCCTTTCGACGGCGATAGGCGAACGGTCCGCCAGTGGCTCACCAACCAGAGTGGGACAGTCCGCTCCTGTGACAACAGCGTGAACACCAGGCGCCTGGCGGGCTCTTGCGGTTGCAACGGACACGATGCGCGCATGGGCATACGGACTGATGACCAACTGTGCGTGCAACATCCCTGGTGCACTGAAATCATTCGTGTAGCGCGCCGCGCCGGTCACCTTCGCCAAGGCTTCCTTCCTGAGAACACTCTTTCCGATCACGTGGAATTTGCTCATGAGCTGCCCCCAGACGCAACGCCGGTATCAGATGGCCTCCGGGTTGCCGATGCCGTTATATGCAAGCAGTGGGAGTCTTATCTCCCAGGATATAACAGTATGGAGTAAAAGATTTTTCTACATGGGAATAATTGACATCCGTGTGTCTCCCTGGTAGAATCTTGGTAGAAAATGGTTCTGGCTCGGTCCCCTGCACAGCGAAATCCGCATCTGGCTTGCACCCGAGCCGGTTGTCGGACCTACAGACAGTCCTGAGAAAGGAGGTGAAAAGAATGAAGGACATGAAGACGGCCGAATCCGCACAGAAGGTGCGTGAGGACCTGGTTGAGGTCGAGTTGATTGAGGAGCGCATCGCTCCTGCGGCCAGTGAAGCCGGCACCCCGAAGTAACCGCTTAGCCCACACCTAGGTTACCGCTGAAGGCGACCGGCTCGGGTGCAATTTTCCCTTTGGTTTCCGGTCTCAGCAAGGGGGTGACACGGTGAAGAACCTGAAGTGGAGCGACGAGGGGTTCGGCTATCTGGTGGCCTTCCCTTCCGGCGAGGTCGGGTTCTACGAGCGCTCAGCCCGGGACCTGATTGAGCGGAACGCAACGGTGGCGGAATGCCAGCCTTACCGGTTGGCCAGGACGAAGATTCCCCGTGACTTTCATCTGCGTACCCCGCTCATCGTCTGGCTTGAGTTGACCAGGCGCTGTAACCTGACCTGCCCCCACTGCTTTGTGGATGCCGGCTCGCCATACGCGAGCGAAGCGAACACAGACGAGATCTTCGCCCTGCTCGATGAACTGAAAGCCATGAATGTTTTCAGCGTTGTGCTCACCGGCGGCGAGCCCTTGCTGCACCGGGACTTCCTGCGCATTCTCCACTACGCCCACGACCTGGGTTTCATCATCTCCGTGGCCACCAACGGCACGCTGATTACGCAGGAACTGATTGACCAGTTACCCAGGGAAGATCTGATCGTCAGTGTCAGCCTGGACGGTTTTACCAGCCACCAGACGATTCGCGGCAAGACAGACTTCGACACGATCGCTCAGAAGCTCTTGCTGCTCAAGCGGAACGGCATTTTCACCACCGTCATGACCACACTCCTCAAGACCAACATTGACGAGGTCAACGCCCTGCGGGAGTGGTGTGCCAGCCAGGATATCATCCTGCGCAGCCTGCCCTTCAGCCCGATCGGCCGGGGTCAGCAGCATCCGGAGCTTGAACTCGACCTGAACGATACCGAAAAGGCATCCCGACTGTGGATCGAAGAGACCAAATACGAACTGGAAGCCAATAAAAACATCCCGCTCTGTGTCGGCAAGCTGTTTGACTTCTGCCTCTCCCTCGTGTATGCCACCAAACGATGCAAGGGCGGCCGATCCCTGGCCTATATCCAGGCAGACGGGGAAGTCTTTCCCTGCTCCCTTTGTGCCGGAACCAAACTGCTTTCGGCCGGCAACGTGCGCCAAACGAAGTTTTCAACCCTGTGGGCTGACTCCTTCAAGGAAATCCGGGATTTTAACTGGAGCGACTGGGACAGTTGCAAGCGCTGTGAACTGAGCAACGAGACGTACTTCTGTACAAACCGCTGCCCGCCCCTGGGCATGATCCGGCGCGGCTCGTACCTGGCGTGCGGTGCAACGCCGTTCGAGCGGGCACTGATCAAGCGCAGAACCTGTCTGCTCGCTGACGAAGTCGGTCACCTGTAGGGGGTGGCGGTATGAAAATCTGTCTTTGCACCAGCCCGCACCTCCATCACCCGAGTATCTGGCACAACGCGCTGGACCAGTGTGCCCAAACCTTTGTCCCCCTGGGCCTACTGTCCATAGCGGCGGCGTTGACCCAAGAGCTCGCCGGGATCGACGTTGCGGTGGTTGACTTGAACGCCGCCATCAACTCAGGCCGGGTCAGGCCCAACCGGGACTTCTACCGTGCGGCGGCGGAGTTTCTGGCTGACCATCAGCCCCGGGTGCTGGGCCTGATGACCGACTGCGACTCTTACCACCATGTCTTGCAGATCTGTGCGGCATTCCGGGAACTGCGGCCGGATACCGTCATCGTTCTGGGCGGCCCACAGGCCACCGCCACCGACGAAGCAACGCTGACGCACTTCCCCCAGGTCGACATCATCGTCAGGGGCGAAGCTGAACGCTCTGCCGTCAACCTGATGCGTGCCCTGCAGGGGAAGCAGCCCCTGGGGAACGTCAAAGGCATCACCTTCCGACAGGCGGGGCGGATTTGCCGCAATCCCGACGAACCGCTGCTGGTCAACCTGGATGATCTGCCGGTGCCGGCCTTCCATCTTTGCCCGCCCACACCGACCAACCAGGTTTACCTGGAAGCCGGCCGCGGCTGTCCTTTTCAGTGCCGGTTCTGCTTCACGTCTCCTTACTGGCAGCGGCGCAACCGGATGAAATCGGCCGGACGTGTGCTGGACGAGGTGGCGCTTTT
>JAKFDK010000089.1:0-45873 GCA_036676195.1 Clostridia bacterium | reverse complement strand
ATTGGGGTCCACGGCCATGGAACGCACCTCGGCCAGGTCATGCCAGAGAATGTGCAGCGCACCGGCCCCCAGCACCCGGTCCCCTTCCACCGCCACGGCAAAGTCCCGCACGCACTCGTACAGCAGCATCAGCGGCCGGCGGAGCATGAGCCCCTGTTGGGCGTACTCGTTGATCAGCTTGTGCACCTGTGGAATGTCGGCCATGGTTGCTTTGCGAATCTGCACCTTCGTCACGCTCCTTGCCGGGGGGCACATGCGCACCGGCCCCTGCCCGGCCTACGGGTATACAGGCAGATTCAACAGACCCGTGGTTTCTTCCAGCCCAAAAAGGATATTCAGGTTTTGCACCGCCTGACCGGAGGCGCCCTTCACCAGATTATCGAGGACACTGCACACGACTACCATGTGGGTGCGCCCGTCTACCTGCAGGCCAATGTCGCAGTAGTTCGAGCCATAAACCTGCTTGGTCTGAGGCAGGTCACCGGCCGGTCGGATGCGCACAAAGGGCTCATTGCGGTAGAACTCCCGGAATACGTCCAGCAGTTGCGGCGTCGGCAGGTGCCGCTTCACCTGGAAGTACGCCGTGGTGAGGATCCCCCGGGTGATCGGCAACAGGTGCGGGCTGAAGGTAACCTTGATCTCCTCGCCCGCCACCCAGGAGCAGTTCTGCTCAATCTCCGGGGTGTGACGATGGGCCCCAGCAATATTATACGCCTTAAAGTTCTCGTTCACTTCGGAAAAGTGGACGCCCAGGCTCACCCCGCGTCCGGCCCCGGACACACCGGAAGCCGAGTTGAAGATGATGCCCCTGCGCTCCACCAGGTCATGCTTGAGCAGGGGGGCGGCGGCCAGCGCGCAGGAGGTGACGTAGCAGCCGGGGTTGGCTACCAGGGTCTTGCCCACAATCTGCTCCCGGAACAGTTCCGGCAGGCCGTAGGCGGCGGCATCCAGCAGTTCCTGAGGCGCCGGTTCGTGCTTGTACCAGGCCTTGTAGTTCTTCGGGTTCTTCAGCCGGAAGTCGGCGCCCAGGTCGATGACCTTGATGCCCTGCTCCAGCAGCTTGGGCGCAAAGTCAATGGCCACCGCATGGGGCAGTGCCAGGAAAACGGCATCACATCCGGCGAAGGCGCCGGCGTTCAGCCCCACCAGGGGGAAATCGGCCAGTTCCTGCAGGTGCGGATAAACCTGGCCCAGTGCCTGCCCCTGGTACTGTTCCGTAGTCCCGACAACGATCTGCACCCGCGGGTGACGGGCGAGCAGCCGTACAAGTTCCACGCCCGTGTATCCGGTGACCCCGGCGATGCCGACCCTGATCACGTTGCCATGCCCCCAATGCTACGTGCGGCCGCACAGCGGCCGCCGGTGAATGCAAGTAGCCCCCTGGCGGGGGCCCGCTATTGCATAAGTATAACAATCGGTGAATAAGTATGCAACGGGATTTTACCGTTCTTCCCGCTCGAACCAGAAGTCTCCCTGCATCGGCCAGACCAGAGCGGCCAGCACCCGCAGGGTCAGGTACAGGCTGCCCACCAGCAGCAGCAACTGCCGGTTCTGCTCCGCCGCCCCGCTGGCCAGGCGGAGCAGGACCCACCCCACCGTCCAGCGGGTAAAGGCCCAGGCGTACATGGCCCCGGCAGCCGCCTGCAGCCGCCGGTCCCGGCCCGGCCGGAGCGCCGCCGCCACCGCCGCCAGGATCACCGGCACCGCTGCCTGCACCAGGGTCAGCCGCGGCGCCGCGCTCCCCGCCACCCATACCGGAGCGACCAGGACCCCCCAGGCCCCGATCCCCAGCAGGCCCACCAGCCAGACCGGCGCCCGCCGCGCCGCCAGCAGCGCCACCGCATATCCGGCCTGAAACGGCAGGGCCAGCATCACACCGGTCAGAAAGAAGGCCACCTGCGGCCCAGGACCCCCGAGCAGGCCGGGCGCCCACAGGCCCATCACACCGCACACCAGCAGCAGCAACAGTTCACGTACCAGGTGCATGATCGCTTATTTTAACTCCTCACCCAGAATCACCGTGTGCCTGTCCTTCAGAATCACAAGATCCACCCGGCGGTTGTTCGCCCGCCCCTCCGCCGTGCTGTTGTCAAACACCGGCCGCATATCCCCGTAGCCGACCACGATAAAGCGGCGCGAATCCAGTTGATGCTGCTCGACCAGGTAGCGCACCACTTCCGTCGCCCGGCGGGAGCTTAGCTCCCAGTTCGACGGGAACTCTGGCGTATTAATCGGCCGGTCGTCAGCCGAACCTTCCACGCTGACGTCGTTGGGGACGCTGCGCAGCCGTTCGGCGATGGTAGCCAGCAGCGGCTGGGCCTGCGGGCGGATGACAGCCTGACCGGAATCGAACAGGGCGCTGCCCAGCAGACTGATCACGACTCCACGCTCATTCGAGTAAACGTGGAACCGGCCGTGGGTTTTCAGGTCAGCCACTATCTGCTGGCCCAGTTCGAGCAGCTCCTGATCCCCCTGTGCCTTTGCCCCCGGCCGGATCTGAATGGTCGGCTGCTCCGACTGCCGGGCCGCCTCTTTGGCAGCCTCCGTAGCCTCGAATTTTTCCTGCAGGTCTTTGGGCAGCTTGGCATCACCGCCCCCCTGCCCGACCACCACCAGCGACCCGCCGCCGCCGCCAAGGGCAACCCGCAGGGAGGCCGCTACCTGGGCATACTTCTCCTTATCCAGGTCGGACATGGCATACATAATAATAAAGAAGGCCATCAGCAGGGTAATCAGGTCGGCATAGGTCAGGAGCCACCGCATGCCACCTGAACCGTCATGGCCGCCGCCACCGCCCTCATCGGACATTTACCCTTCTCCCCCCTTCGACCCCGGTGCGGCCGGAACCCCCAGATAGACCTCAAGCTTCTCGCGCATGGTGCGGGGGTTCTCACCGGTTTGCAGGGAGACCAGACCCGTAATAATCATGTGCCCCAGCTCGGCCCGCTCCTTGGCGTACAGCTTCACCTTGTTCCCTATGGGCAGCCAGAACGCGTTGGCCAGCAGAATACCGAAGAAGGTGGCAGCAAAGGCTGCCGCAATGCCGTGGCCCAGCTCTTCGGTGCTGCCGCCCAGGTTGCCCAGCACCACGATCAGGCCCATTACCGTACCCACGATGCCTGCCGTGGGCGAGTAGCCGCCAGCCGCCTCCAGCACGGCGGCCTGCGCCATGATCCGCCCTTTTTCAATGTCGACCTGGGCGGCCAGGGTCTCCTTGACCGCGTCAGGGTCGGTGCCGTCGACGATCATGGTCAACCCCCGGACCAGCAGCGGATTGCTTTGCCTGGAGATATCGTCCTGCAGGGCGAGCAGGCCCTCCTTGCGGGCCTTCTCGGCCATCTGGGAAAGCGCATCCACCACCGAATGGGCATCCTCCTTGCTGGGGAAGAAGGCCAGCCCGAGTGCCTTGGGGATTTGCTTTACGGTGTGCATGGAGACACCGGCCATGGTCATGCCGATCGTCCCACCCACAATAATGATCAAAGCCGAAGGATGCCAGAGCAGGGCAACCAGGTTACCGCCTTCCATAATGTAACCTACAAAGAATGCCCCCATGGCCATTACCAGGCCAATGACACTTGCCAGATCCACACGGGTCCCCCTCTTTCGTACAGAAGCTCCTGCGTATGAATTCAAGACCCTCTACGCCTGATCAGAGGCCCGTGCATACGAGCCCGATAACAGGTACACCACGCCGCCCGGCATTTCCTTCTGTTGTTTACATCTCGTCCGACGGCATGGGAATCCGGACCCCGCGCTCCCGGGCCACTTGCCTGGCCCGGGCATAGCCGGCATCGGCATGGCGGATGACGCCCATGCCGGGGTCGGTGCGCAGCACACAGGCCAGCCGCTCGGCGGCGGCATCGGTGCCGTCTGCCACCACGACCATGCCGGCGTGCAGACTGTAGCCAATACCCACTCCGCCACCGTGGTGGAAGCTCACCCACGAAGCACCGGCCGCCGTGTTTACCAGGGCGTTGAGGATCGCCCAGTCAGCCACAGCATCGGAGCCATCGGCCATGCCTTCGGTTTCCCGGTTCGGGCTGGCCACCGACCCGCTGTCCAGGTGGTCCCGGCCGATCACGACGGGTGCCTTCAGTTCCCCGCTGCGCACCATTTCGTTGAACAACAGCCCGATGCGGTCCCGCTCGCCATAGCCCAGCCAGCAGATGCGGGCGGGCAGCCCCTGGAAGGGGATGTGCTCCCGGGCCAGCCGCAGCCAGCGGGCCAGGGCCTGGTCGTTGGGAAACTCGCGCTGAATCACGGCGTCGGTCTTGTAGATATCCTCCGGGTCTCCGGAGAGTGCCGCCCACCGGAAAGGACCGCGTCCCTCGCAGAACTGCGGCCGAATAAAGGCCGGCACAAAGCCGGGGAAGGCAAAGGCATCGACCACGCCGGCCAGGTGGGCCTGGGCACGCAGGTTGTTGCCGTAGTCAAACACGACTGCCCCCCGCTGCTGAAAGGCCAGCATCGCCCGCACATGGTCCGCCATGGCCGCCCGGGCCTGCCGGATGTATTCATCCCGGTCACGCGCCCGCAGATCGGCGGCCGCGGCCAGGGTCAACCCGGCGGGGATATAGCCGTTCAGAGGGTCATGGGCACTGGTCTGGTCGGTCACCACATCGGGCTGCCAGTTCCGCCGCACCAGTTCCGGCTCCAGCTCGGCGCAGTTGCCGACCAGGGCCACGGAAACCGCCTCACCTTTGGCCCGGGCAGCCTCGATCCAGGTCAGGGCTTCGTCGAGGCTGTGGGTGAGCCGGTCACAAAAGTGCATGTCCACCCGGCGGCGGGCCCGGGCCTCGTCCACCTCAATGCAGAGGGCGGTCCCTTCGTTCATGGTCACAGCCAGGGGCTGCGCCCCGCCCATGCCGCCCAGGCCGCCGGTCAGCACCACCCGGCCGCGCAGGGTGCCGTCGAAATGCTGACGGGCGCATTCCGCCAAGGTCTCGTAGGTCCCCTGAATAATGCCCTGGGAGCCAATATAAATCCAGGATCCGGCCGTCATCTGCCCATACATCATCAGGCCCTTTTTTTCCAGCTCCCAGAAGTGCTCCCAGGTCGCCCACTTGCCGACCAGGTTGGAGTTGGCAATGAGTACCCGGGGGCTGCGGGGATGGGTCCTGAACACCCCCACCGGCTTACCGGACTGGATCAGCAGCGTTTCGTCGTCTTCCAGATCCCGCAGGGCGCTCACGATGGCGTCAAAACAGTCCCAGTTTCGGGCCGCCCGGCCGGTGCCGCCGTAAACAATCAGTTGGTCCGGTTGCTCAGCCACTTCCGGATCCAGGTTGTTCATGAGCATACGCAGGGCCGCCTCCTGCTGCCAGCCCTTGCACGTAAGCTGGCTGCCACGGAGCGCCCGAACAGTACGTGGGCCGGACATGGTGCCGCTCACCTCTCCTGCCGTTCTTTTTCCCCTACAGGGTTCCCATCCCGTTTACCCTTACGCCGCCCGAATAGCAGCAATCAGGAAAAAAAGCCCATTCACGCCCTTATTCACGTTCGCCCAGCACCGGGACAGTTCCTCCACAAGGTCAGGGCGCGGGAAAAGGGGCCGCGCTGGTGGCGCGGCCCCGAGTCGTCCAATTGCCATAGGCACCGGCCAGTCCAGCGTGCAATAAATAGGCCGGCAAGCGGGTGCGGGCCAGGCGGGCCTTCCCCGCCGCCGTGGCCGCCAGCACTTCCAGCGTGTCGGTGTACACGTTATTCCACCACAACGGTCACCTGGTCGCCCCGGACCTCGGTCGGGTAGGTGCGCACCCGCCCCGTGTCGGGAGCCTGGACCCGGCCGTCGGTCAGGGAAATCTTCCAGTCATACAGGGGGCAGAAAACATATTCCCCGGCCACCATGCCCTCGGCCAGCGGGCCGCCCCGGCGGGGCGAGCGGTTCTCCAGCGCCCGCACCTCGCCGGACCCGAGGCGGAACAGCGCAATCTGCTGTCCGCCCACCTGCAACGCCTTGCCGGAGCGAAGCGGAAGTGCGCCAAGGGGAATCGATACGACCTGCTTCTTGCCCATGCCCATGGTGGATACCCTCCTGTAATGACGGAAAATCAGTCGTTACCGCCCATTTGGACGGGGGTCAGGTCAGCGTACACGCTGCGCCCCCCCTGCTGCCGCAGGGCTTTTTGCCACGGGTCACGCGGCCTGGCGGCCAAAGCCTGCTCCATGCGCCCCAGGAGCCCGGCCCGGTGCTCCGGGTCCAGCACCACCCGGCGGACGGAGTCCAGCCCCACCCGCTCGATCCATACCGAGGTCCGCTCGCCATACCGGGCCTCTTCCCGGTAGTACTGCAGGAAGGCCCCGCAGATGTCCAGAACCTCTGCCGCCGTCCCTACCCTTGTCAGCAGCTCGGTCTGTCGCACATGGATGCCGCCGTTGCCCCCCAGGTGGATCTCCCAGCCCCCCTCCACCCCGATCACACCGAAATCCTTGATGCCAGTCTCGGCGCAGTTGCGCGGGCAGGCAGAGACCGCCATCTTGATCTTGGCCGGGGTGTCCAGGTTCTCGAACCTCTTTTCCATGGCAATCCCCAGGGCAATGGAGTCCTGGGTGCCATACCGGCAGAACTGTTTACCCACACAGGTTTTTACCGTTCGCACGGCCTTGCCGTACGCCGAACCCGAAGGCATACCCAGGTCGGCCCACACCGCCGGCAGGTCCTCTTTGGCCACGCCCAGCAAGTCAATGCGCTGGCCGCCGGTGACCTTGATCATGGGCACATGGTAGGCTTCGGCCACATCGGCAATGCGCCGGAGCTGATCCGGAGTGGTCACGCCGCCGTACATCCGGGGCACCACCGAGAAGGTGCCGTTGGCCTGGATATTAGCCAGCAGCCGCTCGTTCACCAGCCGGGATTCCGGTTCGTCGGCATGCTCCTGCGGCCAGATCATGTTCAGGTAGTAGTTGAGGGCCGGACGGCACCGGGAGCAGCCCTCGGGCGTGTTCCAGTTCAGTACCGCCATGACCTCCAGGCTATGGGTCAGGCGCTGGGTCCGAATGGCTTCCACCACCTGCTCCCGGCTCAGGGGAGTGCAGGGGCAGATCGGCTCGCCGCCGGCCGCCGCTCCAGTCGCCCCGCCCAGTTCCTGTGCCAGCAGTTGTGCCACCACGGGCTTGCAGCCGCCGCAGGAGCGGGTGGCACCGGTACATGCCGCCACCTGGGCCACACTGGTCAGACCGTTTTCACGGATCGCCCGTACGATCTGGCCCCTGGTGACCCCCATGCAGCCGCATACTGTATCACCGTCCGCCAGCGCCGCCACCGGGGTTTCCCTGGCGGCCGGCTCGGCGCCGCCGGAGAGGAAGCGCAGGCATGCCCGGTCAGAAACATCTGTGCCCTCCCGCATCATCTGCAGCAACCGGGTACTGTCGCCGGTGTCCCCAAACAGAACGGCGCCCGCAAGCTTGCCCCCGCGCACCAGCACCTTCTTGTACGTACCGGCCAATTCGTCGTGCAGCCGGATTGCCTGGGTACCGGGTTCCTCCGCCCACTCGCCGGCCGAAAACACCTGCACACCGGAGACCTTGAGTTTGGTGTGCACAGCAGAGCCGGTGTAGGCCGCCGTGTCATCACCGCTGAGCCGCCGGGCCAGCACCGCCGCCTGCTCAAACAGCGGCGCCACCAGACCATAGGTGGCACCTCGGTGTTCGGCGCACTCGCCAATGGCGTATACGTGGGGGGCACTGGTCTGCAGGTGGTCGTCCACCAGAATCCCGCGCCCTGTGCACAGACCGCCGGCCCGGGCCAGGGCCAGGTTGGGCCGGATCCCGGCCGCCACCACCACCAGGTCAGCCGGTTCCACCGCCCCATCGGTGAAACGGACTCCGGTCACCCGCTCGTCACCCGTCAGTTCCGCCGTGGCCCGTTCCAGGAGAAAGCGCATTCCCTGCCCCTCAAGGGCTGCCTGCAGCATGGCGGATGCCGTCGCATCCAGTTGCCGCTCCATCAGGGTGGCAAACAGGTGCACAACGGTCACGCTCATGTTCAGGTGCAACAGGCCGCGGGCCGCCTCCAACCCAAGCAGTCCGCCGCCGATCACCACCGCCCGCCGGTATTGCCCGGCAGCGGCAATCATCGTCTCACAGTCCTGGATATCCCGGAATCCGACCACACCGGCCTTTTCGATCCCCGGCACCGGCAGCATGACCGGCTGCGAGCCGGTGGCAATGATCAGTTCGTCGTAAGCCAGTTGCAACCCGTGATTGGTGGTCACCACCCGGTGGGCAGGGTCCAGACCGACGGCGGTCTGCCCGCTGTAAACCTGAATATGGTGGCGCCGGTACCAGTCCCAATCGTTTAACACGATATCCGCCAGGTCTGCATCTCCGGCCAGCACTGCAGACAGGAGAATCCGGTTGTAGTTCGGGTGGGGCTCACTGCCGATCACGGTGATGTCAAAGGCTTCAGGGGCGTGTGTAAGAATTTCTTCCAGGCAGCGGACCCCGGCCATTCCGTTGCCCACCAGAACCAGGCGACGCCTGGGCATAGGCCAGTTCCCCCTCTTGCCAGTAATGCCGATGGAATCAACTGCATCTGGCGTAATCGCAAACCTTACATAACGGCGGCGCCTTATGTGAGGTTCATGCTGTTATTCTATTGAATTTCCCCTGATAAGGTCAAGAAATTGACAGAATGCCTGACATACATTGCGGTAGATGTAAATAATCATGACAATTACGCCCGAGGCCAGGCCTACAGCAAGAAGGGGCCGCGCTGATGGCGCGGCCCCGGATCGTCCAATCGCGGTGCTATTCAGAGATGTACCAGTAAGCAGCGCCCGTCAACAATGCCCCGCTCACGATGTTCCCAAGAGTGACCGGCACCAGGTTCCAGACTCACCCCGCCCAGGAGATTTCCGGCCCGTGCGGCAGCAGATTGGCCAGGGTGAGCAAAGTCATGTTGGCTACGCTGTGCTCATAGCCGGAACCGATGAAGGCCAGCAGGCACCACCAGACCATCATAAGTTTGGCGGCCTCACTCTTGAGCTTGTAATAACTCCAGACCGCCAGCACCACCAGCCAGTTGCAGAGGATGGCCCTGACAAACAGCACACTCCAGGCCGAGTTCATTTTCTTGGCCGCCACGGTGAGCACCCACGACGGATCAGCAAAGAGATGCGCCTGCCAGACCAGCACGGCCACCAGCGCCGAACCCACCAGGTTACCCAGCCAGGACCAGTACCAGACCCGGATCAGGCCGGTGAAGGGGGACCTGGCAGCCGCCAGGGGGGTGCCGAAGGCAAAGATGAGGATGATCCCCAGCCCCACATAGGCACCGGCCAGTCCGGCGTGCAATAAATAGGCCGGCAAGCGGGTGCGGGCCAGGCGGGCCTTGTTGGCGGCCACGGTAGCCAGTGTGCCAAGGGTTTCTGTGTACATGTTCTAATCACGATCCCCATCCATTTGCTCCATCGTCCGGGGTCGTACCCCGCAGCAGGTCGGCGACCAGGTCCCGCAGGGTATAGCGCATCTCCCACCGCCGGTTTTGCCCCTTACCCAGGGTCTTGTATGCGGTAAAACCCAGGGCCAGCAGCCCCAGGGTGGCAACCCGGTATACCCGGTCATCCGCCAGCCCGGACGTGTCGCCGGCGGTTACGAGGGTGCCTACATACTTGCCGCGGGCCCCCGCCCAGATTCCGTAATAGATGCAGGCCGGGTCGGCCGCCTGCTCCAGTCCCAGCCGGATCTGCCCGCCCGTCAGATCCTGGGTCACGGCATTCAGCATCGAGGGACACCGCTCCAGCAGGGCGGCGCGGCTGACCGGTCCGGCCGGAAACCCGTCCAGAAAGATGCCGGTATTCACCAGGGTGAGGTCCGGGGCCAGACGCCGGTGAATCTCCCCGGCAACGGCATCCACCAGCGGCGCCGGTCCCTCCAGTGTATGTGGAATCGGTTGGGGCAGAACGGCAATGACCTCACTCAGGGCCTGGGCCGCCTCAGCCCGGTGCTGCTGCAAAATAGCCCCGGCCTCGGGGTCTGGCGGCAGGTCGGCTGTGACCGGCAGCAGCACGGCATCACTCACTCGCCAGCCGCCGTCGGCGGCCGGTTCCAACCGCAGCCGCCCCAGCCAGGCACCCCGGTGCCCGGACTGCACAATCAGGGTGTCTTCCACTGATTCCGGCTGCTCCAGGGCGTGGTGGGTATGAGCGCCGACAATTACATGGATCCCCGGCACTGCCCGGGCCAGCTCCCGGTCCCCCCACAGGCCCAGGTGTGACAGGCAAACCACCAGGTCGCAGCGGCCCTGTAGCCGGGCCACGGCAGCGGCGGCTGCGTCGGCCACCGGTACACACTGCAGGCCCAGCGGTTCGTACAGCATATTGAAGGGGATAGTGAGCCCGAACAGGCCCACCCGGACCCCGGCGGCTTCCACCACCGCCTCTGCGGCCACACCCGGCAGGGACCCGCCCCGGGCGCGCAGGTTGCTGAGCAAAACCGGATACGGGGCCGCCGCTGCCAGGGCCGACAGGGCCGCCGGCCGCGTGTTCACCGTTTCGCCGTTGCCCCAGGTGGCGGCGTTACAGCCGGCAGCACCCAGCAGGGCGACGTTGACCCGGCCGCCCGTCCCTTCCACTTCCGGTGCGAAGCGGTCCATATGGTCCCCGGCATCCACGTACAGTGCGGCGTCACCGCGCGCCAGGGCCGCCGCCCGCTCACGCTTGATCAGCGTGGCCAGCCGCATCCAGGGAGTAAACTGACTATGCACATCGTTGGTATATAAAATGGTAATCGCCACGATGACACCCCACCCGCCAGGTTCACCCATACTTTAGCGCAGTGGGAGACGTACTGGCAACGCCCGTCCGCGCCGATCATGACAGAAAACCACCCGGGCGCCGCTGGCAGTGCAGCGCCCGGGTGGTTTTACGAAACCAGGCGGGACCTTACATCATGTCCATGCCGCCCATGCCGCCCATGCCGCCCATGCCCGGGCCGGGCCCGCCGTCCTTCTTCTCAGGCTTGTCGGTGACCAGCGCCTCGGTGGTAAGGATCAGAGACGCGATGGAGGCGGCGTTCTGCAGGGCAGAACGGGTCACCTTCACCGGGTCGATGATGCCGGCAGCCACCAGGTCCTGGAAGTCACCGTTGACTGCGTTGAAGCCGTGGTTCTTCGGCAGGCCCTTGACCTTCTCGACGACCACGGAGCCGTCCACACCGCTGTTCTCAGCGATGGTGCGCAGCGGGTAGGCCAGAGCCCGCACTACGATCTGAGCGCCAACCTTCTCGTCACCCTCCAGGTTAACGGTCAGGTCGTTCAGGGCGCCGGCGGTCTGCAGCAGGGCGGAGCCGCCGCCGGCGACGATGCCCTCTTCCACCGCAGCGCGGGTGGCGTTCAGGGCGTCCTCGATGCGCAGCTTCTTTTCCTTCAGTTCGACCTCGGTGGCAGCGCCAACCCGGATCACGGCCACGCCGCCAGACAGCTTGGCCAGCCGCTCCTGGAGCTTTTCCTTGTCGAAATCAGAGGTGGTCTCCTCGACCTGCCGCTTGATGGTGGCCACGCGGGCCTTGATGTCGGTAGCAGAGCCCTTGCCCTCGACGATGGTGGTCGTTTCCTTGGCCATCTTGACCTGGCGGGCAGTGCCCAGATCTTCGACACCCACGGAGTCGAGCTTGCGGCCCAGCTCCTCAGAGATGACCTTGCCGCCGGTGAGGATGGCGATATCCTCCAGCATGGCCTTGCGGCGGTCACCGAAGCCGGGAGCCTTGACGGCGCCGACCTGCAGGGTGCCGCGCAGCTTGTTGACAACCAGGGTGGCCAGGGCCTCGCCCTCGATGTCCTCAGCGATAATCACCAGGGGCTTGCCACGCTGCACAACCTTCTCCAGGATGGGCAGCAGCTCCTGAATGGAGGAGATCTTCTTGTCGGTGATCAGGATGTAGGGGTCGGTGTGAACCGCTTCCATCTTGTCCGAGTCGGTGATCATATAAGCAGAGATATAGCCACGGTCGAACTGCATACCTTCGACGGTCTCCAGTTCGGTGGTGAGGGTCTTGGACTCCTCAACGGTGATGACGCCGTCCTTACCCACCTTCTCCATGGCGTCGGCCACCAGGGTGCCGACCTCCGGATCGTTGGCGGAAATGGCGGCGACTTCGGCGATGGCCTTGCGGCCTTCCACCGGGATGGCAGCCAGGCGCAGTTCCTCGACGGCCACCTTCACGGCCTTATCGATGCCCCGCTTGATCACCATCGGGTTGGCGCCGGCGGTGACGTTCTTCAGGCCTTCCTTGACCATGGCCTGAGCCAGCACGGTTGCGGTGGTGGTGCCGTCACCGGCCACGTCGTTGGTCTTGGTGGCGACTTCCTTCACCAACTGGGCACCCATGTTCTCAAACGGGTCCTCCAGTTCGATTTCCCGGGCGATGCTCACGCCGTCGTTGGAAACGGCGGGAGCACCGAACTTCTTATCCAGAATGACGTTGCGGCCCTTGGGACCCAGGGTCACCTTAACGGTGTTGGCCAGCTTATCAACGCCCCGCTCCAGTGCACGACGAGCGTCTTCTTCAAAAACGATCAGCTTGGACGCCATGAACGAACACTCCCTCCTTATTTAGCCAGCTTATTGGTTAACGATAGCGAGCACATCCCGCTCCGCCAGGATCAGGTACTCCTCGCCCTCAATCTTGATTTCAGTGCCGGCATACTTGGAGAAGATGACGGTGTCACCCTCTTTGACCTCAAGAGCCACCTTGGTGCCATTCTCCCAGCGGCCAGTTCCAACAGCCAGAACCTTACCCTGCTGGGGCTTTTCCTTGGCGGTGTCAGGGAGTACAATGCCGCTCTTGGTCCGCTCTTCGCGCTCCAGGGCCTTGATGACCACCCGGTCGCCCAGGGGCTTGACGTTCATAGAATCCATTCCCTCCTTGAACCTGTTTGATCTCACTGCGGTTCCTTGTTAGCACTCACTCGCAGCGAGTGCTAACACCAAGTAAAATAATAAGTGGCTGCCCGAGTGCCGTCAACCCCCTTAGTGGCCGGATTTTGGGCGTAGTGATCAAATGTATCGATCTTTGGGCAGCAGAGGCTTTTTCGCTTCCACTGGCCCGCCATCACTGCATACCGGCCTCTAGTATGGTCCGCACCCGATGCACCTTATGCACCCTGCCCCGCTTTATGCGGTTGGGTCCAGCCCGCCTGGGGGTGGACCAGCAGGCTACCTGGGCTTCTTCTGGCCGGCGTGGGCGGCATCAGTACAGCGGCGGGCCGCCGCCCAGGCCCCGGGCACCTCCGGTCCAGCCGCACCCCGAGCCGCCGCCGCCTCCTGGGGCCGTTCGATTCGCATGTGCCGCGGCGGCCAGACCGTGACCCCGGCCACCACCGCCACCAGAACCGGCGCGGCCCAGGCCATGCCCACGTAATAGCCAGTCAGGCTGACGGCAAAAGTGTCCTTCAGACCGGACTCAACCGGCAGGAGCGCCAGCACCGGCATCACGGCCGTTTGCCAGGTCTGCATGCCAAAGTCCAGCAGGTCGCTGCTGCCGTCATAAGGGGTGAGCCCCCACTGCTCCCGTAACAGGTTCAGGCTGCCCAGCAAAGCCGGCAACTGCCACAGCACAGCCACCAGTACTGCCACCAGGGTGAGCCGGGTGCGCCCGAGGGCGGCGCCCTCGGCCCGCAACGCCAGTGCCACTGTCACCGCCAACCCCACATACAAGGCGGTCAGAGCCACGGCCACCCAGGTCCAGTCATAGAACAGGTGCACCAGCACCCCGGCCACCACCTGCAGCAAACACAGGGCTCCGCCGTAACGCAGGATCAGGCGTCCCACCTTACCTGCCTCCTCAGTATGAAGGACTGGCCAACAGGGTAACCACCGGGCTCCGGGTAAACCGGTCCGGCACCACCCAGTGGCCACCTCCGGGGTCCAAATCATATCCCGCCTGTTTATAGGCGTACCAGGCCAATTTGGTGCAGTAAAACCAGTTACGGGCATTCCGGCCGGAAAGGAGGCTGAACGGTTTGCCCAGGTTAGCCAGCGCATGGCGAACCGCCGCGGCCTTGACTTCAGGCGGCAGGTTCACCCGCAGGACCCCGGCCTGCTGATAGGCACCGGCAAAGCGTTCGACCGTCTGCAGGTGGACCCCGCGGCGCAGGAGCGTATCCACCACCTGTCCGTTGCCCACATAGAGGGCCGCGTGGGTCCAGTGCCCCCAGGAGCATCCGGGGTTGCCGCCCAGGATGATGTCGCCGGGCTCAGGACGGGCAGCGGTAAAATCGAAGCTATTCGTTCCGGGAATGCCCACACCCACCTGGCCCTGCTGGAGGTTGATCAGCGCGACTCCCCAGAGATCCCGGGTGCCAGGAGCCATAAAGACGGTGTGATACAGCAGGAAGACCGCCACCAGCCCGCCACCCCAGCGTAGCGCCCGCACCACTGCACCCACCCGGTCCATCCTCCCCGGCTGCCATGTCCCGTGGATTTGATTAGGTGCGGGCGCAGGCGGTTCCTGCCCGACGGCAAAAGAAAAGGCCGGGGCCGCACAGGCGCCCGGCCGGTCGCTCGGGATTGCTACTGGGAGTTGGACTGCTCGACCAGATGCGGGCGAATCCCCGCCGTGTAACGCATCGCCATGTACAGCAGCAGAAACGGTGTGGCAGCAGCGGCCATCGCCAGGTGCATCAGCGTACCCAGTACCGGTACCAGACCCATGAGCGCGCTCAGGATGCTCAGGGCGATACCCAGCCCCGTCAGGACAAGGCCGGAAACCAACACCTCGGTAAAGCGCCTGGTCACACAGCGCCAGGCCAGCCGGTATGCCGCCGATGCCGTCAGTTCCTCGCTGACCAGGGCATAGGGAGCAAAAAAGAGAAACGCCGGCCCCAGGCAGATGGCCGCCACGAAGAACAGGACCTGGCCTAGAACCGGGATGACATTGATGATTGCGAAGGCAAACCAGGTCAGACCGACCAGAATTGAGTAAACCAGCAGCCGTGCATAAAAGCGGGTAGCACTCTGAAAGAAATGCCCGACCTGAACAGTGGCCCCTGCCAGGACGTCGCGGACAGCCGCCGCCTGCCCCCCCCAGGCCAGGGGGTAAAGCACAAACCCCACCAGGGCTATCAGCACGAAGGCGCCCAGCACGCCCGCCAATGCGAACGGGTTGGTCAGTTCCAGAACTGTTTCGGGGAATTCCACGAGGCTGGAAATCACCATAATCGGCAGCATGATCACCGCGGCACCAATCAGCCCCACCAGGAACAGCGGCATCAGGTTCTTGCTATACCTATCGATGGCTTGCTGGAGCACGTCTCCTTACCCCCCCGTTTTCTCCTGCCACCGACAGTTCTGTCTTTCTATTTTAAACTCCTGCTATTTAATGAATAGAATGTTATCTTTGATACGTAACGTTTGTGTAACGGTATTGAATTAAAATACATATGTCCCCGTGGGTGTAAAGCGGGGCGGGTTGCCTGCATAGCCCCCCGCTTTACACCCAGGATCCTCTGCACCGGCAGACGTCACCCCAATGACACCTGCCGGGCTTCTTTTTTGTCAGGTCCCCGCCCACGGTGATTCGCCAGGGCGCTGGTAGGTCCCACTCTTCCCACCGGTCTTTTGAATCAGCCGGACGTTCTGGATCACCATGCCTTTTTCTGCCGCCTTGGCCATGTCATAAATGGTGAGGGCCGCCACATTCACCGCCGTCAGGGCCTCCATTTCGACCCCGGTCTTACCGATGGTGGCTACCCGGGCCTCGATCTCAATCACCGACCGCTCCCGGTCCAGCCGGAAATCGATCTCGGCCCGGGTAATGGGCAGCGGGTGGCAAAGCGGAATCAGATCGCCGGTACGCTTGGCCGCCATGATTCCGGCCACCCGCGCCACGCCCAGGACATCGCCCTTGGCCACCCGGCCGCCGGCCACCAGTTCCATGGTTTGCGGCGACAGGTGAATTTCGCCGCGGGCCACGGCTTCCCGCTCCGTGTCGGCCTTGGCGCCCACATCTACCATCCGGGCCCGGCCCTGCTCGTCTATATGGGTCAACTTGGACATCTGCAGTCTTCCTCCTAGTTTTACCGTTCTGCCCGCAAGGACTGTCCGCTATGGTCAGCGAACAGAAATTAGATGCCTTAACAAAACAGGACGGGGGCTGATGAAATGGCTCATAAGGGCAGCCGCAAGTCCGATCAGAGCTGGATTTGGGGTGCTGGTATTGTGGCAGTAGCCGTGGCCGCTTTTGCAATCTGGTATTTGCGGCCGCGTCCGGTTCCGCCGGTTGCAGAGATCCCGGGGATGCAGCAGTTTCCTTCGGAAGGGGCAGACCACGTCAAACCCCAGGCTGGAGAGATCCAATACAAGACTGATCCCCCCACCAGCGGAGCCCACTACGACGTTTGGACCAAGGCCGGCTTCTATAAGGAACCCCAGGCCAAGCCCCTGCTGGTGCACGCCCTGGAACATGGCAACATTATCATTTACTATAGCCCGCAGAATACGCCCGCCGATGTCATGAAAAAGCTGGAAGAATACACCCGGCGCTGGCAGGGCCAATGGGACGGCGTGACCGTGACGCCCAGGGAACAAACGGAACAGGTGGTACTGACGGCCTGGACCAAGATGCTGGTGCAGCCCACCTTTGATGCCCAGTCCGCCGAGGCGTTTATTGATGCCTTCCGAGGCCGCGGTCCGGAAAAGCCGGTGCGGTAAGACCGCTCCGGCCCCCGGCAGCAGCTACTCCCCGGCCACCGGGTTCTCCAGTGCGCCCAGCCCCTCGATTTCCACGCGCATGCGGTCACCAGCCTGCAGCCAGTAGGGTTGGGGCTTGCGGGCCAGCCCCACGCCGTGGGGGGTGCCGGTCAGAATCAGGTCACCTGGCTCCAGGGTAATGGTCTGGCTGAGGCGATGGATCAGTTCCGCCACCGAAAAGACCATTTGAGCGGTGTTGGAGTCCTGACAGACCTCGCCGTTAATCAGAGTGCGGATCCGCAGGTTCTGGGGGTCTGGCACTGCCTCGGCCGTGACAACGTATGGTCCGAAGGGCAGGAAGGTGTCGCAGGTCTTGCCTGGTTGCCACTGGCTGTCCTGGAACTGCAGATCACGGGCGCTGATATCGTTGGTGCAGGCGTAGCCAAAGACATGCTCCAGGGCTGATGCCAGGGGCACCCGCCGGGCCCGGCTGCCAATGATGACACCCAGTTCCGCCTCGTAATCGAGCTGGGTCACGCCGGCAGGCCGCACCACCGGTTCGCCCGGCCCGACAATGGTGTTGGCGTATTTGGCAAACAGGATGGGCCGCACCGGTACCGGCATGTTTGCCTCGCGGGCGTGGTCGCGGTAGTTCAGGCCAATGCCGATAATCTTGCCCGAGTGGCGCAGAGGGGCGTCCACCCGCAGGCTCGCCGCCGGTTGCAGACACTCTGGCCGAGTGCCCCAAGCCAGTGCTTCCCGGCCTTGCCGGGCCAGTTCCAAACCGGGGCGACCGGCGGCAATCAGGGCTGCCATGGACTGCAGTTCGGCATAATCCGAACCCCAGGCACCCAGATCACCCACGTGATCCCCCAGGTCCACGCCCAGGGCAGGCTGGGTAGTCCCAGGACGAAAGAAACTCAACAGACGCATTCGGAGTTCCCCTTTCAATCACGACCCTGCAAATAATGACCGTAGACAAAATTCCGGCCTCCGGCGAAGAACTCCTTCGCCGGAGGCCTGTGGCATTTTGCGCTTCCTGCCCGCCTCAGACCGGGCCAGGGCTGTCGGGGCCAGTTACCGCTGTGGGGCTGGGGGCACCGGCAATCTGCTGCTCAGCCAGGGCAATCATGCGCTTGACCATCTGACCGCCGATCCGCCCGCCGATGCTGCCGCCAATGCTGCCGTTCAGGCGGGAGGGCAGGTCACCGTTGTAGCCATCGGGATTGAAGGGGATCCCCTTGCGCTGGGCCACCTGGCCCCGCAATGCATCAATCTGCTGCTGCAACTGCTGATCGTTGGCCACATTCCAGCCGATTTCCCGGGCCACTTGCACCTTGAAGCTCTGCATCGCAGGCGCAGACTGCGGGACCAGGTAATCGTTGTTGTTATTGTTGTTCCGGTTGTCAGCCATCTCAGGTCCTCCCTTCTGTTGACCCAGGATGCCCGCGGTGGCTGCGACTAACACCCGGAAAAGTGTGGCAAGACCGAAAAGCCACTAACCGCCGATCCCGTGCATGACGCGCTGGGTAAAATCGCTGTTCGGATCGTCGAAATTGTGCTCCCGCGGTTTGCTCCGGATCGCCTGAGCCATCACATCGGCCAGTTCAGCCAGCCGATGCGGGCGGCGCAGCACCGGCTTCAGATCGATCTCATGCACGTGGCCCAGGCAGGGATTAATCTTACCATCAGCACTGAGACGGATGCGGTTGCAACCGGCGCAGAAGCATTCGGTGACAGCGGAAATGAAACCCACCGTGCCCCTGGCGCCGGGGATCTGCCAGTACCGGGCCGGACCGTTACCGGGAATGCCTTCCCGCAGCGGCGCCATGTCCGGCCATTCCTCCAGCAGCCGCTCCCGCATCTCCGCCACCGGAAACAGCACTTCCGGGCTAAACTCATAGGCTTCGGAGAAGGGCATCATTTCGATATAGCGGACATGTACCGGCCTGTCCAGGGTGAGTCGGGCCATATCCAGGATTTCGTCTTCATTCCAGCCGCGCATGACCACCATGTTCAGCTTGACCGGGGTCATATTCAGATCAAGGGCGGCATCGATCGATTCCAGGACAGGACCGGGGTCGTCCCAGAGCCGGGCAATTTTCTTGAAGCGTTCGGGCTTGAAGGTGTCCAGGCTGAGATTGATCCGGTCCAGCCCGGCACGCTTGAAATCGGCCGCCATCTTTGGGAACAGCAGGCCGTTGGTCGTAAGGGAGAGGTCCTTGATCCCCATGGCCTTGAGGCGGGCGCAGAATTCTACCAGACCGGGGCGGACCGTCGGCTCACCACCGGTCAGGCGAATCCGGTCGATCCCCAGGCCCATGCCCACTTCAATCACTTGGGCCAGTTCGTCGTAGCTCAGGTACTCATCCCGGGGGCGGAGTTGGACGCCTTCAACAGGCATGCAGTAGACGCAGCGCATATTGCAACGGTCAGTCACACTGACCCGCATGTAGTTGACCTTGCGGCCCCACTGGTCGATCATGTTGTGCCCTCCGTGAACGAGAAATGGCGCCCCCGGAAAGGGTGCGCCACGTAATGCCGAAGGCAGATACCTGCCACGACAGTGAGTGACCCCTTTCCAATCCCCGCCGGATCGGCGGGAGGGAGGCGCAGTCGTTTCCAACCGCACCCAGACTCCTTGCGGAGCCACGGCCGTGTACCATGCTGAAAGCGTCAGGTACACCGGCTCGGAGCCGATATGTAGTTTGGTAAGTGAATTATACTCCGAATCGCGAATTGCTTGCAACTACGCTGCGCAGCAATGTGACATTTGTCCCGTCGCGTGTCTTGACAACTGTCGTTTCCACTACACTGTGCGGATGCGACCAGCCTCACTGAGATCATAACCGCCCAGGGCTTCGACCTCCTGCCTCCAGCACGGGTCCTGAATGAGCGCCAGTACCGCCTGCACACCGGGATGGTCCCAGTGTGCCACCGGAATACAGAGTTCGTAGTCCTCTCGGGTAACGGGGACAAAGTCGCACCCCAGGGCCCGGGCAGCCGCCAGGATGCCCAGACTGCAATCGGCGCTGCCAGACTGTACCGCCGCCGCCACTGCCAGGTGGGTGAACTCTTCCCGCCGGTAGCCCTGCACCTGGTCGGGATTGATTCCGGCCTGCTTCAATTCGTAGTCCAGCAGCAGCCGGGTGCCGGCGCCGCGCTGGCGGTTCACAAAGGTAACGCCGGCCCGGGCCAGGTCGGCAAACCCCCGGATCCCTTGCGGGTTGCCGGGCGCCACCACAAAGCCCTGGTCCCGCCGGCACAGCAGTACCAACCGGCACGGTTGCCCCACGTACCGGCGCACGTAGCTTTCGTTATAGGTGCCGGTCGCTTCGTCCAGCATGTGGGTGCCGGCCATGTGCGCCTCCCCCCGGCGCAGGGCCGTCAGGCCGCCCAGGGACCCGGCATGGGCGCTGGAGAGCGCCAGTCCCCGCTGCCGCAGACGAGAGGCCAGCAGGTCCAGGACGATGTCGTGCGAACCCACCGCCACCAGGGCGCCCAGCACCTCATCGGCTGGCCGCAGCAGTTCCACCTGCACCGACTGCCCCTCAGCCACGCCCTCCAGCCCGGCCGGAACCACCAGCAGGCCGTCGGCCCGCACCAGCGAGCTGATCACTCCGGCCCCGCGGCCAATGGGCGTGGCCACCACCCGCTCCCCCACCCGCCCCAGCTTGACGCGGACAAAGTCCGCCACGCCCAGGGGCGAGGTCAGGCGGCGGGTCAGGGTGGCCTGCACCCGCGGCCGCTGGGGTACGGGCCGGCCCTGGAAGCGGGCGATCAGGGGCTTGAGGAACAGGTCGGCCGTCAGGTATGTGCTAACGGGATAGCCGGGCAGACCGATCACCGGCTTGCCGTCAACCACCGCCAGCATCACCGGCTTGCCCGGCTTCATGGCCACACCGTGGGCCACCACCTGCCCCAGTTCTGCCAGCACGTGGACGGTGTAGTCCTCGGACCCGGCCGAGGAGCCGGCGTTAACCACCACCACGTCACTGGCGGCCACCGCGGCCTTGACCGCCGCCCGGAGCTGTTCATAGTCGTCGGGCACAATATCATGCCGCACCGGCTCTCCGCCCCACTCGGCCACGCAGCCGAGAATGACCCGGGAATTGAACTCGATGATGGCGCCGGGTCTGGGGTCCGGCCGGGGCTGCACCAGTTCGGTGCCGGTGGGGATAAAGGTGACCCGAGGCCGCCGGTAGACCCGCACCTGCAGCACACCGGTCGCCAGCAGCGCGCCCAGCTCCGGCGGTCGGATCTCGGTGCCCTGGGCCACCACCAGTTCTGTGGCCACCAGGTCCTCACCGATGGGCCGCACATGATGCCAGGGTGTCACCGCCTGGTAGATCTCCACGCTGCCCTCCAGGCGGTTGATCTCTTCCACCATGATCACCGCATCCATGCCGGCCGGCAGCGGATCGCCGGTATCGACCCAGACCGCCTGCACGCCGTCCTGCAGCCGCACTGGTGTCGTCTCGGTGGCCCCGAAGGTATCAGCGGCGCGCACGGCCACCCCGTCCATGGCGGCGGCGTTATAGTGGGGGGCACTGATCACCGCCGGAATCCCGGCCGCCACCACCCGCCCCAGGGCCTGCTCCGTCGGAATCACCTCGGCCGTACCCTGCCAGCCGGCCGCGTCCAGCGTAGCATGAAACCGCTGCAAGGCCTCGTCGACCGATACCGACTCCAGGTAGATCTTGCGCCGCTGTACCATGTCCCCACGTCTCCCTGCCGCATCAGATCAGTTCCACATCGACCCAGTCGCCCGCCAGCAGCCCCTCGGTGCCGGCCGGCACGGTTACGATGCCGTCGGCCCTGGTCAGGGTGGTAATCAGACCGCTCTTGCCCTGCACGGGCTCGGCCCAGGTCTCCCCGGCACGCTCGGTGAGGGCAACCCGCAACACGTCCACCCGCCCGGGAGCGCTGGCGTAGTTTTTGGCCAGCCGCGCCCGCACCGCCGCCCGGTAGGCGGGCCAGGGCGGCAGGCCCAGCAACTGGCGCAGCAGCGGCCGGGCAAACAACCCGAATACCACCTGGGCGCTCACCGGGTGCCCGGGCAGGCCCATCACCGGTTTGCCGTCTACCACGCCCAGAATGGTGGGTTTGCCGGGTTTCAGCGAGACGCCGTGAACCAGAATTCCCGGCCGACCCAGCTTGTCCAACAGTTCAGCGGTCAGGTCGCGGGTGCCCACCGACGAACCGCCGCTGACCATGATCACGTCGGCTGTCGCCATGGCCTGGCGCAGCCTGGCCTCGATTTCTTCGGCAATGTCCGGAATGCGGCCCAGGTGGTGGGCCACGCCCCCGGCTTCCTGAACCAGGGCCCGGATGGTAAAGCTGTTCGACTCGCGAATCTGCCCCGGGGCCGGCACCCGGGCCGGGTCCACCAGTTCGTCACCGGTGGTCAGCAGGGCACAGACCGGCTGGCGGGCCACCGGTACCCGCACGACGCCGGCGTGGGCCAGCAGGCCCAGTTCCTGGGCCCGCAGCGGGCGGCCGGCCGCCAGCAGCAGGTGTCCGGCCGGGCAGTCCTCTCCCCGGCGGATGACATTCTGGCCGGGGCTGGCCGGCTTCAGCACACCCACCTCGTCCACCGCCAGGCTTTCCGTATGTTCCACCATGATAGCGGCGTCGGCGTTAGGGGGCAACATGCCGCCGGTAGCAATGACCGCGCATTCACCGGGACCCAGGGCCCGGGTGGCGTCCTGTCCCATCAGGATCTCATCTACCACCCGCAGATAGGCCGGCAGGCCCTCGGAAGCGCCGAAGGTATCGGCCGCCAGCACCGCATATCCGTCCACGGTGGAGCGGGCAAAGCCGGGCAAATCCTCCGGGGCAGTGATGTCGCCGGCCAGGATCCGCCCGAAGGCGTCCGCCAGTGCGACCTCCTCCACACCGAGCGGACCCCGGGGGCAGCTCTCCAGAAAGCGTTTCCGGGCGTCGTCCACGGGCATGATCTTGAAAAATTCCACCTATGTGCACCTTCCTGCCGCCAATAACCCCCGGACGGGTTTCATCCGAACGCGTCCCGAGCCGCCCCGCAGGGCGGACGCCGAATTCTTGTACTATTGTACGCCGGACGGAAAGGCAGCGGCAAGAACGATCCTGCTGTACTAGTCCACTCCCATGCCCACGTAGGGATTCAGGTACGGGGGTGGGGAGCAGTGGCCGCACAGTGGGCACGCACAGGAACCATATTCCGGGTTGCCGCCACCTTTATGGGTACCGTGGTGGGCGCCGGCTTTGCCAGCGGGCAGGAGACCCTGCGCTTCTTCACCGCCCACGGCCACCGCGGGCTGCTGGGTCTGGCCCTATCCACCGTTCTTCTGGTGGTCTACGGCATGCTGATCATGGATCTGGGGCACCGGCTGCGCACCCCTTCTCACCGGCCCATTCTGCATTTCGTCTGCGGTCCCCGCGTTGGCGGCTGGGCCGACACTGCCGTTACCGCCTTTCTGCTGGCCATTCTCAGTGTCATGCTGGCCGGGGCCGGGGCGGTGGCGGCCGAACAGCTTCACCTGCCGCCGTGGGCCGGGGTATTGGGCACCGCTGCCCTCACGCTGCTCACCATTCTGGGCGGCCTGGGCGGGCTCATGACTGCCAATGGCGTGGTGGTGCCCGCCCTGGTGCTGGTGGTGTCCGGGCTCTGCCTGATTTCCCTGTCGGTGCACGGCCTGCCGCCGCTTGAACCACACCCGGCACTGGCGGCTGCCCCCAACTGGTTTGCTTCCGGCTGGCTCTACGCCGGGTATAATCTGGTGCTGGCGATTCCAGTGCTTGCGCCCCTGGGCGCGCAGGTGGCCGACCGCCGGTCCCTGGCGCTGGGCGGGCTGGCGGGCGGCCTGGGGCTGGGTCTGCTGGGGGCGGCGCTGCACCTGACCCTGGCGGCACATCTGCCGGCGGCCGGGCAAATGGAAGTGCCCATGCTGGCGGTGGCCCGCCTGTATCCGCTGCCGGTACAGGCCGCCTATACCCTGATCCTTTGGGCCGAAATCTATACCACGGCCGTGGCCAGCGCCTTCGGCCTGGCCCGGCGGGTGGCCGACAGTCGCCGATTGCAGCGGTGGGCGCCCCCGGGGACCGGGCTCTACCGGACCGGTGCCGTGGCCGGTGTGTGCCTGGCCCTGGTGGGTGCGCCCCTGGGCTTCAGTCGCCTGGTCGCCACCCTTTACCCCGCCTTTGGCGCCGTTAGCGTCGGCCTGCTGCTGCTGCTGGGGCTGCGGGTCTGGTTGCCTGAGCGGCGCTGAGAAACCTCACGCGGTCCGCTTGGTCTGCGCCGCCTCTATCCGCAGCAGGGCCGGGTTAAAGAACTGCAGGGCGCACACCACCGCCAGAAAGGTGCCCAGCCCGGCCAGGACCAGGCCAGGGTCAAACAGGCTGCCGGCCCACCCTGCCATTGCCGCGCTCAGCGGCCAGGTACACTGGGCAATCACCCGGCGCACCGCAAACACACGCCCCTGAAGTTCCGGGGGAGTTTGGGTCTGCCAGATTGTCTGGGAGTGGGCATTCATCAGGGGCAGCATGGCATTCAGCATGAGGGCGGCTGCCGCTGTCAGGTAGATCAGCGACGAAAGCCCAAAAACGATTTGCACCAGCCCGGAAACCAGCATGGGCACCATGATCCCATAGACCCGCCTGGCCTTCAGACCGCCCCAGATGCTGATGAGCAGGCCACCCGCCACGCCGCCCAGACCGCCCACCGAACCGAGCATGGCCAGGCCGGTTTCCAGGGTAAACCCCTTCGCTGCCAGGTCGGCCCCCAGGTTAAACCGCAATAACAGCGGCTGAAAGACCTGAATGGGTGCGGCGGCAAAGTTGGCAATGGTGAATGTGCCCAGAAGCCAAAGCAAGGGACGGCGTTGCCAGATATATGAAGCGCCTGTTTCCATATCGGACCAGATGCCAGGCCGAGGCCCGCCCACTCCGGCTTCCGGCGCGGCCCGGCAGGGTGAGGGCATGTGCAGGCACATGAGTACGCCGGCGGCGATCCCAAATGTGACTGCATCCGCCAGTATCGCCAGGGAGGTACCATCGGCCAGCGGACTCAGCACCGACCCGAGTGGCGCCGGCACCCATCCCTGCCTCGCCAGCGCCGGCAGGGTGATGATGCCGGCGGCCAGGGCCGGCGAGAGGATCCCGGATAGCGACCACATGGTCTGCATCATCCCGTTAGCTCTGGGCAGCCATTTCTCCGGCACCAGCAGGACATACGCCGTGTCAAAGGCGGCGGAGTGGAAGGTGGTAATAACCGCAGTCAGCACGGTCAGCACGATGAGCAGCCACAATTGCAGGGACTGAGCTACCAGCAGGCTGGCCAATGTCAGGCAGAGGCCACTGTTGGCCAGGTCCATGGCCAGCATGATGGTTTTCTTGTTATACCGGTCGGCGCACACGCCGGCCAGCGGGGCCACCAGCACGGTGGGCAGCGCATAGGCCAGGCTCACCGCCGATAACGCCAGAGCCAGTTCTGCTTTCTGCCCCGGGTGCGGATACAGCACCTGCGTCAGCCAGACCGTAACAGCAAAGAACGTAATGGCGCTGCCGAAGACAGACAGGGATTGGGTGGCCCAAAGGATCAGAAACGTGCGAAATCCCTTGGCCGGTGGCCGGGACGGCGTCACTGAGTCGACCTCCCTTTCGGCGGTCGGAGCCACGGCTCCGATTGGCCTTCTGCCCTACGATACAAAACATGGGAAATGATGTCAAACCTGGAGCTGTTACCAATTTTGCTTCCTGCCGCCTACGATGTTTATGCTGATCTTCTACACGGCCACGCCAAGCACCGTGAGCGCACCATGGAATTCGAATGTAGCCAGCCCCGAAGAGGTACGCGCTCTCCTTGACCACTTCGGTGGCCGGGTAAAGGTCCATCCAGGTAAGTCGGTTTTTGTAATGTCTCTTTTTACTACGTAGTTATTATGGACAGGCCAGGCGATCCGGTGTGGCAACGGACCCGGGCAAAGTCATTCGGGACACGTCCAAAGAGAAACGGGACATCTTCAAAGAGAAACGGGACAAGAGCATCAGGAACGGGATCGTTTTCACGCGTGTGTGTGCCGGGAAGATAATACCCGGCACCCAGGGGCGCGCAAGCCCTACGGCCAACAGCGCTCAGTCGTGTCACCCCCCAGGGGTATGGGCACCCCCGGCGGCGACCGGCCGGCCAGGGCGAAGTGGTCGGGAATGCCCGTAGGCAGGGGCTGGCATTAGGACGCAGCCAAGGCATTGTCAGGCGCCCCCACGAACGGTGGCCGCGGGGGCGCCTGGCTGTAAGGCTACCGGGTTCGGTACAGTGGCAGATGCCCTGCCGGGGCAGTTCAAAGTCTCTCCCTATATAGACGGGATATGTTCCGCGGGGACTCGGGATACGGCTCACCGGCGTTCCATAATAAGGTAGACCGATGATGCAGGGAAGGCGGGAGAAGGGCCGGATAAGATAACCCGTGGGCCGCAGACAGTTGGCCGGGCGGTAGTCGTGTGATGGCGCCAGGCCCAACACTGGGGAGCGCTGCGTTGCCGAATAACGCCTTCTCAGGTCCCTTGGATACTCCCGGGCGCAGCGTGGCCCAACGACCTGGGCTAGCAGCAGCCGTCGGCTGCCTTCCCGCCCCCGCCGCAGCAGGAGTCGGTCTTCGCCGCCGGCTGGGTCGGCGTGCCGCAACAGGAGTCAGCCGTCGCCCCCGGCTGCACCGCCGTACCGCAGCAGTTGCTCTGGGCGACAGGCAACCCCACCACCTTCTTGATCAGATTCACCAACACGTTGCTCTTTTGCTCTGCAGACATGGACACATCCTCCTTTAAATTACAGCCCTGGGGACACCGGTACGGAAAGAACCGCCACGGTCCGCCGCACCAATTCAGCCACCAGTTCAGCCACCCGGTCCACCTGCTCCGGGTAAAGGGCAGAAAGGGTATCGTCCGGGGTGTGCAGGGGAATCTGCCGGACCCCGGTTGGCTGCTGACCCAGCCCCACCGTCGGAACGCCCGCCCGGACAAACGCCGACGCATCGTCACGGCCTGTCACCCACCGGGGGGTAAAGCCGTTTTCAGTCAGGATCTGCGCCGCCAGGTCGGGCAGCCACTCCCCCGCAGCCGGGTGGCCCAGGCGCATGGCCCCCGTTTCCGGCTCCATCCCGACTGCGTCGACATTGATCACTGCCCCGGGGGCGCTCCTGAACCCATCCAGCAGGGAGCGCGCCCCCCACAGGCCGGATTCCTCACCGGTCAGCAGGGCCACGTGCAGGGACACCGGCAGGTTGCTGCGGGCCAGGCGGGCAGCGGCAGCCAGCACCGCTGCCACGCCCGAGGCATTATCCCACGCGCCGGGGAACCGGTACCCGCCCGGATCGTCGCCTACGTGATCATAGTGGGCAGTCAGCACCACCGCCGGCGCATCCCTGGCCCCCGGCAACACCCCGAGCACGTTGTGGCACGTGCGGGCGGTGGCCTCCAGGGGCAACTCCACCTGTACCTGTTCGCCCGCGTGCGGCAGCAGGGCGGTGGCCACCGCCGTGCGCAGCCGCAGCACCGGCAGCCCGGCCGATTGGCCGCTGAACACCGTCTTGTAAAACCAACCGGGCTCGCCGGACTCCACCAGCAGGGCACGGGCGCCCAGTTGGGCCGCGGCGGCAGCCGTCCCCGCCAGGTCAAACCCCACCGGCCGCCGCGGAATCAGCACCACGCTGCCAGGCAGTGCCGCCGGGTCCACCCCCGGCCCATCCTCCACCACCAGCAGTGGACCGGAAACCGTTCCACCGGCTGAAATGGCCGCCGCCTCGGCAAAGTCCAGGCGGTGGCGCCACCGGTGCCCGCCCACAGCCAGGCGGACCGGCCCGGTCAGCCGGGCTGCCGCTACCTGTACCGGTGCCAGGTACCCGTCGGCCCCAGCCGGCTGCAACCCGATCTGTTCCAGGCGGCGGGCCAGGTAATCCGCCGCCGCGGCCGCACCGGGAGTGGCCGAAAGTCGGCCTGCCGCCGCCGGCGAGGTGAGAAACTCCAGGTCCTGGTGAGCCTTCGCCGTTTCGGTCTCCATCTTCCGCTTCACCCTTTCCAGGCCACCGCTCAGGCCAGCATCAGGTTATAGGCAAACCCCACCACCATGGCGCCGAACCAGAGGGTGCCGACCACGATACCCACCACCCGCCAGCGGGCAATGGTCAGGGCCCCGCTGATGGCTCCGATGGAAGTACCGGCACCGGTGATCAGAAAAGCCAGGGTGGCACCGGGGCTCATGCCCAGATCAAACAGGGAACGCACCAGGGGCAGCGATGCCTCTGTATTGATATAAAAGGGCAGACCCAGAGTCGCCGCCAGCGGTACACCGTAAACACGGCCGGGACCAAACAGCGTGCCGATCCAGCTTTGTGGGATCAGACCGTTCAGCAGATACCCGATGAAGGCAAAGCTCAGGAAGAACACCAGCAGCCGGCGGCCAATCACCCAGGTCTCCCGGGCCAGATCCCGCCAGGTGGGGCGGAGCTTTGCCGGTCTGACCACCGGCAGGGCCAGGTTATCGCCCCCGGCCAGGTCCAGGCCGGAGCCGCCTGTCACCGGGTGGAAGCGGGCCTGGCCCCGCAGCCAGCCGCGCTGCTCAGCTACATACGCCACCGCCCCGCCGGCCAGACCCAGCAGAATCGAAGCCAGAAAGTAGGTCAGGGCAAAGGGCCAGCCAAACAGGGAGGCGCTATAGAACAGCTCACCGGGCGAGGTCATGGGCGAAGCGACCATGAAGGCAACAATGGGCGCCCAGGGCACGGTCGAAGCCATCATGCTCAGAACCATCGCCGTAGTGCCGCAGGAACACAGGGGGGTCGTCACCGCTGCACCGACGGAGGCCAGGACGGATACCCCCTGACGGCGTTGCAGCAAGGCCGCCACCCGGTCCTTATCCATGTACAGGGTCATAATCGCCGCCACCACGGACCCTAGCAACAGAATGGGCCAGTTGTGACTGAAGGTCACCCAAACCTGTTTCAGAGCGGTCAACGCGAGATCAAGGAAAAACGCCATGCCCATCGCCGCCTCATCGAAGATCTTCGATATACCTGTTGGCACTAGAATACATCGAAGTCCTTCGATGCGTCAAGGGGGTCCACGGCAAAAAAGCAAGCACCAGGCGGGAGCTATCTCCCTGACCTGGTGCCTGTCCATACGTTTGTATCCCGGTTCTACACGCTGGCCCGCTGCATGGGCGTCATGCCGCCGTCGGCGGTGTAAATGTAGAAACCGCGGCCGCTCTTTTTGCCATGGTACCCAGCCTGGACCATCTGCACCAGGAGCGGGCACGGGCGGTAGCGGGGGTCCTTGAAGCCCTCGTACAGCACATTCATGATATACAGGCAGGTATCCAGCCCGATAAAGTCCGCCAGTTGCAGCGGCCCCATCGGATGGTTCATGCCTAGCTTCATCACGGTGTCAATGGCCTCGACTGAGGCGATGCCTTCGTAGTAGCAGAACATGGCCTCGTTGAGCAGCGGCATGAGCACCCGGTTGGACACAAAGCCGGGGAAGTCGTTCACCACCACCGGAGTCTTGCCCATGTGTTCCGCCAGAGCCTTGATAGCGTCGTAGGTGGCGTCGGACGTGGCAATGCCCCGGATGATTTCCACCAGCTTCATCACTGGCACCGGATTCATGAAGTGCATGCCAATAAAGCGGTCCGGGCGCCCGGTGGCCGCCGCCAGTTGGGTGATCGGCAGCGAACTGGTATTGGAGGCCAGGATGGACCCGGCCGGGCAAAGGCTGTCCAGCTCCTTGAACAGCTTTGTCTTGGCCTCCAGGTTTTCAATAATCGCCTCAATCACCAGGTCGCAGTCAGCCGCCGGCGCCAGTTCCACCGTGGGGTGAATCCGTGCCAGAATCTCGTCCCGCTGCTCGGCCGTCCGCCGCCCCTTTTCCACATCGCGGTCCAGATTCTTGCGAATGATCCCCAGGCCCCGGTCGACAAAGCGCTGCTCCACATCGCGCAGCCATACTTGCAGCCCTGCCTGAGCCGCGACCTGGGCAATACCGGCGCCCATCTGCCCGGCACCCACCACCATGATCCGTGCGATCGCCAAACTGGTCCCCTCCTGAAATTGGTGCCCTATCGACCTGCGCCCGGCGTCAGCCCACCCGGACCAGCGTGGCCTCGCCCTGGCCACCGCCGGAGCAGATGGCCGCCAGTCCGTATCCACCGCCGCGCCGGCGCAGTTCATATATCAGCGTCATCAGAATGCGCCCGCCGCTGGCCCCGATAGGGTGTCCCATCGCGACGGCGCCACCGTTGACGTTGACCTTTTCCAAATCTACCTCAAGGATCTGGCTGCTGGCCAGGGTGATGGCCGCAAAAGCCTCGTTTATCTCGACCAGTTCCAGGTCGCGCGTGGACAGCCCAGCCTTGTGCAGGGCCTTGAGCCCGGCCCGGGCCGGTACCGTGTGCAGATTGCCCGCCTCTTCCGAATGCTGCCCGCTGCTGACCAGGGTAGCCAGAATCTCCAGCCCCCGCGCCTCGGCCTGCTCCCGGCTCATGACCACCAGGGCGGTGGCCCCGTCGTTGACTGAAGGAGCGTTGCCGGCGGTGATGGTGCCGTCCTTGTCAAAGGCCGGCTTGAGGGCCGCCAGCTTTTCCAGGCTGGTGTCAGACCGGATCGATTCGTCCCGCTCCACCAGCCGCGGCTCACCCTTTTTCTGGGGTACCGGCACCGGAATGACCTCTTCGGCAAACTTGCCCGCCGTGTAGGCTGCCTGCGCCCGCACATGGCTGCGGTAAGCCCACTCGTCCTGCATACTGCGGGAGAGCTTGTACTCGGCGGCGCCCCGGGTGCCGTAACTGCCCATGGAACAGTCACCGAACGCGCACCAGAGTCCGTCGTGGGTCATGGCATCCAGGACCTGCCGGTGACCCATACGGTAACCCCAACGGGCCTCCGGCAGCAGGTAAGGAGCGTTGGACATGCTCTCCATGCCACCGGACACCACCACCCCGGCCTCGCCCGCCTGAATCATCATACCCGCCAGATTGACGGCGCGCAGGCTGGAGGCGCATACCTTGTTAATAGTCTCCGACGGTACCGATACCGGCAAGCCCGCCTTGACCGTCGCCTGTCGGGACGGAATCTGCCCCGCTCCCGCCTGGATCACCATACCCATGAAGACGTTCTCGATCTCGGCTTCCCGCCCCGTCAGCGCGGCCCGCTGCACAGCGGCGCGGATGGCCAGCGCACCCAGATCGGTCGCCTGCAAGTCCCGAAAGGCGCCCCCAAACGCTCCGAACGGCGTGCGGGCGGCGCTGACGATCACGGCGGTGCGATCGGACACAGTCCCATCTCCCTTGCGAAAATGAGGGCTTCCGGCCATGGCTACATCCCCCATTTTACTGAACCGCACCGCCACAAACAACCGGCTGGTGGGGAGGTGGCTACCCTGCGACAGGACGTGGCGGACCTGCTGACCGTCATTTGGCTGGCGGCGGCGTGGCAGACGCTGGCCTGGGTCGCCACTGCCCTGCACGAACTGGGCCACGCCTTTTGCCTGCGGGCGGTGGGGGGGCGGCTCCGCCTGCTGGTGATCGGCGCCGGCCCGGGGGCCTGTATGCACCGGTCTGACTGGCGGCTGCAAGTGGGGATGCTGCCGTTTTTCGGCTGCTGCGTGGGATCCGCCCTGCCTCCCGGCCGGTGGCGCCGGGCAGTTTACCTGTTGGGCGGGCCGGCGGCCAACGCACTGGCGGCAGGTGCGGCCTGGTACAGCGCCCGCACCCTGGAACCGGAAGGCATGCCGGCCCTGCTGCTCTGGGGCAGCGCCTTCCTCAACGGCTGGGAAACGGTCGCTAACCTGCTGCCGGCCGCGGGGGTGCCGTCTGCCGAGTTGCCGGCCGCCGGGGTGACGTCCGCCGGGTTGCCGGCCTCTGAAATCTCGGCTGCCGGTCTGCCGGCTCCGGGCATCCCGGCCGTCTCCGACGGGGCACAGTTGCTGGCCCTGTGGTATCGGGGTGAGCGGCCGTGACGGCTTCACCCCCCGCCCTGTTACGACTTGATCAGATCGGCACGGCGGTGTACCGGCTGGGTCAGGTCGGCATGACCCAGGGTCGTAAGCGGCCGGCCCTCTACCGTCAGTTGCACGGCCCGGATACTGTTGAACTCAGTCAGGGTATTGACCAGGGAATAAATCAGCATGATTTCCCCTGCCGAGCCGCCGACGAACTTATCCTGTAACTCGCGGGAGAAGTTCACGGTGGCCACGCCGTCCCGGATGTTCACCCCCAGCACTCGGGTCCCCGGGGGTATCGTGGGATAGAGCCCGGCCTCCGCTGGAACCGGTCCGGCTGTCAGCGCTCGGGCGGCATCCAGCGCCGGGTGCTCGGCACTCACCTGCCGGCTGGTCGGGCGCAAATACATGGCGTCGGTGTCACTGAAATAAACCGTCGTGGTCAGCACCTGCCCCGGCGGCGGCGACAGAGGCGTCGCGGGATCGGCCGGCCCGGGCCCGACGGGAGTCGGTGGAGCCGGACTCTCCCGGCCGACAGGGGCAGGCTCAGACGGGGCAGGCGGCCGCGTGCAGGCCGCTGCGACCAGCGAAAAAACCAGCCAAAGCGCCACAATCCAACGCTGCATGGCCACTGCCTCCCCAATGATACGGCTGAGGTCCCGGCCCCCGGGGCAGAGACCCCGCGCTTGCCAATGTACCACAACCGCCGACGAATTGCGCGCTACCCCCATGTTATCCTCAACATTGTTCACAGTATCCACAGGTTATCCACAGTAATTGTGGACTAATCCCCAGACATGTTGTGATGAACTTGCGTATTATGTCAACTGGGAGGTGTCCGCTGTGGACCTAATCTGTTCCGGCCTGAACATGAGCCAGCGTGACCGCCGCGACCGCCGCGACCGGCGCCCGCCCCGCCCGCCGCGCCCACCGCGTCCGCCCCAGCCGCCCGCCGCTAATTTCTTCCTGATCCTATTGGTGATCATCTTTGTTCTTGGGCTGGCTGCCATCGACTGAATGGGATGCAAAACACCCCCTGGCGGCTCAGGCCAGGGGGTGTTTACGTATGCTCGTTGGCCGCGTAACGGTCTCAGTCCACCGGCTCGGGCTCGACGTGCTCCCGTTCAATATCGGCGCCCAGGGCTGCCAACTTGGCCTCAAGCTGGTGATAGCCCCGGTCCACGTATCTGACGCCGCCCATCTCGGTAGTGCCCTCCGCCGCCAGAGCAGCCAGAACCAGCGCCACGCCACCCCGCAGTTCGTGGGCTTCCACGGGCGCGCCGGTCAGCCGCTCCACCCCTCGCACAATGGCCGTGTTCCGGTCGACCTTGATGTTGGCACCCATACGCACCAGTTCGTTGGTGAAGCTGAAGCGGTTTTCAAAAATGGTCTCGTTAATCACCGACACGCCGGAGCAGAGGGTCATCAACGAAACCCACGGTGACTGCAGGTCAGTGGGGAAGCCCGGGTGCACCTGGGTTTCAATGTCTGCCGCCTGAACAGGGCGGCGGCCCCGGCAACGCAGCAGGTCATCGCCCTCGATAATCTCCTGGCCTGCTTCCTCCAGCTTGGCTGCAACGGTCCGCAGGTGCTCGGGCACACAGTTTTCCACCACCACGTCGCCGCCGGTCAGAGCCGCGGCAATCATGTAGGTGCCGGTTTCCAGGCGATCGGGGATAATCTCGTGCCTGGCCCCGGCCAACCGCTCCACACCCTCAATGCGAATGGTGTTGGTGCCGGCGCCCCGCACCCGCGCCCCCATCTTGTTCAGGAAATTGGCCAGGTCCACAATCTCCGGCTCACAGGCCGCGTTTTCCAGCACCGTGGTTCCCTGTGCCAGGCAACCGGTGATCATCATGTTGATGGTCGTGCCAAAGCTGGCCCGGTCCACGTAAAAGCGGGTCCCCACCAGGTGCACATCTTCGGCCACCATGGCCCCCCGTTCCACCTGAACATGCGCACCCAGAGCCCTGAAGCCCTTCAGATGAAAGTCGACCGGGCGCGCCCCGATGTCGCATCCCCCCGGACAGGCCACTTCACCCTTGCCGAGCCGGGCCAGCAGCAGACCCATCACGTAGGTAGAGCCCCGCAGCTTACGGGCCAGGTGATACGGAGCCGCATGTCCGTCCAGATCCTGCGCCCGAATCTGCAGGACTCCTTCTTCGACGGACTCAATTCGGGCCCCCAGTGCCCGCAGAATCTCGCACAGATCCTGGATATCCGTATAATTCGGGACGTTTTCCAGGATGGTTTCGCCCTGCACGGCCAATGCAGCCGCAGCAATAATCGGCAGCGCGCTGTTTTTCGAGCCGCTGGCAGTGACTCGGCCGGAAAGGGTCCGGCCGCCACGGATCACAAACTTGGCTGCCAACTCTGAAGTCCCTCCTGCTTGTCCGATCCGTGGAGATGGGATCAGTCATCGCCGCGCATGACCGGTCCCCGGCTCAGCGGCCGGGGACCTTCTGCGCCACCTCTGGGGTCGGGGCGCCCTACCGAACTGTATAGTTCGGTGCTTCTTTGGTGATCTGAACATCGTGCGGATGGCTTTCCTGCACACCGGCATGGGTGATGCGCATGAAGCGGGATTTGGTGCGCAGATCTTCCATGTTCTGGGATCCGGTATAGCCCATGCCAGCCCGCAGGCCGCCCACCAGTTGGAAGATGGTATCCGACAGGGAACCCCGGTAAGGTACCCGGCCTTCAATGCCTTCGGGTACCAGCTTGGGGCCCTGCTCCTGGAAGTAACGATCCGGCGACCCGTCGCGCATGGCCCCCAGGGAGCCCATGCCGCGGTACACCTTGAAAGAGCGGCCCTGGTAAATCTCCATTTCGCCCGGTGACTCGTCGGTCCCGGCCAGCAGGGAACCCAGCATCACCGTGTGGGCACCGGCAGCCAGGGCCTTGACCACATCCCCGCTGTAGCGAATGCCGCCGTCGGCGATCACCGGCACGCCATACTGGGACGCGGCCCGGGCGCTGTCGAACACAGCCGTCAGTTGCGGCACGCCGATTCCGGCCACCACGCGGGTAGTGCAGATGGAGCCAGGCCCGATGCCCACCCGAACGCCGTCGGCTCCAGCTTCGCACAGGTCGCGGGCGCCGTCAAAGGTCGCCACGTTGCCGGCAATAAGCTGCAGATTCGGATGCCGCCGCTTGACGTCGGCCACCGCATCCAAGACATTGCGGGAGTGACCGTGGGCACTGTCGACAATAATGACATCGACGCCGGCTTCCACCAGGGCGTCGACCCTGTCCATGATCTGCGGGGTCACACCCACTGCCGCACCGGCCAGCAGACGGCCCCGGGGATCCTTGGCCGAGTTGGGATACTTCCGGGCCTTCTCAATATCCTTGATGGTGATCAGGCCCTTGAGGTAGCCCTCGTCGTCCACCAGCGGCAGCTTTTCCACCTTGTACTTGCGCAGAATCTCCTTGGCCTCGTTCAGGCTGGTACCAACTGCTGCCGTAATCAGGTTTGTACGGGTCATCACCGTACCGACCAGTTGATCCCAGTTTTCTTCAAACCGGAGATCCCGGTTGGTCAGGATCCCTACCAGTTTACCTTGATGGTCCACCACCGGCACACCCGAGATATGGTAATGGCCCATCATCTCGTCCGCCGTGCGGATGGTGTCCTCCGGGTGGCAAAACACCGGATCAATAATAATGCCATGCTCAGACCGCTTGACTTTGTCGACTTCCTTGGCCTGGGATTCGATGCTGAGCGATTTATGGATAAATCCAATCCCGCCCTCACGGGCCATCGCGATGGCCATGCGGGCCTCAGTAACCGTATCCATGGGAGAAGAGACCAGGGGAAGGTTCAAGCGAATACCCTTGGTGAGCCACGTGGCTACATCCACATCGCGGGGAACGACTTCCGACCGTGCCGGCATGAGGAGGACGTCGTCGAACGTCAATGCCTCCGAGCCGAATTTCTGGTCGAATTCCACGGGAGCACCTCCGGGTCTCAGATTTCCGGTATTATAGCACAGGCGATACAGCATTGCCAGGTGTTTACGCAAGGGCAGGCGGCACGGCTGAGAGCCGGGCCGCCCGGTCGGCAGTCAGGTGGTCTGGTTGGCCGCCAGTTCCTTCCCCAGTGCCCGGGCCACCTGCCAGATATCCCCGGCGCCCATAGTCAATACCAGGTCTCCGGGCTGCACCTGTGCCAGCAGAAAACGCGTGATCTCCTGCTGATCACTGACCAGGTGCACCGGGCGCCCTTCCTGGGCCTCGATCCGCCCAGCCAGGACCGTACTGCTCACGCCGGGAATCGGCTGCTCCCCGGCCGGGGAATAAATTTCGGTCAGTACGAGCAGATCGGCGTCTGTAAAGCACGTGGTAAACTCATTCAGCAGATTGGCCGTGCGCGTGTAGCGCTGCGGCTGGAACACCGCCACCACCCGGCCCGGCCCCCCGCGGGCGGTAAGTGCCTCTCGGGCCGCCTGCAGGGTAGCGCGGATCTCAGTGGGATGGTGGGCATAATCGTCCACCACGGTGACCCCGCCCTGTTCAGCTATCACCTGGAACCGCCGCTTGGCGCCGTGAAAGCCGGACAGTGCCCGGGTAACAGCGGCAAAACCCACGCCCAGGTGGTCTGCCACGGCAATGGCAGCCAGGGCATTGAGCACGTTGTGTCGCCCGGGGACCGCCAGGCGGACTTCACCCAGCGGCACCCCGCCCCGTACCACCGTAAAGGCCGTGCCGCCCACCAGCGGGCGGATGTCGCGGGCCGTCCAGGCCGCGCCAGCCCCCAGGCCGTAAAAGACAACCCTGGGTACAGCCGGACGCCCAAGCAGTTCCCGTGCCAGCGCCAGCACATGGGGGTCGTCCACGCAGGCCACCACCAGGCCGTCGCTTTTGACCTGCCCGAGGAACTGCCGGAATGCCGCCAGCACGTTATCGAAGCGATGGTTGTAATGCTCCAGGTGTTCTGGCTCCAGGTTGGTCACCACAGCCACTGATGGGTAATAGCGCAGGAAGCTGCCGTCGGACTCATCGGCTTCGGCGACCACATGGGGGCCCTGTCCGACCCGAGCATTACCGGCGAATTGCTCCAGATCGCCGCCGATGATAGCCGTAGGATCCAATCCGCCCTCGGCCAACAATAGCGCAACCATACTGGTCGTAGTGGTCTTGCCGTGCGTGCCGGTCACCGCCACCCCGGCCTGCCGGTTCACGAAGGTCGCCAGCAGTTCCGAGCGATGCAGCGTACGGATGCCACTGTGCCGGGCCGCCACCAGTTCGGGATTATCAGCCGGCAGGTCGGTGGTGTATACCACCGCGTCGGCTCCGTGTACATAGGCCGGGTCGTGACCAATGTGCACAGTGGCGCCGGCCTGCTCCAGCCGGGCAATCCGCTCGTTATGACGAGCATCTGAACCTGTCACCGTGTATCCGGTCTTGAGCAACACCAGGGCCAGGCCGCTCATGCCGTATCCACCAATACCTATAAAATGTACCCGCTGCCCTGAATGCAACGGCGTCACCCCGCTTGAGTTCCTATCCTATTTGCCCGCTGCTCGCCGGGTGAGTGGTCCCGACCGATAGTATGCCCGGTTGACCGGAAGCCTAAATTCCCTCGGCTTTAAATGCCTGCGCATTGGCGGCGTAATGATCAGCCCCACGCACGATCATTTCTTCAACCTCGGCCGGAGTGAGCGTCTTGACCACCTTGGCCGGCGCCCCCAGCAACACCGAACCGGGGGGATACTGCTTTCCCTGCGGCACCAGCGCACCGGCGCCCACCAGGCAGCCCTCGCCCAGTTCCGCCCCGTTCAGGACAATGGCGCCCATCCCCACCAGGCACTTGTTGCCAATGCGGGCACCATGCACAATGGCCCGGTGGCCGATGACGCACTTTTCCCCAACGGTGCACCAGTGTTCGCCTGGATCCACATGCACCACGGCCCCATCCTGGATATTTGTACCAGCGCCGACGCGAATGAAATTGGTGTCGCCGCGCAACACCGCGTTAAACCAGATACTGACGTTCGGCCCCAGGTTCACATTGCCGATCACCTGGGCACCGGGGGCAATATAGGCAGTCGGGTCAATCTGTGGGGTATTGCCCTTAAAAGTATATGTTGGCACGAACGGTCAGCCTCCTCGGGCAGGATGTTGGGGATGGGTAATGCCGCGTCCGGGCATGCGCATGAGCAGCCAGGGCGCCACAACGGTCAGTGTCAGGCCCAGAAGCAGGTAACGCAGGAAATTAAACCAGCCGCCCGCAGGCAGCAGTTCCTTCAGCTGGTACCGGCCCAGATTCCGGCCAGAGCAGAATAGACAGCGGCACTGCCCTGGGCATGGCCGCTGGGTCGGGCAAAGGGCCGGTTGCCGGTTCAGCCCTCCTAGCGCAGGGACCGGATCGGGATCCCTCCCACCACCGCACCGGGAGCCACGTCCTTGTTGACCAGGCTCATGGCACTGACGGTGGCCCCGTCGCCAATGATGACCCCCGGCAGGATGGTCGAATTGGCGCCTACCATCACATTCGGGCCAATGATCACCTCGCCGGTGCGCCAGCCATCCACCAGGAATTCGTGGCAGAGCACCGTGGAGCTATACCCAATCACGGCATTGTCACCAATGGTGATAAACTGCGGAAAGAACACGTCAAATACGGCCGCCAGCCCTACAGAAACGTGCTTGCCCACCTTCATTCCGGTAAGCCGGTAAAGCACGCATTTCAAAGCCAGTGACGGACAGTATTTAGCCAGATAAATGCAGATAAAGTTCCAGACCACCCGCAGAGGGTGGACCATGCGCGGCCAGGACTGCAACGCATTGTGCGGGCCCAGGTTCGCGTGATGTTGCACACGGCGCCGGCTCATGGGCAGGCCCCTGGTGCCAGGATCCCCAGGTTGGGGTCCACGTTCAGGTCCAGACCGTCCGTGCGTCCGCCGGCCGCCCATGCGTAATAGCCAGCGGCGGCAATCATGGCGGCGTTGTCCGTGCACAGCACCGGTGGCGGGTAGAGCACCCGCAGGTCGGCACCGGCCCGCTCGGTCACCGCCTGGCGCAGGGCTCCGTTAGCGGCAACGCCGCCGGCCAGCAGCAGCGTGCGCACCCCCATCTGCCGGGCCGCCCGCACCGCCTTGACCGCCAGCACTTCGGCCACCGCCGCCTGGAACGAGGCCGCCAGGTCAGCCCGGTCGGGCGGATTGGGGCCGCGCACCAGATTCAAAACCGCCGTCTTGACTCCGCTGAAGCTGAAATCGAGGCTGTCCTGCAGCCAGGCGCGCGGGATCGGCACCGCCCGGGGATTCCCCTGCCGGGCCAGTTTTTCCACCTCCGGCCCGCCGGGATAGGGCAGGTCGAGCAGGCGCGCCACCTTGTCAAATGCCTCACCGGCGGCATCGTCCCGGGTGCGCCCCAGCAGTTCCATGTCGCCGTGGCCGCGCATGTAAATCAGGTCAGTATGGCCCCCGGAAACCGTCAGGCACACCAGGGGAAACTCCGGCGGTTCAGGGGTAAGGAAGTTGGCATACAGGTGCCCCTGCAGGTGATTCACTCCCACCAGCGGTTTTTCCAGTGCCCAGGCCAGCGCCTTGGCAGCGCTCAGCCCCACCAGCAGGGTGCCCACCAGGCCCGGCCCGGCAGTAGCCGCGATCAGGTCCACCCGGGAAAGACTGATACCTGCACGCTCCAGGGCTTCCCGCAGCGTGGGCACCAGGTTTTCCAGGTGTTTGCGCGAGGCGATCTCGGGCACCACCCCGCCGTACTTGACGTGTAAATCCACCTGTGAGGCGATCACGTTGGCCAGCACCTGCCGGCCATCGACCACCACGGCAGCGGCGGTCTCGTCACAGGATGTCTCCAGTCCCAGCACCAAGGTCATTTCGTCGTTCCCTTCCCCGCGGCTCCGGCGATGGCTGAGCGGGCCAGTTCATCGCAGCGTTCGTTGAGTTCGTGGCCGGCGTGGCCCTTGACCTTGGTCCACTCCACCTGGTGGTGGCGGGACAAGACCAGCAGCTCCTGCCACAGGTCCTGGTTTTCCACCGGCTCTTTCTTGCTGTTCAGCCAGCCGTTGCGCTGCCATTTGCCCAGCCAGTCCTGCCGAAAAGCATTCACCAGATAGGCGCTGTCTGAATACAACACCACCCGGCAGGGCTCCTTGAGCGCGCGCAAAGCCCCAATGGCCGCTGCCAGTTCCATCCGGTTGTTGGTGGTAACCGGCTCGTAGCCGGTCAGTTCCCGCCGCTTGTCCCCATAAATCAAAACGGCTCCCCAGCCGCCCGGCCCCGGGTTGCCGGAGCAGGCGCCATCGGTGTAAATCTCTACCTGCTTCATGGCTTCAGTATAAGGTTTCCCCACTGACGTGTCTACGCGGAAGGAAGAGGCCCTTTGGAATGCGAAGCGTTCAGGCATTCCCGGGAGGTGTCATGCATTGGACGAGCAGGCCCTGCATGAAGTGTTTCTGGCCGGCATTCAGGAGACTTTCCGCCTGCAAGGGCAGGAACTGAAGGATATCCCCTACGAATTCCTGGCACCCCTGCGCCGGCACCTGAGCGTGACTGGACTGACCTGCATCGAGCCGGACCTGCACAATCCGGACCGCTGCCTCATGTATGCCCGCAGTATTGCCCGTGACGGGCTGTGGCAACTGACCGAGTTTTTTGGCCGGCCGGAGGTACACGGGCGGGGGCTGGGTGCCCGCTTGCTGGCCGAAGTACAGGCCAACCGGGACCCGGCGGCCACGGCAGTGATTCTGGCCAGTGGCCATCCGCACGCCATGGCTCTATACATGAAGGCCGGCGTTTATGCCCGCACACCCATGTACCAGTTCACCGGGCCCCCGCTGCCTGCCACCGGCACCTTGCCGGAAGGGCTGGAAGCCTGCCCCGCCGGGCCGGCGGATGTATCGGAACTGGACGCCGTGGATACGGCTGTACTCGGCTTTACCCGCAGTGCCGATCACCGGTTCCTGCTGGAGCATGGGCGCCCGTGCCTGCTTCTGCGCCGGGGCAGCCGCCCCGCCGGGTACGGATATCTGGCGGGTGTGGCTGGCTGCGGCCCCGGTGCCGTAGTCGACCCGGCAGACATGCCCGCCCTGTTGCAGGTGCTGCGGGCTGAACCCCGGGGAGTGGTCAGCGTCATGCTGTCCGGCGACAGCGCCGGCGCCATACGGGAACTCCTGGCGCAGGGCTTCCGGCTGCGGCCGTACAGCAGTGTGCTGATGAGCAACCGGCCCCTGGCGGTGGCCGACCGCTACCTTTTCTGGCAGCCGATTTTTGTACTGTAGCTACATGCCCACCAGCGGCCGCACCGGCATGCTGCCGGTTTGCAGGGCAGCACCACACACATAAGGGTCCAGTCCGGGCCGCAGCGGCACCTGGCGCAGGTCGACCCCACTCGTCACCTGCAGCAGGGGTGCCGCCTCACCCTTCACCTGCCCGCGGCGAATGCCGCAGACCCGGGCGACCTGCCCCTGGAACCGGTCCAGGGTTAGCTGGCTGCTGCGCAACAGGTGCAGAGGGTGCCCGGCGGCATCCACCAGTACATGGGTGGCGCCTGATTCCAGACGGGGACCGGGCGGCAGCGCCAGTACGGTACCGGTGGCACAGAAGTTTTCGATCATGGTGGCTCACCTCCGCTATTTTTTTATGTCACGCACCGCTATCCCGCCATAGGATGATGCCGGGAGGTGTTCATCATGTTTGAGACCCGTCAGCAGATCAATCCTCTGATCCTGGTCCTGTTGGTACTCCTCCTGTCCGGCCAGTTGGGCTAGCCATTTACAACAACCGGGCCTCCGGCGTGACTACACCGGAGGCCCCCTATATGTCCAGCCGGGTGAGCGGGTCCAGCCACATGATCAGGGCGTCTTCCTTCGTTTCCGTGTAATACCCCTTGCGAATACCGCTGGGCTTGAACCCCAGCTTCAGGTAAAGACCCTGGGCCACCTGGTTCGAGACCCGTACTTCCAGGGTCATCCGGATCGCCCCGAGGGCCACGGCCCGGTCGATCAGCGCCCGCATGAGCTGTTCGCCGGCCCCGCACCCCCGCCAGTCCGGATGCACGGCCACATTGGTCACGTGCGCTTCGTCCAGGATCACCCACATACCGGCATAACCGGCGATGCGGTCGCCTTCCCGGGCCACCAGGTACTGGGCATAGTGGTTTTCCGTCAGTTCCTGCACAAAGGCCTGCCGCGACCACGGTGCGGGAAAGGACCGGGTCTCCACTTCGATCACGCCGTCCAGGTCCGCCATCCGCATGGGTAAAATTTCGAGGTTTGCTGCTTCCATCAGCACCGGCCCCCCCGGCGTTGTTCCCACAGGTCCTCTGCCGCCGACCGGCGCATGTATAAAGGGTTTAGTGCCTCCGGAGCCAGGCCCTGTCCGGCCGCCAGCATCGCTTCACCCAGCAGGGCAACCGCCCGCCCCCGGGGCAGGGGCTCCGCCGCCATGTGCCCCCATGGCGGCAGGCGGTCAGGGGACAGGTCTCCGGCCCAGGTCACCGGCGCACCTTCCCGCAGGCCGTCCAGGTCCGCCAGCCAGTCGGACAGGGGTACCAGCCGCGGCGCCGCCACCTCGGCGCCGTCCCGGTACAGCGCAGCATAAACATCGCCGCGCCCGGCATCCAGGAGCGGTGCGCACAGGCCCGCATGGCTGTAAGCCAGAGCCGGCAGCGTTCCCACCGCTGCGCAGGGCAGACCCAGGGCAAGCGCCAGGGCCTTGGCTGTGGCCAGTCCGATCCGCAGGCCGGTGAAGGAGCCCGGCCCCACCCCACATGCCACTCCGGTGAGGGCGCTCCGGGTGCACCCGGCGGCAGCCACCACTTCCGTCACCAGCGGCATGAGCCGGGAGGCATGCCCGCGGGGGTGCACCTCGGTCCGCTCGGCCAGTACGCTACCGTCACGGACCAGGGCAACAGTGCAGGCCGCTGTGGCGGTGTCAAGGCCGAGGGTCAGCATGGCGCAGCTCCTCCAACAAGGCAGTGTGCTTGGTCCCCGCCGCCACCAGGTGCAGGTGCCGCACCTCTTGTCCGGCGTGGGTCAGGGTAATGGCGATATGCTCCGGAGGCCAGAGTTCCCGCACCTTGTCGGCCCATTCCACCAGACAGACGCCCTGGCCATAAAAAGAGTCGGCGTAGCCCAGGTCTTCCAGTTCCTCGGCGTGGCGGATCCGGTAAACATCCCAGTGATAAACCGGCAGTTGGCCCCCCGGGTATTCCCACAGCAACGGAAACGTGGGGCTGCCGCCACTGCGGGCCACACCCAGCCCGCTCAGAATGCCGGTGGACAGGGCGGTTTTACCGGCACCCAGGTCGCCGATTAATGCTATGAAGGCGCCGGCCCAGAGCCGGCGCCCTAGCCATTCACCCATTGCAGTGGTGTGGACCGGGGAGAAGGATGTCAGCGTCAGTTCCATGCTTCACTCCAGCCATCCCTGTTCAGACTCAGGCAGATGCTCTAACCTGCCAGGATATGATACCCGCAGTCCACATAGATCACTTCACCCGTAATGGCGGAAGCCCAGTCAGAGGCCAGGAACAACCCGGTGTTACCAATTTCCGCCTGGGTCACCTGGCGGCGCAGCGGTGCCTTCTCTTCCACAATCTTCATGAGGGTGGAGAAACCACCGACGCCCATGGCAGCCAGGGTCTTGACCGGCCCGGCCGAAATGGCATTTACCCGGATGTTGGACGGTCCCATGTCAGCGGCCAGGTAGCGCACTGACGCTTCTAAAGCGGCCTTGGCCACACCCATCACGTTGTAGTTGGGTACGGTTCGCTCAGAGCCCAGGTAAGTCATGGTCATGATCGACCCGCCGCCGGCTGCTTCCATCAGAGGCTTGGCCTTCTGGGAGACAGCCACCAGGGAGTAGGCGCTGATCTCCATGGCCGTATTCCACTGGGGCAGGGTGGTGTCATAGAATCTACCTTCCAGGGCTTCGCGCGGGGCAAACGCCATGGAATGCAGCAGAATGTCCAGCTTACCCCACCGCTGCTGCACCTGGGCAAACAGCCCCTCCACCTGCTCCGCCCTGGTCACATCACACTCGAAAATGGGGATGTCGCCACCGAGGGTGTCTGCCAGTTCCTCGACATTTTCCCGCAACCGCTCAGTCTGATAATTAAGGATAAGTTCTGCGCCTTCCCGGTGCAGGGCTTGGGCAATACCCCAGGCAATGGATCGCTTGTTCGCAATCCCCAAAACGAGCGCCTTTTTTCCGGCCACTAGACCGCTCATGCTCAGCTAACGCTCCTTTCCTTGCAACAACTTCCTGGATTACATTACCGCATTCTTGTGCCGAGTGTAAAGCCACGGCAGGTGAGCGACTCCGGGCCGATCGTTTGCAGTCCGCCGGTGCGACGTTCCAGCGGTAGAGCAGTTCACAGCTTCATCGTCAGGGCAATGCGGTTTCGCCGGTGGTCCACCTCTAGCACCCGCACCTTGACCACGTCTCCTACCGCCACGGCCTCGGAGGGATGCTTGATGAATTTTTGGCTGATCTGGGATATGTGCACCAGCCCGTCCTGATGCACCCCAATGTCCACAAAGGCCCCAAAGTCCACCACGTTGCGCACCGTTCCCGTCAGTTCCATACCGGGTGCCAGGTCCTTCAGCTCCAGCACATCGGTGCGCAACACCGGCTGGGGCAGGTCCTCGCGCGGGTCACGGCCCGGTTTCTGCAGCGCGTTCAGAATATCCTTTACGGTGGGCACGCCCACCCCCATTTCCGCCGCCACCTGCTCAGGCTTGATCTGGGCCAGGGCCAGCCGCAGACCGGGGTTGCCCTTGCCGGTCACCAGCTCCTTGCGGGTGGTCCCCACCGCCTTGAGGATGGCCTCCGCCACATGATACGACTCTGGGTGCACCGGTGTGTTGTCCAGCGGGTTGCTGCCGTCGGCGATACGCAAGAAGCCGGCACACTGCACAAACGCCTTTTCGCCCAGACCGGAGACCTTTTTCAGTTCTGCCCGTGACTTGAAGCGGCCGTTGGCCTCCCGGTATTCAACTACCGCTCTGGCCACATTTGATTTGATGCCCGCCACATAGCCGAGCAGGGCCGGGCTGGCGGTATTCAGGTCCACACCCACGGCGTTGACTGCCGTTTCCACCACCGCATCGAGCTGGCTCTCCAGCCGCTTCTGGTCTACATCGTGCTGGTACTGCCCCACCCCGATATGCTTGGGCTCGATCTTGACCAGTTCAGCCAGGGGGTCCTGTACCCGGCGGGCAATGGAGATGGCTCCGCGGATGCTGACATCGTACTGCGGGAATTCGGCTGCTCCCAATTTGGAGGCTGAGTAGACCGAGGCCCCCGCTTCGTTGGTAATCAGGTAGTGCACCGGGTGCTTACACTGCGGGATCAGCCGGGCCACCACCTGTTCCGTTTCCCGACTGGCCGTACCGTTTCCAATGGAGAGCACCGACACCTGGTGCCGGTTGATCAGCTCCAGCAGCAGGGCCTCTCCGGCCGCGATCTGCGTCTGGGATGCCGCCGTGATATAGACAGTGCCGGTGTCCAGGACCTTGCCCGTGGCGTCCACCACCGCCACCTTGCATCCGGTCCGGAAGCCGGGGTCCACCCCCATGACGGTATGACCGGCAATGGGGGCCTGCAGCAGCAGATTGCCCAGATTTTCGCTGAAGACGTGGATCGCCCGCTCCTCGGCTTTTTCACCGAGGGCGGCCCGCACCTCCCGTTCAATGGCAGGAGCTACCAGCCGCTTGTAGGCATCCGCCACCGCCTCTTCAATCTGGGCGGAAAAGGCCGTACCGGACCGCCGGACGTACATCGCCTTCATCCTTGTCACAATGCGGTCGTCCGGTGCCGCAATGTCAACGCTGAGCACGCCCAGCTTTTCGCCCCGGTTCAGGGCCAGCACCCGGTGTGGCGCCACCTTTGCCACAGCCTCACCGAAATCGGCATACATCTCGAACTCCTGGGCCTTTTCGCCGCCCTCACCGGTCATCTTACTGGTGATGCCGCCCTCCCGTGTCGTCAGATCACGAGCGATTCGCCGCACTTCCGGGTCATCGGACACCCGTTCGGCAATGATATCGCGCGCACCGGCCAGGGCTTCGGCCACCGTGGGCACCTGCTCGCTCAGGAACGGCTCGGCCGCCTGTTCGGGGGTGCCGCGGGCCGCCGGGTCCAGCAGCAGATCCGCCAGCGGCTCCAGCCCTTTTTCACGGGCAATCATCGCCCGGGTGCGGCGCTTGGGCCGGTATGGCCGGTACAGGTCTTCCACATCGGTCACCGTTTTGGCGGCGGCAATGGCCGCTGCCAGTTCCTCGGTCAGCTTGCCCTGTTCACCG
>JAKFDK010000088.1:0-10589 GCA_036676195.1 Clostridia bacterium | reverse complement strand
CCCCACCCCCGGCAGTACGGCCGGGCCGGGCGAAACCCTCAGTCTCACCGTGCACAGCCAGCAGGCGGTTTCCTGGTCTGGGCCGGAGTGGAAGCCGCTTGGGGCTTCCACCTGGCAGGCGGAGTCACCGCTGCCCGGCGGCACGGCGGTGCCAGGCAGTCCGTTCACCGTGAACTGGCCGGTGCCCACCACAGCGGGCGCCTACCAGGTACGGGTCAAACTGACCAACTCCGGCGGAACGGTGGGCTACGCCGAAACGATCCTGACCCTGCCGTCTACCCCCGCAGTCCGGGTAGGCGGCGGCCACCAGACTGACATGAAGATCTTCTGGACCACCGGCGGTGGTACCGCCTTCACGGTGGAGCGCGCCACCGATCAGGTGTTCCCGGCCGAACTGACGGACACGCTGACTGTGCAAACCCCGCAACTGGCCTGGGCAGACGCCTTCAACGGCATCAGCAACGGCAGCTTTGAGGCGGGCCTGGACGCCACCGGCGCCCCATCCGGATGGAGCTGGTGGGGAACGGGCACGCATGCCCTTGATTCCACAACGGCCAGATGGGGCAGTGCAGCCCTCAAGTTCACCCGTACCGCCACCGGCGACGACGAGGCTGTGCAGACCGTGTTCAGCGGTCCCGGACTGGTGGGGCGGCCCGTCACCGTCAGCGGCTGGATCAAGACCCAGGCCGTCACCGGCACCGGCGCCTTGCTCAAGTTACAGTATCTGGACCGCTCCGGAGCGGTACTGGGCACTTCCGCAACCATCCCCGTCACAGGCACCTCGGACTGGCAGCGGGTCACAACTACCGGCTGGGTGCCGCCCGGCACCTGGCAGGTCGAAGTGCTGATCAGCCTGTCACAGGCCACCGGCACCGTCTGGGCCGACGGCATCCAACTGGAGCCCTCCCTGGTGGCCAGCGCTATCTTCTCGCCGGGACCGACGGGCGGACAGCGCTACTACTACCGGGTAACGGCCTGGAACGGACCCTTACACAGTCACCCTGGCCTGGCGGGCAGCGCAGAGACTCAGGGACTTCCCGAGCAAACCGGCACGTGGCGCCAGGCGGTGCGTTGATTGACGCGCCATCGAGCATGAAGCCGCCGGGCCAGCCTCGGCCTGAACATGGGGGATGGAGATGCAAGATCGGATTTCATCACGCATTGCAGAGAAACCAGGAGCAAGAAACTACCTACGCGCCATATCCAAATTCGCTGTCGTCATGACGGTGTTCTTGGCCGCGATGACTCCGGCTTTGCCCGCTCTTGCTGCGGCTGGAGCTGTAACAGGCAGCGTGATCATCAATCACGGCATGGGGTCTACATCGAACGAAACGGTTACCCTCAACCTGCCGGTAGAGACCGCCCCAATTGGCAATCAGCGCCTGCCTGACGGGGATATGGAGGGGTCCGAATTCCCATGGCAAAGCCAGGGAACCGGTGGGACCATCGCCAAAGACAGTGTAACGGTCAAGTTTGGTTCCCAAAGCCTCCGGGTCGAAGAAGGCAGTGGCGGATGGAAGGCTGCCAGGCAGAACCTTGCCGTAACGGCTGGGGAAGAACTGGTTCTGACCGTGTGGAGCTACTCGGATCGTGGTGCAGCCCGCATTCAGATCTACGACCCGATCTATCACAAGGATCTGGTTAACCTCTATCCGAGTGGGGATGGTTGGATCAGGTCGGAGACAACATTCAGGATTTCCGCAGGAACTACCAGCCTTCAAATCTGGCTCTATGCGAACGGAGTAGGTGCCAAGGTTTACTACGACCAGGTCGGCATTGGACAAAACAGGATCAGCAACTCTGGCCTGGAGTGGACATACAACAAAGGGCTTGCTCCGGGGTGGTCGCTATCCGGCGCTCCCCTGGTGGAAGAATCGGTAGAACACGCTGATGGAACCAAGTCCCAACGGGTAAATGTCAATGCCGCCTATACCGGAATCTATCAGGGGAATGTCCTTACGGGGAATAAGTGGCACATGCTTACTGGATGGTTGCGGGTTCATGCCGGTACAGTTCGGTTTGGGAACGTGGATAGTGCTGGTGCCTACTTGGATGTGACGGAAACCGAAAATGGAGGGGTCTGGCGAAAGTATAGCCTGCTGGTACCCCCCGGCACGAACGGGACTATTCAGGTGTACGCGGCCACCGATGCTGCCGATTTTCTGGTGGACGGTGTAGTAGCGTATGAAATCTCCGGTCCTGTCCAGGTCCGGATCAGTACGGACGGGGGTGCCAACTGGGGAAGCTGGCAGGACTACCGGGGTACTCTGTCCACTGAGGTACCTACCGGGGATGGCCTCAAGACTGTTAGCGTTCAGTTCAGGGATGCGGTTGGCAATCTGAGCTCAGTTGCCAGCAGCACCATTCTTCTGGATACCAACGCTCCGACAGGCTCTGTCGCCGCCGGTAACGGGTCTGGTTACACTACGGCCACAACGACTGTATTGGACCTGTCCGTGTCCGAGGAGGCGGCAGGTGGCAATCGTGTGGCTGATGGTAACATGGAAAGCCCCAGCTACTCCGCATGGCTAAACCAAGGTACCGGTACCCTGGCCAAGGACACCGCCACGGTCAGGTTCGGGAGCCAGAGTCTGAGGGTGCAAGAAAGCGGGGGCACGTGGAAGGCTGCCCGACAAAACATTGCAGTGACGGCGGGGGAGGAACTCACCCTGTCCGTGTGGAGTCTGGCCGTTAGCGGGGTCGCTCGCATTCAGATCTACGACCGGGTGAATGGAACCAATGTCGTTAATCTCTATCCAACCGGTTCGGCGTGGACCAACTCGGCAATCTCCTTCAAGGTTCCTGCCGGCGTTTCTTCGTTGGAAATGTGGCTTTATGCCAATGGTAGTGGTGCTCAAGTTCACTACGATCAGATCAGCCTGTGGCGCAACAATGTGGCCAATGGCGGTATGGAGGGGGCATTCAGCAACGGCCTGGCCGCAGGGTGGGTCGCGTTTGGCACCCCCGCGGCATCGGAATCGACCGCCTACCACAGTGGCACACGGGCTCAGCGAATACAAGCACCTGTGTCCGGGCATGGGATCTACCAGCCCGGTGCACTGAGTGTGAACAAATGGTACCTCATGTCAGCCTGGCTAAAGGTTAGTGCCGGCACGGTCCGGATCGGGGCAGCCGATACTCCCGGCTCATTTCTGGATGTGAGTGCAGCCGCTAATGGCGGAGTCTGGCGCCAGTATGGCCTGCTGATCCATCCCACTGTGAATGGGAACATCCAGGTTTATGGTTTGACGGCCGATTCTGACTTCCTGGTGGATGATGTGGTGATTTATGAAGCTCCGGGGCCTGTTCAGGTACGTACCAGCCTGGACGGGGGTGCTACCTGGGGAGTCTGGCAGGACTACCGCAGTGACCTGCCGGTTACCCTTCCCGCCGGGGACGGCACAAAGAGCATTACAGTTCAGTTGAAGGATGGTGCCGGCAATCTCGCACTGCTCGGTGCTACCACGGTACTGGATGCAACTGTGCCCGCCGGGGTTATCTCCATTGCCGGCGGTGCTGCTACAACAGTGACCACATCGGTTACGGTGGACATGCCTGTATCCGAGGCCACGGTCGGCGGTAATCGTTTGGCTGACGGGGACATGGAAGAAGCAGGCTACTCCGTATGGATCAACCAGGGGACCGGTACCCTGGCTAAGGACACCACTACAGTCAGATTCGGGTCCCAAAGTCTGAGGGTTCAAGCAAGCGGGGGCACGTGGAAAGCTGCCCGACAAAACGTTGCCGTGACACCGGGGGAAGAACTTACCCTATCGGCGTGGAGTAATACGGTCAGCGGGGCGGCGCGCATTCAGATCTATGACCGGTCGAATGGAACCAACGTTGCCGATCTCTATCCAACCAGTTCAGGGTGGGTCAAATCGGAAACCTCCTTCCAGGTTCCTCCCGGCGTCTCTACGTTAGAAATCTCGTTCTATGCCAACGGCACAGGCGCCAGAGTCCACTACGACCAGATCAGCCTGTGGCACAACAACACCGGCAATGGCGGCATGGAGAAGGTATTCACCAACGGCTTGGCCTACGGGTGGACTGTGTTGAACACCCCTGCATTATCGGAATCCACGGTGTCCCATAGCGGAGCCAGGGCACAGCGTATCCAAACGCCTGCACCTAGTGGCGGCATGTATCAATCTGCTGTCATGAGTGTTAACAAATGGTACCTGATGTCAGCCTGGCTGAAGGTCACGGCTGGCAAGGCACGAATCGGCGCTGTAAACAATCCCGGCTCTTCTTACCTTGATGTTACCGCAGCCGACAATGGCGGGGTGTGGCGACCATACAGCCTGTTACTGCACCCAACTGTAAATGGCAACATTCACGTCTATTCGCCGGTGGCTGGTTCCGATTTCCTGGTGGATGATGTGGCGGTGTACGAAGTTCCCGGCCCTGTGCAGACCCGAATCAGCAACAACTGGGGCGCAACCTGGGGAGTTTGGCAGGACTACAAGAGCAGCCGCCCGGTTACTCTCTCCGCCGGGGACGGTACCAAGGCCGTCAGCGTTCAGTTCCGGGACGGAGCAGGGAACGTAAACACAGCCACTGATACGATTATCTTGGATACGCAAGGCAATATGGGCACTGTTGCCCCGGCACAGGGCAGCACGGCGGGGCCGGGGGGGTCCCTCGTTTTCACGGTAACCAGCGAACAAGCCACTGCCTGGTCAGCGTTGGAATGGAAGTCGGCCGCGGAATCGACCTGGCAGTCCACCGGGTCTGGGGGGGCTGTGACTTCCCCGTTCACGGTCAACTGGCCGGTACCGACTGCACCCGGTCAATACGACGTCAGGGTGCGCGTGACTGATGCGAACGGCAGTGTCGGATACACCAGGATAACAGCGCTGACGCTGCCTGCTACACCTGTGGTGACAGTTAGCGACGGAGGCCAGGGAGATATCCATGTTTCCTGGACTGCCGGAGACGGGAATGCGTTCACTATTGCTCGTTCATCTGATGCGGCCTTTCCTGTAGCGGCCACTGACACCCTGGCTGAAGGGATCACCGAGCGGTTCTGGCATGAAAAATTCAACGGCGTGGGCAATGGCAGCTTTGAGGAAACCCAGAACAACAGCCTGATGGATTGGGCAGGAGGCTGCACGTCCTGCACTGTGGACAATTCCACGTCCAGGTGGGGAACGGCATCTCTGAAAATCTCGGGCGAAGGTGCAATTGGCCAATCCGTGTTTCTGGGCCCAGGACTGGCCGGCAGACCTCTTGCCGCCAGCGGCTGGTTCAAAACGCAGACCGTCTCCGGCACAGGCGCCAGACTCAGCATGAGGTTTCTCGACCGTTCCGGCGTGGAGCTTGGGGAGGCTGCCAGCCTTCCGCTGATGGGGACCGCGGACTGGCAGTATGTTACGGTTACGGGCTGGGTCCCTGTGGATGTGTGGTATATGGAGGTATGGTTATCGCTGTCGGGTGGCGGAACTCTCTGGGCCGACGGGGTCCAGGTTCTACCAGCCTCAGTGCCGGGCAACAGTGGCTTCTCACCTGAGATGCAAGGCCAGCCGACTTACTACTATCGGGTAGAAGCGTGGAACGGACCTCTGCACAGCAGCCCCGGTATCTCCGCCGCAACAGAGCCCCGGGAGTTCCCACGTTCCGCGGGGACCTGGTCAAATTCCAGATGATAATCTGCGGCCCTTGGATTGGGTCACTGCGTCACTCTGAACGGGTGGGCGAAAGCTGTTCGTAGTAAAGAAGGAGCGAGTACTATGTCTGGCCTTACAAAGCGTGTTGCAGCGAGGTTTTCCGGCTTGCTTGTCGCGATATTGGTAAGTAACCTGCTCCCGATTGGATCGGCGGCCAGGGCTTTCGCCGCTCCTGCCCACCCGGCGGAGCCTGCCGAGTCCAGGGCACAACCCAAGAAAGGGCAGAAGCCGGCGCCTGATCCGGAGGCACTGGCCCGTCTCACGCCAGTGGATCCTACCGAAGAGGTGGCACTGCGCGGCCGGTCGCACCGCGTCTTCCGTTCCGGCGACGGGTACCGGGTGGAACTGTTCGCCACTCCGATCCACTACGAAACGGCCCCGGGCGTGTTTGACCAGATCGACAACACACTGGTTGCCGAGGCAAAAGGCGACTTCAGCCTGCGCAACCGGGGCAATGCCTATACGGCTCGGTTTGGCGACAAGTCCGGCGCACACAAGGTGCAGATGGAGTGGAGGAACACACGCTTCAGCTTTGGGCTGGACGAGTCAGCAGCGCAGCATCGTGCGAAGGCTGTTGGCAAGCAGGTGGAATTCGCTGCACGCGGGGAGCCTGAACGGTACCGGTATGACCTGGGGGCTGACTCGCTTAAAGAAGAGATCATCCTTGAGCGGTTTACAGGCAAAACGAAATGGACGTTCCCGCTTGAAGTGGAGGGGCTGATCCCGCAGGTTGGGGAAAACGGCCAGATTCAGCTCAGGCTTGCCAGTGCTGTCAATGAGACCGCCTGGGAGTTTGCCCCGTCATTCGCCGTGGATGCAGCCGGTGCCCGCAACGACAGCGTGACACAAACTCTGTACCAGATCGATGACAACCACTACACCATCATGGTGGAGGTAGACCGGGAGTGGCTGAAGGACCCGGCGCGGGTATGGCCGGTGACCATTGACCCCACGGTCACCCTGACCTTCCGCGATGCCGCGGAACCGGGCATGTGGGCGCAGATCAAGAGCACCAGCAGCACCCCGCTCGGCCTGGTGGATAACCTGGAACTGCAGGCCGGGGACACGATGTACGGGCTCTTGAAGTTTGATCTCGCCTATATACGCAAACTGCTTGGAGCCGAGGCCGGAAAACCGCTGCAGTTGACCGGAGCCAACCTGAATCTGCGTTTCGACGGCGGCCTGACGCTCATTCCTTACTGCAGCACCCCTTATGGAGAATGCGGGGCCAGACTGACCGTGGAACCCCTGTCGCGCGACTGGATGGCGAAGCTGGTCACCTGGACCCAGCCGCGCTGGAACATTCCCAACAACCCGACTGAACAGAACTGGGCACCAGGCGGCGAGGTGTGTTCTCCCTCCACCTGCCCGGAACTGCCTTCCCAGGCCCTGTCGGCCAGCACAGTGTTTGGTCCGTATGCCAAACAGGGCATGGGCGGTCTAGCGGTAACGGTGGCGGTGACCGAGCTGGTTCAGCGCTGGCTGGACGGCTTCCCCAATTACGGCATGCGGCTGCGGCTGTCAGACAACATCGGCAGCGGAAACCGTGCTACCTTCAAAGTACGCTCACCTCTATCGGGCAATACCTATGACTATACCTCGGCGCCCAACCTGTCGCTGACCTTCGCCAGCGACAGCACCAAGCCGGCTGTCAGCATCCTGTCCCCGGCGATGGGCAGTCAGGTGGCAGCGCCGATCAACGTGCAGGTCACGGCTTCAGACCAGGTGGATGGCCAGAGCGGCGGTAGGCTCTCCCGTATTGACCTGTTGGTGGACTACAACCGGGTGGCATCCGTACCGGCACATGTCAGCGGTACCTATACCTTTACCGGTGTTGACCTCTCCGGCCTGCCGGACGGAGGCCACCAGTTCGTTGCCCGTGCCTACGATTTGGCGGGCAATTATCAGGACAGCAGCAGTGTTCCCGTTACGACGACCCGCGGGTTGTTTACCCCGCCAGCCAACCTGCGGGCGATTCCAGTGGGTAACAATACCGTCAGCCTGCAATGGGAGCCGGCCAAGGTGGCCAGAGCCCCAGGTGTGACAGTGCCCGCCATCGCGTACAGGCTGGAGTGGGGGACCGCGGCCGGCAGTAACGTTGTCTGGACCAGTCAGACCAGTACACAAGTAACCATCAGTTCTGACATTTCCAGCTATCACTTCCGGGTGGGGGTCAGTCAGGATACCTCATCCTCAGATTCGGTCACCGCAAAGCCCCCCGTCGCACCGGCTGCTCTTACTGCCACCGCACTGGCAGGGGGCCAGGTCCGGCTGGTGTGGCCGGAATCCCCGAGCAAGGCGGACGACCCCGGCATTACCTATACCATCCTCCGCAATGACATCGCCGTCCAAACGGGGCTTACCTCTACCACCTGGACCGATACGGGCGCAGCAGGCACCAGCTACACCTATCAGGTCCAGGCGGTGGATCGGGCCGGCCAGTCTGCCGCCACCGACCCGGTCACCGTTGTCGCCGCCAACCCGGCCGGCCCGGCGGCGCCCACGGGGGTACAGGCGGCAGCCGAAGGCGACCGCTGCATCAGTCTGGTTTGGACGCCCCTGAACAGCCCAACGGCCAGGTACAACATTTACCGTTCCACAGATCAGGTCAGTTGGGCCTTGCTGACGACCACCGCGGTCAGCAGTTGGTTCTGGAACGACTGTGGCCTGGGCGAGGGCAACACCTATTTCTACCAGGTATCATCGGTGGAAGGCTCTGTTGAAGGCCCGCGCTCCCAAACGGCCGGCGCTACCGTCAGTGCCAGCCGGCATCTGGGTGTGGATGAACGCTGGAGCATGATTCCCTTTGCGGTGGGGAATGCCACAGCCTATGTAAACCTGCACAACGGCAACCTGGCGGTGCAGGCGGTGGATGCGGTGCAGACCAGCCCTGTTCTGGCCAACGTGCTGAGTCGGACCTACAATTCCCAGGGCTACCCAGCCGGGGCTTTCGGGGACAACTGGCGGCTCAACAGTGAATGGCGGATCAGGAAGAGTGCTGCGCAAATCGTGGTCACCGAAGGGGACGGCACAGAACACCGCTTCAAGCCCGGCGCTGCCGGTGGGACATGGGTGTCCGATGATCCGCTGTATTACTGGGAAGTCACTGAGCCGGGGGATGGCACGTATACCCTGCGCCGGCCGGACCAGGTGGAATACACCTTCGACAGCAGTGGCCGCCTGACCGGGATTCGTGACCGCACCGGCAATGCCTTGACTTATACCCTTGACCCGAACTCCGGGCGCGTTCTTTCCGCGGCCAATCCGGCAGTAGCCAGCCGCAGCTTTTCTTTCGTGTACAGCGGGGATATGCTGGTGCAGGTCAACTACCCCACGAACCGGTCGGTGCGGTATGCCTACGATTCCACCGGGCGGCTGAGCCAGGTGACCGATGCCGAGGAGCAGGTGACCCGGTACAGCTACGACGGAACCGGGCGCCTGAGTCGCATCACCGATCCGGCCGGTCACTGGGTGGCCTTTACGTACGACAGCAATGGCCGGGTTGCTTCGGTTACCAACGGCAGCGGCAACCGGATTCGCCTTGCCTACGCGGGTAGGACTGCCACCGTGACGGATGCTCTGAACAACCAGACCCGATTTGAATTCAATGAGCATGGTTGGCTGACCCGGCTCACCGATGCCGAGCAGATGAAAAAGAGCCAGCCGAAGCCCTGGCAGATTGACTACACCTCGCAGGTAACTGGCTGGAGCATTACCGCCACCAACCCGCGGGGACTGGTCAGCACAGCCGTGTTTGACAGCCGGGGCAACCTGCAGCGGACGGAAGAGACCGGTACGGATCTGGTGGGGCCGGGCGTGACCAGCCGCCAAACCCAATACTATTACGGTGAAACCGCAGGGACCAACAACGCCGGCATCAATGACCTGGTCAGGATCGTGGATCCCGAGGGCAACATCACCGAGATTTTCTATACAGCCGCCGCCCCCGGGCGGGTGGAAAGGGTTGTGGATGCCGAAGGTGGCACCACTGCCTACACCTACAACCCGGTTAACCCGGGCATGCTCAGGACGGTGACGGATGCAGAGGGGAACGTCAGAACCTACAACTATAACCTGGAGTGGGATGTTGCATCAGTCGAATACCAGGTAGAGAACCCTGTCACCTCAACTACGGCCACTTTGGTCCAGTCGTTTGAGTATGTGGACGGATTGCTCACCAGTGCTTCCGAAATGCATGAACCGGGCAGCAGCGCGCCGGCCGTCCGGACGGAGTACGACAAGTTGGGCCGGGTCACCGGCAGGTACTATCCGGACGGCAGCCAGGAACGGGTCATTTACGACGCGGCCGGCAGTCCGGGGGTTGAGTTGCACCGTGATGGGCAGTCGACTGTCTATGCCTATGACGCCGCCAACCGGTTGGTGGCGCGAACGGCCCACAACCTAGCGTACGGTGACCTTGTGACCAGGTACACGTATACCGGGCCCAATGTCACACAGATTCAGGGACCGGACGGAAAGGTCACGCAATATGCATACGATGCCCTGAACCGGCCGGTAGCCGTCAAGCGTCCGGACAAGACCGTCAGCCGCACGGAGTACGACGAGGTGGGTAACGCCACGGCCGCACTCACTGGACCGGAGGAACTGTTCACAGACCCGCAGTCTCCCAAGGCATACCGGGTTTCTGCTTCGTATTATCTGTCCAACCTGTTGCGCCAGGTAAGCGAGCCACTACCTTCCAGTGCTATCCTGGCTGCGAGTGGCGTGACCGGAGCACCTGGGTGTGCAGGCAGTGGGACAGACTGCAACGTTCAGACGTACACCTATAATAAGGCCGGCCAGCCCGCCACCATGAAGGACGGGAACGGCTATGTGACCAGCTATGCGTACGACAAGGTCTACCGGTTGCAGAGCGTCACCGATGCCCTGGGGAAAAAGACAGAGTACGAGTATGACAGG
>JAKFDK010000087.1:0-17113 GCA_036676195.1 Clostridia bacterium | reverse complement strand
GTGGCTGGCGGAATCGGTAGCCCACGATAGGTGATTGGCAAAAGAGGTAGCCCCCAACATTTGGGTAGGCGGAAGGGGTAGCCCTCGGCAGGTAAGTGGCTGGCTGGCCCAACACGCGGCTGCGCCTGATGTTGGCCTACCGACAGATTTTACATATGCGAAGGGTTTGTGCAACAGCCGCCACAGGTGAGCCGCAGGACGTTGAACTAAACCGCTGTGCGGTAGACGTGCAAACGGTTTTCGGCCGAACCGGAGGCCAGCCTCGGAGGGCTACATTGACGTGTTAGGGATTGACGTCACGCGCTGTCCCTCTTGCAGCAGTGTATTGAACAGCGAACCTCTCTTACGCACTGATCGTCTTAGCCGGCGAAAACGGTGGGACAGGCTTGGGGCGATTAAAGTTCCTTTGCCCGGCACCTGATGGGCTGCACAATAGAATCCCCAAGAGAACCCCAGTTCCGTGTGCGGCGGCTCAGTTCAACACGTTTTATCGCCCATCGCGGGGCGACGAGCGATAAAACGCTATTCGTTATGGTGCTCTAGGCATCAGGGTGCGGTGTGCCAGTAGCACACGGTTTTCGGCAGTCGTTACCTCAAACAGACGTCACGCCAATCGACTTGTCGGGAGACATGCCTGAGCACAAATGACAAGACCGAGGCCGTTATGCCCCGGTCGCGTTAATCTTGGGCCACTCTGCGATCTCGTCCAAGTCGGCCTTCCCTTCGGCGATGGACACGGCCGTTTCTTCGAATTCCTCCTGGCTCACCGTTAGACGGTGGCCATTGACCCACAGAAACAGGACACCAGCAGCAGCCTGTTCGTTTATTCCCATCCACGAAGGGGTGGTTCTTGATCAGCGAGTGGACCAGTGCTGCTGCTTTGGTAAACGGGGACTCGTAAAGCTCGTAGCCACCGAAGGAGCTGAACGGGCGAGCTACCGCCGACTCAATTGCCCCACGGTCTCTGATGCCAGGGGATCCACCCGTCTCCTGTAATATGAGGTCATGCAGGCGGACTACCTGATCAGCTGTGATTCTCTTCATCGATCCGCCAACCGCTTCAGTGCTGGCCGGTACTTTCCGACAATCTCTTTCGCCGCCTGATCCACCTCTTGATCAGAGGTAACGGCGAACTCCTCAAGAAGTTCCTTCAGTTGATCGGGGGGCAATCGACGAAGAGCTTCCCTGATCTCTTCAAGTGTCACATTATCAACCCCTTGCCTGACTGCGCCGTTCATCTCCAGGTTGCCCGCTAAGGAGATGGTTCAACTCCTCTAATCATAAGTGGTTCTTCGCACCATAACAAGCGGCTGCACCTGATGCCGCCTATCGCCAGGTTGTACATACGCGAAGGGTTTCTGCAACGGCGGCACAGGTGAGCCGCAGGACGTTATAGTTCATAGCGAGGCAGTGCCAAGTCGATTAGTTGATCCTCACGCATCACTTCATCCGAGAAATCGCCGGTCTGCCCTGCGTCAGGTTGCCAGCGGCTGTCCGAGGGGCATTGCTAAATGGAGGCGGCTCCGTTCCTCGCGGCGAACGGTGATGCACCGGTACCGGGTTGTCGCAGGCGACGGGTCTGCAAGGGTTCTACCAATATCCCTGTCACCCGGTCGCGATGTAGAATGGTGGTAGGAGGGCTGCACACATGAAAACGGCTAAGGAAGAAGTTCGGGAGCTTCTTGAGCAACTTCCAGAAGATGCCTCTCTCGAGGACATTCAATACCACATCTACGTTCGACAGAAGGTCCAGAACGGGCTGGACGCCGTTCGAAAGGGTAAGGTGATTCCTCAAGATGAGATTGAAAAGCGAATGGCACGATGGCTCGCAAAGTAGTTTGGACTGAACCAGCTTGGGAAGATCTGGAGGCTGCAGCAGACTTCATCGCCAGAGACTCCAAGAACTATGCGGCGACGTTTGTTCAGGGCGTGAAAGAGGCCGCGGCCTCACTTGCTGAGTTTGCTGAGCGGGGCCAGGTTGTTCCAGAGTTCGGGGACGCCACCATCCGTGAGTTGCTGGTACGACCCTACCGGCTCGTCTACAAGCTGCTGGATGATCAGATTGTTGTCCTCAGGCCAAGAAGGCCTTGGAAAGTAATGGTGACTTCGAAGAGTCCGAACGGCTTGTCCGCGATGGCTACCGAAAACTCCGCGACACGTGGGAAAGGCTCATAGAGGAAGGGCTGTTTGGCGAGACGGTCCGCCGCTTCCGGAATAGCGTTCAGACCAGGATGCTGAAAAAAGCATATGTTGACGACCAAGACTTCCAAGAGGTGTGGGAGGGAATGACCAGGTGTTCGAACTACACCCATGATGCTCCCATGGATGCGCCTCCTTCCATGGTTCAGCCTGACGATTTCATTGCTGACGTTGAGAGATTGAAGACGAGCCACGATCGCATCGTCAATCGCAGCAAGCAGGTAGAGGAACGGCGTATCGCAATGGTGCCGCAAGCGAAGTAACCTGTGACTGACAGGTAAGACAACGGTTCGTCGAACCCGAAGGTACATCGCTTTACGGGCCGCAATCCAACGTAAGTCGCAGGTGGACGGAACGCTACCTCCAGTGCATCCCAAGTAAAGAATCGGACCGGAAGTTTCCGCGCGAAGTTTCACGGAAGGCACCCAACTGCCTCGCCGGATCGACCGGGTGAATGTGTACGCCAGTCAACTGGAGCATGAAGATGCAGCGTCAGGCCGGCAGGAACTCGCTCCCGCCGGCCATTGTCATGTCACGATACAAGTCAACCTTTGATCTTCCAAACGAACGAACACGGCTGAACCGCTGGCACCGCACCGCCCGAAGTGGCCCCAGGGACCTTGCCTGCATCCTATACCCCACTGTCGCCACTGGCCCAGAAAAGCCAGAAAAAGCCGGTAAAAGTCAGTAAAACTCGGTAAAAGCCAGCGCCAGCCGGGAGTAGCCGAAAAAAGAAAGTCGGCACAGGAGCAGGGGACGCGGTCTGGATGGGCGCGTGCCGGGCAAACGGCTGCACACAGCCAATCACCACCTGGCCACAAGAGCCCGCGAAGGCGCCGGCAAGCCTACACATGCTGGTCAGGCGCGCAGTTGGTTGCAAATGCAGGGTCGGGACACACGCGCCATGCCAATGAAAAGACCAGTAGTTCCCATGTACAGACCAACCGGCACACAACTGACAATACCCCACATAAACCGCACAAAAAACGGTAAAAAGCGGTTAGCGCCAGTAAGACCCGGTAAGAACCAGTTCACAATAGATAAGAACGTTAATCGGGGGAGGAGGGGTCCCGGCCCAACCGGGGCAGTGCCGGCCTGCCAGCCGAGGCGCTATATATAATGAAGAAACTCGCTGAAGCCCCCGGGGAACACCTGGGGGCTGTGCATGCCGGCAGGGACAAAAACACATAAAAACCAGGGCTACCTGCACCCCGCAAAGCGGACAGGTTTCCCCAGCATGAACCTCCACAGTTACCGGCCCGAAGGCACACGTAACCACGGTCGCCCGGCGGCCACAAAACAGTAGCCCGAGCTGGAACCCACGACAATCGGCGTTAGTCATGGGTTCAGCCAGTTGTGGCTTTATTATATCGCCAAAACGTACGCACGACGAGAGGAATTTTGCAAACAAGGGGCGGAAAAGTGACTGGACTTTCCGCCCCTTTGCGGTGCCGGGGGTCAAGCCGGCGGCGCACCGGTCCAGCGGTGGCTGAGCTGGTGCTCAATGCCAAACTGGTCGAGAATGCGGGCCACCGTGTGGTTGACGATGTCATCCAGGGTCTTGGGCAGGTTGTAAAAAGCCGGCACAGGGGGGAGGATGACGGCCCCCGCCTCAGACAGGGAGAGCATGTTCCGGAGGTGGATGGTGCTCAGCGGGGTTTCCCGCGGCACCACCACCAGCTTGCGGCGCTCCTTCAGGACCACATCGGCGGCCCGGTGGACCAGGTTGTCGCCAAAGCCATGGGCTACGGCGGCCAGGGTTTTCATGCTACAGGGAACCAGCGCCATACCGGCAGTGAGAAAGGAGCCGCTGGCCACCTTGGCGCCCTGACTGTTCAGTTCATGAACCTCGGAGGCCATGGCCTTGACCTGGTCGGGGGAGTAAGTGGTTTCCAGTTCGATGTTTCGCTCTGCCCACTTGCTGACGATCAGATGGGTCTCCACGCTGGTGTGTTGCAGGGCCTCCAGCAGCCGGATGCCATAAATGGCACCGGTTGATCCGGACATGCCGATGACGAGCCGCATGGCGGTTGCCCCCTTGGCGATAGTGGCTGCATCTATTCGCTGGTCAGGGTGCCAGTCCTCTCACTAACTTCACGATTTCCGCCGATATAGAAGCTGTCAATAGCTTACCCAGAGGCCATCAATCGGTCCGCAATCCAGAACAGAGGCGGGCTCAGATGACCATCTTCCGGCAAGAGTGCATATCAATACTGTTTATCCAATTACTACTTGCCAGCCAAACGAGTCACGGATTATGATAGTGCACAATCGAGCGCATTCGGAGTTTTTTAAAATTTGGGGGGACACCGTGTCGAAAATTCCGGATGCGCTGCGCCGTGGCCCCGAAGACACCAAGGAGGTGTGGTTGTTGGAGCGGGTAATCTCCCTCGACTCGTACTTGATCAAGGAGTGGTATCCGGGGTTCCGGGCGGAAGATTTTTACTACCAGGAGCCGTTCGTCAACGTCCCCAAGCTGCTGCGTAAGGAAGACGAGTCGGCCTGCTGGTCCCTGGACTTCCACTGGCCCCGCGGCTTCAGCCCCATGCAGATGACCTTTGCCATGGACTGCTGGCCGTTTATTTCGCAGTTCACCTGTCAGGTGCTGGACCTGCCGCCGACCAAGGGCGTGCGCGGCCGGTTCCTGGGTACCCACCTGTACCTGTCGCAGATCGACGTTACCTCCCCGTACGAGTTGGGTGAGCGGGCCCAGCGCTTCATGACCAAGATCCCCAACTATATCGGCAACTTCAACAGCATCTGGGATGCCCGCAAGGTCGAGCTGGACCGCAGCCTCGCCTACTTCGAGGACCGGGATCTCAGCAAGGAAGAGTCGCTCCAGGCCCTGGGCAACTTGCTGGTGGACGCCCGCACCTTCCAGCGCCGGGCCTGGGACATTCACTTCGAGATGATGTATCCCAGCCTGGCCGTGTACCTGGTGTTCTATCAGGTCTGTCAGGAGCTGGGGATCGCCCCTGGCGAAATCTCCAAGTTCCTCCAGGGCTACGACACCAAGATCCTGGAGACCGACCGCGAACTGTGGCGCATCACCAGCCTGGCCCGCCAGCACGACCTGCAGGGTCTGTTCGAACGCACCGATGCCCCCGATCTGCGGGCCGCCCTGGACGCCGAGCCCCGGGCCGCCGCCTGGCTGAAGGAGTTCGACCAGTTCCTGAAGGTCTACGGCCGCCGCACCGAGGGTATCGCCGACGTCATGCTGCCCTCCTGGCAGGAGAACCAGACCTCGCCGCTGGGCACCATCAAGACCTTCCTGCTCAAGCCCGCCGACTTCGACTTCACCGCTGCCCGCAAGGCGGCCATCGCCGAGCGCGACGAGGCCGTGGAAGCCGCCCGCAGCCAGGCCGGCAAGTTCAACGGCGGTGTCCAGAAGTTCGACGCCGCTCTGAAGGACGCCACCGGCTGTAACTTCGCCTGGTGGAACGACGAACACAACTACTGGATCGACCTGCGGGCTTCGCTGCCGATCCGGGAGGTCTGCCTGGAAGCCGGCAAGCGCCTGGTCGCCGAAGGCAAGCTGAACAATGCCGACGACACCCTGTTCATGTTCTACCACGAGCTCACCGCCGCCCTGGCCGATCCCGGCAAGGCCAACTGGCGGAACTACAAGGTCCTGGCCGCTTCCCGCCGGGCTTACTACGACGCGTGGCGCAACATCCGTCCGGAGATGCCGCCCGTCATCGGCCAGATCCCCGAGCAGGTCAGCGATCCGGTCATGATCGAGATCTTCGGCATGCACCACAACTTCCTCAAGGCCGTGGAAGAGGCCGAGGCCGGCGGCAGCTTCGACAAGCTGGTCGGCGTTCCTGCCTCCACCGGCGTGGTCGAAGGCATCGCCCGGGTGCTGCATACCGCCGAAGACCTGCACACCATCCTGCCCGGCGAGATCCTCGTCTGCGAGGCCACCTCACCCAACTGGACCCCGGCCTTCGCCAAGATCGCTGCCTGCGTCTGCGACGGCGGCGGCACCCTCACCCACGCCTCGATCATCAGCCGGGAATATCGCATTCCGTGCGTGGTGGGCACGGCGCTGGCCACCCGTACGATCAAGACCGGCATGAAGATCCGGGTCGACGGCACCCAGGGGATTGTCTATGTGTTCCCCGACGGTGAACCGCAGGACTAGCACGGGAATGACGGGCCGGCCCCCCAAGGTGTGACCACCCGTCCACAGCAGGGCGGGCCTGCAGGAGCAAGGTCCCGGAGCGGAGAGGGCCTGGTGGCAGTCTCCGCTCCGGGGGGCCAACTGTCGGTTCCGACCCGCGCACATGCACTAACACATCCGAACGTAAGGGAGGCCTCCTCATGCCTGTGCATTGGCTAGATGGCCCGCAGGGTACCCTCGTTAGCACCATGGGCACCAAGTTCGCCCGTCTGGGCGATATGTCGGGTGCCAGCATCCCGGTGCCGCCGGGTTTTGCCGTTACCACCTATGGCTTCAAGGACTTTATGGATTCCACCGGTGTGGGCGAGAAGGTCGGCCAGATCATGCAGCGCCTGACCGACCCCGATGACCTGGGCGCCCTGGAGGCGGTTTCCGCCGAAATCCGGGCGACCATTGAGGCAGCGCCCATCACCGACCGGGTGCGCCGGGCCGTGGCCGCCGCCTATGACCTGCTGGGTGAACGGGTCCGCCAGCCCGGCCTGAAGGTGGCGGTACGTTCCAGCTCCACCAAGGAAGACCTGAAGGATGCCAGCTTTGCCGGCCAGTTCGACAGCTATCTGGGCATCAGCGGCGAGGTCGACGTACTCAGCTACGTCCGCAAGTGCTGGTCCAGCCTCTATACCGCCCGGGCGATCGGCTACCGAATCAAGACCGGCCTGGCCCATGATGAGGCCCTGATTGCCGTAGGCGTGCAGGCCCTGGTCGACGCCAAGGCCAGCGGCGTCATGTTCACCCTGGACCCGATCACCGGCGACGAAAACCGGCTGACGGTTGAGGCCAACTGGGGCCTGGGCGAAGCGGTGGTGCAAGGCGTTGTCACTCCTGACCGCTATGTGATTGACCGCAATACCCTGGAAGTCATTGAGCGGCACGTGAACAAGAAGAAGATCATCAGCACCTTCTCGCCTGAAGCCAACCACGTGATCGAGACCGACATGCCGGAAGAACTGCAGGACAAGCCGTGTATGACCGACGCCGAACTGAAGCGGCTGGTCGAACTCGGCCTGGCCATTGAGGCGAAATATGGCGGTTGCCAGGACATTGAGTGGTCGGTGGACCGTCGCCTTCCTGAAGGTGAAAATGTCTTTGTGGTGCAGAGCCGGCCGGAAACCGTGTGGGCGGCCAAGAAGGCCGAGCAGAAGGCCCTGGCCGAGCAGCCCTACGAGGCTCTGAACTACATGTTCAAGTATGTCTTCAAAATGGGCCAGTAACGGCCCGGTCAGCCCTGATCCAGAGGACTGGCCGGCCTGGAAAGGGACGCTGCTGCGTCCTTTTCTTATCCCCCCGACCTCGCGGGAACGCGGTACTGTCCAACCATCGTCGCGGCACTGCGGTGATCGGTGCGGCCGGTGCAGATTCTATGGCTTTTCAAGAATGCGAAGGTTACCCGGCAATCTCGCGAGGATGAGCTTTGCAAGATCGCGAGGCGCTGGCCGCCATCAGGCCGGTGAACCGGGTCCGACGGGCCCAATCCCCTCTGGCCCAAAAATTCCCCTTGGATGCGCTGTTCCGCTCTGGAGGCGGCCTGTATGGTTTTAACTGATCTTTCACACTCCCGATTCTTATGGCACCAGGCCAACTACGCCGAAGATTGGCATGCGTGGTGCTTATTATCAAATGCGAACAAGTTCAACGGAGCAGTGGTGGAAGGGAGGGGGAACCATGGCTGAGCAGTGGCCTGTGGAGTTGACCGGTCGGGTACGGGGAGGATTCGGCAAGGGTGCGTATTTTGTGACCATCGATTGGGTACAGGCACAACTGCAGGCTCAGCTTGGTTTTATACCTTACCCCGGCACCCTGAACGTGGAACTGTCTGGCACCGACCTGGCGGCCCTGACGGCCGGCCAGGCGCAGAGCGGACGGCTGACGCCGCCCGACGGTGGCTGCGGTGCGGTGTGTCTGCGGGTGACCATCGGCGGGTCAATCCCGGGGGCCATCGTAATGCCCGACACCACCGACCATGCTCCGGGTTACATCGAGATGGTGGCACCGGTCCGGGTACGGGAGGCCCTGGGCCTGGGCGACGGCGACACGGTTACGGTCCGGTTGGAACCGGCGACGGGGACGGAACTTTTTTAAGGCGAGGGGATTTACGTGGATCTCCGGCACTTTATTGCCCAGTGTGAGGCCCGGAACGACCTGCGGCGCGTCAAGGCCGAGGTGGACTGGAACCTGGAGCTGTCCCACATTGCCAAGCTGAACGAAGAAAAGCAGGGTCCGGCTCTGCTGTTTGAAAATATCAAGGGCTACTCTTCCCCGGTGCTGACCGGCGCCTTCGGGAACGATGCCCGCCTGGGTGATATCCTGGGCATGCCCAACAACCTGAGTATGTGTGAACTGGCCCGGCGCTGGATGAAGACCACCCTCAAGGAGGTCATCCCGCCCAGGGAGGTCAAGGACGGCCCGGTGCTGGAGAATATCCTCACCGGCGACGACGTGGACCTGAACCGCTTCCCGGTGCCCAAGTTCTACCCCCAGGACGGCGGCCGCTACATCGGCACCGCCACCTTCCTGATCGTGCAGGACCCGGAGACCGGCGAGGTCAACCTGGGCACCTACCGCATGCAGATGCTCGACGGCAAGCGCTGTGGCGTGCAGATTCTGCCCGGCAAGCGTGGCGAGCGGATCATGAAGAAGTACAAGAAGCTGGGCAAGAAGATGCCCGCCGCCGCCGTGGTTGGCTGCGACCCCATCCTGATGCTGGCCGGCGCCCTGATGACCGCCAAGGCCAGCGAGTATGAAATCGCCGGCTCGATCCGCGGCCAGGCCACCGAGATCATCATGAGCGACCTGACCGGCCTGCCCATCCCGGCCACAGCCGAGATCGTGATGGAGGGCTTCATCGATCCGGACAACTTCCAGCCGGAAGGCCCCTTCGGCGAGTATACCGGCTACTACAGCGACGAACTCGGCAAGGTGATCAAGAAGCCCTGCCTGGAAATTGAACGCATCCTGCACCGGAACAACCCGATCCTCTGGGCCACCTCGGTGGGCCGCCCGGTCACCGACATGCACACCCTGCTGGCCTTCACCCGCACCGCCACCCTGTGGACCGACCTGGAAGCCATGAAGATCCCCGGCATCCAGTCGGTATATGTGCTGCCCGAGGCGGCCGGCCGCTTCTGGGCGATCGTTTCGGTCGACCAGAAGTACCCCGGCCACAGCTCCCAGGTGGCCAACGCCGTCATCTCCACCTCGACCGGCCACTACGGCACCAAGGGCGTGATCGTGGTCGACGGTGATATTAGCGCCGATGACCTGCCCCGGGTCTGGTGGGCGCTGGGTACCCGCTATGATCCGATGCGGGGCACGGAACTGATCAAGCGGGGCCGCTCCACCGTACTCGACCCGGCCCTGGATCCCAACGGCGCCAGCAAGATGATGGTCTCTCGCATCCTCATGGACGCCACCATCCCCTACGAGTGGGGCGATAAGAAGCCGGTGGAGATCAAGATGGACGATGAGACCGTGAAGAACATCAAGGCCCGCTGGAGCGAACTGGGCATCGACTGACCAACCTGCCGGAGGGGAAGCCAGATGGAACAGGCAAAGAACATCAAGCTCGTCATCCTGGACGTGGACGGTGTCCAGACCGACGGCGGGATCATCGTGGACGACAACGGCGTCGAGCAGCGCAAGTTCCACATCCGCGACGGCCTGGGCATCGTCGCCATGATGATGAGCGGCCTGGAAATCGCCATTATCACCACCAAGAATTCGCCTGCCGTGCGCCACCGGGCCGAGGAACTGGGCATCAAGCGGTTCTACGGCGGCAAGCGCAAGAAGGTCGAGGTTTACGAGGAAATCAAGGCCGAATTGGGTATCACCGATGCCGAGGCCGCCTATGTCGGTGACGACCTGGTGGACCTGGGCATGATGAAGCGGGTCGGGCTGGCCGTTGCGGTGGCCGATGCTGTCCCTGAGGTCCTCGAAGTCGCACACTACGTCACCAGGGTCCCCGGCGGCCACGGCGCCGTCCGGGAAGCGGCCGAACTGATCCTGAAGGCCCAGGGCAAGTGGGAAAAGATCCTGGCCAAGATCGGTTAATCCGGCACACAACACACTCGGGACCATCGCACAGAAGGGAGACACCCTATGCGCTTCTTTAAGGACAACCGTGAGTATATCGCCGCCCTGGAAGCGGCCGGCGACCTGGTGCGGATCAAGCAGGAAGTCGACTGGGATCTGGAGGCCGGCGCCATCGTCCGTAAGGTCTGCGAGGAGAAGGCGCCCTCGCCGCTGATGGAGAAGATTAAGGACTACCCGGGTCACCGCTATTTCGGCGCCCCCCTGTCCACCTATAAGCGGCTGGCCATGGTCCTGGGCCTGGAGCCGGACGCCTCGATTCCCCGCATCAGCGAGGAATACCTCAAGCGCACCAGCGGCAGCCCGGTCATGCCCAAGGTGGTGGACCGTTCCGAGGCACCGGTCAAGCAGAACGTCTGGCTGGGCAAGGACGCCGACCTGATGCGGCTGCCGGCGCCCATGGTCCACGAAGGCGATGGCGGCCGCTACCTGGCCACCTGGCACATGGTCGTCTCCGACGACCCGGTAGTGGGCGTGAACTGGGGCATGTACCGCCAGATGGTTTATGATTCCTACACCATGACCGGCCCGGTTCTGCCCTTCTCTGACATGGGCAAGACCTTCTACGGCAAGTATGTGCCCAAGGGCCAGCCCATGCCCTTTGCCACTGTCATCGGCCCTGACCCGCTGGCCGCCATTGCCGCTTCGGCCCCGTCGCCCATGCCGGAAGACCAGTTCTGCGGCATGATGATGGGCCAGCCGGTGGAACTGGTCAAATGCGAGACCAACGACCTGCTGGTACCCGCCCACGCCGAGATCATCATCGAGGGCGAAGTGCTGCCCGATGTGAAGCTCGAAGAAGGCCCCTTCGGCGAGTACACCGGCTACCGTACCTCGCCCCGGGAGCCCCGGGCCGTGTACCGGGTGAAGGCGATTACCTTCCGCAACGACCCCATCACCACCATTTCGAACATGGGCGTTCCCACCGACGAGGGCCAGCTTCTGCGCTCCTTCTCGCTGGGCCTGGAGATGGACCGGCTCCTGCGCAGCCAGGGTATTCCCATCACCGGTGCCTACATGCTGCCCGAGTCCACCCACCACCTGGTGGTCGTCGGCGTCAAGCCGGCCTACTCCAGCATCGCCGCCCAGATCGGCCAGCTCGTCTTCGGCAGCAAGCTCGGACCCTGGTTCCATCAGGTCATCGTGGTGGACGACACGGTCGACATTTACAACTGGAATGAGGTCTTCCACGCCTTCACCACCCGCTGCCATCCCAAGACCGGCATCCACGTCTGGGACGGCGTTGGTACGCCGCTCAACCCCTATGCCACGCCGGCGGAGCGGACCCAGTCCAAGGGCGCCAAGGTCGTGTTCGACTGCCTGTGGCCGCCGGACTGGAACCCCTTCAGCGATGTGCCCCGGCTGGTCTCGTTCAAGTCGGTGTATCCGAAGGAAATCCAGGAAAAGGTTCTGTCCAACTGGCACGATTACGGATTTCCGCGGCGGGGGGGCCAATAAGCCATGGCGCAGTTCGACACTTTCATCGAGGGCCCCGGCGCCCTGAAAGAGAATGAGGAAATCCTGCTCACCGTCCGGGACCTGACCCCGGGTACCCACAAGTACAACGTCCGCTATGTCCGCTGCCTGGTGTCCAGCGATCCCAAGGCGTATCCGCAGGAACTGGCGATCCGCTACGGGCGCGGCCAGTTGGCGGCCCAGCCTTATTCGATCAAGATCGTCGAAGACGTGCAGCGGATTCCGGCCAAATACCTGTAAACTCCGGCGCCTGGCGTGCCGTGAAGCGGAGGGCGGGGCATGTACGCAGACTTGCGGTCCTTTCTGGCCGCTTTTGAACATACACCCGGCGAGTTATTGCGGGTGCAGGAAACTGTCGATCCCTGCCACGAGGTGTCTGCCGTCCTGCGGGCGGCGGCACCCGGCGGCGAGGGTCCGGCCGTCCTGTTCGAGTCGCTGGCCGGTTACCCCGGCTGGCGGCTGGCAGGCAACGTCCTGGGCAGCCGGCGGCGGGCCGCCGAACTGCTGGGGACCGACCCCCGGCACCTGAAGGAAATCTTTGCCGCCCGCAAGGCGCAGGCCATGGCGCCGCGACAGGTCAGGGATGCCGAAGTGCAAACGGTGATCAAGGAGGGCGGGGTGGACCTGAGGGCCACCCTGCCCGTCCCCACCTTTCACGAAGGTGATGCTGGCCCGTTTTTTACTGCCGGCATCGTCATCGCCCGGGACCCGGAAAGCGGGCGGCAGAACATGGGCCTGCACCGCATGCAGGTGAAGGACCCTGACCGGCTCAGCCTGTTTCTGGCCAACCCGCCGCTGTCGGCCTACTTCGCCCGCGCCGAAGCGGCCGGCCGGCCGCTGCCGGTGGCGGTGGCCCTTGGCCCTGACCCCACCGTGCTGATGGCGGCCGTCTCCCGGGCCAACGTGGACGGGCAGGATAAAATGGAACTGGCCGGCGGCCTGCGGGGCGAGCCGGTGCCGGTGGTGAAGGCGCTCACGTCGGAGATCCTGGTGCCGGCCATGGCCGAAGTGATCATCGAGGGTGAGGTCATTCCCGGTATCCGGGAAGACGAGGGTCCCTTCGGGGAAAGCACTGGCTACTACTTCACCGGCCACAGCCCGGTGGTGCGGGTCAAGGCGATTACCCACCGGCCCAGCCCGATCTTCCAGGCGATTCAGCCCTGGGGGAGCGACGCCGACATTCTGCTGCTCCTCACCTCTGGCTCCGAACTGCTGACCCGCCTGCGCGAGCTGGCGCCGGCGGTGCAGGACGTGAATCTGGTGCCCGGCACCTGTACCTTCCAGGCCATCATTTCCGTGGCCGGGGCGAGCCAGACCGAGGTCAGGCGCATTATTCATCTGGCTTTGAACATGGATCGCCGGCTCAAGCAGGTGACAGTGGTCGATGATGACGTAGATATTTATGACCTGCGCGAAGTGATGTGGGCCCTGGCCACCCGGTTCCAGCCGGCGGAGGACACCGTGGTGCTGACCGGCCTGGAGGGCTACGTGATCGACCCGTCGGCGGTGGACGGCCGCACCAGCAAGCTGGGGCTGGACGCCACCAAACCCCGGGGCAGCGGGCAGAATTTTGCCAAGATCGCCGTGCCACCGGCGGCTGCGGCTCGGGCCGCAGCCATCCTGCAGCGGTCCCGACATAATCCACAGTAGACTGGGGAGGCGGTCACGGTGTGTAAGGTGGGCGGACCCAAGCACTACCACGATCAGGTCGAGCAGCGCCAGGAGCGGGACCGTTTGCTGCACCAGGTCAAGCAGCCGCTCACGGCCGAAGAACAGGCCGCCCGGGCCAACCAGCAGTACGACCTGGTCGGCTACATGTTCCAGCATGTATTCAAGCTGCCCACTCCGGGGGCCGGCGAATCGGGGCGAACCCCATGAAGTATTGCAGCCGGTGCGGTGCCCTGCTTGGCACCATTCGGGAACCTGGCGGCCGCGAGCGTCCCGCCTGTACGGCCTGCGGGCAGGTGGTGTACCGCAACGCACTGCCGGTGGCCATGGTGGTGCCGCGATTGGGGGAGCGCATCCTGCTGGTGCAGCGGGTCACCCCACCGCTGACCGGTTTCTGGGCGCCTCCCGGTGGCTATGTGGAAGCCGACGAGAGCCTGGAAGAGGCGGCCCGGCGGGAGACCCGTGAGGAGGCGGGGGTGGATGTGCGCCTGACCGGGCTGGGCGGCGTGTATTCCGACCCCGGCATTATCCTGACGGTGTTCTGGGGCGAGGTGACCGGCGGTGACCCGCAGAGCGGCGACGATGCCGCCGCCGTCGGCCTGTTTGCGCCTGCAGACCTGCCCCTGGCGCCGCTGCTGCAGGAGTCGCATCCGTTGGACCGCTGGTTCCACGGGGTGCTGACCGAACTGTACGCCCGCATCGCCCGCGGTGAACAGCCGGAGGCCGGGCCCCGTGGCCAGGCTGCACCGGTCGGCCGCTCCCGGCGCCTGGGCACCCCCCTGTCCCGGCCGCGCAACCTGTCTGTGGGAGCGGAGACGTGGCGCCGGTGCGGGAGTTGAACTTCGCCGAACTGTCCCGTCTGCTGCGGGAGGCGCTGCCATTGCTCGCCCGGGCGATGGGCGGCAAGGCGGTCATCACCGATACTGAGGGGCACTGCCTGCACGCGGTTCAAGCCGACGGGGAGGCGACCGACCCCAGCGGCGCCATGGTTGACCTGTGCCGCCGGGCGGCCGCCGAAGGGCGCCCGCTGACTTTGCGGTCGGACGACGAACCCTGGGCAGAGGGTTGGGCGGTGCCCCTGGGCGGTCTGGTGCTGGCGGGCAATAACCGGCACCGGGTCGACCGGAGCCGGGACCTGTTCAACGCCCTCAAGGACGCCCTGCCCCTGATCGCCCAGGTGGCCGACGGCGAAGCGGTGCTGTTCAGCCGGGACGGCCGCCGCCTGTACAACGTGTTTCCCGACGGCTCGATGAACGACCAGATCGGGCAGCCCACTGAACGCTTCCGCCAGGCCATGGCCTCGTACCGGCCGTTGATCACCCCCTCGGCCAGTGCCCCCGGGGCGATGGCGGTACGCATCCCTATTACCCCGGACTTCGGCTTTGGCTTCAACAACGCCTGGACGGTGGCCAAAAAGCAGCTCCTGCTGCAGGAGGTCAAGAAGCACCAGTCCTCCCGCTACGGCTGGGGTGACATCGTGGGCGACAGCCCGGCGACCCAGGCGGCGCTGCAACTGGCCCGCCGGGCGGCCAAGTCCGCCTCGCCGGTGTTGCTCTACGGCGAAACCGGCACTGGCAAGGAACTGTTCGCCCAGGCCATTCATACCGGCAGCCCCCGGCGGTTCCGGCCCTTTGTGGCGATTAACTGCGCCGCCCTGCCCGCCAGCCTGATCGAAAGCCAGCTCTTCGGCTACGAAGAGGGCGCCTTTACCGGGGCGCGCCGCGGTGGCCAGCCCGGCCTGTTTGAGGAAGCCAACGGCGGCACCCTGCTGCTGGACGAAATCAGTGAGATGGATCTGGTCCTGCAGGCCAAGCTACTGCGGGTGCTGCAGGAAAAGGAAGTCCGCCGGATCGGCGGTTCGACCAGCACCAAGGTTGATGTGCGCATTATTGCCACCACCAACCTGGACCTGGCCACCCAGGTGCGCCAGGGCAAGTTCCGCCAGGATCTGTACTACCGGTTGCATGTGGTGGATATCCGCATCCCGCCTCTGCGCGAGCGCAAGGGCGACATCCCGGCCCTGGCCCGGCACTTTCTGCAGAAATGTGCGGTGTCCGTGGGCTGGCAGGTGGCCGATATCTGCAGCGACGCGATGGCCATGCTCTGCCGCCACCTGTGGCCCGGCAATGTGCGGGAACTGCAGAACTGCATTGAGCGGGCCCTGAACCTCGCCGACGGCGACGAGATCATGGCCCAGCACCTGCCGGCCGAGTTTGCGCTGCCGCCGGCTCCGGCGGCGGCACTGCCTGTTGCCGACCTGGCTGCGGCGGGCGAGGGCCAGCCACAAAAGCTGTCGCTGGAGGAGATCGTCCGCAACGCCGAGCGCACGGCGGTGGAGAACGCTCTGCGGGCCACCGCCGGTAACCGCACCCGGGCGGCGGAGATGCTGGGCATCAGCGTCAGCACCCTGTGGCGCAAGATGCGGGATCTGGGCATCGAGGGCGAGGCCGGCGCCTGAGGTACCGCTGCAGGCCGGGCCGTTGTGAGAGGAGGCTGCACCCATGGCCGCTCCCCTGCGTGAACAGTTGCTGACCTACCTGGGCGAACATAATGTGGTCACCCTGTGCACCCACGGCCCCGACGGGCTGTGGGCTGCGCCTGTCTTTTACGCCCATGATGGGTTTGATCTGTATTTTGTCTCTGACCCCAACAGCCGCCACGGCCAGAACCTGGCCGCTGATGCCGCCGTGGCCGGCGCCATTACCGAGGACCACAAGGAGTGGCTGGAGATCCGGGGCATTCAGTGTGAGGGCACCTGTACCCTTGTGCCCGAGGCCGAGGTGGCGCAGGCCCGCACGGTGTATCTGGCCAAGTACCCCTTTGCCGCCATCTTTCTCGACCCCGAGGGGTACATGTTCGAGCAGGCCGGGCAGAAGGTGCGCTTTTACCGGCTGCGGGCCCGGCGGCTGTGCTTTACGGATAATACGGCCGGCTTCGGGGAGCGGGCGGAGTATGTGCCGTGACGCCGGCTGAGTGTATGCAAACGGTGCGGACCAGCCTGGTCCGCACCGTTTGTGTTTGGCCGCTCACGTGTCGAGCGAACGTGCCTTTTCGACAGCGCCATTCGACACGTCGCCGAACTGGTGTTTTGGTATGATGTGGATGCAGGGGGGACAGGGGACTCCGAACCCGACAAGGGGGTGGAGTCTGAATGCTGCTCCGTCGCCGACTTTACACAGCCATCATTGTTGCCGTCGTGACGGAGGTAACCCGCGCCCTTCTTGAAAGGGTGCTGGGTTAACTGGGCCTGAGACCCGTTAACGGTGAGCACTCGTTCCCCAGCCCCTGCCCTTCCCTGCACCCATATTCTACCCGCAGTGACCGTGATTTATTACGCAGGACACGTATCTGGGTGCGTACAACGACCCGCTGAGCCTGAACCTGTACTCGTACGTCAAGGCGAACCCGCTGAGGTATATCGACCCGACGGGGCACTGCGGGGTTGTCGCAAACACCGGTGAGGTCGTTGGGTGCGACAATCCATATGATGCGCACCTGATG
>JAKFDK010000086.1:0-17106 GCA_036676195.1 Clostridia bacterium | reverse complement strand
ACGGGCCGGCAGGTCGCGGGTGACCGAATCGAGGTCGTAGACCACCACCTGGCCATCCACCAGCCGCAGGTTGGAGGCGGCATAGTCCTGGTGACACAAGCACCCGTCTGCCCGGACGGCGGCCACCCAGCGGTCATAGCGCCCATCCTGCAGGCGAGTCAGGCAGTCGCGGATCTGGTTCTGAAACCAGCCGACCTCGGCCAGGAAGGTGCGCAGAAAGGGGTCCTGGGGTTGAGTTTCCCGGGCGCGGGCGGCAAAGTGCTCCAGTTCAGCCAGCTTCTTTTGCATGTGTTCCGGCCAGACACCAAGATGGCTGTGCTCCTCGGCCGGATCGGGCGCTGCAAAACCGCGCCCAGCCGCATGGAAGCGGGCCAGGCTGCGTGTAATCAGCTCCAGATGCTGTTCGTAGGTGGGCTCCGTGCCGTGCACCGCCTGGGTGAGCACGTAGAGGGAATCCTCCACCCGGGCGTAAGATTCGCCCGCCAGGGTGCGAACTACCGGTGGGGTGAGGACCCCGTTTTCATTCAGGTGCTGATTGGCGGCCAAAACGAATTCCAGGCGCCCTGGTGTCATGTGCATGCGCTTGAGGAAGTTCTCACCCTGGCCATGCAGGATGCGCCAGACCGGTTTTTTTGGATTGTCCGTGACCAGGTTCATGGCCCGCGGTCGGATGCCGTAGGCCGCCAGCACTGCCTGCAGTTCACCGGAAGGCATTTGGTTCACCTCCGCCATTGCCCCAGGCATTTTTCTTTGGCCTGTTCGGCCTGTGCGGCCCGGACGATTCGTGCCGGCGCCACCGCCTCATGCCGCAGGCTCTTGACGACACCGTGAAAGCCGTGCGGAAAGGCAATGTCCTCCCGGAGGGCGGCCAGCTCCTGGGGCGGCAGCGGCGCGGCGCTGCTGTACAGGTCGGTCAGATCGCTGAGCACCGCCGGGTCCCAGCCGCGCACGCTGCTCACCTTATACGCCAGCTTGCGCAGATCCCGGCTGGGCAGGTCAAAGGTAACCCCGTCCAGATCAATGACCACGGGCCCGGCGGCGGTGAGCAAGGCGTTGCCGGGTCCGTAATCCTGGTGGCAGAGGTTGCTGCCGGCTTCCTGCACCTGGCGGCACCAGTCGGCATAGCCGGCCGCCTCCAGTTGCCGGGTGGCGGCTAACCCCCGGTGAACGAAGTGGTCGAACAGCGGTCCCAGTTGTTGCGCCGGCCCCTGGCCGAGGCGGGCAGGCAGCAAATCCCGACATTCCTGCAACTGTCGCAGCATGACCTCGTACAGATGCGGCCAGCGGGCGATCTTGCTGCTCACCCGGCTGCCCTCCGGCGGCACGTAACCACGGCTGGCCAGGTGGAAGCGGGCGATGCCCCGGATCATTTCTGCCCAGTCCGCCCGGGTGGCTGGGTCCGGACGGCGGCCCTGCAGCCAGCGGAAAGCGGCAAACAGGCGCCCGCCCAGTTCCAGCAGCAGGTGCCCGTCCCGTGTGGGCAGGACCGCCGGCACATTGCCGCCCTGCTCGGTCATGTGACGCTGGGCGGCCAGGGCAAAGAGGCTGCGTTCCCGGTCATGGTGCAGTTCCTTGAGCACCACCGGTCCGTCATCACCCCGGATCCGCACCACCAGTTTGCCGACTTCCATTTGAAGCGGTTCCACCGGGCGCCCTTCCAGACCATAAGCCGCCAGGAGCGCGGCCACAGACGCAACTTCGGCGGGATTTTTCACGCCAGCCCCCCTCCTGAGTCTCCTGAAACTGCCGGGGTATTCCCCGCGCCAACATGTTATGTCGCAGGGGAGGGCTGCTGCCCAGTCACGGGTGAGCCGGGTTGACATATTGTGTGTTAGGGGAAATCGGCCCCCCACCCTCGCCAGCGAGGTGAACTGGGTATGTCATCAGTTGGTAACATCCGGCACCTGCTTGAACAGTTGATTGGTCATGAAGTCGTGGTGTTTTTTGAGGATGAAGAGCAGCAGGGGCGCCTGGCTGCCGTTACAGATGATCTCCTGATTTTGTGTAGCTGTGACGACGTGATCTGGATCGATATCAAGGACATTACCGCGGTACGGGTCGTCAACAACTGCCACCACGAGGAGGACTGCGAGTAACCGGGGAGGGCCCCGTTTGCAAGGGGGAAGCCCACACCCCGGGCTTCCTCCCCGGTACATTCACGACTCCCGGGGGGGTCGGTCATGACAAGGTCGCTGGCTCGGATCCGCAGCGCCATTGTGCCACTTTCTCTCCTCGCTGTCGCGGCCCTGACCCGCCGGCGCCAACAGCACCCGGCGCCGGTCATGCCGGCACCGCTGCTGCCACTGTGGCCGTCCCCGCCGCCGTCGCCTCCGGCCGGCGTCCCCTGCGTCCCTGACCGGTTGCCCGCCCCCGCCCCTGCCCCCGATACGGCAATTGTCCAGGAGCCGATCAGCGGTGGCAGCCAGGTGGGACCGACCTGTCTGGGCGATCTGTCCGGCCCTCTGCTGGGACACGAAGTCACGGTGTCGCTCCGGGAACGCAGCGACCCGCTGGTGGGCACGGTGGCGGCCACATTGCCGCAGCTCACGATCCTTTGCACCGACGCAGGGTTGGTCTACATCGACACCGCCGATATCACTGCCGTCCGCACTGGTGCCCGCGGCCGCCGCCGGCGGGCGGCCAGGGAGCGCAAGGAAGCCACGACTGCCACCACGGGGCTGACCGGTTGCAGCCACCGCTGCCGCCGCTGCCGCCACCGTTCCGATCAGGACTGGACGTATGGGACCGTCGATGCCGAGTTGGAATGGGATGGCAGTACCGGATCGGAATTCAGGGAGGCCGGAACGGAGCCGGCTTACGGGGATGCCGAAACCGAGTTTGCCACCTGTACCTGTACCGGCCGGTTCTTTGGGAGTGGCACGGCTGCCCATGAAGACGAAGCGGACGGGGTGCCGGTGGCCATTCTGGCCGCCGGCGGGGAAGATACCCACAGCCAGGTCGTACCGGTGTCGACCCCCGACCCGGCACCGGTATGCCTGCCTGAACCGCCGCCGGTATGCCTGCCTGAACCGCCGCCGGCGGCCCCGGCCGCCCGACCCGACCGCCTGCCGGCGCCACGCATCCTGACCCCGTGCGGAACGCTCCGTCAGCCCTGTACCGCCTGGCAATTGCTTACCGTATACCGGCCCCGGTCCTGACCCACCCAAACCACAACCCCGGAGCCTCACGCTCCGGGGTTGCCGATCTGGTGCAGATACGGCAGCAGTTCGGCCACCCGCCCCACCCGCAGGTCGCAGGGCAGCGCCGGGCCGGTGTCGTGGGGATCGATGAAGGCGGTGCGCATTCCCAGTTCCCGGGCTGGCGCGAGTTCGTTCACATAATTGTCACCGACGCTGAGCATGGCTGGCGGCGCCACTCCGAATTCCTGGCAGACCTCCCGCACCACTGCCGGAAAACCGGCGGGTTTGTTGCTCAGGAAGTAAGCCCGGTCTAACAGGCCGTCCAGGCCGGCCTTGTGCAGCAGGATTTCACTGTCCGGCTGCGGGCTGTTGGTGGTCAGCACCTGGACAACGCCGCGCCGGCGCAGGTCTGTCAGGGTTTGGGCCAGCCCTGGTACCGGTGTGAGGGAAAAGTCCGGACCGGCCATGTAGTCCCGAGTGTTCAGGAACGCCTGCCACCGTTCGGCCGGGCTCAGTCCGTAATGGGCGGCCACGGCGGTCGGTACCCACCACAGATCGCCGACGTTCATCAGGGTGTGGTGGTCTACCGCCACGGCCCCCGGATACAGGGCCGCCCGCTCTGCCGCAGCCAGGGCTTTGCCGTCCCACCGCCGGGCCATTTGCACGTGCCCGTCGGTCATCGTCAGGACCAGGTCATGGGCGGCATCGTACAGGTGCCCGACGCACAGGGTATGGGCCGCATTCTTGCCGGCGGTATAGTCGGCCCGGAAGTCAGACTGCCGGTCCGCCGGCAGTGCCCTGACCAACTGTTCGGCATAATAGTCGAACTGATCCGTGCTCTCATAGAGGGTGCCGTCCAGGTCGTACACGACCGCCTGCACCCCGGAAAAAAGTGGCTTTCTCATACCCAGGAGTATACCATACCGTCCCGGTGTTCGAGGAGTATGGGGTCAGCGGCAATTCAGGTAATTGGTCGAGGTGTGTGAATGGGGTGTGCTCTGGTCGCCGCCGGATGGGGAACCGGTAAGCAAAGGCCCCGGTGTCACCAATGGGTTCGTTCAGGTCCCACTCGCTGGCCCAGATGGAGCCGGTGAACTTGATGTGCGGGGAAGGCAAGACACTCGGTATGGGCAGGGGCTTGAGTATAGCCACGGCCGCTCCCGGTCAACACAAACCCGCCCCGGATCGAACCGTCCATTTTTGCCCAGTCACCGGTGAGGACCGCTGAGCAAAAGTGGACGTTTCGCCCTGCGGGACGGGGCTCTCTGTAAGGACTGCCGTTTGCTTTCGGGACAATCATCGTGCGCGGGGGTGGAGTATCCGCAGGACCTCGAAGAAGCGTCCTGCACCACCACGAGGACGGGCCGGGGATCTGGTTCCGGGCGATCTCATCCGCAAAAAGCTTATCGGCGAAGGCGCCAAACTCTTTGGGTTCCATGCATTTTGAGTACTCCCTAATAAAAATTCATCGTAAAATAAGGCATTCCCCCCGTCTGGACGGACGGAGGGGGAATTGTGGTGGAGTATGACTGCACCGGGGTTTTACAACGAGTTATGTGGCCGGGCGGAAAAGTTTTACTGGGCAGCCGCGGGTGCATATTGGACATCCTACACATAACGCGGATCCGCACCGTCAATTACAGCCAAAGAGAGGTCTCTCATGCCCATACGCCTTGAGATGCTCACCACCGATCCCACGTCCGCTGCCCGCCTGGGCCGTCTCCACACTCCTCACGGGGTGGTCGACACCCCCCACTTCATGCCCGTTGGCACCCAGGCCACGGTAAAGAACCTTTCCGCCCACGACCTCCGGGATCTGGGCGCCCAGATCATGCTCGGCAACACCTTTCACCTGTACCTGCGGCCCGGTCATCGACTGATCGCCGCTGCGGGTGGGCTGCATCGCTTCATGGGCTGGGACCGCCCGTTGCTCACGGACTCCGGCGGCTTTCAAGTCTTCTCGCTCGCCCACCTGCGCACCAGCATCAGCGAAGAGGGTGTTGGTTTCCGCTCTTACATCGACGGCAGTACCCACCACTTCAGCCCCGAATCGGTGATCGCGATTGAGAACGCGCTGGGCGCCGACATCATCATGGCGTTTGATGAGTGCATCGCCCACCCCGCGAGCCACGACTATGTGCGCGCCTCACTGGAGCGGACCAGTCGCTGGGCCGCGCGCTGCAAGGCCGCCCACGCTCGCCCCGACGAGCAGGCGCTGTTCGGGATCGTGCAGGGCTCGACCTACGCCGACCTGCGACGGGAGAGCGCTGAGCAACTCGTAGCACTGGACCTGCCAGGCTACGCCATCGGCGGCCTATCGGTAGGAGAGCCGAAGGAGGCCCTGGCCGAAATGCTGGACGTGACGGTGCCCCTCCTTCCCCGCGACCGGCCCCGCTATCTCATGGGGGTGGGCTCGCCGGAGGATTTGATTGAGGGAGTCTACCGGGGCATCGACCTGTTTGACTGCGTGCTGCCCACCCGCCTCGGTGGTCACGGCACCGTGCTAACGCCCACCGGCAAACTGCTGATCAAGAATGCCGCCTTCGCTCAGGACTGGGCGCCGCTCCAGGATGGTTGCGACTGCTACGCCTGTAAGCATCATTCCCGGGCCTACATCCGCCACCTGATCAAGGCGGACGAGAACCTGGGCGCCCGCCTCTGCTCGATTCATAACCTCCGCTACCTGGGATGGCTCATGAAAGAGGCCCGTGCCGCGATCGCCGCCGGTCGCTTCGCCGCCTTCCGCCAGGAGTTCTACCAACGGTGGCGCTCCACCCCCGAGGAGCGGCGTGGAGCGCCGATCGCCCATCGGCGGCGCCCGCCCCAGTAGCAGCGGTGTCGCGTGTGCGTTCCCGTTAAGGTCATCGTCACCCAAAGCCGCCCTTTGCCACCATGGGGTTGGTCGGGATGTCCATGTATTCCGGGACCGGTTCGGGGTTGGGCCCCTGCGGGGCGTTGTGCCATCACGACCGCAAGGGCCTGCACCATGTGTGCAGGCCCTTGCGGTTCAGCCGTGATCCGAGTTTGGAGGTGGGTGTGGGATTTGAACCCACGCATAACGGTTTTGCAGACCGCTGCGTTACCGCTTCGCCAACCCACCGGTACAGGGCCGTGCGGCGACAGATCGGGGAGGGCGTGCCCTCCCCTGCTGTTTCGTTGGTGCTTGGTGCGAGGAAGTGGGCTCGAACCACCGACCTCGCGCTTATCAGGCGCGTGCTCTAACCAACTGAGCTATCCTCGCAAGCGTCTTGATCTGCCGATGGAGACTAATATAACAGGCTCAGATACACAAATCAAGCCCTTACTGATAGTTAAACTTTGCCTATATGCGGGTGTGGTACTGGTAGTGAGGATCGGTGTGATATCCGTCACTACCGGCGGGGGCCGAGGAGCGTTAATTTATATGGCGGAGGTGCCAAAACATGCTGGATGTATTGGTAAGGGCTGTTCTGGCTCAGGAGGGCTCGGCGGCTCTGGTCACCGCGGGGAGCGAAGGCCCGCACCTGGTGGCGACATGGCATAGCTACATGGAAATCCTGGACGACCAGACCATCGCCTTCCCGGCCGGGGGCCTGAAGAAGACAGAGGCCAATATCAAGGCCGGCAGCCCGGTGCAGATGATCATTGGCGCCCAGGGCGAGGGCGGCAAGGGCGGCAAGGGCTATCGCCTGACGGGGGCAGCGGAGTTTCAGAAGGGCACCGAAGTGCACGAGCGCCTGCGAGCCCGCTTCCCCTGGTGCCGTGCCGCGGTGGTCATGACGCTGAACAAGGTCGAAAAGGTGCTGGGCTAAGACCGGAACTGGTCCGGCCCAAGCCCAGCCTGAACAAGCAGCCGGGAATGCCCCGGCTGCTTCTGTTTATTCCGGGGAATCGGGTGGCAGCCATTCCACCTCGGCACCGTTATTGGTCAGGGTGTGGGCCGTCTCATTACCGAGGGTGGCGGCCTTCAGGCGAATGTGTAAGGCTGCATCATCACTCATAGAATCAGTCGCCTCAACGTAATACCCGCCCGCCGCGGGCATGACTTCGAAGATCAACCCGCTCAGCGTGAGGGGGTCGGAGTGCCCGGGGTGGAAGATCCGCAGCGGGGTAACGGTGGGGTAATGGTTCTTGAAGATGACATTGTTGATGGATAGCTCGTTGCCATGGGTAACCAGCAGGACGTTGTCCAGCGTCAGGCCGGACACCTCGATGTTGTGGACGGACAGGGTCTGTCCGTAGCCGGTGAGAGTACTGCCTGCGGTAGCAGTCTGCAGCTCGCCGGTGACTGTCACGTCGCTCTGCAGGTTGAGCGAGACAGACGGATCGATCACTACGTTGTGAAGGTGTGAACTGCCGGGGTCCGCCCCCGGGCTGCTGAATTGGACCATCTGGCTGGCGGTGCCGGAGAAGCGGACGGTATGGGTCCCGGAGGGGGCAAAGCCGGCTCCGTCTGACCCGACTCCGTATGTCCCATAGGACTGCAATTGCATGAGGCCCCCATGCAACACCAGGGTGCCGGCCGTGAGCAGCCCGGATGTGTTGCCGCCTTCGAACATGGCGGTTCCCTGCACCTTGAGCAAACCGGACTCCCGGTTCATCACCAGGACGCCGCCGTTATAGGTGGAGAAATACCCCGACACATCCATGGTGTGGCCATTGATGTCCAGAGCGGCCGGGCCGGAGACGGATACCATTCCGCTGACGCTGGTCGGCCCGATCAGCGCCACCTTGCCGGTTACGTACAGATTGGGCATGGTGCCCCTGAGGATGCCGCCCTGAGTGCCGGTCATAACGACAGTGCCGTTCCCCGTGATCGGTCCCGGTCCCGGGGCCTCCAGGTGCTTCGCCACATGCAGTGCATAGTCCGCGATGTCCAGGCTGGCCAACGGATCGACAAACAACCCCTGGACCCACACATCCTCGCTCAGCACCGGCGGGAGAGCCGTTGGCTGAATCAGCACCGAATCGGACGCGACCGGCTTCCCGACCGGCAGCCAGTTGTTGTCGTTAGACCAGTCTTGGGGGCCGTCCGCCGCACCGCCGACCCAGTATTTGGAGATGTAGGGCATCCAGGGACCTTCCGGCGCCGGCTGCACAAAGGTCACCGTGGCCGTTCCCGGCAGGGGCACGCCGTTGACCGTGGCCTTTACAGTGGCCACCCCGGTCTCCCCTGACTTGAGTGTGGCCCTGTATGGGTACCCGCTCACTGGGCTGTGGGTGGCACCCTCGATCCCGTACAGTGCCAGTTCAACGGTATCGTCGCCGGGACCGGTGAAGTTTCCGGCGGCATCCCGGAGCAGAATATGGATCTCGGCTGCTGCGACACCATCTGCGGGCACCCGGTTCGGCCCGGCGACAATCAGCGAGTGTTCCGCGCTGACCAAACCGGCCGGTCCGGGATCGCCAGGGGGAACGAGGACGACGGTGGCGGTGGACGGCAGGGTGGTACCGTTGACCGACACCGAGATGGTCGCCACCCCGGATTGCGTGCCGGCCACGAATTCGGCCCGGAATTCGCCGTACAGGAGTTCAGTTACGCTGGTCGGACTGACACTGCCCAGTGTGGTGGCGACGGCAATGCTGCCCGGGGTCGGGTAAGTGCCGTCGGCATATTTCAGTTGCATGCGGATCTCCGCCTTGCTCGTCCCGTCCGCCGGGCGGACCACCGGATAGACCCCCAGCCAGGACGCCAGTTCACCGCTGGACGGTGGCGTGGAGGGCGGGCTTGAGTCGCCGGCCGATTGCTGACGCTCGCGTTCCTCGGCGGCCCGGCGCTCCTCCTCTGCCTTGATGTCAGCCTGGCGGCGTTCTTCGGCCTGGCGGCGCTCCTCGGCCAACTGCTCTTCCAGCTCGGCCCGCAGCCGTTCCTGCTCCAGTTTGGCGGCGGTAGCGGCTGCCTCCCGCTCCCGTTCCAGTTCAGCCCGGATCCGGGCCTGGATTTCCTCATCCAGGCCGCCGGGGGCGTCAGGACCGCCGGGGCCGGTGGTAGTGCCCTGTTCGCGCAGTTCCTGCCTGATCTGGGTCTGCAGCTCGATGCGCTGCAACGCTTCGGATCCGGCCTCGGTCAGCGCCTGCTCGAAGACGGCGTCGGAAACCGCTGCCTGCAAACGCTGGCGGAAGCCAGTGTCGATCTGTGGGGCCGCCTTGATGGCTTCGACCTGGACGAAGCGCGGCAGTTCCTCTGCCTTGGCCGCCACCTGGGTCAGGGTTTCGGCCGAGGGGGCCTTGATTTGCTCACCGGGTTTGACCACGATTTCAGCCGGGGCGCCCGGCGCCGGATCCTCTGCTCTGGGCCGGGCATTGATGGAACCGGACATCAACCACGCCTGGGTGCCGGTATTCTGGTTTACTTCAACAGCCCAGACCGTGCCGCGGACGCCCATGACCGTGGTGGGGGTTTCAATTTCAAAGCGCGACTTGGGCGACAGCGCCCGCTTCAGGTTCACCCAAATCCGGCCCAGGGTGGCCAGGAAACTGGTCTTTTGTTCGCCGTCCTCCATATCCACCGTGTGTTCGCTGATGGTCAGGTCGGTGTCGGAGTCAAGGCGGAGATACTGCTCCCCATCCAGTTCGATTTCCACCCAGCCGTCGGCACCGGTCACGATCTGGTCCCCTGGCTCCAGTTCGGTGCCGAGGGCGAGATCGGTCGCAGCTTCTTCGGCGGTCGGGGCGCCCAGTTGCATGCCCACGTCGGCACCGGCCGCCGCCATGGCCAGCCGCCACCCGCCGGGGGTACGGCCCGTTTTGGCCCCGTCCCGGATCACCCTGGCCGTGCCGCGCAGGCCACTGACCCGAATCCAGTCGGCGTGGGGCGGAATTTTGATCTGACCGGCGGGCGTCTGGCCGGTGCGCCGGCCATCGGCCCGCAGCGCCCGCACAGCGTAGCGGAATGCCGCGCCCTTGGGCAGGTCTGCTGCTGCCACATAGCTCAGGCCGGAGGTAGTGGCCACGACCACCGGCGCTGTCTGATCATCCTGCCAGCGCAGGACTTCATACTTGGACGCCGGCGCGGTGAGGGGCGGCGGCGTCCAGGTTACCGCCGCCACCCCGAACTTCTCTTCCAGTTTGGCCGAGAGCGGACCCGGCACGGTATAGCTGTGCACCGCCAGCAGCGACAGGTTGGCGCCGGTGGTCTGCATGGCCAGCGTATGCGGTCCGGCGGCCAGCCCGTCCGCCACCGGCACCCGGAAGGTACCGACCCCATTCAGGGTCTGTTTTTGCCAGTCGCTGCCGTCCACCCGCCAGTGGAAGATGGTATGCCCGTCGATCCGCAGGTCCAGTCCGGCGCCGGTACCGGTGAAGTTGACCTGCACCTCGGCGCCGCTGCCCGTGCTGAAGCGGGCGGGGCGACCGTCGGGCAGGCGGATGGCAGCCCAGCCGCTGGAGAACTGCAGGGCCTGGTCTGCCGCCGTCATGGAAGTTACCGGTGCCCACGGGTCCCGTGCGGGTGCAGCCGCCTGGCCTCGCTCAGCAGCTCGGGCCGGGGCCGGCCCCAGAAGTCCTGCTGTGGTTCCGATCAGCACCAGGACGGCCAGCAAGGAGCGGGCCCATCTACGCATCTGGCGTTCACTCCAAGTAATGAAAAGTAGCGGACGAATTTTACCCCAGGTATATGGCTATACGTTTACGACACGGTTAACCTTTCTCCTACCAAATAAACGGCAATCCAATAGATCGCAGTCCCATCGTCTGATCGGGGCAGGGGCGGTACCAATTGACCCCCGCCAGGCCAGTGCCGGCGGGGGCCTTTGAGGTATGCGCAATTGGCGGGTCGGCTTACAACTCTGTCATGAAGTTCAGGAAGGACCGGGCTACCCCGGACCAGATCTTATTGCGCCGGTAAATCAGCATGGCCTGGCGGATACACCGTTCGGCGCCCACTACGCGCAGCACGGCCACACTGCCTGATGCCAGCTCTTCCTCCACCGCCGTAATCGGCAATGTGGCCAGGCCAAGATTATGAACGACCATCTGCTTGGTGGCTTCAATCGATTCCAGTTCCATGGCCAGCCGGGGCACCAGTCCGATGCTGTTCCAGAACTGCCGGATCAGGCTCAGGAACCCGGCCGTATCGTTGGGGGTCACAAAGGGCTCGGCGGCCAGTTGCTCCACTGTTGCTCCGGCCTGGCCCCGAACCAGGGGATGGTCGGGGTGTGCAATGATCACCAGTTCCTCGTCGAATACCGGCACGGCTTGAATATCCGGGTGCGCAAGCGCCGGCGCATGAACCAGTCCCAGTTGTATCGTGTCGTCCTGCACCATCTGGTGCACCTGCTGGGACCAGCCTGTGCGCAGGTTAATCTCCACCCGCGGGTGTGCTGACCTATACCGGGACAGCAGCTTCGGCAGGGTGTACGGGGAAGTGACCAGGGCTGAGCCAATGGTCAGGGTGCCCCCGGTGCCGGAGATAATCTCGCCCACCGCCTGTCTGGCCTTGCGCACCCCGGTCAGGATGCGTTCGGCATGTGGCAGCAGGGCACGGCCGGCACTGGTTAAACGTACCCCACGGGAATTCCGCTCGAATACCATCTGCCCCAGGTCCTTTTCCAAAACTTGAATACGTGCCGTCACTGAAGGCTGGGTCAGGTACAGCCGCTCGGCAGCCCGGTTAAAGCTACCGGTTTGGGCAATCCACCAGAACGCCTCCAATTCCTGGATGTTCATACTGCCCCTCCCCCATATCAATTTGTCGTTGATGAAATTGTTCGTTCATTAAATATTAGACTACTATTTGGCCTATGAAAGAATAGGACAATGGTCTTAATGATCGCATAAGACTGATAGGTCCTGGACCCTATGCTCTGATCCGCCACCCCAAAGGGCCGGTCTGATGGGGGCCATGTCACCGCCCGCCGCACCCACATAAGATACGGGCGGAGCAGTCAGACAAGGGGGATTGGACCAAGATGCATGGCTGGTACACAGGCGGGTGGATCCACCCGGCGACAAGCATCCCACTCCAGTTGGCCGGCGGGTGGGGCCTGGGACGCTTGCCGCATAGCCTTGGCTGGGGGCAGTCTCCGGCCGTGGCCGGGGGGGCAGAACCGGAATATGGCGGCATGCCAGGGGAACCGCTGCGGGAGACCGGCTACATGCCCGGGATGGTGCCGTCCTGGCAGCGCGAGTCGCTGACTTACCGGCAGCCACAGCAGGCAGTGCCGGCTGGTCTGGAGGAAACCGGGGTCGCCCCCGGGGCGGCGGGCGTGCCGTCTGAAGCGGCCGTGGCCCCGGATCTGGCCGAAGCGGAAATGGCCGGAGTGCCCCCCGGGCTCGCCGGCTTGCCCGCCGGGATGCTGCGGCGGGAACCGGTGTTGATGGTGATTGGCAACACCCTGACCCGGGTGGCCGAGAACCAGCGGCGGCTGGCGGTGGAAGTCCGCCAGATCCAGGAGGCACAGCGGGCCACGGTGCAGCGACTGTCGCGCATCGATGATCTGCTCACTGACCTGCACCAGAAGATTGACCGGCATTTCGGCCGGCAAAACGCATAACAGCAGGGCCCTGGCCATGTGCCCGGGCCCTGCTCACTGACCGCTGTCAGCGGCCGCCTGTCCGCCCCGCTACAGATTCGCCACCAGAATCACATGGACGGCCCCCGGACCGTGCACGCCCTGAATCAGAACAAATTCGATGTCGGCGGTGCGGCTGGGTCCGCCGATCATGGTGATGTAGCGCGGGCTGGGCTTGCCGGCGGTGGTCAGGGCCCACTCCTGGCAGCGGACGGTACCGGCATACACATCAGGCACAATGGCGCTGACTCCGGCCACACAGATATGCGTTGGCGCCGTGTTCGAAATCGCCCGGCCGAACCCGTCCTCTTCGGCGAGCAGGAGGGTGCCGGTGTCGGCGGCAATGGCGGTGGCGCCGGTGATGGCATATTCGGCGCGCAACAGTTCTTCCCGGGTCGGGCGGAGGGTGCCGGGCGCCGGTACCGGGCAGGATTCATGGCGGGTCACCGCCGCACCGGCCGGCAGCAGTCGGGTCAGGGCGGCGGCGGCGGCGGCCGCATCTGGCACCAGTTCCACCTGGCAGGACTTGCGCTGCAGGGCGGTGACGGCCAGTTCCAACCATTGGGCGCTGCTCACCGGCCCTCACCCCCCGTCAGCCGGTCCAGGAGCGTGGCAATGTGAATGACTTCCGTCCGGTTATCGCCGGCGGCCCGGAAGCCGTACCGCAGATGCATCAGGCAGCCGGGATTGGCGGTGACCACTACCGGGGCGCCGGTCTTGCGGGCATCCTCCAGCTTGGTCTCCAGCAGGCGCAGGGAGATGGCCTCCTGTGCTTCCCCGCCCATGGCGTAAATCCCGGCTGAACCGCAGCAGGCCTCGGTGACCGGCATTTCCACGTATTCCACCCCCGGCAGGGCCTGAAGCAGTTGCCGCGGCGCCGCCGTAATCCCCTGGGCATGGGCGAGGTGACAGGGGTCCTGGTAGGTCACCCGCCGGCCGGGGCCGGCCGGCGCCGCCGCCGGCAGCCCTGCTTCGGCCAGGAACTCGGTGAAGTCCCGCACCCGCCGGCTCAGGGCGGCCGCCCGTTCGGGCCATCCCCCGGACTCATCCTTCAGGAAGTGCCCGTAATGTTTCATCATGGCCCCGCAACCGGCCGAGTTCACCACAATGGGCAGATCGCCCACTGCCTCGAACCCGGCGATGGTGGCCTTGGCCAGTTCCCTGGCATCAGCCAGGGCGCCGGCGTGTTCGTGCAGCGCCCCGCAGCAGCCCCGGAACTCCGGCGTGACCACCGTGAAGCCGGCCCGGCGCAGAACCCGGGCGGTGGCCTGGTGAATGTCGCCCATCGCCTCCGCCATCACACAGCCCAGGAACATGGCCACGCGGCCCTTTTCCGGCCTCAGGGCCGGCTGCACCGCCGGCCAGGGGCCCAGGGGTACCACGTCTGGCTGCAGCGCCTCGGCGGTACGCAGCGAGCGGGGAATCAGGTTCAGATGCCGGGCAAATGCCTGCAGCCCGCTCTTCTGGTACAGGCGCAGCAGGCGGGCCGTAGTCTTGAGCCGGGCCGGGCTGCGCACCGTATCCAGCACCCGGCGGGTCAGTTCCGGCAGCCGCCCCGTTTCCGCCCGCAACCGGAAGGTGATCTGCGGCGTGTTGATCTGCATGGGGCAGTACTCCACGCAGCGGGTGCAGCCCAGGCAGAGGCCGAGCATCTCGGCGCTGACCGTCGGCTGCCCGTCTCCCTGCAGCAGGCCCATGATCAGACTTTCCTGCAGGGCACCGATGCCGCCGAGCAGCTTGTGTCCGTATCCGTCGCCGGTTTCGGCATAGACCGGGCAATAGTTCAGGCATGAACCGCAGTTGATGCAGGCAAAGGGCTCGGCATAGCCCCGGTCAATGGCGGTGCGCCGGCCGTTGTCGACCAGGACCACGTGCACTTCCTGCGGCCCGAAGCCGCCGGCCGGGGCCGGTCCGGTCAGGGTTGTGCAGTAGGTGCCGAAGTCCTGCCCGGCACCGTATACGCTGGCACCATGCACCACCTTGATGGCATCCCGCAGGGTGGGCACCACCTTGTGGATACCGGCGACCACGATATGCACCGGCGGCAGGCTGGTGACCGCCCGGATGTTGCCCTCGTTCTCCATCAGCACGATGGTCCCCGTGTCGGCGGCAATGGCGTTGGCGCCGGACATGCCGTAAGCGGCTGTTTCCAGCAGGACGCGCAACTGGCGCCTGGCTGCGGCTACCAGCGCCGGCGGGTCGCTGTCCAGCGGGCGGCCCTCATATTCGGAAAAGAGCTTGCGCACGTCGTCCCGGGTGAAGTTGGCCGCCGGTGCCAGCACATGGCTGCCCTCTACTCCGGCCAGCAGGTTGATCCAGTCGCCCAGGTCGGTCTCGATCCAGCGGACCCCCCGCTCCTCCAGCGGTGCCCGTATACCCAGTTCCTTGACGGCGTTCGACTTGCTCTTGATCAGGATCCCCGGCCGATCGCACACACCTAAAATATAGTCCCGTGCCTCAGCCGCTGTTCGGGCATAGAAGACCCGGCAGCCGGCCTGCCGCAGATTCTGCATGGCCTGCTCGACCAGGCCGGCGTTCTGCAGCGCCGCCAGCTTCATGGCCCGCAATTCGGCCTGCAGCCCCGGCACTGTAGGATGGAGTTGCTCCACCCGCTTCTTCAGCGTCCCGAAGCCGTAGCGCCGTGCCCCCCGGGCATGCAGATCGGCCAGACCCCGGCGGACACGGTTGGTCAAGTACCCTGCCTCTGCCATGGTTGAACATCCTTCGTTCTGGTAAGCGGACTTTCCTCTGAGGTTCGCCATCCGGGGGGTGCCGTCCCTGCCACCACGGCCCGCAGTGCGGTGGTTCCGCAGCGCACCAGGGCCCCTCGAAGCCGATCTGGCTATACCCGTCTAACCACTATGGGCACAGGCTGGATCTCGTTACCGCTTCCGGACGGTCGTCCCCGCCTGTCCAACTCCGTTCCATCGCATGGAGTATGAATCGCAGAGGGTGGAGACCACATTGCCGCTCACAAGGCGGAACCTGGGCATTATCTGGCGGGATATTGCCCTCAAGGGTGGTCTTGGCCGACTGCGGCCCGATATTGGATGAGTCTCGGGGGCAGGCTCCATATCTTCGTCAACCGTTCAGGTTCGGGCGTGGTGAAGCGTATCATAAGTAACGCATGATCGCACAACTGCCCGATGCCGAGCACTTACAATGTAATGGAGATAGAGAGCGGCTTCGCCGTCCCTCCTAAGAACCCTCCCCCAGGAACGGGGAAGGCCCCCTCCGTACCCGTCTGGGCGGGCTATAAAATGGGCTTGCATGTCCTCTCCGAAGGTGAGGTCGACCCGTTCAATCTTCCGCTCTGCCGAGAGGTAAATCCGCTGGATGACGAGTTGAAGAAGCGTCCTCTGCTGATCTAAGTGGGCCTCGCTGAGCACGTTATGGAACCGCACCAGAGTCTTCCTGATCGCCTGGTAGGAGACGGGCTCCGTGTCGCTGATGCGCGGCACGCTTGGTGTTCACTTGTGTCCTTGAGAACCTTGGGCTTCAGGACTACCTCTCGAAGCTTATTCAACACGTGCGTCTCTACCTTGTCGGCGTTCACCCCGTTGGACTTGCAGACCGAGGCACCCTTGCTGCGAAAGGCTCCGCAGACATAATAGCGACGGACGTTGACTTGGCCGCCTTTCAGCCTGTTCTTCGTCCGGCTGGCGACCATGGTGGCCCCGCACTGGGGGCACCGCATCAGCCCTGTCAGCAGGTACTCCCCGGCGAAGATCCGGCTGGGCCGGGATTTCTTGGCGTCTCGCAGGGAGCGCACCTTAGCCCACAGTTGTTCATCGATGATCGCTTCATGGTGTCCGGGGATAAGAATCGGCTCCTTGTTCGTTCCTTTCCCAAGTCTCCTGGACCAGTCCTGATGGACATCGTAGCGGATCTGACCGATGTAGATCGGATTGTCCAAAATCATGGCGATAGCCGCCGTGCTGAATGTGCCCCCTTCTTCGTGCGGTGACCTTCCCGATTCAGTTGGTTCGCAACCGCTTTCGGCCTCGTTCCGGCGGCATAGAGTTCGAAGATGCGGCGAACCACTGTGGCTTCGTCGGGTACTACCTCCAGCCGGCATTTTGCTTTGATGGAAGTAACGATAATAATTGGTTAGTTGTTGATGGACTTCAGCGTCTTACAACTTTAAAACGTATTGACAAGGACTTAAAACTGTGAATCATAGAGTATGTTACTGATCCCACTTAATGAAAGAAATCCAAGCCCAGCGGTAACATGTCAAGGGTTGAAGGTGACATAAGTCCATGAATTTTTCAAGGTCAAGGTCCCTTCCGGGGCATGAAGGCCGTGTTCAACCAAGCCCACACCGTTTTACAGATGATGTGTGGACTGGGGATGTTAGCCAGAATCCGACTGGCTAACTATGCGCCCGTGGTCTGGGGCGCCTTGTAAAGCTGGTCCTTGCGCAGCAAGGCATGGACCAGGCGGACCAGTTTCCGTGCGGTCAGGGCGAGGGC
>JAKFDK010000085.1:0-48547 GCA_036676195.1 Clostridia bacterium | reverse complement strand
CTGATGAACGCCTACGCGCAGCGCATCGGCATGAAGAACTCGCACTTCGTCAATCCGCACGGGCTCTCGGCCGAAGGCCACTACAGCACCGCCTACGACCTGGCCCTGCTCACCCGCCATGCTCTGCGCAATTCAGTGTTTGCCGGTATAGTCCGCCAGCGGGTGGCGGAACTGACGGTGGGTGACCGTAGCCTGGCCCTGCGCAATACCAACCGGCTACTCTGGCTGTTTGAGGGGGCGGACGGGGTGAAGACCGGCACCACCAGCGCGGCCGGGGCGTGCCTGATCTCAAGCGCCACCCGCGGGGATCCGGCGGTAGAGTGGTCGCACAAACTGGTCGCAGTGGTGCTGAATGCCGACGGCCGTTGGCGGGATTCCCAGCGGTTGCTGGAGTGGGGATTCAACAACTACCGCCTGGCGGAACTGGCCGGGCGCGATGAGTGGATTGTTAATCTATCGGTGCGGGGCGGGCGCGATCCCTGGGTACCGCTGACGGCGGCGGAGCCGCTGGCGGTGGTGTTGCCCCGGTCGGCCCCGCAGCCGCCAAGGGTGGAACTGGCCGTACCCCAGGAAGTGCCGGCGCCGGTGGCCGCCGGACAGATGATCGGCATGGTACAGGCGACCTGGGACGACAAGCTGCAGGGGCAGGTGCCGCTGGTGGCGGCCCGTTCGGTACGCCGGGCTACCTGGGGTACGTACTTGGTCCGGCCTTTGTTGCCGTGGCTGCGGCGGATCGCATTTTGGGGCGTCGGTTATTGACCAACGGACCGCAGCAGTTTTTGCCATGCATGGTGCGTACAGGCGGCGGCGCAGATTACCCGCGAAGAGCCGCGTGAGGGAGGCGCACACGACCAATGAACAGTGCGGAATTCCTGGTTAAATGCCTGCGCAACGAAGGGGCAGAGCTGGCTTTTGGCGTCCCCGGCGACGGGGCTGTGCCACTGCTGCACGCCATGGGCGGGGAGGGCATGCGCCTGATCGCGACCCATTCCACCGCGGCAGCCGTCTGGATGGCTGCCGGGTACGGCTGCTTTGCCCGCACCCCCGGCCTTTGTTTCAGCGGGGCCGGTGCTGCCGCTGTGCAAATGAGCACGGCCCTGGCCGCCTGTACCCGCGACGGTTACCCGGTGGTGGCCCTGGCCGCCGGGGAGCGGCTGGACCTGCAGCAGACGGTGCGCCCCGAACACCTGGACCTGTCCTGGGCCCTGCGGCCCTTCTGCAAACAAACGGCCTCCCTGGCCTGGGGGCCGTCCGTCCGGAATGAAGTGCGGGAAGCCTTCCGGATGGCCTACCGGGAGAAGCCGGGGGCCGTCGCCCTGGTGTTGCCGCCGGATGTGGCCGAAGCTCCGGTCGATGATGACCTGCAGCCGGTGGCCCGTTACCGCAGTGGCCGGAGCCATCCGGAGCCCAGAGCGCTGGAGGACGCGGCCCGCTACCTGGATAACGCGGCCCGGCCGGTGATTGTAGCCGGTCACGGCGTGTTGCGTAGCGGCGCCCATGAGGAATTGCTCGCCCTGGCCGAAAAGGGCAACATTCCCATCGTTTGCACGCCGATGGGCAAGGCAGCGGTCCCCTTCGACCATCCGCTGGCGGTGGCCTATGCCGGAGGCCAGCAGGAGCCGGACTATGCCCGGCGCCTGCTGCAGCAGGCCGACGTGGTGCTGTGCGTCGGTTATGACCGGAGCGAGTGGTGCCCGCGCCAGTGGAATCCGCAACTGGCCTGCACCATCGTGCATATGGGTGAAATGCCGGCCAGCGTGATGGTGCAATACAGCCCGACCGTCGAGGTGGTTGGGGATCTGAATGCAGCTCTCAAGCGTCTGGTCAGCCTGCTGGAACCCCGGGAACACCGCGGCTGGTCCGGACCCGACGGCGCGGCCGGGCGGATCAAGAAGGAACTGCAGGCGGAAATGGAGCGAGCCCGGCGCGCTACCGGCTTCCCCCTGCATCCCGGTCAGTTGGTACAGATCGTGCGCCAGAATCTGCGCCGCCAGGACCTGCTTACCGTCGATGTGGGTGCGCATCAGGAGTGGGCCGGACGGCTCTATCCGTCCTACCAGCCTGGCACTTACTATACCAGCGGTTCGTTCAAGGCGGTGGGGTTTGCCCTGCCTTGCGCCATCGGGCTGGCGGTGGCTTTGGGCAAGACCGACAATCACCGGGTGCTGGCCCTATGCGGTGACGGCGGCTTTTTGCAGCAGGCTGCCGAACTGGAAACGGCGGTGCGCCTGAACCTGCCGCTGGTGTGCGTTGTGGCCTGCGATCGCCAGTACACACAGAATGAGGAGGAGTCCCGCCAGCAGGTCGGGCGTGGCTGGGCCACCGTCTTCGGACAGGTGGACGTGGTGCAGATGGCGCAGGCCATGGGGGCCCAGGCGGTGGCGGTGGGCTCGGCGGAGCAGGCCGGAATGGCCATTCAGGCGGCGTTGGCCACCACCGGGGTGACGGTGGTGGCCGTACCGGTCGATGTGACCACGCCGCTCGATGTGGCCGCTCCGCTCCGGACCGAGCCGGTTGCGGCCCTGACCGTTTAGTGCACGGCCTGCAGGCCGGGGGGTGCCAGCCAGCGCACCCCCCGGCCTGTTTTGGCCACCACGGTCCGTCAGGGCGGTCTCTGGATGTGTAACGACGCATGCTGGCATAAGTTGAGATAATAGGAAGTCCCGTGGACCTGACGGTAATGGATTGCGCCACGCCCGGCAAATTACATGCGAATGTGTTCACAAACGGGGTGACATCTCCAAAGTACGACTGTTATACTGGTGGATGAGTTACTAGCATGCTCCGTATTCTCACTTGTTATTTATTCAGGTTTCCGGACAATTCACCAGTCCACCGGGTGCCCGTGCGGCACCCCAATTTTCAGGAGGTCTGGCACCGGATTGGCGCCGGGCGAGGGGAGTGAGGGTGAGAGTTCAGGAGCGGGCAAGGCCAGCGCCAAACATACCCTGTCTAAGGAGGCTCCGGGTGTGGATCAACCGTATATTGCCCTGTTGATTTACGTCATTCTAGCGATCGCGGTTCCAGTTGGCATGTCGATCCTGCTCGCGGTGGTTGGGCCGCGCAAGCCGGACCCGGCCAAGTATCTGCCGTACGAATCGGGCCTGCCGACGGCACCCATGGCGGGGCGGTTCCCGATCAAGTTCTACCTGATCGCCATGCTGTTTGTGATCTTTGACGTCGAGGCCGCTTCCTTCTATCCGTGGGCTGTGAATCTGCGCGGATTGGGCGTCTTTGGCCTCATGGAGATGCTGACCTTCCTGGTCGTGCTGGCGATTGGTTATGCCTATGTCTGGAAGAAGGGGGGATTCTCGTGGCGGTGAACCCCGCAACGGGCATGGCGCAGGACGCGTATATGCTGACAACGGTGGAAAAGTTTGTGCGCTGGGCGCAGACTTCGTCCATGTGGCCGCTGACCTTTGGTCTGGCCTGCTGCGCCATTGAGATGATGAACCTGGTCACGCCCCGCTACGACATGGCCCGGTTCGGCGGCGAGGTGTTCCGTGCTTCTCCCCGCCAGGCCGACCTGATGATTGTATCGGGGCGCTTGTCCAATAAGATGGTGCCGGTGATCAAGCAGGTGTACGCCCAGATGCCGGAGCCCAAGTGGGTGGTGGCCATGGGCGCCTGCGCCTCTTCCGGTGGCGTGTTCGACAACTACGCGATTGTGCAGGGTGTGGACCAGGTGCTCCCGGTGGACGTATACGTCCCTGGTTGCCCGCCCACCCCGGATGCCGTAATGGACGCCGTCCTCAAGCTGCACGCTGAAATCCGGTCCGGCCGGGTCAAGGGCGGTGTGTCGGCATGAGCACGCAGGCACCCGGCTGGGCCGCTCTGGAGCAGGTCAGGCAGGAACTCGTCCCGGCCCTGCTGCAGGAATTCGCCGAAGGGGTAACGGAACTGCCCACGCCCTTTGAAATCCCGCAGGTGCAGGTGGTACCGTCGCAGTTGAAGGCGGTGGCCCAGTGGCTGAAGGCCAGGGGTTTTAACATGCTTCTGGATATGAGCGCGGTTGACTACTACCCGCATCGTCAGGGTGAGGACCGGTTCGAATGTGTGTACCATTTCTTTGCCTTCCCGCGGCTGTGGAAGCTGCGGGTACGCGTGCCGGTGGGCGGCGATAAGCCCGAGGTGGCGTCCCTGACCAGTTTCTGGGACAACGCCAACCCGGCGGAGCGTGAGGTGTGGGACCAGTTCGGTATCCGCTTCAGCGGCCATCCGAACCTGACTCGGGTCCTGAACCCGGATGACTGGGAAGGCCACCCGCTGCGCAAGGACTACCCGCTGCGCGGCGGCCGTGACCTGATCCAGGTGTCGCCGTCTGAGCAGAACAGGTTTGCACCATTTAAGGAGTAAAACCGTTCGTATAACGCTTTTGGAATCGGAATGCTAAACTACTGTAAGAGAGCAGGGAAGTGAGTTGGGTATGGCTCCGACGCAACCGGACGACCTGATTGCTTCCCAGGACCTGATGGAACTGTCCGTAGGCCCGCATCATCCCGCCACGCACGGCGTGCTTCGGGTAAAGCTCAAGATCGATGGTGAGACCATTCGCCACGCTGAGCCCGAGCATGGCTTCCTGCATACCGGGATCGAGAAGACGGCAGAAAACCTGACCTGGACGCAGGCCATCACGGTTCTGGATCGCATGGACTACCTCAGCCCGCATTCGAACAACCTGGGCTACACGCTGGCGGTGGAAAAGCTGCTGGGCGTCACCCCGCCGCCCCGGGCCCAGTTCCTGCGGGTGCTGTTGGCTGAGCTGCAGCGTATTGCCAGCCACCTGGTCTTCATTGGCACCGGCGGCCTCGACCTCGGTGCGCAGAATCCGTTCTTCTGGGCCTTTGATATGCGCGAGGGCATCCTCGATATCTTCGAGGAGATCACCGGCGTCCGTATGCACCATGCCTTCTTTCGCGTCGGCGGTACGGTCAAGGATGTACCGGACAACTTCAACCAGCTCATGAAGAACTGGTTGGAGAAGTTCCCTCCCCGTTACCAGGAACTGCTGGACCTGGTGCCCGGCAACCCGGTCTTTTTGGACCGGACCAAGAACGTCGGCTTGCTGTCGGCCGAAAAGGCGCTCAGCCTGGGCCTGACCGGCCCGAACCTGCGTGCTTCCGGCATTGATTATGACGTGCGCAAGGCATTCCCCTACATGGGGTATGAGAACTTCCAGTTCAACACCATTGTCGGCAAGACCGGCGACTCCTATGACCGCATCATGATGCGGTTCCTGGAGATCAGCGAATCCTACAAGATCATCAAGCAAGCATTTGAGGGGCTGCCCGAGGGCCGGTATGTGATCGACGACCGGAAGCTCGTGCTGCCACCCAAGCCTGAGGTCAAGGTTTCCATGGAGGCTTTGATCCACCACTTCAAGCTGGTGCAGTATGGTTTCGACGTACCGGCCGGTGAAGTGTACCAGGCCATTGAGTCGCCGCGGGGCGAGTTTGCCATTTACCTGGTTTCCGATGGCAAGAACAAGCCGTGGCGGGTGCGGGTGCGGCCGCCGAGCTTCTATGCCGTGCATGCGCTGCCGGCCATGATGGAAGGCGAACTGATCGCAGACATGATCGTGGTCATCGCTGCTGCAGACCCCGTATTCGGGGAGGTGGACCGCTAACATGTCCCTGTTCGAACAGCCGCGTTGGGTTGCAGAAAACCCGGAAATCATCAAGGAAATGATTACTCAGTACCCGGATAAGAAGTCAGCCATCATGCCGCTACTGCACCTGGCCCAGCAGACCCGGGGCTATGTGGCCGAAGCAGATATCGCGGCGGTCGCCGATCTGGTGGAGCAGACTCCGGCTTATGTGGAATCGGTCTGTTCCTTCTACGCCGGTTACCACCGTCATCCCATGGGCAAGCACACGCTGCTGGTCTGCAACAACCTGGCCTGTGCCCTGGGCGGCTCCAAGCCGGTGATTGAGGCCCTGCAGGCGGAACTGGGCGTCAAGGGCAACCATGGCACCAGCAGCGACGGGCTGATCAGCCTGGAAGTGACCCACGAATGTCTGGCCAACTGCGACGGCGGCCCCTGCCTGCAGATCGACGGTGACTTCGCGATCAAGGTGACGCCGGAAAAGGCCAGGGAAATTGTGGCTGACCTGCGGGCCGGCAAGGGCGCTGAGCACCACCTGGAACGCAAGTTCCAGACCGGTCTGGCCACCCCCGGCGACACTATCGGAGTTCCGGCCTATAACCCGCCGGCGCCTGCGCCGGTCAAGGAGGAGGGCAAGTAAATGGCTGCGGTCAAGTACGAGCCCGTCCTTACCAGGGGCATTCCGGAACTGGACCTGCTGGATATCAATGTGTACGAGGCCAACGGCGGTTACCAGGCCATGCGCAAGGTCTTCACCGGCGCCGGCATGACCCCCCAGGCTGTACACGAAGAAGTGCTGAAGGCCAATCTGCGCGGCCGCGGCGGTGCCGGTTTCCCCACCGGCAAGAAGTGGCAGTTTCTGCCCAACGACGGCCGGCCCCGGTACCTGATCTGCAACGCCGACGAATCGGAGCCGGGCACGGCCAACAACCGCGTTCTGTTGCAGTGGAACCCGCACCAGCTCATTGAGGGTATTATCCTCGCCGCTTACGCGATTAATGCGGCCAAGAGCTTTATTTACATTCGCGGCGAGTTCTGGGAAGGCTACAAGGCCCTGGTCAAGGCGGTGGCTCAGGCCCGGGAGAAGGGTTACCTGGGGCAGAACATCATGGGCTCCGGCTTCAGCCAGGAGATCGTGGTGCACCGGGGCGCCGGCGCCTACATCTGCGGCGAAGAGTCGGCTCTGATCAACTCCCTGGAAGGCCGCCGCGGCGAGCCCCGGCTCAAGCCGCCGTTCCCGGCCATCGTCGGCCTGTACGGCCAACCCACCTGCGTGAACAACGTGGAATCGCTCTCGTGCGTCACGCAGATCATCAACCGCGGGGCGGACTGGTTCCTGAGCATGGGTACCCCGAACAACCCCGGGCCGAAGATTTACACCATTAGCGGCCGGGTCAAGCGTCCTGGCAACTATGAGCTGCCCATGGGCGTCACCCTGCGGGAACTGATCTACGAGTGGGGCGGCGGCATGCTCGACGGCCGCCAGTTCAAGTGCGTGCAGCCCGGTGGCGGCTCGGCGCCGATTCTGGTCGACCAGCACCTGGATGCGCCAATGGACTTCGACGGCATGCGCGGGGCCGGCTCCATGTTCGGTACCGGCGGTCTGGTGGTGTTTGACGACACCTGCAACCTGGCCGAATACTCGCAGTACCTGGTGAACTTCTTCGCCAGTGAATCCTGCGGCCAGTGCACGCCGTGCCGCGAGGGTACCAACTGGCTGAACCGCCTGACCCAGAAGATGCTGGGCCAGGGGATTACTGAAGATGAAGTCAAGACAATGAACACCTTGCCCAACACCATGTCCTGGGCCAAGTTCGGCACCACCATCTGCCCGCTGTCCGACTCATCCTCCGGCTTTATCCTCAGTGCCATGAAGTGGTTCCCGGAAGACTTCGCGCCCCACATCAAGAAATCGACCCGCGAGGAGGTGCGGATGGCGTGAGCCAGCCGGAACTCGTCACGGTAACCATTGACGGCAAGGAAATTCGGGTGCCCAAGGGCATGAACCTGGTCCTGGCGGCGGCCGAGGCCGGTATTGAGATCCCGGTTTTCTGCTACCACCCCAAGCTGGAACCGGCCGGCCTGTGCCGGATGTGCCTGGTGCAGATCGAAAAGCAGCCCAAGCCGACTCCGGCCTGCACCACCACCGTCACCGACGGCATGGTCGTGCACAGCGGCGACAGCGAGCAGATCGCCGGTCTGCGCAAGGGCGTGCTGGAATTCCTGCTGCTGAACCACCCGCTTGACTGCCCGGTCTGCGACAAGGGCGGCGAGTGCGATCTGCAGGACCTGACCTTCGGGCATGGCTGCGGCACCAGCCGTCTGAGCCTGCCCAAGCAGCACAAGCCCAAGGCGGTGAACCTGGGCCCGTTCGTGGTGCTGGACGAGGAGCGCTGCATTCTTTGCCGGCGCTGCGTCCGCTTCGACGACGAGATCGCCCAGGAAGGCAGCCTGATCGTTCAGAACCGCGGCCACAAGAACCTGATTACCACGTTTAACGACGAGTCGTACGACCACTACTTCACCGGCAACGTCACCGAGCTGTGCCCGGTGGGCGCCCTGACCAGCAACCTGTATCGCTTCCGGGCCCGGCCCTGGGATCTGGCCAAGGTCGACCATATCTGCACCGGCTGCTCGGTGGGCTGCAACACCCAACTGGACTTCCGCCACGGCGACCTCCTGCGGGTGGTGGCCGGGGACAATCCGGCGGTGGACAACGGCTGGCTCTGCGACCGCGGCCGCTTCAACTACAAGTACGGCCAGTCCGAGCAGCGCATCACCCAGCCTCTGGTCAAGCGGAACGGTCAGTTTGTGGCCGTGACCTGGCAGGAGGCGTTCGGGGAAGCGGTGCGCCGGATCAAGGCAATTAAAGAAGCCCACGGCGGCAGCGCCTTCGGCGTGCTGGGCGGCGGGCGGCTGACCCTGGAAGAGGCGTACGCTCTGCAGCGCTTTGCCCGTGTGGTGCTGGGCACCAACAACGTGGATCATCGGGTGAGCGGCCAGGTGGTCAGCAGCCTGAGCCAGTTCGCCGGCCGCCTGTCCGACCTGGATGCCGCCGATGCCTACCTGGTGGTGGATACCCTGGTGGCCGACCAGGCGCCGGTGGCCGATCTGCGCATCCGCCGCGGCCTGGGCCGCCGCCGGGCCAAGCTGGTCACCGTCGGTGCGGTCACGCCCCGGTACCGGAACCGGACCGGCCGCATTGCCACCAGTCCGGGCAAATCGGCCGCGGTGGTGGAGGTGCTGGCCGGCAAGAAGGGGGCGACCCTGCCCGCCGGTGTGTCCGCCCAGGCCATCGCCGAGGTCAGCGCCATCCTCAAGGGCGCCAGGCAACTGGCGATCCTGTGGAACGGGGCCGATGCCGCCACTGGCAAGGCCATCCTGGAACTGGCCCGCAGTCTGCATAACCCCAAGGACGGCAAGACCGTCAGTGTGCTGATCCCCGGCGAACAGTCGGGCAGCCGCGGCGCTGCCGCCATGGGCGTACTGCCGGGCTACCTGCCTGGCTTCAAGTCTGTGGGCGTCGCCAAGGAAGCTGCTGCCAAGCAGTGGGGCGCCAAGCTGCCCGAGGCCAAGGGGCTGGATACCGCCGGTATGCTGGCCGGCGCTGCCGCCGGCAGCGTGAAGGCCCTGTACCTGGCCGGAGCGAACATCGCCCTGACCTGGCCTGACGGTCAGTTGGCCCGCCAGGCGCTGGCTGCTGCGGAACTGGTGATTGTGCAGGAACTGTTCATGACCGAAACGGCCCAGGCGGCCGACATCATCTTCCCGGCCGCCCCGTTTGCTGCCAAGGCCGGCCATTACGCCAACCTGGACGGTCTGGTCCAGGAAGTGGCCAAGGTCGCCATGCCGGCCGGCGGCGCCGCCCAGCCGGACGGTGCCATCATCCGGGCCATGGCCCAGAGCCTGGGCAACAACTGGAAGGGCGACAAGGAACTGGTTTATGAAATGAAGAACCTGGGTGCGGGCATCCAGGTTGGCAGCCTGCTGCCCGGCGGCCCGGCCGAACTGCTCGATCAGCCCTTTGCCCAGGTGCGCACCGAAACTGAGGGTGATCTTACCCTGGTGCCGGTGGACCGGCTCTATGCCGGCGGCGGTACCCTGGCCTTCGACGAAGGCATGAAGGAAATGGCCAACCAGGCCGAAGCCCTGGTGCACCCGGCCGACGCCGAGCGGCTGGGCCTGAAGCACGGCGACAGCGTGCGCCTGAGCGCTGGTGAAGCCGCCATTCAGGTCATCGTCCTGCTGGATCCGCGCACGGTGGCCGGCACCATCCAGGTGCCCAAACAGTTGCCCCAGGCCCCGGTAAACAGTCTGGCCGGCGCCACCCGTGTGGCGGTTGCCAAGGCCGCGGCGGAGGTGATGGCGTGATGAATCCGCTGTTGATCACGACCATCAAGGCCCTGGTCATGATCGTAGTTCTGCTCACCGCCTTTGCCCAGGTCATGCTGCTGGAGCGCAAGGTCCTGGCCTGGTTCCAGTACCGCAAGGGCCCGAACCGTGTTGGCCCCTGGGGCGGGCTCCAGCCCATCGCCGACGCGGTGAAGATGATCATTAAAGAAGATATCATTCCCAGGGATGCGGACCCGGTGGTGTTCAAGCTGGCTCCGATCGTGGCGCTGGCCGTTGCCCTGACTGCCTTCGCCGTCATCCCCATCGCCCCCGGCTGGGCAGTGGCCGATGTGGGCGCCGGCATGCTGACCATGATGGCCGTCACCAGCCTGAGCGTTTACGGTGTGGCCCTGGGCGGCTGGGCTTCGCAGTCCAAGTACGCCCTGCTGGGCTCCCTGCGCTCCAGCGCCCAGATGATTTCCTACGAGCTGGCCATGGGCATGAGTGCCCTGTGCGTCTTCGTGGTGGCCGGGTCGGTGCGCTTCGAGGACATCGTGACGGCTCAGGCCGGATTCCTGGGCTGGAACGTGTGGCGCATGCCCTTTGTATTCGTCGTCTTCCTGATCTCCATGTTCGCCGAGACCAGCCGGACCCCGTTCGACCTGCCCGAAGCAGAAGCCGAGCTGGTCGCCGGTTACCACACCGAGTACAGCGGCATGCGGATGGCCCTGTTCGTGATGACGGAATACATCCACATGTTCACGGCCTCGGCCCTGCTCACCCTGTTGTTCGTGGGTGGCTGGAACGGCCCTGACTTCGCCCACCCGGCGATCTGGTTCATGCTCAAGTGGTCGTTCTGGATCTTCTTCTTCATGTGGGTGCGCGGCGCCCTGCCCCGTCTGCGTTATGACCGGCTGATGCAGTTCGGCTGGAAGTGGATGCTGCCGGTGGCGGCGGCGAACCTGGTGCTGTACGCCATCATGGTGGTCTACAACGTTCCCTGGCTGGGAGGTGTGGGACAGTGAGCCTGATCGCACTGGCCAAGGGCCTTGGCACTAGCCTGAAGGTTCTGTTCAAGCCCAAAACCACCCTGGAATATCCCGACGTGAAAAAGGCCCGGGCGCAGCGGTTCCGCGGCCGCCACGAGCTGCGTGTGTATGACAACGGCATGGAGATGTGCGTGGGCTGCGAGCTGTGCCAGGTGGCCTGCCCGGCCGCTGCCATCACCGTGCAGGCGGCGGAAAACGATCCGCAGCACCCGAAATCCCCCGGTGAGCGCTATGGCTACAGGTACCAGATCGATCTGCTTCGGTGCATCTTTTGCGGCCTGTGCGAGGAAGCCTGCCCGACCGACTGCCTGCATCTGACGCAGGAGTTTGAGTTGGCCGACTTTACCCGCCAGTCGCTGGTGTACCAGAAGGACCGTCTGGTCAGTCCGTCGCCGTCGAACTTCCGGGTGCCCGAGCAGGTGTACCCCAAGTACACCGGTCGAAAGGCGGCGGTACACGGATGATGTTCTTTGCGGTCTTTGCCCTGGTGGCGATCCTGGGCGGCATTGGCGTGGTCACTGCCCGTGGCGCTGTGCACAGTGTGCTGGCCCTGGTGCTGAACTTTCTCGCCCTGGCGGCCCTGTACCTGAGCCTGAACGCCGAGTTCATGGCCGTAATCCAGTTGATTATTTACGCCGGTGCCATCATGGTCCTCTTCTTGTTCGTCATCGGCCTGCTCAGTGTGCGTAAGGATCCCATTGAGCGGACCATTGCCCGCCTGAAGGCGCAGGGTCCGGCCGGGGTTGCGATCGGTGCGGCCCTGGCGCTGCTGCTGGCCGGTGCCGGCCTGATGGGCAGCACCGGTGCGGCGGCGGGCGCCGCTGCCCCGGAGTTCGGTACCGTGGCCCAGTTTGGTAAGGAATTGCTGACCACCCATGTCTACGCCTTTGAATTGACCGCCTTCGTTCTGATGGTGGCGGTTGTCGGCGTGGTTGTGCTGGTGGGCCGTAAGCAAGCTTAAGGAGGAGAGTACACGTCATGCCGGTTTCCCAGGAATGGTATGTGGCCCTGGCGGCGGTGCTCTTCGCCCTGGGTGGCATTGGGGTGCTGATCCGGCGCAGTCCGATCATCGTTCTGATGTGTGTGGAACTCATGTGGAACTCCGCCAACCTGCTCTTTATGACCTTCTCCAGGCAGTTGGCCGATACTTCCGGCCACGTGATGGCCTTTCTGGTCATCACCGTGGCGGCGGCCGAAGTGGCCATTGGCCTGGCCGTGATCGTGTTGCTGTTCCGGCGCCGCGCTTCTGTTGATATTGACGACATCCGCAGCCTGTGGGGGTAGAGACATGCACGAGTCGATATACCTCCCACTGATCCTCGGCCTGCCGCTGCTGAGCGCAGCTATTCTCACCGTGTATCGCAACACCTGGAGCAAGAGCGTGATCGGAACTATTGGCAGCGGTGTGGCCGCCGTCAGCTTCCTGTTCACCCTGCTGGCTTTCTTCCAGCTCCAGGGAGCCGGTGATCACGGTGGGGCCCTGCGCTTTGTGATCTCCCAGTGGGAGATCGGTGGGCGGTCGTATCAGTTGGGCCTGCTGGCCGACCAGCTTTCCATGTGGTGGTTGCTGATCGTGACCGGCGTGGGCACCTTGATCCACATTTACTCGAAGGGTTACATGCACGACGATGAGTCCTTCGGGCGCTTCTTTGCCAAGCTGAACTACTTCATCTTTGCCATGAGCACCCTGGTGATGGCGGACAACTTCATGGCCCTGGTCATCGGCTGGACCAACGTCGGCCTGGCCTCGTACATGCTGATTGGTTTCTACATCACCCGGCCTCTGGCCAACGCCGCCCAGAACAAGGCCTACCTGACCAACCTGGTCGGCGAGGTGTTCATGCTGGCCGGCATCGGCGCCACCATCGTTCACTACGGCACCTTCAACTTCCGTGAGGTGTTCGAGAAGGTGGGCTCCGATCCGCAGTGGGCCACCACCATCGGCCTGCTGATCCTGGTCGGCGCCGCCGCCAAGAGCGCGCAGCTTCCGCTGCATATCTGGCTGCCGGACGCCATGCAGGGGCCGACCCCGGTTTCGGCCATGCTGCACGCGGCGACCATGGTCACCGCCGGTGTGTACCTGATCGCCCGCCTGTATCCGATCTTCCAGGCCTCGCCCACGGCTATGGCGGCTGTGGCGGTGGTCGGCGCTCTGAGCGCCCTGGCCGGTGCGCTGATTGCCACCCGCCAGAACGACATCAAGAAGATCCTGGCCTACTCGACCATGTCGCAGATCGGCTACATGTTCCTGGGCAACGGGGTGGGCGCCAGCGACGCCGCCGCTCTGCACTTCATGACCCACGCCTTCTTCAAGGCGGCCCTGTTCCTGGGTGCCGGTATCGTGATCCACGAACTGGCCGGTGAGCAGGATATCCGCAAAATGGGCGGCCTGAAGGCCAAGATGCCCTTCAGCTTCTGGGTCTTCCTGATCGGATGTCTGGCCCTGGTGGGTATTCCGCCCTTCAGCGGCTTCTGGTCGAAGGAAGCCATCCTGGGCGCCGTGTACAGCTCGCACAGCTATGTGCTCTGGACCATTGGCGTGATTGCTGCCGGTCTGACTGCCTTCTATAACACCCGGCTGTTCAGCCTGGTGTTCCTGGGTGCCCCGCTGGATGCGGCTCCCACCGCCTACAAGAGCGGCAAGCGCAACCGCCGGGCCGAGTCCCATGCCGATCATGGTCATGGCCATGGTCATGGCCACGGGCACCATGAGACGCCCTATACCATGAAGCACCCGGTCGCCATCCTCGCCTTCCTGAGCGTGGTGGGCGGCGCCCTGTTCCTGGTTTACGGCGACTACCTGGGTGGCTACTTCCACCTGTACAGCAAGTCGGCGGAGCATGCCGCCCACGCCCCGCTGTGGACCCAGTTTGTGGTCATTGGCGTCGGCCTGCTCGGCGTTGCCCTGGGCTGGCGCATGTATGGCCCTAACGGCAGCCACCGGGTGGCGGAGCAGTCTGGCACCGGTGAGCCGAAGGGTCTGCTGGGCAAGGGGTTTTACTTTGACGAGATCTATGAGTTCCTGTTCCTGAGCCCGGCCCGTGCCTTTGGCAAGACGGTCTCCGACGTGTTCGACGCCAGGGGTCTGGACGGTATTCTGCACGGTCTGTCCGCTCTGGCCAGGGGCCTGGGCAACAACCTGGACTGGCTGCACAGCGGCTTTATCCGGCGCTACTCGCTGACGCTCTTTGCCAGCGTGGTGGTCCTGGTCGCTTACTTCGCCTTCTACGTCAGCTAAAGGAGGGGAACCGCACCCGTGTTGCAACAAGTCATGGATCAATTCCCGGTGCTGGCGCCCCTCCTGGCGTTGGCCATCGGTGCCCTGGTGGTACTGGTGCTTGACCTGATTCTTCCGGCCGAGGCCGCCCGTCCGTGGTGGTCGGTTGCCAGCATCGGCGCCTTCGGGCTGTCCGCTCTGTACACTGCCACCCTGTGGGGCCAGGACCAGACTGCCTTTGGCGGCGGCTTCCGGGCCGACAATTTCACCCTGGCCTTCCTGCTGCTCAGTGTGGGTATCGGCATCACCACGGTGCTGCTGAGCCTGCACCGCAGTGAGGACGACCAGTCCGGCTACCTCGCCCTGGTGCTGTGGGCCGCCCTGGGCATGGGCGTGATGGCCGGAGCCGGAAACCTGATGACCGTCTTCCTCGGCCTGGAGATCCTCTCGCTGGCCCTGTACGTGCTGGTGGCCTTTGCCCCCGGCCGGGCCGTCGGCTGGGAGGCTTCGCTGAAGTACTTCCTGCTGGGGGCGACCGCGGCAGGCTTCATGCTGATGGGCTTTGCGTTCGTTTATGGCAGCACCGGCAGCATGGACTTTGCCGACATCGCCGCCTGGGCCGCCAAGCAGACGGGCGGTCTGCCGCTGTACTTCAAGGTGGGCGCCGGCCTGGCGCTGGCCGGGTATGCCTTCAAGCTCGCCCTGGTACCCTTCCACATCTGGGTGCCTGACGTGTACGAAGGGGCGCCGTCGGCCGTGACGTCGTTCATGAGTGTGGGCACCAAGGCTGCTGCCTTTGCGGCCATGGCCCGCTTTCTGATCACCATTGCCCCCACGGGCAAGGCGGCGCAGTTCCTGCTGCCGCTGGCCGTGCTGGCCGGTCTGAGCATGCTGGTGGGTGCCCTGGGCGCCCTGAAGCAGACCAACCTCAAGCGGTTGCTCGGCTACTCCGGTATCTCACACGCCGGCTACCTGCTCATGGCCCTGCCGGGCCTGACCGACGGCCTGGCAGCGGGGACGTTCTACCTGTTCGCTTACCTGTTTATGAATACCGGCGCCTTTGCCGTGCTGCTGTACCTGGACAGCCAGGGTGAGGACGGCGCCGACCTGAACACCTACACCGGCCTGTTCTACCGGCGGCCGGTGGTGGCGGTGGCCATGAGCGTGTTCCTGTTCGCTCTGGCCGGCCTGCCGCCTACCGGTGGCTTTATGGGCAAGTTTATGCTGGCGGTGGCGGCTGCCAACGCCGGCTCCTGGAACCTGCTGGCGGTGCTGATTCTGACCACTGGTATCAGTGCGTACATCTACATCAAGATCATTCTGATGATGATGCGCAAGCAGGACGGTGCTCAGCACAAGCTGGGTGCCGGCACGGTGGCCAGTGAGGTCGCGGCGACCCGTGAGGCCAGCGGCCTGTCCGGCGGCGTGGTTGCCGGGGCGGCCCAGGTGGTCATCGCCATCTGCGCCGTGGGCAGCCTGGTGCTGGGCACCTGGCCCGGCCTGCTGCTGAATGTGTTTGGCACGCTGATGCCGTAGTTTGCGCAACGGATCTGCACTGGACCTGCCAACGGCACCCGCCGCGGCAGGTCCGGTTTTTTTCTGGCCCGGTGCTGCGCTCCCTTGTGTTTGCGACTGTGTGCCTTAGAATGAAGGATATGGAACGAATGTTCATTTAGTTAAACCTTGCGTTCAGGACCAGGAGGCTGTAAAGGATGTCGCCAGCGCTGAACCCTTTCTATTGGATGGCCGGACTATACGCCTGCGCAGGACTGCTGGCCGCCGCCCTGACCGGGCTGGGCACCCTGCCGGGGGCGGCGGGGTCCCTGGGCCTGTCCTGGCTGCGAGTACACCTGATCACCGTCGGCGTGGTCACCCAGATCGTCTTCGGTACCCTGCCCGGGGTGCTGGCCAGGCGCCTGGGGGTACCGCAGGGGCCTGGTCACCGGCGGGGGCTGGAATGGCTACTGCTGAACCTGGGCTTTGCCCTGTTGCTGGTGGGGAAACCGGCAGGTGACCGCCTGTGGGCCACCCTGGGAGCGGTGCTGGTGCTGGCGGCGGTGGCGGTGCTGCTGCAGGGCCTGCTGCAGACCTGGCGCCGCAGCGGGCAGCCGACCGGTCCGGGCCTGCGCCTGTACCTGACGGCGCCCTGGTTCCTGCTCACCGGGATCACCCTCGCGGTGGCCCTGTTCTGGAACTGGCCTGCCCCCGGCGGGCGGGACGGCATACTGGAAGCCCATATTCACGCCAACGTGTGGGGATTTGTCTCCCTCATGTTTGCCGGGACACTGCTGAACTGGTTCCCCCACCTGGTCGGCCGGCCCCTGGCTGCTCCCGGCTGGGCCGGCCCCACGTACTGGCTGCTCACCGTGGGAGCGGCCATTCTCGTTGCCGCGCCCTGGCTGGGGATCATGCCCCTGATGGTGGGCGGCCTGCTGCCGTTCGCGGCCGGCACCCTCGCCCTGGTGGTCAACCTGCTGCTGACGGCCAGGGCGGCGGGGCGGTGGCCGCCGGCGGCGGCGCACATCCTGCTGGCCTACGGCTGGGTGTTTGCCCCTGCCCTGTTTGCGCCGCTGCTGTTGCTGGCGGGAGGGACCATGGACCCGGCCCGCGTTCAGGTGGTGGCGGTTCAGGGGCTGATCAACGGCTGGGTCCTGGGGGTGGCCATGGGCGCGGCACCGGCTGTACTGGGCGGGCACGGCCCGGCGGCGGAGGCCGCGGCGGGGCCTGCGCCTGAGCCCGTGCCGGCGGCAGGCCCGGGCAGTTGGCTGTCGGTCTGGGCCCTGAATCTGGGCGTCGCCCTGATCTGGGTCGGCATTCTGGTATCGCCAGCGGTACAGGCCTGGTGCACCGGGGCGGGTTACGCTGCCATCACGATGGCCTGGGTCCCCTTTGTGCGCGCCGTGTGGCGTAGCCTGAGCAGGGCGTAGACCCCGCGCTCCCCGGACAGGCTAATGTCCGGGGAGGGATGCGATCGTGACGGCGGGCACCGGCCGCCTGGGCGCCTGGTCCCTGGTGTGGCTGGCCCTGGGCGACGCCATTGGTGCCGGATTCTTTCTGGCCGCCGGGATTGCCGTGCGGTCGGCGGGATCCGGCGTGCTACTGGCCTATGCCCTGGGGGGCCTGCTGACCTGGCTGGTGTTACGGGCGCTGGCCGAACTGACAGCCTTCCGTACCGTACCCGGTTCCTTCCGGGTGTATGCCGAGAAGGCGTTCGGACCCATGGCCGGGTTCTGCACCGGCTGGGTGTACTGGATCGCCATCACCCTGGCCCTGGCCAGCGAGGCGACGGCGACCGCCCTGTACCTGCAGCGCTGGCTGCCGTTGCCGCTGTGGCTGCTCAGCCTGGGCGCCGGGGCCCTGGTACTGAGCATGAATTGCCTCAGCCTGAGCAGCTTCGGCCGGGTGGAAGGCTGGCTGACCGGCATCAAGGCCGTGGCCCTGGCCGCCTTTATCATCACCGGGCTGCTGCTGCTGGGCGGGCTCTGGCCCGGCCGCGCGGCGGCCTGGCCCGGCGCCCTGGGCAGCGAACCGGTCTTTCCGGCCGGAGCGGCCGGGTTGGCCGGAGCCATGCTCATGGTCATCTTCGGTTACGCCGGGGCGGAATGTGTGGGGATGGCTGTGGGCGAAACCCATGACCCCCGCCGGTCAGTGCCGCGGGCGATTAATCTGACCCTGGGACTGCTGCTGGTGCTGTACCTGGGTTCAATGGGGGTGCTGGTGGCCCTGCTGCCGACCGCCGCTGTGCCCACCGACACCAGCCCGTTTGTGGCCGCCCTGGAAAGACAGGGCATTGGCTGGGCCGGCGTGCTCATGCACGGGGTGGTTTTGGCGGCCGCCTTCAGTGCCATGAATTCCGCCCTGTATGCCGGCAGCCGGATGCTCCATGGCCTGGCCCGCGACGGACTGGCCCCACCTGCCCTGGCCCGCACCGCCGCCGACGGACAGCCCGCCGCCGCCGTACGCTTTACCGCCGGCGCCCTGGGCCTGGCGGTGCTGGTGGCCTACATCATCCCTGAGCAGGCATACCTATATGTCACCAGTGCCGGCGGCTTTGCTGTGCTGCTGGTCTGGGTGGTAATCCTGGCCAGTCATGCCAAATGGCGCCGTCGGCCCGCTTCCTGGCTGGGCCTGGCTCTGGGGCTGGGCACACTGGCCACGGCGCCGTTGGTGCCGGGGCAGTTGGTGGGGCTGGCGGGCGGGCTGACCCTGGCCGCCGCTACTGCCGTGGCTTACCTGGTCACTTACCGACCCCGCCGACCCCGCCGCCCGGCGGGACCGGCGGTGGCCTCTATTGAGCCGGCTGACCGTGTGCCGGGCGTTGCCAATCCGGCGGACGAGTCCGATCCGGCCAACAAGGAACTGCTGCGCACCTGACGAGATTCGTCCCACCTGCGCCCTGGAAACCGGCAGGTTTGACACTGTTTCTGACCTTATAGGATAATGTTTAGGCACAGGTAAGGGTGGAGGTGCGGTTCGTGGGTGTGGATGATCACAAGGCTGCAGCAGCGCAGCAGGTCAGTGGACTGGCGGGCGCGGTTTTAACGGTCAGTGATTCGCGGACAGAGGCCACCGATGAGTCGGGTGCCCTGATGAAGGAACTCATCAGTGCAGCCGGACACCGGGTGGCCTATTACAGTGTATTGCGCAACGAGCCCGACCAGGTTCGGGAGTTGGTCTCCCGCCTGGCTGCAGAAGGAACAGCGGACTTTATCATCACCACCGGCGGGACCGGGATCAGCCCCCGTGACCTGAGCATTGAGGCGGTCAGGCCGCTCTTTGGCAAAGAAGTGGAAGGCTTCGGTGACCTGTTCCGCCTGCTGAGCTACCAGGAGGTCGGCAGTGCCGCGCTGCTGTCGCGTGCCACCGCCGGTACCGTGGGGCGCAGTGTGGTATTCTGCCTGCCCGGATCCAGGGCGGCTGTCCGCCTGGCCCTGGAAAAACTGATCCTGCCCGAGGTCAAGCATCTGATTTCCCAGCTACGAAAACCCTGACAATCTAGGGGGATTCATGGGATGAAGTACCGACCCATTGGCCGGACGGACTTACAGGTTTCCGAGGTCGGCTTTGGCTGCTGGACTGTCAGTACCGATTGGTGGGCTGAAGGTCCGAAGGACGAGGCCGCGCGGGTGCGCCTGCTGCAGCAGGGGTTCGAGTACGGAATTAACTACTTCGACACTGCTGATACCTACGGTGACGGCCTCGGCGAGGAAATTCTGGCCAAGGCGTTTGCCGGGCGGCGCGACAAGATCGTCATCGGAACCAAGGTCGGGTACGACTGGTATGCCCACCCGGACCGGCGTGGGCAACAGGAACGGCCGCAGAACTGGGACCCGCAGTTCCTGCGCGGGGCTGTGGAACAGAGCCTGCGGCGCCTGGGCAGCGAATATATCGATGTGCTGCAGTACCACAACATCAAAAATCCGGATCTGCAGCGAGATGATATCTGGGAACTGCTGGACCGTCTGCAGGCAGAGGGGAAGATCCGTTATTACGGCATTGCTCTCGGGCCGGCCATCGGCTGGCAGGAGGAAGGCGAATACGCCCTGCGCCGGCGCCATTGTCACGCCGTGATGATGATTTATAACGCCCTGGAGCAGGACCCCGGTCGGGCACTGATCGCGGCGGCCGGTGAAGCCGGCGCCGGTCTGCAGGTGCGGGTGCCCCACAGTTCCGGCCTGCTGGAAGGGAAGTTTACCGGCGAAACGCGGTTTACCAAAGGTGACCACCGGGCCCACCGCCGCCGCGAGTGGCTGGAGAACGGCCTGAAAAAGATCGCCTTGCTGGAGCCGCTGTTTGCCGATACAGGTATGACCCTGGGCCAGTTCGCCCTCAAGTTCATTCTGCGCAGCCCGGAAATTGCCACCACGCTGCCGAACATTTATAGTGAACAACAACTGCAGGAGTTCTGCGCTGCCCCGGATTTCCCGGATCTGGCCGATCAGGTCTTTGCCGAGGTGAACCGGCTGTACAACGAGAACTTCGGCCTGCCCCAGCCGGCCTTCGGACTGGTGTAAGGGGGCGGTTACAGTGGCAAACCTGAACTATCAGGGGACCGTGTTCACGCTGCATCTGGTTTACCGGCGCACCGACCGCTGGCTCGATCTGAGCGCAGAACAGAAGCAGCAGGCAGCGGCGGAAATCGAGGCCGTCATGGCCCGGTTTGCCGATACCGCCCAGGTGCGCGGGGTCTATTCTGTGGCCGGGCTGCGGGCTGATTCCGATGTGGTTTTCTGGCTGCTGGCGCAGTCGGCGGATCCGCTGCAGGAGTTTGCCGTGGCGCTGCGGCACACGACCTTCGGCCGGGCCACTGCCCTGTCCTGGTCCTTCCCGGCCCTGACCCGGCCGCCCGAATTTGTGGGGGACCATGCTACTGCCTTCCAGAAGGGCCTGGCGCCGCTGCGCTGGCTGTGCCTGTACCCCTTCGTCCGCACGGTGGACTGGTATCTGATGCCCCGGGAAGAGCGCGGCAAGCTCCTGCGGGAGCACGGCGCCATGGGCCGGGAATTCACCATGGTGCAGTTCAACAACGCCCAGGCCTTTGGTCTGGGGGACTACGAGTGGATCCTGGCCTTTGAGACCGAAGACCCGCGGCACCTGGTGGACATGGTCCGCAAGCTGCGTGAGTCAGAGGCCAGGCGTTATACGAAAGAAGATGTACCGTTCCTGGTCGGCCCGCGCAAGCCGCTGGCCCAGATCATCACTGACCTGGGTTAGCCGGGTCCGTTTGTGGTACATGCACGGCGCCCCTGCCTGGCGGGGGCGCTGTTTGCATTTCCGGCAGGCACTTTATATATAAAGGGAGAATCTGCCAGAAAGAAGGGGGTGGGCAGCATGCCCCCGTTTCTGAAGATCAGCGACCAGTTCCGGCTCGACCTGGAGCAGTACGCCCGCACCGGACTGCGGATCGGAATTTGGGCCTCCTCGGGCCGTGGCAAGTCTTACGGTGTCGGGGTGCTGGCTGAGGAACTGCTGAACGCCGGCTTTCCGGTGGTGGCACTGGACCCGGAAGGGGAACTTCATACCCTGCGAGAGGCTTTCCGGGTACTGGTACTGGGCGGCGGCGCGGCTGACCTGCCGCTCCCGGCCGGGCGGGAGGGAGCCCGGCTGGCCCTGGAAACGGCCCTGAACGAGGGGCTGGGGCTGGTGGTGGACCTGTCGGGCCATGTGTCGCCGGCGGCCCAGCAGAAGGCCGCCCTGCCCTGGCTGGAGGAACTCTGGTCCCTGCAGACCGAGCGCCGCACACCCGTGGCGCTGGTGGTAGAGGAAGTGCACGTGTTTGCTCCGCAGTCAGGCGGGGCGGTCACGGCCGACGTCATGCAGCGCTACGCCAAGCAGGGACGCAAGCGGGGTACAGTGCTGGTGGCGGCCAGCCAGCGCACGCAGGCGGTGGCCAAGGAATTCATGAGCCAGCTCAACTTTCCCGCCATTGGCGGCTTTGAACTGGAACGGGATTACGATGCAGTCAAGGCACTCGTGGGTGAGCACGACTTTGACACCTTCCGGGCGCTGCCGCCCGGCTGCTTTTACCTGCCTGCTGCCCACGGCTTTTACCGCTGGCGCACCCGGCTGACCGCCCATGGGGGCGATACTCCGGCCTGGGGGCCGTCAGAGCCGCCTGCCGGGCGGGATGCCGCCCTGGACAGAGCGGTGGCCCAACTGGCCGAAGCCTTGCGGCAGGCGGCGGCGCGGGCGGCGGTCGAGCAGACGGAACTGACCCGGGCCAGGGAGCAGGTGGCGGAGTTGGAGCACCAGGTGGCCGCCCTGACCGCACAGGTGCGGGACCTCAGCATCGCCCTGCGGGTGGCCGGAGTCCTGCAGGCCCAGGTGGTGGTGCGCGCCGAGCCGGTAACGGTGCGCTTCCCGGCGATACCGGTGGCCACGGCCGCCACCGCCTGCCCGGCGGAACCGCCTTCCGGCCCGGGCGGGCAGGCCACTAGCCCGGTCGCAGCAGCAGACAGCCCGAGCGAGCCGGCATCCGGCCTGATCGCGGCAGCAGCCGGCCCGGACGCGCCGGCAGCCGGCCCGGCGGCGCCAGTGGCCCCGGCCCCGTCACCACCACCTCCGGCACCGCCGCTGCAACTGAGCCCGGCCGAACTGGTGCAGCACTCGGCCATCAAGGTGCTCGCCCGGCGGGCACGGGACCGGGTCTACCGCCGGATCCGCAGCCGCAGCTACACCAGCTCGGTGCTGCCGACCCTGTCGATCCTCGCCCGGGGGGCCGTCGTGACCCCGGCCGACCTGATTCCACGCCTGGGACTGCGCCCGACCAGCCAGACGCTCAAACGCCTGGGTATCGTCCTGCAGACACTGGTCGACGTGGGGCTGGCCCGGGCGGTGGGCGGCGGCAGCTACCGGCTGCACGAGGAGCGGGTCAGGCAGATTCTGCTGCAGGGACTCGCCTGAAAAGCGGAGCGGAGCCCCCCGGCGGAGGCTCCGCTCTGTTTAGCGATAGTTGACAAACTGCAGTTCTATACCGAAGTCGTTTTCTTTCAGTAACTTGATGGTGGCCTGCAGGTCGTCCTTCTTGGCGCCAGCCACCCGCACCTGGTCACCCTGAATCTGAGCGTTGACCTTGATCTTGCTGTCACGAATCAGCTTGGTCATCTGCTTGGCCTTGTCCGCCGGAATCCCCGAGCGCAGGGTAATGACCTGCCGCACCGTGCCCATGGCGGCCGGCTCGATCTTGCCGTACTCCAGGTTCTTCAGCGGCACCTCCCGCTTGACCAGGCGGCCCTGGACAATGTCCACCACGTTGCGCAGCTTGCCCTCGTCGTCGCTGACCAGCGTGATCTCGCTGTCCTTTTCATTCAGGGTAATGCTAGACTTGCTACCCTTGAAGTCGAAGCGGTTTTCCATCTCCTTGGTGGCCTGTGCGACGGCGTTGACGACTTCGGCCATATCCACTTTCGAGACCACGTCAAAGGAAAAGTCGGCGATGGGGATACACCTCTCTCTTGAATAGGAGCGTTTGGGCTTGTCCCTTGGCCCTGCCCCATACAGCGGAAACCTCTGGCTTTTATCATACCACGACTGGTTTGCCAGGGGCAGGGCTCTGCACCCGCACACCGGCGGAAGCGGGTGAGCAGCGGGATGGCGGCAGGCAATGGCCGGTGCGTGTAGAAAAAGGTCGTCTGGAGGTGTCCGATGATGGCCCTGTTTCTACGTGAGGCAGATGTACAGCAGTTACTAACAATGGATATCGCCCTGGCAGCCGTTGAGGAAGCCCTGCGGCTACTGGGCGAGGGGGCCGGGCAGAACCGGCCGCGGCAGCGGGTGCGGACCCAGGGCCCGCTGATTCAGGCGATGCCGGCGGCACTGCCGCAGGGCATGGGGCTGAAGTTTTACTGCAGCCGGCGCCAGGGCAGCCGCTTCTGGATCCCGCTGTTTGACAGCGTCACCGGTGACCTGCTCAGTTTCATGCAGGCCGACTTCCTGGGCATGATGCGCACCGGCGCCGCCTCCGGCGTGGCGACCCGCTACCTCAGCCGCCCGGACAGCAAGGTGATGGGCGTGTTCGGCACCGGGTGGCAGGCCCGTAGCCAGGTCCAGGCGGTGGCGGCGGTCCGGCCCCTGGAGCGGATCAAGGCCTATGGCCGCAATCAGGAGAAACTGGCCGCCTTTTGCCATGACATGACCGCCCTGACCGGGGTGCAGACGGTGCCGGCGGCCACGCCACGGGAGGTCGTGGCAGGCAGCGACATTGTCGGCACCATTACCACCGCGGCAGAACCGCTGTTCGATGGCAGTTGGCTGGAGCCCGGCACCCACATCAACGCTGCCGGTTCCAACCGCGCCAACGCTCGGGAGGTCGACGCCGAGACGGTGGCTCGGGCTGACCGGGTAGTGGTCGACATGGTGGAGCAGGCCCGGGTGGAGTCGGGGGACCTGATCGGAGCAGCGGCCGTCGGGCGGTTCGACTGGACCCGGGCCGTGGAACTGGGCGCGGTGGTGGCCGGACGGGTACCGGGGCGCCAGTCGGCCACAGAGATCACCCTGTTTGAATCGCACGGGCTGGCGGCCTGGGATATCGCCACCGCCCGGCGGGTGTATGATCTGGCCAGAGAAAAGGGGCTGGGGGTAGAACTGGACTTGTAAGGAGAGTCCCCCGCCGCCCCCTATTCTACCGGCAACATCTGGGAGACCGGCACCACTTTGAAGCCCCGGCCCTGCAGCCCTTTGATGATGGCTGGCAGGGCGTCGCCGGTGTGCCGGGCAAAGTCGGAGGCATTCAGTAAAATCACGTCGCCGCGCTGGGCCCGGCGTACGACCCGGCGGACGATCAGGTCGGCGGCGGGCGGCGGCCAAACGGCATCCTCGGCATCCAGACTGGCGGTGACCGTGTACAGACCCTGGCTCTGGGCGGCGGCCAGCACGGCTGGCTTCCAGCGGCTGTGCGGGGGCCGGAACAGCCGCGCCCCGATCCCCAGCGTGCGCTGCAACAGCGACTGGGCCGCCGCCAGTTGCTGGGTCACTTCATCCTGGCTCAGGTGGGTCAGGTCGATGATCTTCATGCCCAGGGTGCCAATTTCGTGGCCGGATGCGTACATGGCCTGCAGCAGATCCGGATGGTTGGCCACCCAGTGGTGGCCGACAAAGAAGGTGGCCTTCAGCCCGGCTGCATCCAGGGCCCGCAAGACCTCGGCCAGCTCGATATCGCCCCAGGTGAGGTCAAAGGTCAGGGCCACGCGCTCGTCGAGACTGTCGACCCGGGTAATGGGCGCCAGCGTACCTGCCGCCGGCAGCATCCGGCCGGCGTGGAGCCGGGAAGCCACAATGAACAGGCAGGCAGCCAGCAAAAGGCCCGCCTTCAACAGGACCGTGCGCCGCGGCAGGGTCAGCAGGAACACCGGACATCCCCCCTGGGAGGAGGGGTATGTCGGCACCCGGGGGGATAGACCAGCCGGCTTACCCCACCCCGTGTTCCCCGCATTTTTTCAGTTTGGCGTCCAGCCGTTGCAGGCGGTGCGTAATGTCGGCCAGGTCCCGCTCCAAAGCGGGGCTGACGCTGCCCCTGAGCCCCAGCAGGGTGCGCCGCCGCTGCACCAGCTCCAGGGCCTGCAATGCCAGGCGGCGGGCCTGTGCCGGGTCCTTCTCCCGATGCTCGTAGTGTTTGGCCAGTTCCACCAACGGCAGGGGATTGTGGCCGCTTTCCCGGGCCAGCGCCCACCAGATATCGACCGCCCGGGCATGCTGCGCCGCCCGCCGGTAAGTACCGGCGAGCAGCTTCTGGCAGGCCGGGCGCAGGGGATCCGACAGGCCGCGGGCCAGGGCCTCTTCCAGGCAAGCAATGCCTTCAGCCAGTTCGCCGCCCTCCAGCAGCAGCCGCCCCAGGGCAAACAGCTCCGAACCGGGCAGCGGCTTGCCCATGGGGGCGGCGGCCCGCGGCTGTGCGGCGGCCAGGCCCAGATACCCGCCCAGGGCAGCCAGGCTGAGGATATCGAGCCGGTTGTGCAGCAGCACATCGCCCAGCGGGGCGGCATCGCCGGTCTGCAGGTAATGAAAGTAAAGCTGGGGGATCATGTACCCCGGAGTATCGCCATGGCGCTGTTCCCCAAGGATTTCAGCTTCCAGTTGCACCAGCCGGCAACTTTCCACTGCCGTCTTCCACAGCCGGCGGGCGGGGAAGAGCAGGTCCAGGTGGGGCAGGTCCGGCACCCGCAGCCGGTTCATGGTGGCCCGCACCAGCAGCAGGGGCCAGTCAAAGCCGCGGCCATTGAAGGTGACCACCGCCGATGCACCGGCGAATTCGGCCAGCAGCGCCTGCAGGAGTGCTTCTTCCTCGTGGTAGTCGCGCATAAAGAACTGTCGGACCCGAAAGGTGTCGCCCTCGAACTTGCCCACCCCGGCCAGAAAGATGTATGTGCCGGAGGCCCGCTCCAGGCCGGTGGTTTCGGTGTCGAAAAAGACCGCCCGAGTCGGGTCAAAATCGGCCCAGGCCGGGTGGCGGCCCAGGCGGGTCCAGCCGGCGGCGGGCACGGTCAGCATGGCCTCCAGGCCCATGCGGCCCCGGTGGTGCTCCCGCGGGTATTCGGTTTGCAGGGCAAACGCCGGCCCGGCCGGTGTGGGTAGCAACTCGCCGGTGTACAGTCCGCCGAGCATGGCCGATTCCGGCGCCCGGCCCTCCGTGGCTGCGGACGCCGGTGCTCCATCCGTCGCCTCGGCCGTCGCCCCGACGGGCGGCAGCGTGTCCGTGGCCGCCGGGTCCGGCCTGGCGGTTCCTGCCGCCCGCATGAACCGCAGCCGGTCCCGCAGATCCACTGGAAATCCCCCCATACCGTCAAGGCGTTAGTGCGGTGGGTTGCTCCCATCTCCGGCAAGGGCCAGTTGCAGCAGCTTGGCGGTGGCCTGCCGGCCGCCGGTGACCGGCCCGATGCACGACGGGCAGCCGTCCTGGCAGACGCAGGCCTGTACCCGGGCCAGGGCCGTGTGCAGCAGCAGGCCGTGCAGATCGAACGCCTTCTCGGCCAGGCCGATGCCGCCGGGATAGGCGTCGTACAGGTAAATGGTCGGGCACCCAGTGAAGGGGGCCTTGATCTGCGCCACCGCCCGCAGGTCGCGCGGGTCGCAGAGCAGATACATGGGCGCCAGGCCCTCCAGCAGATTGGCCACGCCGATCAGGCCGGACTGCAGTTCGTCCGGGCTGAAGTGGGCTTCCACCGCCGGCGGCACCGTGATCCAGTACGACGCCGTGTGCATCTCGTCTTCCGGCAGGAAGATCTCGCCCCAGCCGATGTTTTCGTGGGTGTAGAGCTTGATCTTCTTAAAAATGGTGGCCTTGCAGGCGGTCATGACCTCACCGAAGGATTTCTCCAGCCCCAGCTCGGTACAGGACTTGAAGGTATCCAGCGGCTTGATGGTCACGGCCAGATTGGCATCGGTGTAGTAGTCCACATCCACGTGGTGTACATAGGCCCGCCGCTGGTCCCAGTCGAGCTTGTCCACGAAGAACTGCCGGCCTTCATGAATATAGATGGCGTGGTCGTGCAGCATGGTCATGGCGGCCAGGCGGTCCATTTCGCCGATCACCCGGTGCTGCGGCTGGGTGGTGTCCACAATTACAAAATTCTCGGATGAGGCTGAGCGCAGGGAGATGTCCTCGGCCGGGAAATTCTCGTTCATCCAGTGCCAGCGGTCGCCGGTGCAGCGCACGATCTTCTCTTCCTGCAGAAATCCCAGTACCTCCTGGGTGGAACTGACGTCCAGCCCGAACGCCTCACCGGCAGCAAAGGGCAACTCAAAGGCGGCGCACTTCACGTGCCCGACCAGGATCATCAGGTTATCCGGGTTAATCCGGCCATGCTCCGGCGAACGCCCGAAGAAGTAATCCGGATGCTCGGCCACGAATTGATCCAGTGGGGCCGACGAGGCCACCAGCAGCGCCACCGAAGTGCCCTGCCGCCGCCCGGCCCGACCGGCCTGCTGCCAGGCGCTGGCGATGGCGCCGGGGTAGCCGGCCATGACGCAGGCTTCCAACTGGCCCACGTCGATGCCCAGTTCCAGGGCGTTGGTACTGACTACGCCCAGCACTTCGCCGCTGCGCAGGCCGCGTTCGATCTCGCGCCGCTGCAACGGCAGATATCCGCCGCGGTAGCCGCGGATGCGCTCGGCCTGCTTGGTGGTCAGGCCCATGGTGCCTGTGGCCAGGTCTTCTTTCAGATAGGTCACCAGCACCTCAGTGGCCAGGCGGCTGCGGGCAAACACAATGGTCTGAATCTCGTTGCGCAAAAAGTTGCCGGCCAGGCGCCGGGCCGCCTTGAGCACCGGCTCGCGCAGTCCGTCCCGGGTGACCACCGGCGGGTTGTAGAAAATGAAATGTTTCTCACCGCGCGGGGCGCCGTTATTGTCGATCAGGACCGTATTAGCTCCGGTGAGCTGGTCAGCCAGTTCCTTCGGGTTGGCAATGGTGGCCGACGAGCAGAGGAAGATCGGGTCCGAGCCATAAAACCGGCAGATCCGGCGCAAGCGGCGAATCACGTTGGCCAGATGGCTGCCGAACACCCCGCGGTAGGTGTGCAGCTCGTCGATCACCACATAACGCAGGTTTTCGAACAGGCGGACCCATTTGGTATGGTGCGGCAGCACGCCGGTATGCAGCATGTCCGGGTTGGTGATTACCACCTGCCCGGCCTGGCGGATGGTCGGGCGGATGCTGTCCGGGGTATCGCCGTCATATACATACGATTTGATCTCCACATCCAGATGCTGGGCCAGTTCCTTCATTTCCGCCACCTGATCCTGGGCCAGCGCCTTGGTGGGGAACAGGTAAATGGCCCGGGCGGCGGGCTCACGCAGGATGGTCGACAGAACGGGCAGGTTATAGCAAAGGGTCTTGCCCGAGGCTGTGGGCGTGACCACCACCGTACTCCGGCCCGCCAGGGCGGTAGCCACCGCTTCCGACTGGTGCGTATACAGGTCCCGCACCCCACGGGCCCGCAACGCCTGCACCAGCCGCGGGTCAAGCCCGGGCGGGAAGCCGCCGTAGCGTGCCGGTGCAGCCGGCAGGACCTCCCAGCGTGTCACCCCTGTCATGAACGCCGGGTCACGGCGCAGCCGGTCCAGCAATTGGGCTAGGTTCATGGCAGCCGGCCACCCCCTGCGTCAGACCCGGTGTCCCCGGGGCCTGTGCCTGGCGGGGTGTCGCCGAAATCTGCGGTATAATGGAAGTCCTACCAAAGGAGCAAGATGGATATGTTTGATATTGTCGCCTTCGGGCCGCATCCGGACGACGTGGAACTGGGGATGGGAGGCACCCTCGCCCTGGAAGCCGCCCGCGGCCGCCGGGTGGCCATTGTGGATCTGACCAGGGGCGAGATGGGCACCGGGGGCGACCCGGAGGTGCGCCAGCAGGAGGCGGCGGAAGCTGCCCGCATTCTGGGGGCGGAGGTACGCCTGAACCTGGGGCTGCCGGACCGCGGTCTGGTCTACGGCGCCGGCGCACAGGGGAGCGGCGGCGAACAACTGCGGCAGATTGTGGATACGGTTCGCCGGCTGCGGCCCCGGGTGGTGGCCGTGCCCTGGGCGCCAGACCGCCACCCTGACCATGTGGCGGCCCACCATCTGCTGGTGGAGGCCGTCTTCACGGCGGCCCTGCGCAAGTTCTGCACGGCTGAAGATCCGCATCGGGTGGAACAGACGGTCTTCTATTTCATCAACGATGCCGCTGAACCCTCCTTCTTTGTTGACATAACGCAGATGCAGGGCAAAAAAAGCGAAAGTCTGTTCGCTTATCGTTCCCAGTTCGTGGCTGCCGAAGGGGGGGGCGCTACTCCGCTCAACACTCCCTACGGGCTGCCCTACAAGATCGAGGCCCGGGATCGGTACTGGGGGGCCAGGGTGGGTGTCGCCTATGCTGAGGGGTTCCTGACACGGCAGCCGCCGCTGCTGGCGGGCCTGATTTAATGCCACCGGCGCCGGCCTGCCCCGGTCTGCCGGGGTGTGTGCTACAATGGTCCCGTGAGGAGGCGTGCCATGCGTGTCGCGATGGTTTGTTACCCCAGTGTGGGCGGTAGCGGCATTGTCGCCACAGAACTGGGCCTGCGCCTGGCCGACCGCGGCCACCAGGTGCACTTCATCAGTTCGGATGTGCCCTACCGGTTGCGGGCGTTCCACGAAAACATCAGTTTTCACCCGGTCGAGACGCCGGGCTACTACCTGTTCAAGGAGCCGCCCTATGTGTTAAGCTGCGCCAACAAGATTGCAGAGGTTCATCAGCGGGTGCGGTTCGACCTGGTACATGCCCATTATGCCATTCCCCACGCCACGGCGGCGTACCTGGCCCGGGAGATGTGCGCCCGGGAATTCAAGGTCGTGACCACCCTGCATGGGACCGATATTACCCTGATGGCCCAGGAACCCTCGTACGCCCGTTCCATTGCCTTTGCCATTGAACAGTCCGATGCCGTGACCACCGTTTCCGACGCCCTGCGGCGCCGGACCCACGAGACCATGCCCCTGTCCCGGGATATTTCCACGATCCTGAATTTCCTGGACTGCGCCGCCTGGCAGCCCCACGCCCCGGAGGGGCTGCGCCAGCATTATGCGCCCCGGGGTGAGAAACTGATTCTACATATGTCGAACCTGCGGCCGGTCAAACGGGTTGACCGGGTGGTGCGTATTTTTGCCGGCATCGCCCGGGAGGTCCCGGCCCGGCTGCTGCTGGTGGGCGACGGGCCGGAATGCACCCGCGCCTGGTCCACCGCCCGGGAGCTGGATGTGCTGGACCAGGTGCACTTCCTGGGCAACCAGGAGGACCCGGTCCCCCTGCTGACCATCAGCGACCTGTTCCTGCTGCCCTCGGAAACGGAGAGCTTTGGCCTGGCGGCCCTGGAGGCCATGGCCTGCCTGACCCCGGTGGTAGCCAGCCACACCGGCGGACTGCCGGAGGTGGTGGAAGAGGGGGTGACCGGCTTCCTGCGCCAGGCGGACGATGTGGATGGCATGGTGGCGGCCGGCCTGCAGGTGCTGCACGACCGGGAACTGTGGAACCGCATGGCCCTGGCCGGCGAGCACCGGGTGCGCACCCGCTTCTGCGCCGACCGGATTGTGCCTCAGTACGAGGCGCTATACGAGCGGACGCTGGGCCGGGGGTAGGCCCAAAGGAAGGCAGGGGCGGGGTACCAAAACCTGCTCCCAGGCGATACCGCCTGGCGAGTCTACGTTTCGGAAGGAAATGTGTAGGTGCCCATCGCTTGAGAATCGAGGTGATGCTGTGTGACGAAGGAATTGCGACAGACAGAACTGGATCCAAAGCGGTTCCAGGAAATCCTTCAGGCGGCTGCAGGCGGAGAAGACTACCGCGTGATCGTCCCCGGTGTAGGGGCGGTACGCATCCTCCCGGAACCAGAGCAGTTATCGCCCGAGGCCTTCGCAAAGATGCTCGCCCACAAGGGAGTCGCACGCCGTCTGGATCGAGCCGTTGAGGAGGTCGAGCGGGGTGAAGTGATCCCCGACGAGGATATGGACGAGGTCTTCCGTGGCTAGGCTGGTGTGGACCAAGAGTGCGAAGCATTCCCTCTTGGAGATCAACTCAATTACCATCCGACAGCGAATCCGAGACGTTGCTAGGTTGACGCTTGTCCGCACTCGTTCATGGGGACTGGTGCACTTTCGGGTGGCTCCCTTTGTCGTCGTCTATCAGTTTTCCGAGGATGGGCGTCAGTGTGCCGCTCTGGACGTTCTGCATGAGGACTATTTCGCTTCGCGTGAAAAACAACCGTAAGAAGTACTGAGGAGGCAGAGGATGGACTCTCTGGCCCGATCCTGCCCGCAGAAATGCCCCCGCCAGATTGGCGGGGGCGTCGTGCAGTCTACTTATAGCTGGCGTCCACAAAGTAAGCGCCGGAGCCGGTATACGAGGTCACTCGCACCCGATACGTACCGGTTCGTGCCGGGCGCAGGCGGATCTGCTCCTGGCGGGTGATGCCTTCCGAGCGGCCGACGAGCCGGCCGGACGGGTCGTACAGGTACAGGTCAAAGTCGGGTGAAGAGTACCCCCGCCAGTCAGTCATCACCAGGGTCACCGCCAGGGGAGCGGTGGTGGCGGAGACCGGCAGGAACCAGTCCGCCTGGGCCCCCCGCCGGCTGAGGCGGCCGGAAAAGCTGCGCTGGTCCTGGCCATCGTCAAAGGTCCCGCCAAAGCCGCCGGCCGCCCGCACACTCTGGTAGACGAGGTTCAGCCCATACCCGAAATCGATGTCGCGCCCGGCCGAACCCCTGTCCTCGTAGTTGGCCGGATCGTACAGCAGCCGCTTGACATCGGCGGGGGTCTGGCCGGGGTTGGCGTCCAGCATCAGGGCCACTACACCGGCCAGGAACGGCGTGGCCATGGACGTACCGCTATAAGCGACGTACTGGTTGGCGGTGTTGGCCTTCACTGCCGTGATGTTCCGGCCCGGGGTCACGAGGTCAGGCTTGGTCCGGCCATCGGCCGTTGGCCCGCGGCTGGAAAAATCGGCAATGGCCCAGCCCAGTTCGCCGATATCATAGGCGGCACCCACGGTAATGGCCTGGGCGGCGGCCGCCGGGGAGCCAATGGTGCACCGGGCCGGACCGGAATTGCCCGCCGCCACCACCATGGTAATTCCACTCTGGACCGCATTGTTCACGGCGGTGGAGAGGGCGTCCCGCCCGTCGGAACAGCCGCTGGAGCCAAGGGACAGATTGCCGGCGGCGATGTTGTAACGGGTACGGTTCTGGATCATCCAGTTGATCCCGTTGATGATCTGCGTGGTGGTCCCGGACCCGGCGCCGCTCAGCACCTTGATGCCCACCAGCGCTGCGCCGGGTGCCACCCCCCGGTAGGCCGGGTTGCCTTCCCCGGTGCCGGCAATAATCCCGGCCACATGGCTGCCATGCCCGTGGTCGTCGTACGGAGCGGCGGCCCCGTTAATCTCGTCGCGCCAGGCAATTACCTTGCCGCCGTCCAGGTCCACATGGGCGGCATCGATGCCGGTGTCCAGCACGGCGACGACCACATCGGCGGACGTATATACGGCCGGATTGCCATCGCGGTCGCCATCGACCTGAAAATCCAATCTGGCCTGGGCCACGCCGGTATCCCGGGTGGCCGTATCCAAAAAGGCCTGAACCTCGGCATCGGCCTCGATCTGCTTCACCTGGGGCAGGCGGCTGAGGGTTTCAATCTGGGTCCTGGTCAGGCTGGCGGCAAAGCCGTGCAGGGCGGCCGTCCATCTGGCCCTGGGCGTGAAGGGGCCGATCTGCCGGGCCAGAGCGGTATCCGTGTCGGAGGTCGCCGGGCCGGCCAACTGGACAATGACCTCAAACCGGTCGGTACCGGCCGCTGCGGCCAGGTCGGTGGCCATGTCATCGGAAATCCGGTCGCCGTCCCGGTCGGCCTGCAGCGGGAGGGGTTCGAACGGGGCGGGCTCCAGGCCCGGGGCCGGCGGCAGTGCTTTCAGCGGGCTCTCCCGGGCTGCGGCCGGCCACGAGCCGGACGTCACCAGCAAGATCACAACCAATGCCATGGTGCCACGCAGGTGCCGGTACATGTGCGATCCTTCCCTTCTGGCAAAACGGCTGCGGGTGGATGTGGGGAAGACCACAGTAAATGAAAAGTACGGCGAATACCAGGATCTGGAAGCGAAATGTCGACTGCCCGGTGGCCTGCAACAAAGTGAAAAGCCCGGCTGCCTTTCAAAAGGTGCCGGGCGTGCTGGGTGAAGTTTATTGGGACGAGCCCCAGGACCAGCCCTTGAGGCTGCCGCCGGTGGTCAGCGAGTGCTGGGAAGAGCCCCAGGACCAGGACCTGGTGATCGGATCGCTGCTGATACTGCGGGGCGCAGGTGCGGCCAGGGCGGTGGCGGCCATGGCCATCATCATCGCGGCAACCAGAGCGATCCCGAAAAACTTCTTGAACATGTATCTCGTCCTCCTCGGATTTGGTGAGCGATCCTGTGATTCAAGAATACGCCCTGGGGAGAAACGACGAAGTCACCTGGGTGACACTTGCGGCGTCACCCAGGTGACTTTTCGGTGCAGGGCTACCGTAGGCGCGGGTCCAGGGCATCGCGCAGGCCGTCGCCCAGCAGGTTCATGGCCAGCACCGCCAGGGTAATGGCCAGGCCGGGGAAGTACACCAGGTGTGGGGCATCGTACAGGTGCGAGGTGCCCCGGGATAGCATCAGCCCCCATTCGGGGGTAGGCAGGCGGGCGCCCAGGCCGAGAAAGCCAAGGGCGGCCGTTTCCAGAATCGCCTCCGAGGTGCCCAGGGTTGCCCGCACCAGCAGCGGCGCAAAAATATTCGGCAGCACATGCCGCAGCACGATCCGGCGGTGGCCGAGGCCGGTGGCCCGGGCTGCCTCCACATAATCGAACTCCTTCACCGCCAGCACCGAACCGCGGGTTATGCGGGCATAGGCCGGCACCGAGACCGCCCCTACCGCCAGCATCGCCTTTTCCAGGCCAGGCCCGAGCATGAAGACAATCGCCACCGCCAGCAAAATGGTGGGGAAGGCCAGCATCAGGTCCATCAGCCGCATAATGGCCGAATCGACCCAGCCGCCCACATACCCGGCCGCGGCACCCAGGGCGACCCCGGCCGTCAGCCCCACTGCCACCGATATCACCCCCACCATCAGCGAGAGCCGGGTGCCGAAGAGCAGGCGGCTGAACAGGTCACGGCCGTGTTCGTCGGTCCCCAGCCAGTGCCCCGGGCCGGGGGGGAGGAGGCTGGCGGTGAAATCAGCCTGGTTGGGCGGATAGGGCGCCAGCAGCGGGGCCAGCAGGGCGACCAGCAGCATCAGCAGCAGCAGCGCGGCGCCCAGAGCGGCCGCCCGGTGCCGCAGCAGTCGCCGCAGGACGCTTGTCTGCTCCGTTGTGGCCACCTCCTCAGGCATAGCGAATGCGGGGGTCCAGCAGCAGGTACGAAAGGTCTACCACCAGGTTGATCAGCACGAACACCAGGGCGCCCAGGATCACAATCCCCTGGATCAGGGGCAGATCATTATTGCCGATAGCCTGCAGGGTGAGCAGGCCGATGCCCGGCCAGGAGAACACCGTTTCCGTCAGTACCGCGCCCCCCAGCAGAGAGCCGAACTGCAGCCCCAGCACCGTCACCACCGGAATCAGGGCATTGCGTAGGGCATGGCGGAAAATCACCGTGCGCTCGCCCAGCCCCTTGGCCCGGGCGGTGCGGACAAAGTCCTGGCGAATCACTTCCAGCATGGTCGAGCGGGTCAGGCGGGCCACCAGAGCGGTGGTGGCCGTCGCCAGCACGATGGCCGGCAGCGCCAGATGATGCAGCAGGTTTAGCAGCACCGGCCAGTTGCCCTTCAGCAGGCTATAAGCGACGTAAAAGTCCGTGGGGGCGTGAAAATCGGCCAGCAGCACCGGATCCAGGCGGCCGTTCATGGGGAACCAGGCCAGGCGGGCGGCGAAGGTGCCAATCACCACCAGCCCCAGCCAGAAAATCGGCATGGACACAGCCAGCAGCGAGACCATCATGGCCAGGTAGTCCACCCAGGTCTGCCGCCTGACGGCGGCCACGACCCCGGTGCCAATGCCCAGAACCGCCGTGATCAGCATGGCCGCCACCGTCAGCTCCAGGGTGTGGGGGAAGTGCCCCAGCACCTCGGCTGCCACCGGCCGCTTCAGATACCACGACAGCCCCAGGTCGCCCTGCAGCAGGCCCCACAGATACCGGCCATATTGCACATACAGCGGGTCGTACAGGCCCAGGGTCCGGCGCAGCTCTTCCTTCTGGGCCGGGGTGCCGTGCAGACCCAGAATCGCCTCCGCCGGGTCGGCCACCAGCCGGAACAGCAGAAACACCAGCACCGAGATGCCAATTACCGTGGGAATCAGGTGCAGCAGGCGGCGGCCAATATAGCGGAGCATGCAACCCCTCCCGAACAGCCGGGCCCGGCGGCGCCCGCCGGGCCCGACCGCTGCTGGTGGCTACTTCGTCTGGTAGCCGGCTTCCCGGAGCAGGCTCTTGGCCTTAACCGGGTCATAGGCCAGCGGCTTGACACCGGCGGCGTGACCGGGCATCCAGGCCGGCAGCGCCCCGTTGGCCACGTTGGCATTGCCCCGGTACAGGGCCTTCACAATGGCCTCCCGGTTAATCAACATCGACACCGCCTGGCGCACCCGGGGGTCGTTAAAGGGCGGCCGGTCGGTGCGCAGCCCCATGTAACTGATGTTCATGCCATCCTGCTCCAGCATCTGAATGCCGCTGCCCTTGCGGATACGCTCCACATCGGCGTTGGCAATGCCGTCCATGATATCGACTTGGCCGGCCAGGATCTCGTCGGCCCGCACCTCGTTCTTGGCCGTAACCTTGAAGATCACCCGCTCCAGCTTCGGCTTGCCGCCCCAGTAATTGGGATTGGCCTTCAGCACGATCTGCTGGTCTTTGTCCCACTTCTCGAGCATAAACGGCCCGGTGCCAGAGGGCTGGGTGCCAAACTTCTGGTCGCCGGCCTGCTTGTGGGCGGCCGGGCTGATGACGGGGGCGGCCAGGCTCATGGCCAGGTTGGCCAGGAAGGGGGCGTTGGGGGCATTCAGAATGATCTGTACGGTGTGCGGGTCCACCACCTTGACTTCCTTGACGCCGCCAAAGGTGAAGTCGGCATAGGGCCAGTTCTGTTTCGCTTCCGGGGTCAACTGCCGGTCGATGCTGTATTTCACGGCCTCGGCGTTGAACTCGGACCCGTCGTGGAACTTCACACCCTTGCGCAGCTTGAAGGTATAGGTCTTGCCGTCCGGCGAAATCTCCCAGGACTCGGCCAGCCACGGCTCCACCTCGGTGCTGCCGTTCTTGTACCGCACCAGGGTGTCGTACACCAGATTGACCACCTTGGCGGATTCGCCGTCTTCAATCACCGCCGGGTCGAGGCTGGTGGCGTCGGCGCCGCGGGCGTAAATGATTTCCTTTTTGCCTTCGACCTCCACCAAGTGGAAGTCCCGCAGGCTCAGGGTCGGGTGCAGCCTGAAGTTCTTCACGTTGCTGCGCACAGCCGTGAAGTCTTTCATATGGCTGAAGAACACCCAGGGGGCGTCTGTCGCGATCAGGCTCTGGGCGTCGGCATACAGCTTGGACCTGTCCGCCATCGCCGGTACTTCCTGTGCCTTCTTCAGCAGTTCATCGACCTTGTCGTTCTTATACTTGGGGATGTTCAGTCCGCTCTGGCTGGAGTGGAAGTGCACAAACAGGAAATTGTCCGGGTCGCCGTTATCGCCAATCCAGCCAAACAGGAAGGCATCGCCCTTGCCGTCCTTGCGCACCGCATCCTTGTACTGCTGCCAGGGCAGGGTGGTGATCTTCACCTCGATCCCGGACTTCGCCAGTTCGGCCTGAATCGCTTCGGCCAGCTTGTCGCCTTCAGGGTTGTAAGGCCGCGGGTTGGAATAGGCCGCCAACTCGAAGGTGAGCGGCTTCAACGCCGGTTCGGTCGACTGCGCTGCCTTGCTGCCACTGTCCGCCGGCGGCGCCTGCCTGGCCCCGCCGCAACCGGCGAGGGCTGCCAGCAGCATCGTGGTGACCGCAGCAATCGGTACCCGTAATTTGCGCTTCACTTCTATACTCCCCTCATCTCACTGTTTGTTCCACATAAAGCCTATATTGATTTAGTGTTTTCAGACCTTTAACCTGCAAGAAGAACGATAAAGTTTTCCGATGATCGCCGGCTCCGGGCTGCCAACTTGCGCGCCAATGCAGCGCTGGACAAAACCCGGCTACGGGTTTAACATAGTCCGATGGAAGTCTCACCAAGGAGTTGTCATGCACGTGGCGGAACCGATGAAGGTCGGATTTATCAGTCTCGGCTGCCCGAAAAACCTGGTGGACACCGAGTCGATGATCGGCCTGATGCGGGGGGATGGCTGGGAGGTAACCAGCCAGAAATCTGCGGCCGACGTGCTGGTGGTCAATACCTGCGGTTTCATCGAGGCAGCGAAAAAGGAGAGTATTGATGCCATCCTGGAGGCGGCCAACGAAAAGGTCACCGGCAACGCCAGAGCCCTGCTCGTGGCCGGTTGTATGGTGCAGCGCTACAAGGATGAGCTGTTGGCCGAGATTCCGGAGATTGACGGTGTGATCGGCACCGCCGACTACCCGCGCATCGCCGGTGTGGTGAACGAGGTGCTGGGCGGGCAGCGGGTGGTGGCGGTGAGCGACCCGGACGCCATTGCCGACTGGAATTTTGACCGTGTCCTGGCCACGCCGGGTTATTCGGCCTACATCAAGATCGCCGAAGGCTGCAACTGTGCCTGCAGCTTCTGCTCGATCCCGCTCATGCGCGGCCACCACCGCAGCCGCCCCATGGAGTCGATTCTGGCCGAGGCCCGGCGCCTGGCGGAACTGGGCGTGCGGGAGCTGATTGTCATCTCCCAGGACCCCACCTTCTACGGCGCCGACCTGTACGGGCGCCCCCGGCTGGCCGACCTGGTGCGGGAACTGTGCCGCATCGACGACCTGCACTGGGTCCGGGTGCACTACTTTTACCCCACCCGGGTCAAAGAGGACCTCCTGGAGGTCATGGCCACTGAACCGAAGGTGGTCAAGTATATTGATATTCCCTTCCAGCATGGGTCAGACCGGATGCTGAAGCTGATGAACCGGCCGCCCTCGGCGGAAAAGAACCTGGCCCTGGTGCGGACCCTGCGGGAGCGTATCCCGGACATCTGCATCCGCTCGACCTTTATTACCGGGCACCCCGGCGAGACCGAGGCCGACTTCGCTGACCTGCTTCATTTTATCCGGGAGGCGGCCCTCGACCATGTGGGCGTGTTCAGCTACTCGCCGGAGGAGGATACCCCCTCCGGCCAGATGCCCGGCCAGGTGGACGAGGAGACCAAGGAGCAGCGCCGGCAGAAGGCGATGGCGGCGCAACGAACCATCGCCCTGCGCTGCAACCGGGAGCAGGTAGGCAAGACCCTGGAGGTGCTGGTCGAAAAGACCGGCGGCGGTGGCTATGTGGGCCGCTGCTACCGCCAGTCCCCCGGCATCGACGGCGAGGTGTACTTCCACGCCGAGGGCCAGGACCTGCACCCCGGCCAGTTTGTGCCGGTGACCATCACCGGCATCCGCGGCTACGACCTGGTCGGCCGGATGACCGGCACGCCCGAACCGGCCCGGCACCACTCCGGCGACGACCTGGTCGCCCCGTCGGCTCCCCGGCCGCACCAGTAAGTTGTGACCCGTACGAACACGTAAGCCGAGGCCCGTGCCTCGGCTCAGGACTTAATGCAAAAGGTAAATGTGTTTGACCACCCGACCGAGATGAACTTCATGGCCGCGGTTTGGTGCTTCCTGCCAAAGGGGGGACCTTGTCTTTGGTATTGGTCTAGAGATTGGCTTGGCGCAACGAAGGGTATTAAAGCTCTTGTGGCTGCCCTCCCACTTGGAGGCATTGGTGTTGCGACGTACATTGGCTTTAATGACGTGTTGGCGACACGAGTCATTGCTATTATTGGGTTGGTTCTTGCTGCAATGACGGTAATCTTAACCATATGGCAGGTGTCTTGAGTCTTGGCTTTACGGAGGTTCTCGGGGTCTGTGGGCTAGGTTGGCCAACGTTTATATAAAACAGGTGAAGCAAACGTACGAGTGGACCCGCGAACTTTTGCGCGGGTCCAGTCGTATAGGAAGATGGCGGCGCCTTGTTGAACGGAAGGGGGTGGACGCACTGAGCAAGCTGGGAGATCGCCTCTTCTGGTTGATTTTCCTGGCCCTCTTGCTGAAACTCCTATCCCTTAACTTGTAAGGGGTAGGGTCGCCCTACCCTTCATTTTTGCCAGACAACGGTGGCCGCCAGGGCCCGGTGCCAAGCACCGGGCCTTTCCCTGTTCGTATTGTGTGCGGCCGCCGGGATCTTTATGCGCCACTGCCTCCATTTCCAGTGCCCTGGCAGCGGGACCGAACATTACATCCTCCCTTGAACCACATCGATGCTATAATGTTAAGGCGTTATGTAAACAGACTTCGAGAAAAAGGAGGGGCGCCACGTGGAGATCCTCAAGACCCTCCGGTGGCCCCTGGTGGTAGCCGGTGCGCTGGTAACCCTGGGGGTGTTCTATGCCGGCAATTACCTGATGCGCACCACCACCGAGGACGGCCCGTTGGGCAAGTTCCTGTCGACCCAGCCGGCGGTCGAATCCTACCGGCTGGAGCAGGACGCCGAGGGCCGGCAGGTGGTGGCAACGCTGAAGGATGTGCCCGACCTGGGCCAGGCCTATCGGGACCTGGACCGGGGCATGCACCTGACCCTCGGCCACACCCAGTACCGGCTGGCGGTGGCTGACCGCCGTTCGCCGGTCTTGACCGAAGCGTTCTACCGCATCAACCCGCTGGTCCAGGAGGCCCTGGCCACCGGGCATTATGCCGATCTGGTCGACGAGGCAGAGGCCCGGGCTCCCATCCTGGGGATCGGGCGGGTACGGATTGGTATTGACTCAGAACGGGTGTACGTACAACTGCACACCGGGTCCGACTACCTGTACGAAGTGCTGCCGCGACCGGACGGGGTCCGGGCGGTCCCGGGCAATCAGAGCGGGGGGGTGCAACAACTGTCATGAGGCCAGCCAAGCAAGCCAAGTGGCCGGTTAAGGAACTGCTGCTGGGCATCTGCCTGGGCGGCGGGGTGTACCTGACACTGCAGGGTTACAACGTGCTGCCGGCCCTGGCCATGGCCGCCGTCCTGCTGGTGGTGTCCCAGTCGCCCGCCATGCGGTCGGGCATGGGCCGTCCGCGCACGGTGGCCGGACCGGGCACAGGCACCACCATTCCCACCGTGCAGTTTACTGAGATCGGCGGCCAGGGGGCGGCCAAGAAGGAGCTCCAGGAAGCCCTGGACTTCATTGTGCAGCGGGACCGGATCAAGCGCATGGGGATTCGCCCGCTCAAGGGCATCCTGCTCACCGGCCCGCCCGGTACCGGCAAGACCCTGCTGGCCAAGGCGGCGGCCTCGTACACCAATTCGGTGTTCATGGCTGCCAGCGGTTCCGAGTTTGTGGAAATGTACGCTGGTGTGGGCGCCGCCCGGGTGCGTGAGCTGTTCAAGCACGCCCGGGAACAGGCCCGCCAGAGCAGCCGCCGCTCGGCCATCATCTTCCTGGACGAGGTAGAGGTGCTGGGCGGCCGGCGGGGTTTCCACTCCAGCCACATGGAATACGACCAGACCCTGAACCAGTTGCTGATTGAAATGGACGGCATCCAGGTCGATGAGGAAGTTCAGGTTCTGGTGATTGGGGCCACCAACCGGCCCGACCTGCTGGATCCGGCCCTGCTGCGGCCAGGACGGTTCGACCGCCTGGTGCAGGTGGATCTGCCCGACCTGACCGGCCGGGCGGGGATCTTGCAAATCCACGCCAAGGGCAAGCCGATGGCGGCCGATGTGGACCTGGAGCAGGTGGCGAAGGAGACCTTCAGCTTCTCCGGCGCCCAGCTCGAGGCGCTGCTGAACGAGGCGGCGATTCTGGCCCTGCGGGAGGGCAGCGCCGAGGTGCAGCAGCGGCATCTGACTGAAGCGGTCGACAAGGTGATCCTGGGCGAAAAGGTGGACCGCCGCCCGCGCGCCGACGAAAAGCGCCGGGTCGCCATCCACGAGGCCGGGCATGCCCTGGTGGGCGAATGGGTTGAGCCAGGCTCGGTGGCCACCGTCACCGTCACGCCCCGGGGCCGGGCCATGGGCTATGTCCGCAGCCACCCCGGCGAGGACCGTTACCTGTACACACGGGCCATGCTGGAAGGTCAGGTGCGGGTAGCCCTGGCCGGTGCAGTGGCCGAGGAACTCTGCTTTGGCAGCCGCTCCACCGGTGCCCGGGCAGACTTCGAGCAGGTGGTGGACCTGGCCCAGAAGATTATTCTGAGCGGTCTGTCCGAACTGGGCGTGGTAGACCCGGATACCCTGGACCGGGGCCGGGAAAACGAGATGAAACAGCACATCATCGCCACCCAGGAAGAGGTGGTGCGCACCTTCCTGAGCGAACGGGTGGCGGTGCTGGAGGCAGTGGCGGCGATTCTGACGGAGCGCGAGGTCATCTCGGGCGCTGAACTGCGGACCCTGGCGGCGGCGCATGCCACCGCAGCGGCCGCGGCTGCACCGGATGCCCCGGCTGAAGAAGCAGCGGCTGAACCGGAGGCGGTCGGCGTTACGGGCTGAGCCGCCCCGGCGGCCGGTCCGGGTTACCGTCGCTACGAACCGGGCATGAATGAATAGGGCAAATCAGGCCGGGGGCGAATGGCGCCCCCGGCCTTAATGCAGTTGCTGGGGGTTGCGGCCGCCCGAGTCCTGGTCGCCTTCCGACCGGCCGCGGCCCCCCGGGGCGCCGTCGTAACCGGCTTCGGCCGGGTGGTCGTTTCCCCCCACCGGGCGCGCCCTGCGGGCGGGACGGAACCGCCCTGCCGCCCGCGGCTCCTCCGGCCGGTCGTCCCCGCCCCGCAAGGGCTCGGCCCCGCGCCGGAAGTCGCCCTGCTCCGGGTCCGGCCGGCGCTGGGACTGTTCGTGTTTGCCGCCGTTGCCCCGGCCGGCGGTCGGGGACTGGGCTTCCTTGAGCACAGATTCCATATCCCCGGCGATCCGTTCGGTTTCTTTCAGGACCTCCCGCAGTTGCTTGAGGTTGGCCTCCAACTCCCGGGCCAACTGGTGCTTGGCCCGGGCCAGTTGCCGCACCACCTCTATGGCGGCGATGCCCTCCTGCTGGTCCAGCAAATCCCGGACCAGGCCGTTGAGTTCCCTATCCATCCATGCCACCCCCTGCTGGATTAGGATGCCCGCCACCGCTGGCAGGGAGCCATGCCGGGCCTGGAGAATCCTACGGCTTGGGGATGAAAGGGAGGCCAAAACGATGATTGCAGAGACGATATTCGTTGGAACGGAGCTGTTGTTGGGCGAAATCCTGAACAGCAACGCCCAGTACATCGCCCAGCGGCTGGCTGAACTGGGCGTGGACCAGTTTTATCAGAGTACTGTCGGTGACAACGCCGACCGCCTGGCTGGCGCCCTGCGGCTGGCGCTGACCCGGTCCGACGTGGTTATTACCTCGGGCGGGTTGGGGCCCACCCAAGATGATCTTACCCGCGAGGTGGCGGCCGAGGTGGCCGGGCGCCCGCTTGAGTTGAACGAAACCTACCTGCAGGAACTGCGGGATTGGTTCAGCCGCCGCACCGGCAAGGACATGCCGGAAAACAACGTGCGGCAGGCCATGGTGCCCCGGGGCGGCCGGATGATGCCCAACCCCGTCGGCACCGCCCCTGGCCTCAACATTCCCGTCGGCGATAAGGTCATTCTCCTGCTGCCCGGCCCGCCCCACGAATTCAAGAAGATGCTGCATGACCACGTGATCCCCTTCCTGACCGAACAGATGGGCGGCGCCCGGCTGAAGCTGTTCAGCCGCACCTTGCGCATTTGCGGCATGGGGGAGTCGGCGGTGGAACAGGAAATACTGGATCTGATGCAAAACCAGCAGGACCCATCGCTGGCGCCGTACGCCAAGGCAGGCGAGGTGCACCTGCGCATGGCTACCAAAACCGGCGAACTGGCCGAGGCCGAGGCCCGCTGGGCGCCGCTGGAGGCGGAAATCCGCCGCCGCCTGGGCAAGCATATCTTTGGGGTCGATGAAACCACCCTGGAAGAGGCGGTGGGGGCGCGGCTGAGGGAGCGCGGGTGGACGCTGGCCCTGGCCGAATCCTGTACCGGCGGCCTGATCAGTAAACGCATCACCGACATCCCCGGGAGTTCAACCTACCTGCTGGCCGGGTATGTCACCTACAGTAACGCCGCCAAACAGGACCTGCCGGGGGTGCGGGCGGAAACCCTGCAGACGGATGGGGCGGTTTCCGAGGCCACCGTGCTGGAAATGGCCGCCGGGGCCGCCCGGCGCAGCGGGGCCACCGTGGCGGTTTCCGTCAGCGGGGTGGCCGGACCCGACGGCGGTACGGCGGAAAAGCCGGTGGGCACCGTCTGGATCGGCCTGCACGGCCCCGGGGTCAGCAAGGCGCGCCGCTTTCACTTCCGCGGCGGTCGGGCCGAAATCCGGCAGTGGGCGGCCCAGTATGCCCTGGCCTACCTGTGGGCCTACCTGGGGGAAGCCTGATCCCACCACCGCCGGCATCGCCGAAGGTCTGCAGCAGGAGGGAGAGCGGCCGATGCATCTGAACCTGAACCACCTGCGGGTATTCTACTACGTGGCGGCCGGGGCGAGCTTTTCCCGGGCGGCCGAACAGTTGGGCGTCTCCCAGCCCAATGTCTCCATGCAGGTGCGCAAGCTGGAGCAAACCCTGGGTGTGCCGCTGGTGGAGCAGGTGGGCCGGGCGCTGCAACTGACCCAACCCGGTGAACTGCTCTATGACTACGCCCGGCGGATTTTCCACCTGACGGCACTGGCCGAGGAAGCCATGGCCGACCTGAAGGGGCTGCACAGCGGCCAGGTCACGCTGGGCGCCAGCACCATCCCCGGCACCTACCTGCTACCCCCGGTGCTGGGCGCTTTCCGGCAGGTACACCCGGGCATCCGGGTCCGCCTGTGGATTGGCAATACCCGGGAGGTGGAAGCGCGCCTGGCCCAGGCCGAACTGGACCTGGCAGTGGTGGGGGAGGACAGCACCGGCCATCCGGAATTGGACCTGGAGCCGGTATGCCGCGACTGTCTGGCCGTAATTGCCGCCCCCGGCGAGCCGTTGGCGGCCGGTGCCCCGGTGGCCCCGGCTGAACTGGGCCGCCACCCCCTGATCCTGCGTGAACCTGGCTCCAGCACCCGCGAGGTGGCCGAGGACCGGTTGCGCGCCCTGGGAATTCCGGTCGAACCGGTGATGGAACTGGCTGGCAACGATGCCATCAAACAGGCGGTGGCAGCCGGGCTGGGCTGGGGCATCATCAGCCGGATGGCGGTCGACTGGGAACTGGCCGCCGGCCGGCTGGCCCTTGTGCGGGTGATCGGGCTGCACATGGCCCGTAGCTTTTACCTGGCCGGATACCCCGGGCGACGGCTGAGTCCGGCGGCGGCCGCCTTTCGCGACTTTCTCCGCCAGACGCCCCTGCCCACCACCTGCGACGACGTGCCGGCCCCCTGAAGGCATCCGAGGTGGGGCGTGCCGTTCGCTGGCCGAGCGGTCAGGAGGGCAAACTTTTGTAAAGGACCTTGTAAAAGTATCAGGAATAGGTTACCATTAAAGCAAGGGCGGCCCACAAGGTCGCCTCATCAACCGCTCACTTAGTAAAGCGTATTTACATAAGTAGCGAAAGAAGGTGAACGCGTGAGCGGGCCGGAGCTGATCAAGGGGCTGAACCGGCAGCGCATCCTGCACACCATCCACAGCAGTGGCCCGCTGGCGCGGGCCGAGGTGGCCGATGCCACCGGGCTCACCCGCCCCACCGTATCGGCTCTGGTGGCTGAGCTATTGGACGAAGGGTGGGTGACCGAACTGGGTCCGGGCGAGTCCTCCGGAGGTCGCCGTCCGGTGCTGCTGCAGTTCAACCCGGTCGCGCGGGTGGCGGTGGGCGCCGAACTGTCCGCCGGCCATATCCGGGTCGTTGTCTGCGACCTGCAGGGCGAAGTGCTGGCCCGGCACAAGGAACGGATCACCACCGCCGACCCGGCCCTCGCCATGGCCAGGGTGACGGCCGCGGTGCAGGATACCGTCGCCCTGGCCCCCGCCGGGGTGCCGGTGGCCGGGATCGGACTGGGCGTCACCGGGCTGGTGGACCGGGGGCAGGGCATCTGGTGCGGCAGCCCGCACTTTCCGGGGCCGCCGCAGCCGGCCGCCGCCCTGCTGGCGGCGCCCACCGGTCTGCCGGTGGTGGTGGAGAACGACGCCCGCTGCCTCGCCCTGGGCGAGGCACAGCGCAGCGCTGTTCCCATCCGCAGTCTGGTGGCGGTGCGGGTGGGCGTCAGCATTGGCGCCGGCATTTACCTGGGGGGCGCCCTGTATGCCGGGGTGGACCAGGGGGCGGGCGAACTGGGCCATACGGCGGTGGCCGCCGAAGGTCCCCGCTGCGCCTGCGGTCGCTATGGCTGCCTGGAAGCCGTGGCGGCGGCGGGGGCCATTGCCGGGGCCGCCGTCCGGCAGATCCGGCAGGGGCGGCCCTCTGCTGTGGTCGCTCTAGCCGGTGGCGACCCGGACCGGGTGCTGGCCACCCATGTCATCGCGGCCGCTTGGCAGGGCGACGCCCTGGCCCGCGAGGTCCTCGCCGGGGCGGGGCGGGCCATCGGCGTGGCGGTGGGCAACCTGATCAACCTGCTGAATCCGGAGCGGGTGGTGATTGGCGGCGGCACCAGCCGGGCGGGTGAATACCTGCTCGGTCCCCTGCGGGAAACGGCCCTGGACCGGGCACTGCCGGTGCAGGGCCGCCGGGCGCAGATTGTGGCGGCCACCCGGGGTGAAGAGGGTGTGGCCGTTGGTGCCGCCGCTCTGATCACGGCTCCGCTCCTGGCCCCGCCGAGTTTCCCCTGATTGGACTGGAATGCGAGCATGCTATTAGTCAGGGAGGCGACGTTACCGTGGGCATGATTCGAGTTGGTATTAACGGATTTGGTTCCATCGGACGCCGGTTGTTCCGGATTGCGCTTGACCGCCCGGGCATTGAAGTGGTGGCCATCAACGATCTTACCCCACCGGCCACTTCCGCTCACCTGCTCAAATATGATTCCAACTTTGGTGAACTGGCGGCCGAGGTGGGCCACAGCGAAGACGCCCTGATCGTAAACGGGCGCCGCATCGGGGTCACGGCGGTGAAGGATCCGGCGGAGATCCCCTGGGCGGCGGCCGGGGTCGATGTGGTGATTGAGTCCACCGGTCGCTTTACCGACGGCGACAAGGCCAGGGCGCACCTGACCGGCGGCGCCCGCAAGGTGATCATTTCCGCCCCGGCCAAGGGCGAGGACATCACGGTGGTCATGGGCGTCAACCACGAGCAGTATGACCCGGCCCGGCACACCATTATTTCGAATGCGTCCTGCACCACCAATTGCCTGGCTCCGGTGGCGAAGGTACTGCACCACACCTTCGGGGTAGTCAAGGGCATGATGAACACCGTGCACAGCTACACCAACGACCAGGTCATTCTGGATTTCCCCCACAAGGACCTGCGCCGGGCCCGGGCGGCCGGCCTCTCCCAGATCCCCACGGCCACCGGCGCCGCCAAGGCCATCGGGCTCGTCCTGCCGCAGCTGCAGGGGAAATTGCACGGGATCGCCATCCGGATCCCCACCCCCAACGTCTCGCTGGTGGACCTGGTGGCCGAGACGGAGAAGGTGATGACGGTGCAGGAGGTCAACGCCGCCCTGCGGAAGGCGGCCGACGGGGAGCTGAAGGGGATCCTGGGATTCGTGGAGGAGGAGCTGGTCTCGGTGGACTTCAACGGGAACCCCCTCTCCGCCATCGTGGACGGCCCCTCCACCAACGTCATCGACGGGACCATGGTGAAGGTCCTGGCCTGGTACGACAACGAGTGGGGCTACTCCTGCCGGGTGCGCGATCTGCTCCTCTACCTCGCCAGGCGCGGCTAGTGTGACTCCAACGAATTGGAGATAGTGCTCATGCGACGACTGGGGTGCCGGGCCAAATGACGAGCCTCACGAGGCCCGAGGGAGGAGCGGGTACCCACCGGAGGTGGGTGGGGAGGCGTACGCTCGGGTACGCTCCGGACCGCCGCGGGCACCACCCGAAGGGTGGTCGGAGAACGAAGTGAGGCGAAGTGAGTTGGCCCGGCACTAGGGGGTCGGGCGCCCTGGCGGGCAAGGGGGGAAAAACGATGCGAAGGCGGACGGGCGGCCTGCTGGCGGGGGCTCTCGCGGCCGCCCTGGTGACGGGGGGACCGGCACCGGGTGCGGCCTGCCCGGCGGCCGGGCCCGATGGGCACATCGGGCAGGTGACGGAGCTGGACGGGACCCGGGGTCTCCTGATCATCCGGGACGCCGAGACCGGCCACGCGGTGCGCTTCAGGGTCACGGCGGAGCAGCTCAAGGGGATCGCCGCCGGGGAGACTGTCCTGGTGAAGTTCCGGAAGGAGGGGGGAGGAGGCCTCGCGGCGGTCAGCATCCGCCCCTTCTGACAGGGAGCCTGTGGCCAAGCTCTCCATCGGTGACCTGGAGCTCAAGGAGAAGCGGGTCCTGCTCCGCGTGGACTTCAACGTCCCGCTCCAGGGCGGGCAGGTCACAGACGACACCCGCATCCGGGCGGCGCTCCCCACCATCCGGTACGGCCTGGAGCGGGGGGCCCGCGTCCTCTGCCTCTCCCACCTCGGCCGGCCCAAGGGGAAGCGGGACGGTGCCCTCAGCCTCGCCCCGGTGGCGGCCCGCCTGGGGGAGCTGCTGGGCCGCCCGGTCCCCATGGCCCCGGACTGCGTCGGGGAGGAGGTGGCGGCCGCCGCGGCCGGCATGCGCCCCGGGGACATCCTCATGCTGGAGAACTGCCGCTTCCACGCGGGGGACGAGCGGAATGACGAGGCCTTCAGCCGAGCGTTGGCCGCGCTCTGCGACATCTACGTGAACGACGCCTTCGGGGCGGCCCACCGGGCCCACGCCTCCACGGTCGGCGTCACCCGCTTCGTCCCGGTGGCGGCCGCCGGCTTCCTCCTGCAGCAGGAACTGCAGTACCTGGGGCAGCTCCTCGAGGCCCCCCACCGCCCCTTCGTGGCGATCCTGGGGGGGGCCAAGGTCTCGGACAAGATCGGGGTGATCCGGACTCTCCTGGACCGGGTGGATGCGCTCCTCATCGGCGGGGCCATGGCCTACACCTTCCTGGCTGCCCAGGGGGTGCCCGTGGGGGCCTCCCGCGTGGAGACGGACCGGCTGGAGGTGGCGAGGGACCTCCTGGTCCGGGCACAAGCGCGCCGGCTCCGCCTCGCCCTCCCCAGCGACCATGTCATCGCCGAGCGGGTGGACGCC
>JAKFDK010000084.1:0-3553 GCA_036676195.1 Clostridia bacterium | reverse complement strand
TTCCCCACTCATGCGCAGGAGCCGGGCATCGGCCTGTTCATCACCGGTGAACACGCGGATCACCTTACGGGCGAAGAGCAGGGCGGTCTCCAGCACACGGATGTGCGCCCGCAGGCCCCGTTCCCGGGCGCGGTGGCCTGCTCCAGTTCCGCCTCCAGCCGCCGCGCCAGGGGCGCCGCAGCCCCAAGCTGCTCTTCCCGGCTGAGCTTGCCCGGCTTGCGGGTCGCAAACGCCTGGGCCAGCGCCTCCTCACCCCGGTGTGCGATGCGGTTGTACAGTTTCCGGCTAATGTCATATCGGGCACAGATCTCCTGAACCTGCATCTCCCGCTTCAGGCCCAGTATATAGATCTCCCGCCGTTCCTGCGGGGTCAGCCTGCCCATCGCTGGTCACCTTCCTGCCCTGGTTGACTCGTTCGCCATTATGGCCAACGACGGCAGCGGTTAAACCAGCCGAGAAATCCGGCGTCTGCACCAGTCGTTCGTCCCAGAAACACCTGGACCCGGCCGCCGTCTTCCTGCACCCGCAGATCCCGGCCGGCAAATTTGCCCACCAGGTACAGCAGCGGCATGCGGCCAATCTGAACCGGCTCACCTCTGCGCTGGCTCTCCCGGCGCTCACATAGCGCCTGTTCCACCGCCCGGGCGATACCAAAGTACCGGTCTGCCGGGGTGAACCCCCCGATTCCCTGGTGGCAGCGGACGTGGTTGTAGTGCTCAACGTAATCACCGATGCGCTGCACGGCCTCCTCGAAGCTGCGGAACAGTTCCACGTCAATCAATTCCCGCTGGATGTTACGGTGGTAGGACTCCAGTTTTCCACACGTCTGCGGGTGATGTGGGCGTGCCTTCGTGTGGAGGATATCCAGTCCGGCCAACAAGCGCTCAAAGGCGGTGACCCCCTGCCAGGCGGTAAACTGGCCGCCCCGGTCGGTGAGAACCTCTTTGGGCAGCCCATAGCGGGCCATGGCCCCTTTGAGCACTTCCAGGACCCGCTCCGCCGTCTGGTCCCGGTGTTATTGCCGCCGCTATATGACCATCGCCAACGGCTCGAATTTGGAGACCAGGTCTGCTAATCTCTCAAAATCAAAGGATAGCTGCGCAACCGCCATTCGGGGACGGCGGCGGGCGTGTTTACCTACCCGCACGGTGGAAGATGGCGGTCAAGACCGGCGGCTCCTGCCGCCGCCCGGAGGGCCGCAGCGAAGCGGAGGGTCTTGCCGGCCGTCTGGAGCCGTGCAGGCTGAGCTCAGCCCGCCGCCGTTGGCCGCCGGCAATTGTCGCTAGCCAACAGCGCTGGACGGCGATCGCCATTTAGCGGCGGTCTTGACATTCAATGGGGCCACGGCCTTTCGGCCATGGATAGAACCCTGCCCTGGACGATGACTGCAAGGTGGAGAACTTGGCGCTTCAATGGGGCCACGGCCTTTCGGCCATGGATAGACTCGGCACACTTCGATGAATTCTTCGAGTCATGCGTGCTTCAATGGGGCCACGGCCTTTCGGCCATGGATAGGCCAGAGTCAATGGCAGGACTACCTCGCCGTTCCCCTGCTTCAATGGGGCCACGGCCTTTCGGCCATGGATAGAACCCTGCCCTGGACGATGACTGCAAGGTGGAGAACTTGGCGCTTCAATGGGGCCACGGCCTTTCGGCCATGGATAGCGGAGCAGACGTAATACCGTCGCCCGGCCCCGTTGCTGGCTTCAATGGGGCCACGGCCTTTCGGCCATGGATAGGTGGACAGGCCCGCACCCCTGCGGTGCCCCGGGCCGGCTTCAATGGGGCCACGGCCTTTCGGCCATGGATAGACGCCACACCTCCCACTACCGGGTAGGCGCCTGGGATGCTTCAATGGGGCCACGGCCTTTCGGCCATGGATAGCGGTACTTACCCGGCGAGGAACTGCGGCTTGGCCCAGTGGAGCTTCAATGGGGCCACGGCCTTTCGGCCATGGATAGCCCATAATCCCGCAGGCCCCAATACGGCGGCGAGGTGAGCTTCAATGGGGCCACGGCCTTTCGGCCATGGATAGCCGCACGTATGGGGTGGACGAGCCGTAACCCTATGTGGCACGCTTCAATGGGGCCACGGCCTTTCGGCCATGGATAGTCCCGCGCTCAATCGCATCGAGCCGAATCCAGGGCTCTGCCGCTTCAATGGGGCCACGGCCTTTCGGCCATGGATAGATGTGGATAAGATGATTAATTCGCAGAACCTGCTTGATGCTTCAATGGGGCCACGGCCTTTCGGCCATGGATAGCGGCGGGGATGGTGACGCTGGTTCCGCTGCCGCTGTTGCTTCAATGGGGCCACGGCCTTTCGGCCATGGATAGGATTTTGACCGGGTTGAGACTATGGAGAATGCCTGCGTCGCTTCAATGGGGCCACGGCCTTTCGGCCATGGATAGAACTAGCACCGGCGGTGCGTCAGTTGGCCGTGGCGGTAGCTTCAATGGGGCCACGGCCTTTCGGCCATGGATAGATCCGCACCCGTGGACAGGTCCGCCGAGGGCGACGAGGGCGGCTTCAATGGGGCCACGGCCTTTCGGCCATGGATAGGGCAAGAGTGCGGCAGACGATGCCCACCACGCGTACCCGCTTCAATGGGGCCACGGCCTTTCGGCCATGGATAGCCAGCCTGATTCCTGCGCTCCGTCGTGGTCGGTGCTATTGCTTCAATGGGGCCACGGCCTTTCGGCCATGGATAGCGGCCGACCTGGGTGCACCCTGCGGACAGGGCAGGTGGGCTTCAATGGGGCCACGGCCTTTCGGCCATGGATAGGGCGCCTGTCCCAAAATGGGCTCCAAAGCGGGTTTCCGCTCCACTTTGCGAGCGGTGGCATGTAGTGAGGCATCAAACGCAGGAGAACAAATGATCCGTGACGGCCAGGCCGGTTCTGAAGCCGGTTCTGGGATGCGAGCGCCCCCCGGGATTAACGCACCACCCCAGCGCTCGCACGTATGCTTGGCGGTGCGCGGCATCATACGATCACCGCGGTGCGCTGGCCCGGTAACGCCAGGGTGCGCCCAAACTGCTGGACCGCTCTGTTGCCACGACCGGAAACGGGTCCAATATCAACAACCAGCACTCTGTCTTCTTTGTGGTGAATGATATCATGTACGGCTGCCTCCATCAATACCCGCTCCTGGGGTGCCAGATCACAAATAAAAACAGAATACTGAATAGGGTCGCCATAGCCGTGCAAGGTGCGGAACATACGCCGAAGACGCTTGGGATCGGCAACATCATAACAGATCAGGTAGCGGTTCCGCATGGGCTCACCTCGTCACAAAGGGCACATAGGTGGGCAATTCCCCCAAAAGATGCCGGGCCAAGAGCCTGGCCTGTACCGCGAGAACTCGTCGGTAGCTGATGGCATACCCGAACAGAGGATGGGTGATCAGGCTGTCCATCCGCCGTTCATATGCGGCAATAACCTGTTTGCGTCCGGTGGGCGTGAGCGCCACCGCGCCGGCACGATGAAGGAAGTCCCGCTCCTGCACTTCACCGTTATTGATCAGGGTCAGTACGACCGAATCCCCGATGAGG
>JAKFDK010000083.1:0-14952 GCA_036676195.1 Clostridia bacterium | reverse complement strand
AACCTCAAAGGGCAGCATTCGCGCAGCGGGGGGCCGTAGCGACCCAGCACCTGAATCGCTGATATTCCGGGCAGCGCGTACTTGGTGGAGACCAGAACGCCTTGCGAGCACCCGTTGTTGCGAACAGAGCCTTGAAAAAGGGCCCCGGAGGAGCCGGGAGGACCGCCCGCCCCGCGACCCCGGAAAGCAGCGCCCGGCCGCCCCCGGCGCGACCAACAGCTCACGGTGCGACCCAGGCAACGCAAAGCCCACGGGAGGTGGCCCGCGTGAAACCCCCGCCTGGCCCGCCACCGGGCCCCGGCATGGGCCCGCACTACACCGTGCGTGACCCCGGACTGCCCCCGCCGCGCCCCGATTATACGGAAGAGCAAATCTGGGAGCCGCTCAGCGACCTGTACGGGCTGGCCGGGGCCAAGGCACAGGCCAGACGGTTCATCTCCTTCGCACGGGTGCAGGAGCGGCGGCGGGAACTGGACTTCCCCTGCCCGGCCCCGGTGCTGCACATGTGCTTCACCGGCGAGCCCGGCACCGGCAAGACCGAGTTTGCCCGGCGGCTCTCCACCGTACTCTACCGGGCCGGTCTGCTGCCGGTCCCGGGCGTGGTCGAAGTCAGCCGCCGGGACCTGGTGGACCGCTTCATCGGCCATACCGCCCAGCGCACCGCCGGCGTACTGGCCGAGGCCCGGGGGCGGGTCCTGCTCATCGACGAAGCCTACAGCATCGTGCGGGAGCGGGACGACCGCCGGGACTTCGGGCACGAGGCCCTGGCCACCCTGGTCAAGGCCATGGAAGACCAGCGCGACCAGTTCTGCTGCATTCTCACCGGCTACGAGACCGAGATGCAGGAGTTCCTGGATATCAACTCGGGCCTGCGCTCCCGCATTGGCTTTTTTCTGCGCTTTCCCACCTATGCCGCCGATGACCTGCTCGCCATCGGCCACCTGCTGGCCGGGCGCTGGGGCGTGGTTTTCACCCCGGCGGCGGGCGAGACCCTGCACCGGGCCCTGACCATCCGGCAACAGGATCAGAGCCTGGGCCGCTGGGGCAACGCCCGGCTGGTCAGGCACCTGGTGGAAAAGGCCGTCATGGCCCAGGCCGACCGGCTGGTGCAGGCCGGCCTGATCCAGGCGAGCCGGATCGATCTGAAACTCTTGCAGGCACAGGACGTGGAAGCGGCCCTGGCCATGCACTTCGAGGGGGATGCCGGTGGTCAGCAATGACGTACTGCAGGGACTGACATGGGATCAGGCGGCGGGCGCCCTGGACTACAAGGGCATCCGCTACATGCTGGTCCGCCCGGAAACCGTGGTAGTGTTCCAGAAAGCGGTAGAAGAGCGGCTGGGCCGGGAAGCCGGCGCCATGATGTTTGCCGGCGGCAAGGCCGGCGGCGGCGCCAGCGCCCAGAAGCTGCACCAGTCGTTCGGCCTGCCGGCCCACGAAGTGGCGGCGGCCATGTGCCGGATGGGCACGCAGCTTGGCTGGGGGAGCTTCCGCGTGGTCACCCTGGACCAGGCGGCCGGGGTGATGGAAATCGAAGTCGACAACTCGGCCTACGCCTGGGCCTACGGACCCAGCGCCGAACCGGCCTGCCACTTCATCGAAGGCGTCTTCGCCGGGGTGGCCGAGATCGCCCTGGGTCGGCCTGCCCGGTCGAAGCAGACAAAATGTGCTGCTTGCGGAGACAAGGTTTGCAGGTTTCTGTATAACATTTGACGAACTGGCTATAACGGATATTTTGACACTAGAGCTTTTAGTGTTAGATTTGACAGGGAGGCAGTTGGATGGAATTCAAGCTGTCGCCGGAGCAGGAAGCGCTACGGGACATGGTCCGCCAGCTCATGGAAGAGCGGGTCAAGCCGCGGACGGCGGAGATCGACGAGAAGGAAGAGTATCCGTGGTGGGTCAAGGAAGCTTTTGCCGAACATGAACTGTTCACCGTCACGGTCCCCGCCGAGTACGGCGGGCTGGACGGCAGCCTGCTGACCCAGTGCGTGGCCATTGAAGAGGTGGCGCGGGTCTGTGCCAGCAGCTCGATGGTGCTGGGCAACCAGTCCCTGGGCTCGTCCCCCATCGCTCTGGGCGGCAATGAAGCACAGAAGCAGAAGTATCTGCCCAAGGTCGCCACAGGCGAACTGCTGCCTTCCTTCGGCCTGACCGAGCCCGAAGCCGGTTCCGATGTGAACAACCTGCAAACCCGGGCTGTACCTGATAACGGCGGCTGGCGGATCAATGGCGCCAAGTGTTTCATTACCCAGGGCAACATCGCCGATGTGGTGTCGATTTTTGCCAAGGTCAACCAGAACGGGAAGGACCTGATCACCGCCTTCCTGGTGGAAAAGGGCACTCCCGGCTTCTATTGCGACAAGGTCGAGCACAAGATGGGCCTGAAGGGGTCGCCCACCTGTTCGCTGGTGCTGGAAGACGTCTGGGTCCCCCAGGAAAATATGCTGGGCAAGATCGGCGACGGCTTCAAGCTGCTGCTGGACTGCCTGAACAAGGGCCGCATCAGCGTGGCCGCCCAGTCTCTTGGCATTGCCCAGGGCGCCTTTGAAGCTGCCCGCGACTACGCCAAGGAGCGGGTCCAGTTCGGCCAGCCTCTGGCCAAGATCCAGGCCGTTCAGCACATGATCGCCGATATGGTCACCGAAATCGAGGCCGCCCGCTGCCTCACCTGGGCTGCCGCCTATAAGTACGACCAGCACGAGCCGGACATGGTCAAGTTCTCAGGCATGGCCAAACTGTACGCCTCCGACGTGGCGAACAAGGTTGTCACCAACGCCGTGCAGGTCATGGGCGGTTATGGTTACCTCAAGGACTATCCGGTGGAACGGATGATGCGCGACGCGAAGATCTTCCAGATCTTCGAAGGCACCAACCAGATCCAGCGCTCGTCCGTGGCCCGGGAAGTGCTCCGCTAGTTTACTTCCCACCCGGACCCGGCTGCGCCGCCGTCCGGGCGAATCCGAAACGTTCCGGTTGGCACAAATAACAGGAGGTTGACACCACCATGTATACGCCCAAGGGGATCTGCTGGGAAGACTGGAACATCGACCAGGACTACTACACGGCCCGCCGTACCGTGACCGAGACCGACGTGGTCCTGTTCGCCGGCCTGAGCGGGGACTTCAACCCGCTGCACACCGACGACATCTTTGCGCAGTCCACCCCGTTCGGCAAGCGCATTGCCCACGGCGCCCTGGTGTACGCCATTGCCACCGGCCTGGCCAACCAGTCCGGCACCTTCGAGGGCACCACCGTGGCCTTCCTGGAGCAGACCACCAAGTGGCCGGCGCCCACCCTGCCCGGTGACACCCTGCGGCTGGTGATCCGCCCCCTGGAGAAGAAGGAGACCTCAAAGCCCGACCGCGGCCTGGTTGTTTTCTCCATTAAGGTGATGAACCAGAAGGACACCGTGGTCATGGATTCCCAGTGGAAGATCCTGGTCGCCCGCAAGGGTTAGAATTTTTCAGGGAGGGCTTTCCAGATGCGTTTTCAGGGTAAGGTTGCGCTCGTAACCGGCGGCGGCAGCGGCATCGGCCGCGCCGTGTGCCTGCGCCTGGCGTCCGAAGGTGCCCGCGTGGCGGTGGCCGATATGAACCTGGCCCAGGCCGAGGCCGTGGCCGCCGAGTGCGGCAACGAGTCCTTTGCCGTGCAGGTGAACGTGGCGAGCTGGAACGAGGCTGACGCCGCCGTCAAGACGGTGGTGGACAAGGCCGGCAAGCTGGACATCCTGGTCAACAACGCCGGCATCAACCGTGATGCCATGGTCCATAAGATGACCGAGGAGCAGTGGAACGCCGTTATCGACGTGAACCTGAAGGGCACCTTCAACATGTGCCGGGCTGCCCTGGGCCCCATGAGCGCCCAGAAGTACGGCCGCATCACCACCACTGCCAGCATTGGCGTGAAGGGCAACATGGGCCAGGCCAACTATGCCGCATCCAAGGCCGGCGTGATCGGCATGACCCGCACCCTGTGCCTGGAGTATGCCCGGCACAACATCACCGTGAACTGCGTCTCCCCGGGCGCCACCGAAACACAGATGACGGCCGGCATGCCCGACAAGGTACGGGAAGCCGTGGTGGGCCGCGTGCCCCTGAAGCGCATGGCCAGGCCGGAGGATATCGCCAACCTGCATACCTTCCTGGTGAGCGACGAGGCGGCCTACATCACCGGCCAGGTCATCTTCTGCGATGGCGGCATCACCGTCGGCCTGATGTAGAGCAGTCTTCTGGTTCTACCAAGCTTTGGAGGTGGGCGCATGGCCGGGATTCTGGGGGCGGGGTTGTATTTGCCCCGCTTCCGGCTGGCCGGTGCCGCCATTGCGGCGGCATGGGGCCGGCCGGGCGGCAGCGGAGAGCGGACAGTAGCCGCACACGATGAAGATAGCTTGACCATGGCTGCGGCAGCCGCGGCCAGGGCCATGGCGGGTACAGGACCCGCCGCTCTTTATTTTGCTTCCACCAGTGCACCGCAGTACGACAAGAGCAGTGCTGCCATTATTGCCGAGGCCCTGGATCTGCCGGCCACGGTCCGCACGGCCGATTTTGCCGGCGGCGGGCGCAGCGCCACCTCGGCTTTGTTGCTGGCCCTGGACAGCAGCCGTCCGGCCCTGGTGACGGCGGGTGAAAACCGCCTGGCCGTGCCGGGCAGCGCCATGGAACCGTTCACCGGCGACGGCGCTGCTGCCGTGTTGGTGGGCCCCGAAGACGGCCTGGCCAAAGTGGTGGGTACATACTCCCTGACGCGGGAGTTCCCCGACCTGTGGCGCCCGGCCGATGACCGCTTCGTGCGCAGCGGTGACGCCAGGTTCAACACCGTATCCGGCTACGAAGCCGGGGTGATCCCGGCGATCAAGGCTGCCCTGGAGCAGTGGGGCCTGCAGCCGGGCGATATCGCCCAGGCTTACCTGGGGGCGCCCGATGTCCGGGCCGCCGACGGGGTTCTGAAGAAGCTGGGACTGAAGGGCCCGGCCGGTGTCGGGGCCACCCTGGGCCGCAAGACCGGCCTGCTGGGCTGCGCCCAGCCGCTGGCGCTGCTGGTGTCCGGGCTGGGTGAGGCGCAGCCTGGGGACAAGCTGCTGCTGGTGGGTTATGGGGACGGGCTCGACATCATCCTGCTGGAAGCCACCGCCCGGGCGGCGGAACTCAAGGGCGCTGCCGAGCGTGCCATGGCCGGGGCCAAACCCCTGGACCACTACAACCGTTACCTGCGCTACCGCGGCCTGCTGCCGGCCCAGGACGAGCCGGGCGGGTTCAACAGCACGGTGATGATGCACCGGGAAACCGCCATGTACCGGCGGCTGGTGGCCAACCAGTGCCCCAAGTGCAACTTTATCCTCACCCTGGACCTGCACACCTGCCCCAAGTGCCACCATCACGGCGAGTTCGGCACGCACAAGCTGGCCCGTACGGGTACCGTGTTCGGCGCCACCGCCGAGTGGTACTACCCCAGCCCCGAGCCGCCGGTAACCATGGCGGTGGTGAACCTGGACGGCGGCGGACGTCTGACCGTGCAGGTGGCCGACGCTCCGGGCCAGGTCAACCCCGGCGACCGGGTTGAGCTGACCTTCCGGCGGCTGCATGACGCCGGCGGGTTGCTGCACTACTACTGGAAGGCCCGGCTGGTGACAGAAGGGGGTGCCGGGGCATGAGCATGAAAGACCGCATTGCCGTAGTCGGCGCCGGCTGCACGGCCTTTGGCGAGCATTTTGACAAGAGCTATTCCGCCATGATCTCCGAGGCCGTCTGGGAGGCCCTGGACGAGGCCGGTGTCGGCCCCAAGGATATCGACGGCGCCTGGCTGGGCACCGCCTTCCCTGATGCCGGTGTGTATAAGGGTCGCAGCGGCATGGACCTGGCCGAAGCCGTTGGCCTGTTCGACATCCCCATTACCCGGGTCAGCAATTACTGCGCCACCGGCCAGGATGCCTTGCGCGGGGCAGTGATGGCCCTGATGGCCGGCCAGTGCAAGGTGGCGCTGGCGGTGGGCGTGGAAAAGCTGCGCGACCGGCCGCCCACCGACTCCATTGTGAAAATGATGACCGACGCCGGGCACCCCTTCCTGCAAAAGGGCTTTACCGCCGCCGGTACCTTCGCCATTTACGCTACCCAGCAGATGAAGCGCTTTGGCGTGACGGCCGAAGACCTGGCGCAGGTCACGGTGAAGAACCACAAGCACGCCACCCTGAACCCCAAGGCCCACCACCGCAAGGAGATCTCCCTGCAGGAGGCCATGCAGAGCCCGCCGGTGGCGAATCCCCTGACCCTGCTGGGGGCATGCCCCACCACCGACGGCGCCGCTGCCGTGGTGCTGGTGCGGACCGAGGATGCCCAGGCCCTGAACCCTGACCATGTGCTGCTCAAGGGGCACGGCTTCTCCATCAGCAACGGGTGGGACCTGCCCTTCTTTGACGAGACCTACGACTTCAGCGGCTTCCGGGCCACGCAGAAGGCGTCCCAGGTGGCCTATGAGATGGCCGGGATCAGGAATCCGCTGGAAGAGCTGGACATGGTGGAGCTACACGACTGCTTTGCGAATGTGGAGCTGCTCACCTACGCCGACCTGGGACTGACCACGCCCGGTGAGCAGGCGCACCTGCTGCGCGATGGCGTGACGACCCTGGGCGGCAAGTGCCCGGTGAACGTCTCCGGCGGTCTGCTTTCCTGCGGCCACCCGGTGGGCGCTACCGGCCTGCGCATGACGTATGAGATCACCCGGCAGCTTCAGGGCCGCGGCGGCAAGCGCCAGGTGCCCAACGCCCGCCTGGGCCTGCTGCACAACATTGGCGGCCCCGGCGCCGTATCTGCCGTGACCATTCTGGGGGCGCGCTAGTTGCACACCCTGCGCGGCGCCTGGCCCGTTCTGGCAGCCTGCTTCATCAGCTTTTTCTGGAGCCAGTCGTCCCGGGCGATCCTGTACAGTGTGATGCCGGCCATCAGTGCCGAGACCGGCCTGGACCCCAAGCTGATTGGCCTGCTGACCGGCTTCCTGTACGGCGGTTACACCCTGGCGATGTTTGTTTCCGGCCTGTTGCCCTGGGGGCGCCGGGCCACGGTGGTGGGCGGGTTTCTGCTGACCACCGTGTGTAACCTGGGCTTTGCCCTGACCAGCGGCCTGCCGGCCATGCTGGTGCTGGCGACCCTGGGCGGGGCGGGCGTTGGTTTATACCTGCCCCGCGGCGCGGCGGTGCTGGCCGAGACCTTCCTGCCGCAGGAACGTGCCCGGGCCATGGCCTGGCACGAGGTTGCCGCCAGTGCGGCGTTAATGCTGGCACCGCTGGCGGCCGGTGCCCTGCTGGTCCATGTATCGTGGCGAACGGCTGTGATGCTGTGCACTCCCATCGGACTGGCGGCGGCGCTCGCCTTCTGGTGCTGGATCCCGGATGCGCCGCCGCACCGGGCCACTGCGGCCGGGGGCGCTCAGTTCCTGGAGGGGCGGGCCCTGGCCCTGGCCCTGATGGGTGGCAGTGTCTTCATGGTGATCGCCGGCTTTCCCTCAATGTTGTCCACGATCGTCAACAAGGGCTGGGGAGTCAGTCCGGCGGTTGCCGCCGGTTTTGTCGGCTGGATCCGGGTGGGCGGCATTGGCGGCAGTCTGGGCGGCGGCTGGCTCGCTGACCGGTATGGCCGGCCCGCCACCCTGATGGTAACGAACCTGCTGACCCTGGCCTGTCTGCTGGGCATGTGGCTGAACGGTTACGGCCCCCTGTTCAGTGCCCTGACCGTTGTCGCCATTACGGCTGCCAGCGGCGCCAGCACGGCCTATTACGCCCTCTTGGGCGATACGTTTGCGGCCGGGGAACGGGAGCGTGTCATGGGACCCATTTCCGCTGCGGCGAGCCTGCTGGGCACCGTGATCACCCCCATGGCCCTGGGCTATATTCTCGAAGGGTTCAGCGCCCACGCCACCCTTGCGGCTGTGCTCACGGCGCCCCTCATTGGTCTGGGTGCCCTGGTCTGGTACCTGGCTGCCACCGGCCGCATCCGCCGCCGGCCGCGTGGCTCCACTGCATCATAATCCCCGCCTGGGAGGTCTATGGCCATGTCCCTCACCACTGTGTACCATGCGCCCAAGAACCTGGCCGAGGCCCTGGAGCTGCTTCGCCGTCTCGGCCCGGACGCCAAGGTAGTCTCGGGCGGTCAAAGTGTGCTGCCGCTGATCAACCTGCGGATGATGCGGCCGGAAATCCTGGTCGACATCAGCCCGCTGGCCAGTGAACTCAGCTATATTCGCCGGGTGGGCGACCACCTGGTGATTGGCGCCATGACCTGCCACCGGGATGTGGAACACTCGGACCTGGTGGCCGAGACTGTCCCCCTGCTCCGTGAGGCGGTGCACCAGATTGGCCACCCGCAAATCCGTAACCGCGGCACGATCGGCGGTTCGGTGGCCCACGCCGATCCCTCGGCGGAGTATCCGGTCTCGCTGGTCTGCCTGGGGGCCGAGTTTAAGCTGCAAAGCACCGGCGGCGAGCGCTGGGTGCCGGCCGACGAGTTCTTCCTGGCGCCGCTGATCACTGCCCTGCTGCCGGAGGAACTGCTGACCGAGGTGCGAGTGCCCGTGCCGCCCAGCGGTGCCGGTGCCGCCTTCCGGGAGTTCTCCCAGCGGGTGGGCGACTTTGCCCTGGTGTGCGCTGCTGCCCTGGTACGGGTGGAGGCCGGTGTGGTCGCATCTGCCCGCATTGCTGTGGGTGGCGCCAACCCGGTGCCTGCCCGGGCCCTGCAGGCCGAGGCCGCGCTGGTGGGGCAGCCGGCGCAGGCCGAGGCGATCCAGGCCGCAGCCACCGCGGCCATGGCGGAGGCAGACCCGGAGGGGGACAGCAACGCCAGCGCCGACTACAAACGGCATCTGGTGCAGGTGCTGGTCCGGGACGCCCTGCGGGCGGCTATGGGACTGTAAAATCCCCTGTAGGCGTAGTAATAGCAGCCCCGGCGATGTTATTCGCCGGGGCTGCTGGCTGTTTCCGGGGTGCAGGCGCCCCCCAGGACTGCGGCGGCGACTTCTACGCTTACGGGGCATGGTGTAGACGCATGGGAGGCAGATACTCCTGATGCTTCCAATAGTCTTTCATGCTACAGTTTGTAAGCAGACTCCCGCTTATTGATAACGTCGGTCAGCATCCGGCTACTTTGGGGGCATACACCCTGACGTCGCGCGGCTCACTCGTGGTGACCGCCGGCAACAACTCCCCAAGTTATCCGAACCCATTCTAGCGGCCACCATCGGGTGTAACCGCCTGACTGAATGTCCGGCGTTCCTATCATCGCTCAATAGCCACCGGCCTTGGCGATCCCAAGTTTTTCCCGATCGAAGAGATCAGAAGGGGACGTCTGCCTCTGCTGCACAAGCTACCTCGTGGAGTAGGATCACCTGCGATGCAGCCATGGCTTACGCCGTTGCCTGCTTTTCGATAGGCGTAGAGGCCCGTGAGCGTTTCAGCCAAAGGCTTAAATTGACCCTCGCCAGACCCCTGTATCCGCTTCACAACCGCACCGAGGGTTTTCGCATTTACCTTCGGGAAAAGGCGCCGTGCCGCGGCCTCTACCGCGCAAACAGCCGTTCACGTCCCTGTGTCGGACTCCGCACGTCCTTCGGAGCCTGGGTGTACGCCATTGTTCCTGCCCCTAAATTTCCGTTTGTAACTGCCGGAGGAGTTATAATTGGGGGGCATTTTCGCTGCAACCACACTATCAAGTCAACGACCGAGCAATCAAGGCCTGGGGTTTTTGCAGAACTGGGCGGAATGAACACCACCTCAATAGAAAGGTGCCCGTGCACAACACACCGCGGCGCAGTCAGAGCGCCACGGTGTGTTGGCCTTTCCCACTCAGTGGGTATTCTTGTTCAGCCAGCGATCGTCCCGGACCTCATTGAGATTACACAGGGGTACTCGCAGCTCCGGCAGGCCGTTTACGAAGGTGCTTTGGCCCGGGCGGCACCCGGCCCGCCTAGCGGCCCTGGCCCTGCTGGGCAATCTGTGTCCAGGTCTTGCCGCCGTCCCGGGTCAGGTTCACATCCCGGGCCAGGGTGGCCACGGCGATCTCGTCCTTACGGACCGGGTTCACCGCCACATAGGCGATCGCATCCTTGCTCCCAATGGCGGGGCTTGTCACGGCCCGGACCTGTTTACTGGACAGGTCATAGGCCGACAGGCTCTGCAGGCCGAACAGGAGTGTGTCACCGGCCGGGCTGAAGGCCACGGCCATGTTCGGTTTCCCATCGCCGATCCGTTCAAACAATTCCCCGTGGTCGGTGGAGAGGAACACCCCGCGCTCGGTGCCAACCGCTACCACGTTAGCCTTGGTGGGGTGGACCGCAATCTGCAGGGGTTCAGTCTCGATCTCCTTCGTGGCGCACTGCTTCCACGTTTTGCCGCTGTCCAGGCTGTAGTGCATGCCCTGCCGCAACACCGGGGTGGTCCGGGGGTTCAGCAGATAGATGGCATGGTTGGTGTAACCAACCCCCAGCACATGAAAGTCTGCCTCGCCCTCAAACCGCAGCTTGATCAGGGTCTTGCCGCCGTCTGTACTCTTGACCAGACCGACGGGGTTGGCAATTCCGGACCCCGGCGCCGGGTGACCGCTGCTGTAAAACCCATCATCTGTGGCGTTAAAACCCATGTAGTCATGGGCCGGGACATCGGGCTGCTGCCACTTGCCGTCTGCATAAATGCGAAACCCATCGTGGGCGGGAACCAGTAGCCGGCTGCCGTCGGCCGAATACCCGAGCCCATGGATATGCGTCAGTTGGGCCTCAGGTGGCGCGGGGGCAACGGGCGCCGGCGTGGTGGCGCCGGGGGCAGGCGCGTTCGCGCCCGGGGCAGGCTGGGCCTCGCCGCCCGGAGCGGGCGGCTGCGCAGCCCCGCCGGGTGGGGTTTTCGGAGCGCAACCGGAGACGGACAAAACTGCGGCAGCAGCCAGAGAGATCAGCGTGTGGCCCATCGGGAGCTTCATGGCGTACTTCCTTTCACATGGTGTGGCGCGGTGGTTCAAGACGTATAACGTTATTTTATCCCCTGGACCGTCGCTGGCAACACCCTGGCGCGCCGTTGGGCTCTGTTTCGAGCGACGTCTCGCTGCCAGAAAGTGGGGAATTACCCGAGCAGGAATCCGGCGGCGCCACCTGGAACAGGTAGTGCTGGGAAAACAACGGAGGTGGCGCATTGGAGCGCCTGAGCGTTGCCCTGGATCAGGCTCTCGGCCAGGTGGCGGCCGCGGTGGAGCACGGGGCACACTTTTACGAACCGCAGACCCATTGGAATACGGGATATCAGGCCGGGGCGGCCTGGCTGGCCTACAGTGCCACCGCTGACCCCCGTTTTCGTACCGCCGGGCTGGCGGCCTCCCTGGCGACCGGCCGCTGTCTGGCCACCAAGGGCGGCCCGGCGGCTCCGGACCTGGGGTTGGCCTTCGGATTGGCGGCGGTCAACGCCTGGCGCCTGGCCGGTGATCAAAAGGCCAGGGCGCTGGCCTTTGCCGCGGTACGGGAACTCTGCCAACGGTTTCAGCCGGCTCCGGTGGGCTGCCTGGACGGACAGGTGGGCGGCCCGGAGTTGCTGAATCTGCCGTTGCTCTGGTGGGCCGCCGCCGAATCCGGTGACGGGCGCCCGGCCCTGCTGGCCCTGCGCCATGCCCATACCACCCGCACGCGGCTGGATCCAGCCGGACCGGAGCGGGGGTGGTACGTGCTCGGATGTACCCTGGCATTTGCCCATTCCGGCGAGTTGGATGATCTGCAGGCTGCCCGCCAGGCCGCCGATGCTATTCTGCAGTGTGGTGTGGCGCCCGGCACCGAGTCGGTGGCAGCCGCCGGCTTGCTGGAACTTGAGGCGTGTCTGGGGGCGCCGTGCTCTTCGTATCGGGACGGAGCCTGGCGTCTGCTTTTCGGTGGTCCCGGTGGCGGACCGGCCGGTTTTTACTTCTACTTGGAAGCATTGTTGCGACTGGAGCGAGGCGTTCGGCCGGTTTGGGCAGGGCATGTGTAAACAAACGTAACGCCGGGTAAACTATTCTTCGAAGGAATCGGTTACATGCCAAAGTTGAGGAATTGACATCTCGTGCGAATATCAACTCTCCGTGGTACAATCGAACTCGTTTGATTGGACTGGTTGAGAGGAGTAACTAGTGTGTCAACGCCGAAGATTGTCGTGCTCAAGGGCGACCAGACAGGCCAGGAATTGCTGGATGAGGCTTTGCGGGTGCTGGATCCAGGGGTGACCCGGGCGCCCGTCGAGTTTGCCACCTATGACCTCAGCCTGGAGGAGCGGCGCCGCACCAAGAACCAGGTCGTGCTGGAGGCTGCAATCGCCATGCGCACGGCTGGATTTGGCCTGAAGGCCGCCACTATCACGCCGGAAACCGCCGGCGATGTGGGCAGCCCCAATGCCATTTTGCGGCGGGAGATCGACGGTACCGTGATCCTGCGGACCGGACGCCGCCTCCCCGGCGTCAGCCCACTGGTTGGCGTTTCGGCTCCCATCGCGGTAGTGCGTATGGCCACCGAGGATGCCTATGAGGCCAAGGAGTGGGTGGAGGGCGAGGGCGATGACCTGGTTGCCTGGCGGACCACCCATATTTCATGGAAGAACTGCCGGGCAACGGCTGAGTTCAGCTTCCACCTGGCCCGCAAGATGGGGGCTACCGTGTTTGGCGGACCCAAGTGGACTGTCAGCCCGGTGTACGAGGGCCTGTTAAAGCGGGCCATGGATGAGGCAGCCGGCCGTTACCCCGATGTGCGATATGAACCCCAGTTGATCGACGCGGCATACGCCCTGTTGCTCAACAAGGGTGACCGGCCCCTGGTCATGCCGGCTCTGAACCGGGACGGTGATATCCTCTCCGACCTGGTCCTGCAAATGTACGGTTCCATCGCCGGATCAGAATCCCTGCTGCTCAGCTTCGACGCACAGTTCCAGCCGAGGGTGGTCATGGCTGAGGCCCCCCACGGCACGGCGCCGTCGCTGCAGGGCAAGAACGTGGCCAACCCCCTCGCCATGATCCTGGCCGGGGCCACGCTGCTGACCTTCATTTCCGGCGATGTCTACAGCACCGCCGCCCGGGCGATCCGGGAAGCGGCCTTCGAAGCGCTCGCCGACGGGGTGCGGACCTTTGACCTGCATGGCGACGCCACCACCACGCAGTTCACCGACGAGGTGATCCGGCGGGTGAAGAGCAAGCTGGAGGCCTGGTCCCTGCTGAGCTAGGCCGGAGCGGAACCCTGACACAGCAAGCGGCTCCGGGCCAGGCCCGGAGCCGCTTGCTGTGGTGTCTCAGGACTGTGTGCCCGGCGCACCGCCCGCCTGTTGGGTAAAGGCCGTGTGCGGCAGCAACTCCTGGACCGGACCCCGGTCGCTGTTGCGAGGCCGGAAGGTCTTGCAGGAGGTGGCCATGCAGGTCTGGGCCGGTGTGTTGGGCAGGGTGCTGGCCTGTGGGGCGTCCACGCTATCAGGCCACTGCTGGGCCGCCTGGTCGCTGGCAACGAGAATTTCTTTGGCAAAGCAATGATTCCCCTGGCCCCAGTAGTCGCAGTTGTTGACGGTACAGTACACCTCGATCTGCGGCATGTGGCGGCACCTCCCCGCCATAGTGTGTGCCGGCGGCGGAGCGGACTTGGATGGGCATTATTGTCAGTGGCCGCCCAGGGCGGCCAGAGCATCCACCGCGCCGCGGCCCAGTCGTCCGGGCAGCGGCTCGGCTTGAACCAGGCCGGCTGCGGCCTGCAGTACCTGGGCGGTGGCCTGGGCCGGGAACGGCTTGCGCCCGGTGCGGCGGAGGCCGTCAGTGATCGTCAGGGCCACTGTTGCTGCCACTTTGGCTGCCGCCATGCCGGTGCCGGCCATCCAGGCATAACCGCCGGGCCAGGTGCTCAGGCACAAATCAGTCCACCAACCTGCCTCGGTCCCCCGCAGGAAATCGCCGCCGGGTCCCGTAATGTCAATATTACCGGCTCCGTAATTGGTATAAACGGCGATTCGGTCATCCGGAGCCGTGGCACCTACGGTCAGCACGCCGGCCCGGCTGCCCGATACCTGGCGGGCGGGGGAGCGAAAGACATACCCGCAGGGCCCGTATTCGGCATTGAGGAAGTCTGTCACCCGTCGGGCGCTGCCCAGGTCGAGGGCGTCGTTACCGGCGGCGGTGACGATGGCTGCATTGCGCTCCAGGGCATACTTTACGGCGCGGTGGTAGGCCATGAAATCAGCCACGTCAGAGGTTTCCCGGGTGCTTATGTAATACCGGCTGGCGGCATCAAATCCGCCCAGCCCGAGGGCGATCACGTCCACGCCGTCGTCGGCTGCTGCCACCATCGCCGCGGCCAGCCAGGCCGCCAGGGTCTCACCGCTGGCAGTGAACGCCCGGTAGGCCCGCAGCCCCAGGTTCGGTCCCACTCCCAGTACGCGGCCGTTGCCGGCGATGGCACCGGCCATGTGCGTGCCGTGGCCGTGCTCATCCCGGGCGTCGGTGGCGCCGGGTACGAACTGGCGTGTGCCCAGCAGATTGCGGTGCAGGTCTGGATGTCCGGTGTCAATACCGGTATCAATCAGACCCACCACCACCTGGTGGTTGCCGGTTTCCAGTTCCCAGCTCCGGCCGTCTCCGGTGACCTTACGGATATCCCACTGGAAACGCCGGTACAGGTCGGCTGCCTCGGCCGTGGCGGCTGTGGCCAGCTCCCCTGCCAATTGCACGGGGCCGGCCTTGGGGTCACGCAGGCGCAGGATGCATACTGGGCCGGCAGCGGCCAGGTCGCCCCTGGCCCGCAGCCTCGCCAGAAAATCCGGGTCCGGGCTGGTGGCGGTGAGCACGCCGATGGCCGGTACCGCGTACGTGATCTGGCCACCGGCATCCCGTACCAAGGTTTCGGCGCTGGCGGGCAACTGGTCTGGCGTAAAAACCACTGTGTACGTGCGGGCGGTGGTCAGGGCCTGGGGGGCGAAGGTAACGGCGGCAC
>JAKFDK010000082.1:0-1971 GCA_036676195.1 Clostridia bacterium | reverse complement strand
CGCTGTACGAGCACTCCGACCCCAACCTGGGCGAGCACCCGGACTGGGGAACGCTCATCTTTGACTTCGGCCGCAGCGAAGTCCGCAACTTCCTGGTCGCGAACGCGCTCTACTGGCTTGACGAATTCCACATCGACGGCCTGCGCGTGGATGCCGTCGCCTCGATGCTCTACCTGGACTACTCCCGCGAGGAGGGGCAGTGGCAGCCGAACCGCTTCGGAGGAAGGGAAAACCTCGAAGCCATCTCCTTCCTGCAGGAAGTCAACGCCACGGTCTACAAGACGCACCCCGGTGCGGTCATGATCGCCGAGGAATCCACCGCCTTCCCGGGTGTCACGGCACCCACGAGCCACGGCGGCCTGGGCTTCGGGATCAAGTGGAACATGGGCTGGATGCATGACTCGCTCAAGTACATGTCCGAGGATCCGTTCAACCGCCGGTGGCACCACGGGACCATCACCTTCTCCATGGTCTACGCCTACACGGAGAACTTCCTCCTGCCGATCAGCCATGACGAGGTTGTGCACGGCAAGGGGTCGATGCTGCGGAAGATGCCGGGGGACCGCTGGCAGCAGCTGGCGAACCTGCGCGCCTTCCTGGGCTACCAGTGGGCCCACCCGGGCAAGAAGCTGATCTTCATGGGGACCGAATTCGGCCAGGAAGCCGAATGGTCGGAGCAGCACGGCCTCGACTGGTGGCTGGCGGAAATTCCGGCGCACCGGGGGATACAGCTCCTGGCCAAGGATCTCAACGAGCTGTACCGCGCCACCCCGGCGCTCTACGAACGGGACAACGACCCCGCCGGCTTCCAGTGGATCAATGGCGGGGACTCCAACCGCAATGTCCTGACCTTCATCCGCCGGGACGCCGCGGGCAACCCGCTGGTGTGCGCCTTCAACTTCTCGGGAGCCCCGCACGTCGACTTCCACCTGGGGGTCCCCGCGGTGGGGCAGTGGCAGGAAGTGCTGAACACCGACGCCGACGCGTACGGCGGTTCCGGTGTCCTGAACGAGGGAACGCTCACGGCCCCGGACCTGGCCATCGACGGCCAGCCGGCGACCCTGATTGTCACGCTGCCCCCGCTTGGTGCCGCGTACTTCAAGCCGGTGGGCTGACTCCGGACTGCCGCCCCTTAACGGTCCGGCCTAGCATCGACGAAGAGCCCGGAATCCCCGTGATTCCGGGCTTTTTGATGCCCTGGCGCAGCCCGCTCGGACGCCCCTTTGTCAGCGGGGCGAAGTGGTGGTAGAGTTTATTTCCGCGCTGCTCCCCGGAGTTGAACGGCCACCACGACCCAGATGCCTCACGGCAAGACTGAGTCGGGACGCCGAATTGACAAGGGTGAAGCGGCCCGGTAAGTTAGTAAAGTTGCTCCGGAGCGATCCACGGCTGAGGTTGTGGTGGTGCCGGGTGTGTCTGTTGTTTGAGAACTCAATAGTGTGCCAAGTTTGTTGATACCAATTTATTGTATTGAATTGGTTGAATTGACTGGATCCGCCACCCCGTGGTGTGGTCTGGTTTTTACAGCTGGTTTCAAATTTTGTGCAGCCGGCACGTCCCGTTTTCCCGGGGGTGTTGGTTGTGTCTGTTTTACTTCAACGGAGAGTTTGATCCTGGCTCAGGATGAACGCTGGCGGCGTGCTTAACACATGCAAGTCGAACGATGATCCCAGCTTGCTGGGGGATTAGTGGCGAACGGGTGAGTAACACGTGAGTAACCTGCCCTTAACTCTGGGATAAGCCTGGGAAACTGGGTCTAATACCGGATATGACTCCTCATCGCATGGTGGGGGGTGGAAAGCTTTATTGTGGTTTTGGATGGACTCGCGGCCTATCAGCTTGTTGGTGAGGTAATGGCTCACCAAGGCGACGACGGGTAGCCGGCCTGAGAGGGTGACCGGCCACACTGGGACTGAGACACGGCCCAGACTCCTACGGGAGGCAGCAGTGGGGAATATTGCACAATGGGCG
>JAKFDK010000081.1:0-64916 GCA_036676195.1 Clostridia bacterium | reverse complement strand
TAAACGGAGAGCCGGGTGCGCTGAAAGGTGCCCGCCCGGTTCGGGAAAGGGCGTGGGTGTCTAACTACCGGCCGTGAGACCGGTGGGTCGGCTCACGCCTATTTCACCAATTGCCAGGATCAGGCTGCTCAGGCGGTGGGACTGATGTCGGCACGCCAGGAGTTGACGGGATCCTTGCCCTGAAGGGCGCCGGCCGCATGCCAGGCGTCAATGTGCTGGCACATGGCCGTGAGCATGGTGCGCCAGGTCCAGGCTGCGGTGCTACGGACCCGGGTGGCTTCAAGGGCAAATCCCCACCTGGGGAAACCCAAAACCGTGCCGACACCAGCCGACATACGTGACTCTTTCGCTGGTCACTAGCAGGGCCACAGGCTGGAAAGATCCAGCCTGTGGCCCTGCTGAGGTGCGGACCGGCAGGTTACTGCATTTTCCCGACAAAGGTGACGTTCAGCTTCACCTCATCATCAACGGCGACCATGTTCGCGATGTTCGGTGGGTTCACACCAAACGTGGTCATCTTAAAGGTGGTTTCAGCCGCAAGGGTGAGGGTATCGCCAGTCAGCTTCCCCTTGGCATCGAAAACGACCGGCTTCTCCGTCCCCTTGATCGTCAAGGTGCCCAGCAGCTTGATGGCGACCTCCTGTCCTTCCTTCAGGGCCAGGTTGCCGTCGGTCCCGGTGATGCTGAACGAAGCGAACTGGTGGTTACCGGTATCCAGGGCGCGGCGGACCTGGTTGTCCCGGCGATCCTCATCACTCTTCAGGGTGCTGACGTCCACCTGGACGGTGGAGGGCTTGATGACGCCATTCTCCAGCACGAGCTCTCCCTTGAAGGCCGAGGTCTTACCGACGGCGGTCTGGTTCAAGTTCCTCCCGAGGAGCTTTTCGTGGACCGAGTACGAGGCCGAGGACTGATCGGCCACAACCGCGTATTTGGTGACGGACGAACTGGTTGCACGCGCGGCCGTTGCGGTGGCAGCCGGTGCCGTGGCAGCCGGTGCCGTGGCAGCCGGTGCCGTGGTCACCTGCGGGGTCGGGGCAACGGGCGCCGCAGGTGCGTTCGGCCCCGCCACCTGCCTGCCGCAACCGGCAGCCATGATTGTGGCCAGCATCATGCCGGTGAGAATCCATTGGGACTTCATCCAAAACCCCTCCAGCTAAAATTTTGATGGGACGCGGCTTCTTACACCCGGGGCCGCAGGCGCCAGACCAGAACGGTCCCCGTCACAAGCAAGGCCGATGCCACGGCGATTGGCACCAACTGGTCAAAGGGAAATCCGCCCGGTCCAAACCCTCCGGGCGGCGGCATCCGCCCTGGCCGTGGCATGCCGCGCGGAGCGCCTCCGGCCCTGGCGGGGGGGCCCTGTCCCCCCGTCCCCGTGCGATTGCTGCCCGTCGTGGGTAAGGTGCCGTCAAGCTGTTGCTGCACGTTCGTGACCTGTGCCCGGAGGAAGGGGAGGAGGCCCACCGCACCGCCGCCACCGGGGCCACCGGGGCCTGTGCTGGTGCGCCCGGCATGCCCGGGGCCGTTCCCGACACCCCTTCTTCAAGTGACCGCTTGACTTCCTCATAAGTGTAGAACTTGGTCGGGTCATCCTTCACGTAGGGGTCGATCAGCGCTGCAACCGCCCGGGCGCGAGCCTCAAACGGCTCCGGGTTCAGGTAACCCGTGATCAACGCCTGGAGGTAGCCATGGTACCGGTCGCGATACTCCGGAACGGCCAGGAGCTTCGCAATCAGCGGTCGTTCAGAGAGCGCCCCCGCAGTCGGCTCGTCAATCTTCACGTTGTTGGCCTGGCCCATGCCCATCCCACTGAACGACATGTTGAAGTCCCAGGGGAGAACGGTGAACCGGCCGTTCTGCTCGTAGAGGTAGTAATTGTGCGCAAAGGGACCGGCGTAGGAGTCGAAGTTGGCCATGACGGTGGAGGCGGCCAGGTAGCGGAGGAATCCATCAACGTCCAGATACCGTTCCAGATCGCCGCCGTGATGGAGGGCGTCCAGCATTTGCAGCAGCGGCTGGTGGTCAGACTTCTTTCCCTTAGCTTTATAAACGATCCCGAGGTAGTTGTCAAAACTGTCGCCCAGCCATTTCAGATCGGCACCCTATCCCTGTTGCAGCGCCGGCTTGTACAGTGGCCAAAATGGCGTTGCAGGAAGGGCTGACCAATCTGCTCCACCGCCAGGTACAGACCCCAGGGTTGTCCGTTCAGCGTCAACTGGACCCATGTAGTAGCCGGGGTTGGCAGGCCAGCGACGCCAACGCCAGGGATGGCGCCCATGACCGGGCGAAGGTGCATCCTCATCTAATCACAGGCCTCAAAAGGTCGGGATGAAGCTTCGGGAAAGAAATCTAAACAGAAAAGCGCCGGTCCTCGCGGTTGCGATTGGACGGCGCTGTTTCTGAGGCAACGACTTGACCTGACTCTATCCAGCCACAACTGTGACCAGGGGCAGGCGCACACGGAACGTACTGCCGATCCCGACTGCGCTCTCAACGTCGATCTCTCCGCCCAGGCGTTGCACGGCCTCGCGCACGATGGCCAATCCCACCCCTGATCCTTTGATCTCCTGGGTGTCGATACCCCGGCGGAACCGTTCGAACACATAGGGCAGGTCGGCCTCGGCGATCCCTCGCCCCTGATCCGCCACACTCAGCACAGCCGATTGGTCGTCCTGATGCAGCGAGACACGCACAGTGGCTCCTTCCTGCGCATACTTGCAGGCGTTGTCAACCAGGTTATTCATCAGACGCATCAAGAGTGAGGGGTCCAGGCGCACCATCATGGGGGACTTGGGGGCGTTGAACTCCAGTTGCTGCCCGTAATCCTCGACCATGTCTTGCAGCCATGGTTCGAGTTTCCGGACCGCTTGCACCAGATCTTGTGTCTCCAGGCGCAGGGCAGTGCCTTCGCTGATATGGGCGATTTCAAGGAACCCGGAGACGATATACTCCATGCGGTCAATCTGCCGTTCCACGGCAGGAAGCGCCTGTTGCAGCCGCTCCGGGCGCTCGGCCAGGACCTCCGCATAGGCGCGCAAGGTGGCCAGCGGTGTCTTGAGTTCATGGGCGGCATCGGCCGCGAAGCGCTTCGCCAGGTCTCGCTCGGCCGTCAATGCCCGCAGGCTTTCCTGGACGCTGAGGAGCATGCGGTTGAACTGTGTCACCAGTTCGTCCAATTCGGAGACGGCGACCTGTTCCACCGTTTGGGCGTAGTTGCCCGCTGCAACGGCAGCCGTCGTCTGAGACAGGGCTGATATGGGGCGGGAGAGCCAGCGGCTGAGCCACCAGCCAATGAGTGCGGCAAGGCCAAAAGCAAAGCCAAGTACGGCCAGCACCTGGAGCATGAAGGCTCGGAAGACAACCCCCGGGGTAACCGGGGGAATCGTGAACTGAAATGCAACCGGTTCCGGAGCGGTGAAGTAGAGATCGACCCAGCGATCAGGTCCGGCTTCATTGTAGCGACCGTGGGGAGGGAAGACGAGGTTATTGGAGTCGGGCGGCCTGGGCTTCGGCGGAGCACCGCCGAAGTACCCACGGCCTGGTCCGTGAACGCCCCCGGGCGACGGTCCGAGCGTTTCCACAGGCACCTCGGGGAACTCTTGCCGAAGCAACTGCAGGACCTGGTCTGGTGAATACTGTCCCCCGGGCAGTCCGGTCAGGTAATCGTGAACCTGAACGTAATAGGAAGACCGCCGTTCCCGTTCGAGGCTGTCGGCGTATTCACGCACTACCCGCCAAAAAACGACTCCGGCGATCGTCAGCATCAGCAGAGCCATGACCAGGTAACTGATGACCAATCGCACCCGCAGACTACGCCAGGCCGTCATAAACCCTCCGCAATCAGCATGTACCCGGCGCCGCGGACGCTGGCAATATAACGGGCTTCCTCCGGGTTGTCCCCCAGCTTAAGCCGCAGGTTGCGGATATGCACGTTCACCGTGGGGGCGCTGCCCGTATTGCGCTCAGTCTGCCAGAGCAGCTCGGCCAGCATGGTCCGTGTGAGCACCTTACCCGGTTTCCTCGCCAGGGCCAGCAGGAGGTTAAACTCCGTCAGGGTCAGGTGGATGCGTTCCTCGCCACGGTAGACGGCCTGGCGTTCCGGAAAGATGACAAGGTCGTGAACGCGAATCCGCCTCTCGTCGTCCACTCGAACCGAGGCCCGGCGGAGGAGGGCGCCTATCCGGGCGCGCAACTCGCGCATGCCAAAAGGCTTGGCAATGTAGTCGTCGGCGCCGAGTTCCAGACCAATCACCTTGTCTGTTTCGGTATCCCTGGCGGTCAGGAACAGAATCGGGACATGGCTGGTGCGGCGAATCTCCCGGCAGATGTCCAGGCCGCTCTTGCCGGGCAAACGAATATCCAGGATCAACAAATCATGGTCTTCGGACTGGGCCCGCCGTAGCCCCTGGATCCCATCGTCCACGTGTTCAACCCGCCAGTCCTCGTCCTCCAGGACCAGGCGGATGGCCTCAGCCAGGTCCCGGTCGTCCTCCACTAACAGGATGTTGGCGCCCATGTGGAGTCCTCCTTGCTCTCCGCCAAACCGAACCGGCGGACGCGGGCGGCCGGATTGCCGCTCGGCTCCGTGTTTGTCGTGTGTGCACTCTCATTGAGCCACAGGCCCGGAAAGGTCAGGGTGAAGCTTCGAGAAAGAAATCTATATGAGTCAAACTCTGTCGCCACTCACACAGGCGGCCGGTGGCGGCGCCAACCACGGCCGGGCGTCACTACAGGCGTTGCTCGATGGCGGCCTGCACCAGGCCCAGGTGAGTCCTGGTCATGTCCTTGATGCTGGTCAGCAGGGTCAGGGCGGTTCCCTGCCGGGCCAGCGCCGCCAGTTCATCCAGGGCGGCGCTCGCCGCCGGGGCCAGCAGGGCTGCCCGCACCCCGGCCTGGAATTCATCCGGGCCGAGGCGGCCGGCCAACCAGGGGTCCAGCAGGTCCGGCGGCGTGCCCAGTTCCCGCTTCCAGGTATCCACAGCCTGGCGGGACACGCCCCGCGGCCAGCGGGTTGTACATAGTACCCGCACCCCGTCCGTTGGCAGGGGTGGGTCATATACGCGCCTGATCTGGATCATGACCGGCCCCTCCCCCGGGCGGCGTACGGGGCAATCAGGCCGGCCACCTCTTCCAGGTAGCGGCGTTCATCATCGCCAAAGCGGTCCATGTGCGGGCTGTCCACATCCAGCACGCCCACCACCTGTCCGCCGGCCCACAGGGGCACCACGATTTCGGAACTGGAGGCCGCATCGCAGGCAATGTGCCCCGGGAACTGATGGACGTTGGGCACCACCAGGGTTTCGCCGCGGGCGGCGGCGGTGCCGCATACCCCCCGGCCCCAGGCAATGCGGGTGCAGGCGGGCTTGCCAATGAACGGGCCCAGGACCAGGTCGTGCCCGCGCACCAGGTAGAACCCGACCCAGTTGATCCGGTCCAGTTGCAGGCTGAGCAGGCTGGCGGTGTTGGCCAGGTTGGCCAGCCAGTCGGACTCGTCCGTCAGCAGGGCGGTCAACTGTTGTCGGAATTCGGCCTGGTGGGCGGCCAGATCGCCCGGCAAGTGCGCGAAATGATAACTCATGGCCTGGCCTCCGTTCCGTCCTTCCCGGCCCGTGGCGGCTGCCGCTTGTCGACCATGCGCACAAAACCAAGCACTTTGACCACACCACCGACCAGCGCCGCCGCCCCGATCAGCCACCAAAGGATTCGCATGGATTACTACCCCTTTCGTAGCAGCCAGTCGTCTGACTACACGGTCACAGTGTTGGCCCGGCCTGGGTGTGCTAAGACTCCGCCGGGTTCGCCACCACCGGCGCCTGCGCATACAGATCCGGGCGGCGGTGCTGCAGCGCCGGGATTTTGGCCCGCACCGTCTGCAGCCAGTCGAAATCCAGATCGGTCACCACCACGCAGGTCCGCTCCGGTGCGCGGGCGATCACCGTGCCCCACGGGTCAATGATCATGGCGCTGCCAAAGGTATGGTTGCCGGGCGGATGCTGGAAAATCTGCGCCGGTGCGGCCACAAAGACCTGGTTCTCAATGGCCCGGGCCCGCAGCAGCACCTCCCAGTGGTCCTTGCCGGTGTACAGGGTGAAGGCCGCCGGCTGGAAAATCACCTGTGCGCCTGCCAGTGCCAGCGCCCGGTGGAGTTCGGCAAAGCGCAGATCATAGCAGATGGTCAGCCCCATCCGGCCCCAGGGCGTATCAAAAATAACGGCTTCCTCGCCCGGCGCCACCGTGGCGCTCTCCCGGTAGGTGGTGCCGCCGGCCTCCACATCGAACAGGTGGATCTTGCGGTATTGGGCGGCGATCTGCCCTCGGGGATTCAGCACCACCGTTGTATTGCTGTAGAGCTGCCCGTCGGCGGCGCGCTCGGGAATGGAGCCGCAGTGCAGCCACAGGCCATGACGGCGGGCCAGGTCAGCCATGGCCGTAATGGTCGGGCCGGGGATCAATTCGGCGTTCTCCTGCACCCGGCCCGGGCGGCCCAGAAAGCTAAAGTACTCCGGCAGCGCCACAAACTGGGCGCCCCGGTCGGCGGCTTCGGCGATCAGTGCCGCCGCCTGGGCCAGGTTAGCCGCCTTGTCCTCACCGGAATTCATCTGCACAATACCCAGCCGCAAATGCATGTCCATCTCTCCTCTTGTTGAAGCGTTGCTGTTGTCGGCGCCACGCACCCGGCGCCCGGGTACTATGAGCTAAACATTCAACAGGTAGTCGGGAGCTTCCTTGATCGCCAGGGCGTTCATAACCTATCCATAGCCCCGGTCCCGCCCGGCCCGTGGTAGTCTCGGGCATGGCCGGGACGGCGTGGTATTCCGAACTCGGCAGGGAGGGATCGGTGGTGGATATGCTGCCCTGGGAGCCGCTGCGTGAGCTTGGCCGCCTGCACACCATGATGGACCGGCTCCTGGCGGGCACCTTTGCTACCCTGGGCCACCAACTGGGGGGGCTGAATGCCCATTTCCCGGTGGAGGTCCTGGAACAGAACGGCGAAGTCGTGGTGCGGGCCGAACTGGCCGGCATCGAGCCGAAGACACTCGATGTGCGCGTCACTGACGAGGATCTGACCGTGCGTGGCGAGCGCCGGGTGGAAGTGGACCGGGACCAGGCGGGGATTCACCATTCAGAGCGCTTTTACGGAGCGTTTGTCCGCACTGTGCCGTTCCCCGCCCCGGTGGATGCCGGCCAGGCCACGGCCAGTTTCCGCAACGGTCTGCTGGAGGTCCGGGCGCCCCGGCGCACCCCCGATGCGGGCACGGATGGCCGCCGCCTGGACATTGACGCCAACTGACCGCAGCGCGGCAGCCGTACCGGACCCCGGGGGCAGAAGCACCGCCGCCCGGGGTCCGTGCTGCGGCGGGCAGGTCGCCTCCGGGGCAGGATGGCCCGGAGGATTGGTCGCGCTGTTCCGTGCTATAATAACATACATGAGCCGCACACAAATTGGACTTTTTCAGGTTATATTATCGGCCACGACCTTCGCCTTTTCCTCTGTGATTGCCAAATGGGCGTTTGCCCGCGGGCTGACGCCGTTCAGCTTCAGTCTGGGTACATCGCTGATTACGGCGATGGTCATGGCGGGTTGGCTGCGAGGCGGCCGCTGGCGTCCGCCTGCCGGCGTCCGGCCCCTGGCCCTGCTGCTGCATGGCCTCACCGGTGGCGCCTCCGGACTGCTGTTTGTACTGGCCCTCGCTTACCTGGACGTATCGCTGGCCACCCTGCTGGTGTTCACCTATCCGGTGGTGGTAGCGGCGGGGGCCTGGCTGGTCTTCGGCCAGCGCCTGACCACCCGGCAGATCATCGCCGTTGTGCTGACCCTGGCTGGTACCTTCCTGACCGCCGGACCGGTGCAGGGCGGGGCACCGGTGCTAGGCGTGCTGCTCGCGCTGTCTACCACCGTGACCCACGCCATTTACATCTTGCTCGGGGAGCACGTCCTCACCCAGTGGGACCCCAAGGCAGCCACCGTATTTACCCGCCTGGTCAATGGGCTGCTGGCGGTAGCGCTGGTCCCGGCGGCTGCCCCGGCCCTGCTGCACCTGACCGGATTCGACTGGGTTTTTTTGGTCTTTGCCACCGTGGCCGGCGTGATTGCTCCTTTCTTGTTCCTGCTGGAGGGCCTGGCCCGCGTGGGGGCCAGCCGGGCGGCCATTGTGAGCACGGCGGAACTCCCCATTGCCCTGCTGCTGGGCTGGCTGTTTATGGGCGACCGACTGACACCGGGGCAGGGGGGCGGCGCGGTGCTGATTACCCTGGCGGTGGTGCTGATCCAGTGGCCGCAGCGCTGAACCGGGAGGCGTGGCTGGCAGGTGAAGTGAAACTCTGCCGGACGCAGGCAGGAAACCAAGACCGCGAGTCATAATTGTTTTTCGAGTCGAGTGATAAATGGAAGCTGATTTATAATAGGAAGCGCCCCGCAGCAGATCGGAATTATTCGAGGGGGCGGAGATCATGCAGCCACGGATGGACCATCAGGCCTATACCGAGGGGATCCTGGGGCTACTCCAGGGGAAAACCGGACGGCAGGACCCCTCACTGGTCATGCTCCTGCGGGTGCTTGACTCGATCTATGACGGCATCGTGGTGGTGGACCGCAACTCGCGAATCATTTTTGCCAACCAGGGCTATCAGCGTATCCTTGGCGTACCTGTGGCCAAGGTACTGGGGCGGCGGCTGGCCGAGATCGAGCCAGAGGCAGGGATCCTCAAGACGCTGACCACCGGCACGTCCTTGCTCTACGGCTTTGTGCAGGTCAACAGCGTGCATAAACAACTGGTGTGCAACCATACACCGGTATACGATGAGGCGGGTAATCTCCTGGGCGCCGTGGCCACCTTCCTGGATGCAGCCGACCGGGAGCGGCGAACGACGGAAACGACCGGCACGCTGGGCCAGGCCAACTGGACGGTGGAGCGGGCGGTTGGCACCGCCGACGTACCCGACCCCCTGGAGTTGCCCGTACCTTTCCGGCGCCTGCTGGGCAAGAGTGTCAAGTTCCTGGAGGCCCTGTCCCGGGCCTACCGGGTGGCGCGCAGCGACTGTACGGTGCTGATCCGGGGCGAATCTGGGGTGGGCAAGGAATTACTGGCCCGGGCCATCCATGAAGAAAGTCGCCGTTGCCAGGGCCCCCTGGTGACCGTGAACTGCGGCGCCATCCCCGAGGCCCTGCTGGAAAGTGAGCTGTTCGGGTACGAGGAGGGCGCTTTCACCGGGGCCCAGCGGGGCGGCAAGCCGGGCAAGTTTGAACTGGCCCACGGCGGAACCATCTTTTTGGATGAAGTGGGTGAAATGAGCCAGACCATGCAGGTCAAGCTCCTGCGGGTCCTGCAGGAGCGCTGGGTGGAACGGGTCGGCGCCGTCAAGGGGCGGGCGGTGGATGTGCGGGTGCTGGCGGCCACCAACCGGGACCTGGAGGGCATGATGGCCAAAGGTCAGTTCCGGGAGGACATATATTACCGCCTGAGCGTGGTGCCGCTGGTACTGCCGTCGCTGCGGGAACGGCGGGACGATGTGGTTCTGCTGGCCGAAAGTTTTCTGATGCGTACCGCCCGCGGGCGGGGGGAGGCGCCGGAACTGAGCCGGGCCGCCCAAGAGGTGCTGTTTCGCTATGACTGGCCCGGCAACGTGCGTGAGTTGGAAAACGCTCTGGAGTACGCCGCGGTGATGGCTCCCGGAGGCCAGATTCTGCCCGAGCATTTGCCGGAACGGGTGCTGCAGGCGGTGGGCCGGTCTGAGGCGCCTGCCCGGCGTCAGCCGCTGAAGGGCCTGATGAACGCTACTGAACGGCGGGCCATTCAGGAGGCGCTGAATCAGGTGGGCGGTAACCACACCCGGGCCATCGAACTGCTGGGCATCAGCCGCGGCGCCTTTTATAAGAAGCTGCGTGCTTATGGCCTGGCCGACGGCCCGGCCGCCCCGCGCTGACGGGGGGCCGGGCAGCCACCGAGCTGCATGAAGTGAGCCCAAACGGGACACAGTAATGGTACAGGGAGGGCCGGAGCTGGGAGGGGCAGATGTAGTCTGGATGGCGTTGAGGCCTGGGTCTGTCAGCCCAACACCTTTTGGATCAAGGCACGGGTAATCTCCGTTACGACCGTGATGATGATGGCAATGAAGAGTCGTCGGCGGAGCAACACCAGGACTCCCCCCTTGCTGGGTAAAAGTCCCCGGCCCCTCTCTGTAACCAAAGCATACCAAACAGAGGTTCGCCATGCGTGTCGAACGGTGTTGTCGAAAAGTGGCGTTCGTTCGACACGGCTACCAGGCCCTGCACCTGAAGGTGCAGGGCTTTTATTCGGTCCGGGCCGGTGGGCGGTCAGCAGGGCCACTCCAACCGCATTCAACGCCAGCAGGAAGGCCAGGTGGCGCGCCGGCCATGGTCCGGCCAACCACGGGCCAGCATGATCAGGCCGATGTCCCCCATGATCAGGTAGGGCATGTGCCGGGCATCCACGCAGCTTGGCCGGCTTGCCTTAGTATGCATCTGTTGCGGGATGCCGTGTTGGGCGAGCCGGGGGCTATCATGGTCCCTGTTTGGCGCGTGCCTGCTGCAGGATCTGTTTTGCCTCCAGGGCGAGTGCGTCCATCTGGTTGGCGGGGGGGTGGAGGGTGGAGTATAGAGAGAGCGCTTCGCTGAAGTGGGTTTCGGCTTCGGTCAGGCGGCCTGCGCGGGCCAACAGTTGCCCCAGTAGCCAGAGGGTCTTGGCCTGGTGGCGGCGGTCGCCCAGGTCCCGGAAGACTCCGAGCGCCTCGGCGCACTTGGCGGTTGCCTGTGTAATCAGACCGCGCGCACGCAGGACCATGGCCTGCAGAACCAGCGTATCGGCGCGACCATACCAGTCGACGGTCACGGTGTAGTGCTCGTATGCCTGGGCAAGGAGGGCTTCGGCCGTGGACAAGTCCCCTTGTTCCAGGGCAGCTTCCCCCAGGCCCTTCAGGGTATTGGCGATCCCGTTTTGATTGCCCATGCTCCTGTAGAATGACAGGGCCTGGCTCAAATGGGCAGTCGCCGCCGCCTGATTTCTGCGCAGGGCTTCGACTCGCCCAAGCTCCGCCAAAGCATTGGCCTGGCCCAGGGAGTACCTGATCTCGTTTGCCAGGTGCAGTGATTGTTCGAGTTTGGCGGCAGCGGCACCAAGTAGGTTCTGTCGGATCAGTAAGGTGCCCTGGTAAAGGAGCACATTTACCTGGCCTGCCTGATTGCCCATCTCCATGTGGAGGGCCAGCGCCGCACTGTACTTGTCGAACGCCTCCTCCAGGCTGCCCCGGCGTCCGAGCAGTTCGCCCTGCCCTTGCAATATATTGGCCTGTCCCAACTTGTCACCCAGGGCGGTAAAAAGCCCCATCGCTTCGCCATACCTGGCCGCTGCCAGGTCCAGGTCGCCCTGGCGGACAAGCAGGCCCCCCTGATTGCCCAATACACCGGCAACGCCATCCTGGATCCCCAGCGACCGATACAGGGCGAGGGCTTCGTTGTACCTGGACATGGCTTCATCCAGCTTGTCCAGACCTGCCAGTATCTTTCCATAGAGGTGGAGCGCCCCAGCCCGGCCAGGTTGGGCGTGTTGAGCCGTGTAAAGGGCGAGGGCTTCACCAACCACTGTGCAGGCTTTCAGCAGGTTGCTCCGAAAACCCTCCAGTTCAGCCAGGCACAGCAGTGTTTCCGCACTTCCCAGCACATCGCCCAGGGTATTGTAGATGGCCAGAGCCCTCTGCAGCATGCCATCTGCCTGCATTGGCTGCCCGCCACGCAGTAGAAGTCTGCCCAGGTTGAGCATGACCAGGGCCCGTCCCCGCTGGTCGTTGGCCAGGCCGAACAGAGCCAGGGCACGTTCATAGAAGTCGGATGCCTCCTGGAACCGGCCCGAAAGGTGTGCTGTTGTGCCCTGCTCAAGCAGCCGCAGCGCCTCCGTTGCCCGCTCGTCCCTGCCGCCCCCGGGCTGCGGTGGAACAGGGATTGGTGCGACCCGGGTGTTCCATTCCGGCGGCGTTTCCACTGGGGCGACCGTGTCCCCGGAACGGGCGTTCACGTAAAGGAAGAGGCGCGGGGGAATGCGCAGAAGCCGTCGGTTGCCCGTTGAGTCGTCGAGGACCAGAAAACCGTGGTCCAGCAGGGTGGCAATGGCGAACTCGTCGTGGCGCCCGTCGTCGGGCACTGCGCTGCCGCGTTGCCGGGCCATGTCGTCAAGCACGGACCGACAGGCTGCCGGCAGCCGGGCCACTTTCCAGGCGAAGAACTGCTGCGCGGCCCTGGTCAGAACGGAGGGATCGCTCAGATACGAGGCCGCATGTCCGGCCAGACGGGCGGACTCAATGGCGAAATACAGGAGCTGCGACGCTTCGCTGGGAATGAACTCACTGGTCGAATCCCAGAGGCTTTCAGTAAAGTGCTGCCACGCGACAGGGCCGAAGGGACCAAACAGGAGCCGGGCGGCTGCGTCGGTGTCCAACGGCAACACATCCGGCCCGAGTTCTCCAGTCGGGGTCACCGGTATTCTGGCATGGAGCAACCCGGCCAATTCCGCACTGCGGTTGACCGCCCGCCTGAGGGCCAGTTCCAACAGTTCACGTCCGGTCCAACGCAGGGCCGTATAATCGCGCCGCTGGAGCAAACTGCCGGCACGGCGGACTGTGGCAGGCCGCAGCAGCACCTTGATCAGAAGGCCGCCGGCACTGGCGGCGCCGGCCTTCTTCAGCAGGGTCTGAAGTTCTTCGGTGCCAGCCAGGCGGTCTTCCGGACTGTCGATCACCAGCAGCCGTGATTTCTCGCCCTGGGGCAGCAGCGATTCCCACTGGAAATCAGGCACCAAGAAGCGTTGCGGATCCACCTGGACAGACTGATGCTGCTCATGCAGCAGCCGGATCAGGGCTGACTTGCCGGCGCCATGCCGCCCCATGATGACAAACGAACGCGGACCCAGGTGCTCCTGCACCTTGGCGGTGAGGATTTCCGGTTTCGGGTCCACGCTTTCGGCAAAGGCACGGGCAGTGGCCTGGACGGTACTGATCTCCAGGCGGGGGCGGAGTGCCGCGTCGACCGTGGCAATGAGCGTGCTGGTGAGTGCTTCATAGGCCGTCAGGTACGATTCGACCTTCCACTCCAGCGCCGACGGTGATTCCAGGGCGCTGATGCGGGGGATGAAGACGGCATACGCCGGCAACGGTCCCCCAAGTTCCAGCGGCCTGGCCCCGGCGCCGTCCTCTTGCCGATGCAGTGCGACCACTGGGCAAAGGTTGGACAGCGAGCCGCCACGCCCACGCTGGGCCATGTCCTGCACAAATGCGCTCAATTGCAGGGGAGCGGCCGCAAAGGGAACAACGACAAGGCTCTGCTGCAGCAAGGTCTGTGCCCATTTCCAGCCGGTCAGGAGATGACCCGGGGGCAGGTCCAGAAGGACATAGTCAAAGTGAACGGCGGCAAGTTCTGTCATTAATGCGGCGACTTGTTTTGCCCCCGGCCGGCGCGTGGCCAACTGCGCATGAATCGCTTCGGGACGGCCGGCGCTCAGCAGCCATAAACCGGACTGGGACTGGGTCAGAGGCAGGTGCCCGGTCCCTGTTTGCAGCCAGTCGGCCAGCCCGATTCCGCCTTCGTCTCCCGCAGCGTACCGTTGCAGAACCGGGGAGACGAAGTCGGCATCGACCGCCGCCACCCGGTGACCCTGGCGGGCCAGGCGACCGCCCACCTGCAGGAGTGCCTTGCTCCGCCCCAACCCTCCCGCCGGCGCGATAAAGGAGATGACGGCCGGTTTCTTCATGCCTGAACGCTCCTCCGCCTGGCAGCCACCATCTGTTCCAGCCGGTCGGCCAGGACGACGTACTCCGCAAACCGCTGATCTGTATCCAGTGCCGCACCGGCGTGACGGTGGAACCACTGCGGGCTCAGGTCCACCAGCGATTCAATAAAGCTGAGTCGGTGAACTTCGGGCTCGGTGGCCTTATCCAGGATTTCACTGAGCATCAGGCGCAACTGCGCCGTCTTTACACCCGGGTCCTGGACCGGCCTGGTATGGCTGTCGATCCAGATCAGGTCGGGGGCGTCTTGCCGACTGGTCCGACCGTCGCGTAGCCACTGATTGACGCAGATGCGCATGCCGTCCTGTGTCTGTGGGTTCGCATGGAACAAACCACAGACCACATCGGCATACTCGTACAGGAGTGATCCGCCAATGTCGGCCAGCCCTGTCCGTGAGTCAATCAGGATGTAGTCCAGACCCCCAGGGGAGACCTGGTCCACCAGTTCAAACATTCGCTTGATGGGGTCGCCGCGGCGCTGGCGGTGTACATGCTCCAACGTGATATGAGCCAGTTTCTGAGCATAGGCGGTGTCTACCTGGCCGGCACCCCAGACAGCCACCGTGCCACCCTGTGCGAAGTTGAGGTCCAACGTGGGGACGTGTTTTCGCAGATACTTTTTGATGCGCACCTCGTCCCAGTTGGCAATGGCCGGGTAACCAAGCAGGTAGTCCACTACGCCACGCCTGGGGATGTCGCCAGGGTGAAAGAGCGTGGAAGCCAGGCCGGGTGCCTCCAAATCAAGATCAATCAGGGCCACCCGCCGGCCGCGGTTAGCCAGAGCCAGTGCACACAGGATCAGGGCCGTGGTGCGGCCCAGGCCACCCTTGTATGAGTAGAATACAATGCGGCCGGGGCGTTTATGTACCGGGCCAGGCGACCCTTCTTCTGGATGGAGCCAGCGGTCCAGATGGGGAAGGGCCAGAGTTTCAACCGGCTCCTTTTGTTGATAGAAGAGGTGGTTCAGGAAAAGATCCTCCCGCACCTGGGTCCCGGTCACAAATCTGACGGCATCCGGGTCAAACGGCCGCAGTACCCCCGTATCCTCTTCGCCGTCGGGGCCAATCAGTTCACCGATCGCGTCCCAGAACCGTTCCTCCCATTCCTTCGGCTTATTGGGAATTTGTACGAACAGCTTCATCTGCCCGGGGGAGGTGATGATCAGCCGGTAATTCAGTTTGAGGATTTCCAGGGCGCGTCGAATGACATCTACTGACAGGAGTGCCGTCGCGAATCGATTCTCCAAGGCTTACATCTCCTTGCTTAGTGTGATGTACAGGTCGTATACCGCGTTCAGAAACTTACGTGCTGATTTCCTGGAAGCTCGCCATTTGGGCTGGTAACGCTTGCGGGCATTCCATTCGAACACCAGGCTGCCGGGGTGATGGGGGAAGGCAGAGCGGTAGTTGTTGGGATACCAGGTAGTCAGCGTGTGAGTAAAATCGCCCGCCCCAGTGTTCTCGATGAGATGCAGGAAGAGCAGGTATGGATCGTGGACGTGGGCGCGCTCGGTCCTATTGGTAAGGGGATCGCGTACTGTCTTGTCATAATCAGGCTGCCCGGTCACTTTAAGGATGGCTGCCTTTAGCATCGCTTCCACTGTATAGCCGGCGATATAGCAGGCGCCGTGAAAGTTTCCCGGCTTGCCGTTGCCGTGGGTCCACAGCAAGATTCCATTCGCATAATGCTGCTGAGCAATGGTCAGGAGTGTCTGCCTGGAAAGCAAGCCGGGTCACTCCTTATACAGGTATTACCCACTGGTGTTTCGCACATACCGGTGGTGTTTCTGCTTCTGGCAATCGGCGGGTCCAGGGCCGGACCCGCTCTTTTTCATGCCGTTTCCTCGCTCGTCGGGCGGATTCCACTATTCATTTTTTATACACTGCCACACAAGTGTGAACAGCGGGTCGGTTGCCGCTTTGCAGGCGGTTTCCGGGCTGCCTGGCCCACCATTGTCAATACGATCGCTGTATCCGCAGGGCCGTCAAACCCCACTCTGGAGCCTGGTATCGTTCTTGCGTGTATAAAAGGACAGCAGCACAGCGCAGGGGGGAAGCCCGTGGGCCCACTCGGCGGCATCCGCATTCTTGATCTTACCCGGCTCCTGCCGGGGGCCTACTGCAGCATGACTCTGGCTGATCTGGGCGCCCATGTGCTCAAGGTGGAAGAACCCCGGCTGGGCGACTACAGCCGCTGGGAAGAGCCGCACATGGGGGCCGAGAGCTACTACCACCTGGCGCTCAACCGCAATAAAGAGAGCCTGCGGCTGGACCTGAAGGCACCCGCCGGCCAGGCGCTGTTTCTGGAACTGGTGAGCCAGTACGACATCGTGTTTGAGAACTTCCGGCCCGGAGTCATGGAGCGGCTGGGCCTGGGCTACGAGCGGCTGGCCGCTGTCAATCCCCGCATCATCTGCTGTTCCCTGGCCGGCTTCGGGCCGGAGCATCCGGCGGCGCCGCGGGCGGCCCATGACCTGAACCTGCTGGCTCTGGGCGGCTTCCTGTCCCTGTGCGGCCCCCCGGGCGGGCCGCCGGGAATGCCGGCGGTGCCCATTGCCGACCTGATGTCGTCCCTGTGGGCCGCGCTGGCCATGCTGGCAGCGCTGCGGGAGCGGGACGCCTCCGGCAGGGGCCAGCAGGTGCACATCCCCATGTTCAACGTGGTCCTGTCCAGCCTGACCATGGTGGCAGGCAAGTATTACGCCGACCCGGCGGCAGTCACCAACGGCGAACTGACCGGCGCCGCATCGGCCTATAACATCTACCGCACCCGCGACGGCCAGTACATGGCCCTGGGAGCATGGGAACAGCCGCTTTGGGCGAGCTTTTGCCGGGCAGCGGGCCGGCCCGACCTGGCCGAACTCCCCCGCAACAGCGGGCCGGAAGTACTCAGGGAGTTGCAGGAACTGTTTGCTCAGCGTACCCGGGCCGAGTGGGAAGCCGTGGCGGCCACCGGCGATTTCTGCCTGACCCCGGTACTGAGCCTGCCGGAAGTGCTGGCCGACCCGGTCCTGACCGATACCGGCGCGATCTTTAACCTGCTGCACCCCACCGTCGGGGTCGTGCCGCAGGTGGCCATACCGGCCCGCTTTTCCCGTACACCCACACTGCCGCAGGGACACACGCCACCACCCGGCTTTGGCGAGCAGACACGGGACGTGCTGCGGCGGCTGGGCAAAGACGAAGACACCATTGACGACTTACTGGCAAAGGGGGTCATCGCATGATGGCCGGCACCATCCTCACCCCGGAACAGCAGGCGCTGCAGGCAGCGGCCCGCGAACTGGCCCGCACCGTCCTGGCGCCCCTGGCGGCGGAACTGGACGAACAGGAGCGCTTTCCCACCGAAACGGTGGCGCACTTTCGGGAACAGGGCTACCTGGCTCTGGCCTATCCCCCCGAACTGGGCGGCGGCGGGGCCGACCTGCTCGCCACCTGCCTGGTGGTGGAAGAACTGGCGCGGGTCTGCGCCAGCACAGCCATTACCCTGACCGGGCATATCACCGGCGCCACTGCCGTGCTGGCGGGCGCCGCACCGGAGCAGCGCAGCGACCTGCTGCTGCGGCCGGACGGCCAGCCCCGCCTGCTGGGCATCTGCATCAGCGAACCGACCACCGGCTCCGACGTCTCCGGCATCATCACCCGGGCAGAACGCAGCGGCTCTGACTATTACCTGACCGGGACCAAGCGCTTTGTCACCAACGGTGGCCAGGCCGATGCCTATGTCGTGATTGCCCGCACCGGCGACCACCCGTACCGGGGGCTGACTGCCTTCCTGGTGCCGGCACATACGGCCGGGCTCCATGCCGCCCGCAAGGAGCGCAAAATGGGCCTGCGCGGTTCGGCTACCTGCGACCTGCATCTGGATGGGGCCCTGGTTCCGGCTGCCAATCGCATTGGCGCCGAGGGCGAGGGGTTCCAGGTGGTGGTGCGGACCATGGAGCACACCCGCACCGTGGTGGCCGCCCATGCCCTGGGCATTGCCGAAGGCGCCCTGGAGTACGCTCTGGGTTATGCGCAGCAGCGGCTGCAGTTCGGCCACCCCATCGCCGACTTCCAGGCCCTGCAGTTCCTGTTTGCCGATCTGGCCACCAAAGTTGAGAGCGCCCGACTACTGGTGCACCACGCCGCCCAACTTACCGCCCGCCACGACCCCAAGGGCTTCATGTATGCTTCCATGGCCAAGCTGCAGGCATCGGACACTGCCATGGAGGTAAGCACCCAGGCGGTGCAGGTCCTGGGCGGCAACGGATACATGCGGGACTACCCGGTGGAGCGCATGATGCGCGACGCCAAGGTTACCCAGATCTTCGAGGGCACCAATCAGATTCAGCGCCAGATCATCTGGAAGCAGATCCAGGGCGGGTTACCGTTCTAGTTCCGGAGTATAAACAGCAAGAAATCTCGGAGGGAACACAACATGCAAAAAATCGGTGTTGTCGGCGGCGGGCTCATGGGTTCCGGGATCGCGTTTACCGCGGCCACCAAGCTGGACTGCCAGGTCGTGATCCGGGAAACCAACCAGGAACAACTGAACGCCGCCCGGGGCCGGATTCAGGCCCTGGCCGAGCGGGCGGTGAAAAAGGGCACGCCCCGGGCTGAGGCCGACGGCTGGCTGAGCCGGATCCAGTTCACCACCGAGCTGTCCGACTTTGCCACCGCCGACCTGGTGGTGGAGGCCGTCTTTGAGAATCTGGACCTCAAGCGCCAGATCTTCGCCGAACTGGACCGGGTGGTACCGGCGCCACGGCTGCTGTGCTCCAATACCTCCGGAATCTCCATCTCGATGATCGCCGGGGCCACGCAGCACCCGGAGCGGGTGATCGGTACCCACTTTTTCAACCCCGTTCCGGTGATGAAACTGGTGGAACTGGTGACCGGCCTGGCCACCGACCAGACCACCACTGACCAGGCCATTGCCCTGTGCAAGGCCATGGGCAAGGAGACCATCGTAGCCAAGGACTACCCCGGGTTTGTGGTCACCCGGATCGGCCAGGCCATGATGTGTGAGGCAGTCCGCTGCCTGGAACAGGGGGTGGCCACCGCCGAGGGTATCGACCGGGGCATGCGCCTGGGTTACAACTACCCGATGGGGCCGCTGGAGCTGATTGACCTGATCGGGGTGGATACCGAACTGCGCATCATGCAGTCCATGTTCGAGGAAATGGGCGAAACCTTCCGTCCCAGCCCCTTGCTGAAGTCCATGGTGGCCGCCGGTCACCTGGGCCGCAAGACCGGGCGTGGCTTCTATACCTACCCGCAAGGAGGGAAATAGGTGGGCGAGTTCTTTCGAGTTGAGCGGTCAGGCCATGTGGCGGTGGTGACGCTCGACCGGCCGCCGGTGAATGCTCTCAGTCTGGGTGTGCTGGCGGAACTGGAGGAGGTCATGGCTGACCTGAACGCGGCTGGTGATGTCCGGGCCGTGATCCTCACCGCCACTGGTGAAAAGTTCTTTGCTGCCGGCGCCGACATCAACCAGTTGCCGGAATTGGACGGCCCGACTGGCCGGCAACTGAACCATCGGTTCCAAACGGCCTTCAACCAGGTGGCCGCCTTCCCCCAGCCGGTGATCGCCGCCGTCAACGGCCTGGCCCTGGGCGGTGGCAGCGAACTGGCGCTGGCCGCCGACATCCGGATCGCTTCTGAACGGGCCTCCTTCGGGCTGCCGGAAGCCAGGCTGGGCCTGATCCCCGGCGGAGGTGGCACCCAGCGGTTGCCGCGGCTGCTGCCGCCGGGCAAGGCCAAGGAACTCATGTTTACCGGGCGCCGACTCAGCGCCGCCGAAGCTTTGCAGTGGGGCCTGGTGGAACAGGTGGTGCCCCCGGCGGAACTGCTGCCTGTGGCCATAGCCCTGGCGGAAGAGATTGCCCGCCAGGCCCCGGTGGCGGTGCGCATGATCAAGGCGGCGGTGAACGGCGGGTTGGACCGCCCGCTGGCCGCCGGGCTGCAGTGGGAACTGGACTGCAGCGTGAAGTGTTTTGAATCCTGGGACTTCCGTGAAGGGGTCAGGGCCTTTCTGGAAAAGCGGCCGCCTGAATTCGTGGGCTTGTAGATTTTCACGTGCCACATCCGGATGCGGGAATGGGGGTCCAGTGTGGACGACAGGCTGGATCGCACGGAACCGTGCACCGGCTTGCAGGCGGCGCTGCTGCGGCTGCAGGTCGGTGACCCAACCGGAGCGGTGGCTCACCTGAAGGCTGTGGTGAAGGCGCAGCCGGACAGCGCCGATGCCCAGTACAACCTGGCCTTGCTCTACACCCGGCTGGGTCGTCTGCAGCCGGCCCGGACCTACTACCGCAAGGCGATCTGGGCCGACCCGCAACATATCCCCGCTCTGAACAACCTGGCGGTGGTGGAGAGGCGCCTGGGGCGGCCCCGGGCCGGACTGGCTCTGCTAGAGCGGGTCCTGGCGCTGGACCCGCAGCATCTCTGGGCCTGCATCAACATGAGTGACTTGTGGTTAGAGCTGAATGACCTGGGACGGGCTCAGGAGTGTTTGAACCGGGCACTGCAGATCCAGCCCGGTAACCTGGAAGCCCTGTTACGCCAGGGTACGCTACGGGCCCATCTGGGTGACCAGGCCGGTGCTGTACGCATTTTCGCCGAGGCAGTCCGGCTCCACCCCGGTCGGGCACAACCCCGCCGGTGCCTGCAGCAGAGCCTTGCCGCCCTGCAGCGCGGGTGCCGTGATGAAAAATGACTTCCGGGCGGCCCCTCGCCCTCGGCGGGCTGCCCGGGCGCAAAGTGTGGAGCCGGGCCCACCCGGCCCGCAACAGAAATAGAAGCGGGAGGTTGATGTACAATGCGACGTACCCTGCGGAGTGTGACCTGGATTCTGATGCTTATGGCCATGTTGCTAGTTTCTGCCTGCGGCCAGAAGACCAACGCCCCGGCTGCCCCGGCTGCCCCGGCTACCCCGTCCACCGGCAACTCGGCACCGGCACCCGCCCCCAAGGAATTGAAGCAGATCAAGATCGGCTATATTCCCCTGACGGATTTCCTGGGCATGTACGCCGCCGCTGAAAAAGGCTTGTTTGAAGCAGAAGGCCTCAAGGCTGAACTGATTGTCATGGATGGTGGCGCCAAGATCATTCCGGCCCTGGAGGGCGGATCCATCGACTTCGGCATCTCCAATATCCTCTCGGTCCTGCAGGCCCAGGACCAGGGCCTGAAGCCGATGATCGTGGTCGATTCGGCCTATGAGACCAAGGATCACCCGGTGCAGGCCCTGCTGGTGGCTGGAAGCAGCCCGATCAAGTCGGCCAAGGACCTGGAAGGCAAGAAGGTTGCCGTTAACACCCGCAACAACATTGTGCACCTGGGCGTGCTCAACTGGCTGGAGAAGGGCGGGGCTGACACCAAGAAGGTTACCTTTGTGGAACTGCCGTTCCCGAACATGCCGGCTGCGCTGACCCAGGGACAGATCGATGCCGCCGCCGTGGTGGAGCCCTTCGTGGCCGTGGCCAAGGACCAGGGCGCCAAGGTGATCAGCTACTACCTGGCGGAAGTGAACCCGCTGACCATGGTGGCGCCCCTGGTGGCCAAGAAGGAATGGCTGGAGAAGAACAAGGAAGTGGCTGCCGCCTTTGCCCGGGCGGTCACCAAGGGCAACGACATGGTCACCAAGGATGAGAATCTGGGCCGGGAGATGGCCGTGAAGTACGCCAAGCTCAAGCCGGAGCTGAAGGACAAGATCAACCTGACCATGATGAAGAGCAAGCCCGACCCCAAGCTGGTGCAGTACTGGATCGACCAGTGCAAGAAGATCGGCTGGATCAAGGGCGACATCAAGGTCGACGACCTGCTCTGGGAAACGGTCAAGTCATAATATGAAGCAGCCAACGACACCCTCCCTGCACGCCGTGGGCGCCCCCTCCAAGGGGGCCCCCCGGCCCCAGCCGGCAGCACCCCTGCTGGCGGCGGAACATGTGGCCAAGGCGTATCCGGATGCATCCGGTCGGCCCCTGCCTGTGCTGGGCGACGTCTCCTTCTCTGTAGCAGCCGGGGAGTTTGTCAGCGTGGTTGGCCCCTCGGGGTGCGGCAAGAGCACCCTGATCCAGATTCTGACCGGTCTGATGCCGCCCGGCAGCGGGCAGGTGAGCCTGTCCGGGCGTCCGGTGACCGAGCCCCCGGCGGAAATGGTCCTGGTGTTCCAGCAGTACTCCAAGTCCCTCTTGCCCTGGCGCACCGTCATGGGCAACATGCTGTTCGGCATGGAGAACCTGTCTGAACTGAGCAAGTCAGACCGGGAGGAGCGGGCCCGGCGGTACCTGCGTGAGGTCGGCCTGTCCGGATTCGAGCGCCTCTACCCGTCCCAGCTTTCCGGCGGGATGCAGCAGCGGCTGGCCATGGCCCGGGCCCTGGCCCGGGACCCCCAGATTCTGATCATGGACGAGCCCTTCAGTTCGGTAGATGCCTTCACTCGCCAGGAACTGCAGGACCTGGTGCTGCGCATCTGGCAGGAGCACGGCACCACCGTTCTGTTCGTGACCCACGACATTGAAGAGGCGGTGTATCTCTCCACCCGGGTGCTGGCCCTGAGCGGGCGTCCCACACAGGTGCTGGAAGACCTGCCGGTGGATCTGCCTTACCCCAGGAACCAGTTAACGACCCGTGAGCACCCCCGGTTCCTGCACCTGCGTCACCATGTATACGAACTGGTCGGTGCCGCCGGGCGTCAGAGTGCTGCAGCCATGACCAACAAGGGGTGAGGCTCGATGCGGATGCGCCGACAACTCAGCGGCCTGGGTTTTCTGATCCTCCTGATCGTGATCTGGGAGGCAGCCTCCCGGCTCAGCCTTGTCCACCCGGTATATATCCCGCCCTTTTCCCGGGTCATGCAGACCTGGTGGGAACTGATGGTGAGCGGCGAACTGCCACGGCAGGTCTGGGACAGCATGGGGCGGTTTCTGCTCGGTTATGTCCTGGCCGTTGTCGCCGGTGTGGCCCTGGGTATGTTCATGGGCAGTTCCCGCTGGCTGTACGCGCTGCTGGAACCCACCGTGGAGTTGCTGCGGCCGTTGCCCCCGCCGGCGATCATCCCGGTGGCGATTCTCTTGCTGGGCATTGAGGATACCATGAAGGTTTTCGTGATCGCCTTCTCCTGTTTCTTCCCGGTGCTGGTGAACACCATCCACGGTGTGCAGGGGGTGGAGCGGGTGCTGATCGACACCGCCCGCACCTTCCGGTTGCGCAGCCGCGAGATCATCTGGAAAGTCACCCTGCCGGCGGCCGCCCCCAGCATCGTCACCGGCATGCGCATCAGCCTGGCCATCGCCCTCATTCTGACCGTCATTACCGAGATGGTGGCGGCCAATTCGGGCATCGGGTACTTCATCCTCGACAGTGAACGATCGTTCCGGGTGCGGGAAATGTACGCCGGTATCCTCATGCTGATGCTGCTGGGCTATCTTCTGAACCGTGCCTTCGTCTGGATCGAGGCCCACTCCATGCGCTGGTACTATCAGCGTAACCTGGGCGAGACGTAGGCGCAGGCCCCGACCCCGGCCCCGGCCCCGGCGTTTGGACAGGAGGGAAAGCTTTGGTCAATCAACACAAACCCAGTTACAGGCAGGGGGAGGGGCACGTCTTCCCCCTGGGCCGCGCTCTTGGCGACTATGTAGAGGCAGCGGCTATGGAGATCCCGGATCGCACTGTGATGATTTACGGCGAGCGGCACATGACCTTCAGCGAACTGGCCCGCCAGGTCGACAACCTGGCCCTGGGCCTGCTGGACCTGGGCCTGGTGCACGGGGACCGCATCGCCCTGTGCCTGCCGGACGTGCCCGAGTATACCTTCATGTACTATGCCGCGGCCCGGCTCGGGCTGGTGTCGAGCCCGATCAGCGTCCGCTACCGGGAGCAGGAATTCCTGACCATCCTCGGGCACAGCGAGGCCCGTGCCGTGGCGGTGCCCGCCGGCACCGGCTTTGACTACGTGGCCATGGTGCAGTCCCTGCGACCGCACCTGCCCAAACTGGAGTATATTCTGGTGCTGGGCGAGCATACCGAGGCAGACCGCACCGCCGGGGTGGTCGCCCTGAATCGCCTGCTGGCCACCGACTGGCAGGTGAAATATCCGGATGATTACCTGCACCGGGTGTACCTGCGGGAGCATCCGGTCGAGGCCGACGACCTGCTGGAGATCGGCTACACCTCCGGCACCACCGGCGCCCCCAAGGGCGCCATGATGACCCATAATCACCGGGCGGGCGCGGCCTTGCTCAACTGCGAGGCATGGGGTGCCCGCCACGATGATGTGATGGTGGTCATGTCGCCGCTGACCCACTCGATTGGTTGCCACCATTCCCAGAACGCCGCCGTGCTCTTCCGCCTGACCGCCGTATATCTGGGCCAGTGGGAGCCCGAATACGCCCTGCGGGAAGCGGAGCGGACCGGAGCCACCATCCTGATCGGCGTACCGGCCATGTTCATTGCCATGAAGGACCACCCCAACTTCCATCGCTATGATCTCAGCCGGGTGCGTGGCCTGTGGTGTGCCGGATCGCCGGTACCCTACCTGGTGGCCAAACAGTTTTGCGATGCCTTCGGGGCGCAGTTCTTTCAGACCTACGGCTCGACTGAGTGCGGCGGCATTCACTGTACCCGGCCCGAGGACGCCCTGGAGGTTTCCTGTGGCTCGGTGGGGCCGCCGGTGCGGGGCATGGAGACCAAGGTGATCGAACCCCAGACCGGGCGGATTGTGCCCCTCGGGGTGTCCGGCGAGCTATGTATCCGCGGTATGACCCGCACCCTGGGCTATTACCATAATCCGGAGGCGACCGCTGCCGCCATCGATGGGGCCGGGTGGTTCCACACCGGCGACCTGGCCGTTATGGACGAACACGGCTATGTACGCATCAACGGCCGCATCAAGGACATGATCATCCGCGGCGGACAGAACATTTATGCTACCGAGATGGAAGCGCTGGTCAGCGGCCACCCCGCCGTCCAGCAAGCATATGTGGTGGGCTATCCGGACGACTACCTGGGCGAACGGACCTGTGCGTTTGTCGTACCCCGGCAGGCCGGGACCCAGCTCACCCGGGCCGACCTGGTCACCTTTTTTGCCGATCGGGTGGCCAAGTACAAGATTCCTGACCGGGTGGAGACGGTCGCCGACCTGCCCCTGACTGCCAGTGGCAAGGTACAGAAATTCAAGTTGCGGGAGCAGTTGTTGGAGCAACTCAAGGCGCAGTAAGCGGTACCGACAGCGGGTGCGCAGTCAAACAGAGGAGGAGAAATATAACTATGCAGTTCGAAGATATTCTTTATGAAAAGCGCGGCAATGCCGCCTGGATCACCATTAACCGGCCCCGGGTCTACAACGCCTTCCGGAACCAGACCCTGGACGAACTGGCCACTGCCTTTGAAGATGCCGGGGCCGATGATACCCTGGCCGCCGTGGTGTTCACCGGTGCCGGTGGCAAGTCGTTCTGTACCGGCGGCGACGTGAAGGTGGAAAACAACTTCACGCCTTCCCGCGGGCGGGAGCACCACCGCAAGCTCATGCGCCTGGCCATTGCCATGCGCAACTGCCCCAAGCCGGTCATCGCCGCCATCCGCGGTTACTGCATCGGCGGCGGCAACGAACTGAACCTGCTGTCCGATGTTTCCATTGCCACCGAAGAGTCCAAGTTTGGCCAGGCCGGGCCGAAAATGGGCAGCACGCCGCTGTGGTGGGGCACCCAGCTCCTGCCCGGGCTGGTTGGCGACAAGCGGGCCCGGGAGATCGTGTACTGGTGCCGCCAGTACACGGCCCAGGAAGCCCTCGATATGGGCTGGATCAACAAGGTGGTGCCCGACGGCGAACTGGAGGCCGAGGTGCAGCGCTGGGTCGATGAACTGCTGGAGCGCAGCCCGCAGGCCATCCGCATTGCCAAGCTGTCGCTGAACTACAATTCCGACCAGTTGTTTGCCTCGGTGAACCATGGTTCCACCCTGCTCACCCTGATGCAGGGGACCGAGGAGTTCCACGAGGGCACGTCTGCCTTTGTGGAAAAGCGCAAGGCCGACTGGTCCAAGTTCCGCCGCAACGAGGAATAGTACAGCGTCTTTTGAGGCTTTCCCTGACAGGCTCAGCAGACTGCTGGTGGCCAGTGAACTGCAAAGCCGGAGCCGCCGGCCGCCGCCCGGCCCGCTGGGGGACCTCGACCCGCCCGACCCTGCACTCCCCGACCCGGGCGGGGGCGAAGCATCTTGACGATTGCCACCGCTGCCGGGCCGCCGCTGCCGTCGCCGGTTCAGGTTGTGTGGCCGGCGGTGGCGGCATCCGCACCGGACCGGCGTGGCCAGCGGGGCGACAGTAACGGCGCCGACGGCGCCTGCGACAGTAGTGACGGCGGTAGCATCAGGTCGGCCACATCCACGGCAATGCCCTCGCGGGTGAAGGCCACTGAGCCAAGCCGGAAGCAGGTTTGCAGGTGGCGCACCAGTTTATCCATCCGCACCAGCAGGTGGGACTTATTAACGGCAACGGCGTCGAGCCCGCTCTTCTTCACCAGTGCCACCAGCGCCTCCTGCAGCAGGGCCGGCCCCAGCGGGATCCCGGCTTGTATGGAGACGGCCAGGTCCAACAATTCCGGCCTGACTTCCGCTACCCTCAGGGCCAGATCGACCGGGAGGGTCAATAAACCGAACCGATAATGACAACGAACCCGAAAAACGCCCTCCTCGCTCTGCAGGGAAAGATTCGTGATCCGGTCAGATTGCAGGTGGGGCAGCAGGAACTGGGTCAGATCGTCGGGGGTCAACAGCAACCGGAGCTGCCTGATGCGCATACGGACCCTCTTTGCTCAGCCGGATTGGGATGCAGGCTGCCCGATGGGGTCATGATTCCCTGTCCGGGAAATGCTATTCGGATCGCCCGCAAGAGGCGCATGAAACAAGGACAAATGGGCGACGGTACAGCGCCTCCGGTACATGGTCCAGCAGCGGCGTCAACTCGCCCAGGTAAAACACAGCCAGTTCGTGCAGTGCACGGGTGAGCACTACGTACAGGAACCGAGCATCCCTTGCGGTAGGGCGCTTCGACAGGCGATGGCTGACAACCGGCTGCTCCTTGATGCCCATCCTCAACCAGCACGAAAACGGGTGTCACACAGCGAACTGCTTTTGCGCATGAGCGAAGAGACCGGGGCGATCACCGGTCCGGAAGAGTTCCTGGGCGTTGCGGAGCGGTCTGGTCTGATGCGCGACCTTGATCGCTACGCAGTCCAGAAGGCCCACCTGCGGCGGCTGGGCTGCCTGGCCCAGGATCTGTCGGTCAACATCTCGTTCAGGCTATGGTTGCAGGCGCCAGACGCCTGGGGTTGCACACGGTATATACCCCGGCCAAATCCCGTTCATGCTGTGGGTACACTCACCTGTCCAGCGGCCGGTGCCCGTGCTCCGGAAAGAGCGGTCCGGCTGGCGGACCTCCCAGGCACCCTGGCGGTAGCGGAGGAGATACCGCCGGGACCGGGCCGCTTACCTCAGGAAACTGGAAGAATACTGGTGCTCACAGGTCAGCTTCGTCGGCATCTGGGACTGCCAGAAGCGGCACGTGGCTTCCGCTGCCATGTCACCTTCGCCGGGCTGGAGGGCTGGGGTCCGGGTACCGCCGAACTCAACATCGGCGGACCAGTTGGAGTTCAACTTCACCGATAGCTGGAACTTCCAGGAGTGGATCGTCTACACCCGCTCCTGTGACTGATAACCTGAGAGGTGGCGAAGAGCATGCAAAGCCAGGCGCAAACGGTCGACGAATACCTGGCCAGCCTTCCGGAAGACAGGCGGAATGCGCTCACGGCGGTTCGCAAAGTCATTCTCGAGAACCTTCCAGATGGATACCGGGAAGGCATGCAGTACGGGATGATTGGTTACTACGTGCCTCTCAGTCGATATCCCACAACCTATAACGGGCAACCACTGGGGTACGTAGCTCTTGCCTCCCAGAAGAATTACATGTCCCTCTATCTCATGGGGATCTATAGTGATCGCGATACAGAGCACTCGTTTCGTGAGGAATATCTCGCAACCGGAAAGAAACTGGATATGGGCAAGAGCTGTGTCCGCTTCAAGCGGCTTGAGGACCTTCCGCTCCCTCTGATCGGGAAAGCGGTTTCCCTGGTCTCTGTTGATCAGTTCATTCAGCAATACGAGAAGAGTCGGCAATAAGCGGCCGGGGAAGTATCCCGCCCCGGCCGCCTAACCCAATGGGGATTTACGGCGGGGACCACTTAGCTCTTTTTCAAATCCAATTGCCATGAAACGCCAAATTTATCGCCAACCCAACCAAACTTTTGACTAAATGGGTAAGCCGCTAACGGCATGAAAACTGCGCCCTCTTGAGATAACTTCTCAAAGAGCCGATCAATCTCATCCTCAGTGTCACATGTTACATAAAATGATATTGCAGGCGTAAATGTAAACTCATGCTTAACGGCACTATCGATGCACATAAACACTTGTCCGTTGAGTGAAAAGGTCGCATGTAATACGGTCCCCTCAGCACTTCTGCCCTGCCAGAGAACATCAAAAATGGAGTAATCTTTTGACTGGACACTTAAACCACTCCTTTCAATTCGGATACAAGTAAAATACCACAATGACAGGCATTTGCATGCGATGGCGTACCCTTACCCGGGTCTGTGTCCTGAAAGTTCTAATAGTAAATCGGTCCTACCTCTTTAAACCATTGGACTTGTGAACGGTGTCCATCTGATCTTGACTCCGAACGGGCCCGTTACCCATGCCGGCATGCGCGGCTCCAGGTTGCGGCAGGCCTGGTGATCAACGCCAATGCATGCTGGACCCCGGGCAAGGTTGGTGCTGTCGGAACTATGCCCGAGGGCTGCCGAACCGGTAACCCGTGCTGACTGACATTGCCCGGAACGTGGCGAGGATGGCCAGGCCAACCAATACGACCCCTGACCAGTAGGGCGTCGCATGACCCAACCGGGCATACAGCGCACCGCCCCACAGCGGCCCAAGAATGCGTGCCAGCGACTGGACCGACTGGCCGCCCCCCTGAACAACGCCCTGCTCGCCTGTTCCGGCCGCCTGCGAAACCAGGCTGCCCAGGGCCGGTTCCACCAGTCCGGTGCTGAAGGCAAAGAGCATCACGCCGACCACCAACAAGGGCGGGGAGGCCACGAAGGCAACGGAACTGATCAGCGCATAACCGCCCATCAAGCCGGCCATTCCGACCACGGCCAGCCTGGCATCCCCGAAGACGGGCAGCAACCGTCCGATCAGGACACCTTGCACCAGAATGTCCATGGCCCCGACCACCAGGAAAAGCAGGCCGATGCCATCGGCCTCCCAACCCATGTGATCCATGACGAGCACCGCCAGGGTGGACGTGAGGGCGGCAAAGGCGAGGGCGTACAGAAGGCCCGCCAGCAGGAACCAGCGCACCCGGGGGATGGCAGCCACACGGCGCAGTTGCCGGAACGGATTCAACTCCGCCAGGCTGATCTGCGCCCGGCGATGCTCCGGCCTGAGACTTTCCGGGAAGTGGAAGTAGCCCCACAGCACGTTGGCCAAAAGGATCACCGCGGTCAGGTACAGGGGCGCTGACACGCCCAGTTTGGACGCAAAGCCGCCGATGACCGGACCCACCATAAAGCCCGCCCCCACGGCGGCACCGACCTGGCCAAACAACCGGCCACGCTCTTCCGGTTCACTCAGGTCGGCCACACAGGCGAACAGAATGCTGATATTGCCGCCAGTCACGCCATCGATGACCTGGCCCAGGAAAAGCACCCAGAGCGCTCCGCCCAGGCCGAACACGGCATAGCCGGTGGCAGAACCGAGCACACAGAGCAGCAGCAGCGGGCGACGGCCGTAGCGATCACTGAGCACGCCCAGTCCCGGAGCCGCGCAGAACTGGCAGATGCCGTAGGAAGCGGCCAGCCATCCCATCGCCAGAGCCAGGTGATCCGGGTTACTGACATACTGTTTCACAATGAACGGCAGAACGGGACCGACGATCGTCATGCCCGTGGCGGTCAGAAAGACGGTTGCCAGCAGATAGGCGACCGTCTGGCGCGCCGGACGGCGGTTGCTCTCCATACCCACACTCCAATCATGTCGGGAAGATGTTGGTGTGAGTATAAAGCGCAACCGGGTCAACCGGCATCCTCCGCCCGGGTAATGGCGCGGGTGATTGTTACAGGGCCGGAAGGTGGCGGAGGGCTTCGGCCGCTTCCCGGCGGTTGTTTACATTGAGCTTGCGATAAATGCTCTTAACGTGAGCCTTAACGGTGTTAACGGAAACGACCAGCTCCCGTGCCAGCTCCGGGTTGGACAGGCCGGTGGCCAGCAGGCGCAGCACGCGCTGCTCCTGCGGACTCAGGGGCTCGATGAGCCCAGACAGATCCGACGGAAATGGCTGACCCGCCGCCTGCTCGGGCTCGGCGACAAAGGCGCTCAGAACATTCCGAACATACGAGGTCAATGGCCGCTCGCGCAGGCCGGGCAGGGTGCTCCGCAGGAGCGCGGCCATGCCTGCACCTTCGTCCAGGAACAGGCGCACGTAACCTTCTGTATGGACCAGCGAAAGCACCGTTTGCAGCAACTCCCTGGCGGCCTGCACGTGCTGGCAGGCAACCTGCGCCCTGGCCATAAGCAGTTGAATCTCCAGCGCACTGCGGGTCCGCCCGGCTGCCTGTGCCGCCGCCAGTTGGCACCGGAGTGTATCCAGAGCTGCCTCCGCCCTGCCCTCGGCGAGCAGCAGGCGGGCTGCGAGCAGTTCGGCGTGCCCGTGGCGGGGCGGCCCAAGACCGGCCAGGAGCGTCAGGCAGCGCGCCGCGGCCGAGCGGTCCCCAAGCGCCAGCAGCAGTTGGGCCTGGCCGGCCAGCACTTCCCGGTAAAGCTGCGGTTCCCGCTGCGGCAGCACCTGGGCCATGAGGGCCGCCAGTCGTTGCTGGGCCAGCCGGGTCTGCCCCTGCGCATGCTGTACCCGCACCAGCATCAGCGCAGCCTGTACCTGCAGTCGGGGGTACGCAAGCTGCACGCCCAGATCATACGCCTCCTGCGCCGCCTGCCCGGCCGCCTCCAACTCGTTCCATTCGTACAGGATCTGGGCCAGGCCAAGCTGGGTGGGTCCGATGTCGTCGCCGTCCCCGACTTCCCTGGCCTCGGTGAGCGCCTGGCGACAGTGCTCGGTGGCCAGGTGCAACTCGCCCTGCCCGAAGTACACCGCCCCCAGCAGGACCATGCCACTGCGCCGGCCATGGCGGTTGCCGGCCGCTTCCCAGAGCGCACGCACCTCCAGCAGCGTCCGGCGGGCCGAGTCGAGCCGACCCTCCTGCAGATCGTCTGCGGCGACAACGGTCAGACTGATGGCCCGCCACGTCCGTTCTTCTTCCGGCAGCCAGACCAGCGCCTGCCTGGCCAGGGCCACGGCTTGCGCCTGCTTTTCCAGCCGATGCGCGGCCAGAGCGCGAAAGGCGAAGACCTCGCCGAGCCTGGCCGTGTTGCCCCTGGCACGCCAGCCGTCTTCCGCCGTTTGCAACAGCCCCTCCATCAGCGCCATGGCGGCCGGGGTGGGTGGCTCCGGGGCGTTGCCGGTCGCCACTGCGATGGCGTAGCCCAAACAGAGGGCCGGGTGCGACTGCATCACCGCCGCCGGCACCTGCTCCAACCAGCGGCGCAGCGTATGAAACTCTTGCATGCGCCCGAAGAACTGGTTTCCGATCCGCTGCTCAACCAGTCCCGCCGCACGCACCATGTCCCCGGCAGCCAGGGCCGCTTCAATCGCCTCCGCCACCATCCCCTGCTGTTCATACCACCGGCTCGCCCGGCTGGACAACGCCTGCAGCGCCGGACTGCCCAGCCGGCGATGCGCCTCGGCGCTCATGGCTTCGGCAAAGAGGGCGTGATAACGGTACCAGAGTTCGGGTCCGTCCAGGCGCTCCAGGAAAAGGCCCGCCCGCTCCAGGGCGTCCAGGAGCATTTCGCTGCCCTGCCTGTCCAGCACCGCATCGCACAGAGACCCGGTCAGGCGGCCCAGGAAACTGGTTTGCAGGAGGAAGTGCTGCAGCGGCTCCGGCTGGGCATCCAGAACTTCAGTCACAAAGTAGTCCAATACCTGCCGGTGGCTGCAGGCCAGGGTGGCGAGGGACGGCCCGATCGCCTGCGGGCTCCCCTGCAGCGCGACGGCCAGCAGGCGCAGCCCGGCGGCCCAGCCCTCCAGGCGTGTTTCCAGGTGGTCGGCGGTTTCCGGGGAGAGCGTGGCCAAAGGCACCGCCATGGTCTGCTGCAGAAAAGCCCGGGTCTCGGCTGGCGAAAAGCGCAGGTCGGCGCCATGCACCTCACAGAGGTCACCCCTGGCGCGCAGCCGTGCCAGCGGCAGCGGCGGGTCCTGGCGCGACAGAATCACCAGGTGCAGCGGCGCAGGGAGATGATCCAGGAAGAAGGCCAGCGTTTTGTGCACCGCCGGCGCGCTGATGACATGGTAATCTTCCAGGACCAGTATGCCGCCCTGCCCACCATGGGTCAGCGCATTCAGGAATGCGGTCAGCACGGTCTCCACGGGCGACGGCCCGAACGGAGGCTGTGCGGCCGCAGACAGCAGGGTCAGGGCCGACCGGGCGCCGTCGGCCGGCCACGCCTGGCAGGCGGTGATGACGTAGCGCCAGAAACGCACCGGGTCGTTGTCGCCGGCATCCAGGGACACCCAGGCAACCGGCGGCAAGTTCCCCCGCGCACGGCGGCCGGCGATCCACTGGCGCACCAGCGTGGTCTTCCCAAAACCGGCCGGAGCCGTCAGAACGGTCAGTTTATGCTCCAGTGCGGTATCCAGCCGGGCCAGCAGCCGCGACCGTTCCACCAGCGGCTGATGCAGCCTGGGCAGCAGCAGCTTCGGTTCCAGCAGCGGAACAGCCACCTGCACCGGCTTGCCGGCTTGGACGGCGTCAGCCTCCGGAACCCCCGTGCGCCCTGCGCCCGCTGGCGTGCCCGCTGGCGTGCCTGCTGCCGTGCCCGCTGCCAGGGCACTGGCTGTGGCCTCCAGGCGTGCCATGGTCAGCCCTGTACTGCGCCCGACATAGCAGGTCAGGGGGGTCGGCAAGTTGTTCCCCAAATCCCTGCCGGCCGCCGGCTTTTTTCATCTGCCTCTTGACCCTCACGTTACGTGATGGTTTAAGGTGGGACCATGGAGGTGGTCATCGTGGCGTACACGGTCAAGGTCGTGGCCGAGTTGGCCGGGGTCAGCATCCGCACCCTGCACCATTACGACGAAATTGGCCTGCTGAAGCCGGCACAGGTGACCGCCACCGGCTACCGGCTCTACTCGCCGCAGGATCTGGAGCGGTTGCAGCAAGTCATGTTCTTCCGGGAACTGGGGTTTGGCCTGCACGAGATCAAGGCGATCATCGACCGCCCGGGCTTTGACCGCAGACAGGCACTGCTGGAGCACAAACAGCTCCTGCTGGAGCGGCAGGAGCGGCTCAGCCGGTTGATCCAGTCGGTAGACCAGACGCTTGATGCCATGGAAAGGGGAATTCAGATGGACGAGAAAGACCTGTTCAACGGATTCGATCACAGCCAGTACGAGGAGGAGGCGCGGCAGCGCTGGGGCCACAGCAGGGAGTTTCAGCAGTCGGTTGAGCGGACCAAGAAGTATACCAAGGAAGACTGGGCAGCCATCCAGGCCGAAGGTGGTGAGATTCAACAGGGAATCGCCGCCCGGATGGACCGGGACCCCGCTGATCCGGAGGTGCAGGAGTGGATCGGCCGGCATCACCAGCACATCAACGACCGCTTCTACACCTGCTCGACCGAGGTCTACCGGGGGCTTGGCGACCTGTACGTGGGTGACGAGCGGTTCACCGCATACTACGAAAAGGTCAATCCAGGTATGGCCCAGTTCATGCGGGCGGCGATGCACGCCTACTGCGACCGGCTCGAAGGGAAGTAACGCAAAGGCGCCCCGCCGGGGGCGCCTTTCCGTTTTGGCGGTCAGATCCGGCTGTTTGTGGAATAGTTTGGCCAAGTTACATTTTTGAAGGAAAGAGGTAAGGATATACGGAAATTCCACCCTGATTCGATCACCACGGGTAATCGAATCCCTGCAAAGGAGCCTGTTCTATGCACACAATCTTACTGGGCTGTAGGAAGCTGCAGGCTTCAAAATGCATGACCTGGCGGCTGAAAAGAAGTGGTTTGTGGAAGAGTGGAATACCGGCCTGCGCTATGAAACAACCCTGCCTATGACAGCCGATTTCCAGGGGTTGTATCAAGCCGGTCTAAGTATGGCTGGGTACATACAAACGAGAATTCGTCGGACTGCAGGGAGGCGTTCATAGGTGGAACGCTTGGAGATAAGGGACCGCATTGCCCGAAACATGGCGCAGGCAGGTTTGCCGGTCGAGGAAAACGGGATTCGTGTGCAGGCTGATCCTTATCGCGGTTGGCGTGTCGCTATTATTTCCGCGGGGTTTGAGGGGATGACCGTCTCCACACGCAGGGGGTTGGCGTTAACTGGTTTAGAGAACGAGGTCCTGCAATGGGTGGATTTGCTCACGCCAGAAGAGATGGAATGGGCCGGCAATCTCCCTCTCGACGTGGAGATTGAGGATCTCCCGCTGTGGCCTGAGGCCCTGGCTCGCCCTGTGCCCAATCAACCCATCCTCTTTGCATATGATTTAGATACAGACCTGGAAAAGCCGATCGTTGCCACCTTCTATTCGCTGCGCGGCGGTGTGGGACGATCCACGGCACTTGCCTATACAGCCCACGTATTGGCTCGCCGTGGCCGGTCGGTTCTGTGTGTGGATTTGGACCTGGAGGCTCCCGGCCTCGCGGCATTGTTCGGTATCGAGGCAGCGGTAGAGGAGCGTACCGGTCTTCTTGATATCCTGATTAGCTTGGAACAGGGCGAGTCTCCGGATCTGCTTGAGCACATTGTGCGAGTCTCGCCATCAGATGAGTTATACTGTCTCCCGGCTGGAGTGCCCAACTCCGATTATGCCCGGCGGCTCAGGCTGATTGACCCCGAAGCCTGGTATCGTCAGCAGCATAATCCCCTCCGGCGTTTCTTACAGATGGTATCCGAGTTACCTCGCCCAGCAGGGGGTATCCGGGATCAGGAGTGACCAGGCGGCGGTTGAGATCTGCCCCGGGGGCACCAAAGGGCAGAATCATCCACTATTGCCACCCCTCGGATGCCGAGCGCTGGGCAAAAGTGGACGATTTAACCTTGAAACCAAGGGGGTATTATTTCCGCCGTGACCAGGCCGAAACATCCGTTTTTGCCCAACAGATCCTGCAGAAGAGTGGGCAAAAATGGACGATTAGGGGGAACATGGCAGGACAAGAGTATGGCCCGACCGCCCGGTACACAAAGGAGGCGGAAGCCTGGACGCAGCAAGGCCGTGACTACATCAAGATCGGGATCAGTGTGACACGAGGAGTCAGTCTCACTGTAGTCCACCCCGAGGACCTGTCCTTGGCATCCATGCGTCGGAAAGTGGTGGGGTTACTCCCGCTGCGCAACCTGGACGGGCTCGAGCCGCCGATCACCTACCTGGAGTCGGCAAGCCGTGCCTACCGCCGGAAGGCTCAACAAATCGTCGGGCGGCAATAGCAAGGCCAGGTTCCGTCAACATGCACCACCTCCAGGGGGGAAGCCGCCCGCCCCCGCCTACACTCGCCGGGCCGCCGCAATGCCGCGGTCGATCTCCGCCACCAACTGCTGGTGCTCCCGCCACCACAGCGGCGAAAGCTGGGCGTCCAGCTCAGCCACCGACTTCCCCTGCTGCTCCACCCAGGTGTAATACTTCAGGTTATGCCACTGGCGGCGCTGGTCCGGGGTGCCATCCTTGATCCAGTCGGTGCCGGCGGCATGGAAGATAGCGGCAAGGCGGACCTCAGCCGCGGTCCGGTCCAGCGGGCCGCGGGCAGCAGTCAGTTCCGCCATCACCGAGCGGTAGCGGTCAATGGCATCGGTGCACACCGTCAGCACCACATCATCCGGGCCAAAGCCATAGTGCCTGGCTGTTTTGATCGCGCCCAGCACATTGCACACACCGGAAATGCCGAAGAGGCCGCCCAGCTTCTCCGCCAGCGCCGGTGCCACCCCGCGCCGCACCAGCAGGTCCCAGCCCGCCGGCTCGGTCAGCAATTGCAGCCCCAGCTTGCAGGCCAGGTCATCCACACACATGATCGCATCCAGATTCAGTACGTTATGAATCCAGGTCACATGCTTGTCGCCAATGCCCTGAATATCGTGGCTGCCGTAGCCGTTGTTGAACAGGGTGGGGCATTGCACCGGCTCCAGCCCCACAATCCGGCATTCCGGCCACACCTGCTTCAGCCGGTCACCGGCGGCAATGGTCCCGGCCGAACCCATGGCCGAGCAGTAAGCGGCAATCCGGCCCTGACCGATGCCCCGGGCCTGCAGTTCCGCCGCCAGCTCCACGCCGGTATTGCCGGTCACGGCGTAGTGAAAGCGGTAATTGCCCATCTGCTCGAACTGGTTCAGAATGCGGATGTTCGAGTCCTGGCGCAACTCCCACGTCTTATCGTAAATCTCCTTCACGTTCGACTCCGACCCGGGGGTCTTGATCACCGTCGCCCCGTAAGACTCAATCCGCTCAAACCGTTCCCGGCTCATGCCTGCCGGCAGCACCACAATCGAGCGGGTGCCCATGCGGCCGCCCACCCAGGCGCCGCCAATGCCATAATTGCCGGTAGAGGGCCAGACCACCGTATGCACAGCCGGGTCCACCTGGTCGGTCAGCATCATTTCCGCCAGCACCGAATAGGCGGCGCCCACCTTGTGCGCCCCGGTGGGAAAGTCGCGGCCGTACAGCACCACAATGGGCGCGGCCACGCCCGTCAGTTCCGGCGGCAGCACCTCGTAGCGGATGGCGTCCGTCTCCAGGTCCCGCCAGGAAATCTGGAACAGGTTGATGGGGTCCAGGGGATCCCGGTGGCGGGCCGCCAGCGCCCGCTCCCGGACCGGTGGCGCAATGGTGGCAGGGTGCAGCATTTCGGCAAAGGTCGGTCCGAACAGGGCCCCTTCTCTCACGAAATTCACTCCTGTTGTTGGTGTTATAGTTCCCGGGCCTTAATTGCACGAAAGAACAACAGATGGCAATACGCCGAAAATAGCGTTCTTTCCTCCTTGTGCACCGGTATACTGAGAGGTGGTAGGTGATTCGTCTCTCACAGTTACACTTAAAATTTTCACCTTGACAAGAAACTATGGCAGGAGAAATAAAAAGGCAAGTCGTAATGCACTCAACAATCTCCAGTATAACTGAAAATTTATGATGAGAGTACCACGACGGGCAGGGGAGGGCACCCGATTGGCCAATCTTGGGGTGGATCTACTGGGCCTGCGATTCCGGAATCCGATCCTGCCCGCCGCCGGCCCCAACGTCGGCAACGGCGAGCAGCTCCGGCGGGCGGCTGCGGGCGGCGCCGGCGGCCTGCTGGCCAAAACGGTGGCCCTCAAGGCGGCCGAAGTGCCGCGGCCGGACATGGCCAAATTCGGCCAGACCGGCATGCTCAACCACGAACTCTGGACCGAACTGACCCTGGAGCAGTGGCTCGAACACGAATACGACATCGGGCTGGCGGCGGCCCGGGGGCAGGGCATCCCCTTCATCGCCTCCATTGGCTACACTCCGGACGAACTGCGTACCCTTGGCCCGCTGGTGGAAGCCAAGGGGGTGGACGCCATTGAGTTCACCATCCACTACGTGGCCCCGCGGCTGGTGGTGGAGAATGCCCGCGCCCTGCGGGCGGCGGTGAAGGTGCCGATTATCGCCAAGCTCTCGCCGCACAAGGGCGACCTGGGCGAACTGGCGGCGGCCCTGGAACCCTATGTGGACGCCTTTGCCTGTATTAACAGCTACGGACCGGCCCTCATGATTGACATTGAACAGGTGCAGCCGGTTCTGGGCAGCACCCATGGCTATGGCTGGCTCTCCGGCGGCCCGCTCAAACCCCTGGCCCTGCGCTGCGTCTTCGAGGTGGCCCGGCGGGTGCAAAAGCCCGTCATCGGCATCGGCGGCATCACCGCCGCCAAAGACGTGATCGAGTTTTTCATGGCCGGCGCCGCCCTGGTGGAGGTCTGCACCATCATCCTGTACCGCGGCCAGGACTACTACGCCAAGCTGGCCAGGGGCGTGGACCTGTGGCTCGACCAGCATGGGTACGAGAACCTGTCGCAGGTGCAGGGGCTGTATCTGCGGCGCCTGAAGCGGTAGAAAGGGGGAGGAGTTGCCATGGCCGACCTGAGCGTGCACCTGCCGGGGCTCACCTTCAAGAACCCGATCCTCCCCGGCGCCGGACCCAACGTGGACGGCGGGGCGGAAATCGCCGCTGCCGCCGCCGGCGGGGCCGGCGGGCTGGTCAGCCGCACCCTCAGCCTGCGCCCGCAGGTGCCCACCGAGCCCAGCCTGGCCCGAGTCACCCGCGACACCTTCATTCACCGCCAGCATGGTTCGGCGCGGCCCTTCCGGGACTGGGTCGATCACGAATTTCCCCTGGCCCGGGCAGCGGCCCGGGCGCACGGGCTGCCCCTGATCGCCTCGGTGGGCTACAGCCCGGACGAGGTGCGCCGGCTCGGCCCGCAGTTACAGGAACTGGGCGCCGACGCCATCGAACTGTGCCTGCACGAAACGCCGCGGGAGCAGGCGCTGCCCACGGCGCAGGCCCTGCGGGCGGCGGTGCGGCTCCCGGTGATCGTCAAGCTCAGCCCGCACCTGGGTGAGGACCTGGCCGACCTGGCGGCGGAACTGGAGCCTTACGCCGACGCCTTCACCTGCGTGGGCAGTTTCGGGCCGACCCTGGCGCTGGATGTGGAAACCGGCGGCGCCGCCCTGGGGGCACCCCTCGGCATCGGCTACCTGTCCGGGGCGTCCATCCGGCCCATGGCGCAGCGCTTCGTGTTTGAAGTCGCCCGCCGGGTCGCCCGCCCGGTCATCGCCTGCGGCGGCGTGTCCTCTGCCCGCGACGCCATCGAAATGCTCATGGTCGGCGCCAGCGCCGTGCAGGTCTGCAGCCATGCCCTGGTGCACGGCCCGGCGGTATACGGCCAGATCGCCGCCGAAATGGACCAGTGGCTCAGCAGCCACGGTTACAGCAGCGTGGCCGCGGTCACCGGTGCCTACATCCGCAAGTACGGCCATGGTCAGCGGGTGGTGCTGGAAAAAGAAGAAACCCCGGAACTGGCCCCGGACAAGTGCATCAAATGCACCATCTGCGGCCAGGTCTGCTTTTACGACGCCATTGTCGCCCCGCCCAAACAGTTGCCCGCCCTGTCCGCCGACCCCTGTTTTGAGTGCGGACTGTGCGTGTCCGCCTGCCCCACCGGCGCCCTCACCTTCCGCCCCCGCGACGTGGTCACCATGCTGCCGGCGCCCGGCACCCCGGAGGTGTGAGCCATGACGGGTCTGCCCTCCCTGCTCATCGGTCCCGGAACCGTGGTCACCATGGACAGCCACGATACCATCCTCTCCGGGGGCGGCGTGCTGCTGGCGGCGAACCGTATCCGGCAGGTGGGGGATTTCGCCGCCCTGCAGGCGCAGCACCCCGGAGTGACGGTCCTACAGGCCGGGGGCCGCCTGATCACCCCCGGGCTGATCAACGCCCACGGCCACTTTTATGGCACCTTTGCCCGTGGCCTGGCCCTGAAGGACCCGCCCCCGCAGACCTTCCGCCAGGTGCTGGAGCGCCTGTGGTGGCGGCTCGATAAAGCCCTGGACGCCCAGGGCGTCTATTACAGCGCCCTGCTGGGCGGCATCGCTGCCCTGCGGGCCGGCTGCACCACCGTGGTGGACCACCACGCCAGCCCGAGTGCTGTCGCCGGTTCCCTGGACCGCATCGCCGAAGCCATGGACACCCTGGGGCTGCGGGCCTGCCTGTGTTACGAGGTCTCCGACCGCGACGGCCCCGAACCGGCGCGGGCCGGGGAGGCGGAAAACGTCCGCTTCCTGGAGCGGGTGGGCGGCGGCCGGGGCGGGCGGCTGGCGGCCAAGTTCGGCCTGCACGCCTCCTTTACCGTCGGCAACGAGACCCTGGCCCGCGCCGGCGCTGCGGCCCGGGCCGCGGGCTGCGGGCTGCACATCCACTGCGCCGAGGGGCCGGAAGACGGCGCCCACAGCCGAGTCCACCATGGCGAGAAGGTGGTGGAACGGCTGCTGGACCAGGGCATCCTCGGGGCGGACACCATCCTCGGCCACTGCGTGCATATCGACGAGCACGAGATGGGCCTGCTGGCGCAAACGCAAACGACCGTCAGCCACCAGCCCCACTCCAACCTGGGCAACGCCGTCGGCTGGGCCCGGGCCCTGCGCATGCAGGCGCACGGGGTGCCGGTGGCGCTGGGCACCGACGGCTACCTGTGGGACATGCTGGAGACCCTGCGCACGGCGGCGGCGCTGCATGCCCATATGACCGGCACACCCGGAGCCGGGGTGGGCGAGTTCGCCCGCGTGCTGCTGCACGGCAACGCCCGCCTGGCCACGCGCATCTGGGGCACCCCGGTGGGGCGCCTGGAGCCTGCCGCCCTGGCGGACATCGTGCTCTGGGACTATTACCCGCCCACGCCGCTGGACGGCGGCAACCTGCCCTGGCACCTGCAGTTTGGTTTGAGCGCCGCCCAGGCGCATACGGTGCTGGTGGATGGTCAGGTGGTACTGCGTGACCGGCAACTGCCCGGGATCGATGAAGCTGCCGTCGCCAGGGCGGCGCTGCCGGTGGCCCGGGCCACCTGGGAGCGGTTCTGACGGCAGCAGCGGCAGAGGGGGAGAGCCATGGAATCAGTTATTCGCGGCGGCACCGTGGTTACCGCCGCCGCCAGCTTCTCCGCCGACGTACGGGTTGCGGGCGGCCACATCACAGCGGTGGGGCAGGTTCCCCCGCAGCCCGGTGACCATGTGTTGGATGCCGGCGGCTGCCTGGTCATGCCCGGCGGCATCGACCCGCACACCCATCTCGAAATGCCGGCAGGCGAGATCACCACCGCCGATGACTGGTACTCCGGCACAGCGGCCGCCGCCGCCGGCGGCACCACCTGTGTGCTGGACATGATCACCCAGGAGCGCGGCGCCGGCCTGCAGACGGCGCTGGCCCAGTGGCAGGAGCGGGCTGCCGGTAAGGCCTGCATCGACTACAGCTTTCACATGGGCATCATCGACCCGCGGGCCGAGGTCCTGGCCGAATTGCCCGCCGTGGTGGCGGCGGGGGTGCCTTCGGTGAAGATCTACCTGGCCTACAAGGGCCGGATCATGGTGAACGACGGCGAGGCATTCCGCATCATGCGGGCGGCGGCGGGCAGCGGTGCCCTTACCCTGGTACATGCCGAAAACGGCGAGGTCATCGAGGTGCTGCAGGCCGAAGCCAGGGCGGCCGGCCGCCTGCAGCCAGGCCGGCACGGCGCCGCCCGGCCGCCCCTGACCGAAGCCGAGGCCACCGTGCGGGCGCTGGCTTTGGCGGAAATGGCCGCAGCGCCGGTGTATATTGTCCACGTGACCTGCGCCGCGGCCCTGGCCCCGATCCGGGCTGCCCGCCTGGCCGGACGGCCGGTGTGGGCCGAGGCCTGCGTGCCGCACCTGATGCTGACCGACCGTGAATACCAGCAGCCCGGGTTCGCAGCGGCGCCCTACGTGCTGTCGCCGCCCCTGCGGCCCGAGTCCGACCGCCGGGCCCTGTGGGACGGCCTGGCGGAAGGCACCCTGGACCTGGTGGCCACCGACCACTGCCCATGGCATCTGCATGGCCACAAGGACCGCGGCCGGGAGGATTTTACCTGCATGCCCAATGGCGCCCCCGGCATTGAGGAGCGGCTGGCCCTGCTCTGGACCCACGGCGTGGCCGCCGGCGCCTGGAGGCCGTCCGAATTTGTGGCCCGTACGTCTACCCGGGCGGCCCGCATCTTCGGCCTGTACCCGCAGAAGGGAACGGTGCAGATCGGGGCTGACGCCGACCTGGTGGTGTGGGACCCGGCCCCCCGGCGGGCCCTGTCGGCCTGCACCCAGCATTCCCGGGTGGACCACTGCCTGTACGAGGGTATGGAAGTGCAGGGGCTGGCCCGGTACGTGCTGGCCCGCGGCCGCCTGGTGGCCGGCGAAGGCAAACCCACCGGCGACGCCGCCGGCTGGGGCCGGCAGGCCACCCGAAACCCGGTCCCATAGCGGTATTCCCGTAGCGGCAAGGAGGTCCGAAGCGGTATGGAGTTTGTCCGGCACCTGCAGTGCGTGGAGTGCGGCACCACCTATCCGGCGGTGCCCACCGCCACCACCTGCCCCGCCTGTGGCATCCGGGGCATCCTCGATGTGGTCTACGACTACGACGCCATGGCGGCCCGCTGGCGGCCCGCCGACGTGGAGCGCTCCGCCGACTCCAGCCTGTGGCGGTTTGCGCCCCTGCTGCCGGTGGACCCGGCGACCACCCGCCCGCCCCTGCGCACTGGCGGCACCCCGCTGCTGCCCGCCCGCCGCCTGGCCGAAGCCCTGGGGCTGCGGGAGGTCTGGCTCAAGGACGAAGGCGGCAACCCCACCGGCTCTCTGAAAGACCGTGCCTCCGCCATAGGGGTGGCCAAGGCCCTGGAGGCCGGGGCGCCGGTGGTGGCATGTTCCTCCACCGGCAACGCCGCTTCCTCTCTGGCCGGCCACTGCGCCACCGTGGGGCTGCCGGCAGTGATCTTTGTGCCCCATTACGCCGCCCAGGGCAAGATCGCCCAGCTCCTCATGTTCGGCGCCCATGTGTTCAGCGTGCAGGGCAGCTACCAGGAAGCCTACCAGCTCTGCCAGGAGGCGGCCCCCCGTTACGGCTGGTACAACCGCAACTGCGCCGTTAACCCCTACCTGGTTGAGGGGAAGAAAACGGCCGGGCTGGAAATCGCCCAGCAACTGGGCTGGGACGCACCCGACTGGCTGGTCGTGTCGGTGGGCGACGGCTGCACCATCGCCGGAATCTACAAGGGCTTTACCGACCTGCACCGGCTGGGCTGGATCAAAAAGCTGCCCAGGCTGCTGGCCGTACAGGCCGAAGGCAGCCAGGGCATTACCCGCTACTGGCGCACCGGTGAGCTGGCGCCGGCGGGCGAGGGCACCATTGCCGACGGCATTGCGGTGGGTCTGCCCCGCAACGCCGTCAAGGCCGCCGGCGCCGTCAACGACTCCGGCGGCACCTTCGTGATCGTCACCGACGATGACATCCGCGCTGCCATGCGCTTCACCGGCCGCCACAGCGGCGTGTTTGCCGAACCTGCCGCCGCCGCCGGCATCGCCGGGCTGCGCCAGGCCGTCACCCGGGGCATCATCGGCCCCGGGGAGCGGGTGGTGGCCATGATCACCGGCACCGGCCTGAAGGACGTAAAGAACGCCATCGACGCCGCCGGCGCCCCGCACAAGGTAGCGCCAGACCTGCAGGCCCTGGCGGCGGCCTTGCCGGCAGAATTCACCCAGGGGGCGGGAGCATGATGGGACCGGCACAGCAGCAGGAGGTTCTGGCCCTGGCCCAGCGGCTGGTGCGCACGCCCAGCCTGACCGGCCGGGAGGGCGAGGTCGCCCGGGCCGTGCAGCAGGGCATGCACGCCCTGGGCTACCACGAGGTGCATGTGGACGACTGGGGCAACGTGGTCGGCGTCATCCGCGGCCGTGGCCGCGGTTCGGTGCTGTTCGACGCCCACCTGGACACGGTGCCGTGGGACGCCCACCAGTGGCAGCACGACCCGCTGGGCGGGGCGGTGGTAAACGGCCGCCTGTACGGTCGCGGCGCATCCGACATGAAAGGGGCCGCCGCCGCCGCCATCTGGGGGGTGGGCCAGTGGGCCCGGGACCCGGGCGACCTGGGCACCGTTTACGTGTGCTGCAGCGTCTGTGAAGAACCGGCCGAGGGGCCGGCCCTGGTCCATGTCTGCCGCCGCCGGCAGCCCGCCGCCGTGGTCATTATGGAAGCCAGCGAACTGAACCTGAACATCGGCCAGCGCGGCCGGGCCGAAATCATTGTGGAAACCCGGGGCCGCCCGGCCCACTCCTCGCGGCCCGACCTGGGCGTGAACGCCGTCAAGGCCATGGCCCGCCTGATCAGCGCCGTGGAAAGCGACCTGCCGCTGCCAACCGACGAACTGCTCGGCCCGGCCATTCTGGAAGTGACCGATGTTAAATCCCACCCGTACCCCGGCCTGTCGGTGGTGCCTTCCGGCTGCCGGGCCACCTTTGACCGCCGCCTGCTGGTGCAGGACACCGCCGAAGGGGTGGTGGATCAGGTGGCGGACCTGGCCGAGCGACTCGGCATCGCCGCCGACGCGCGGCTGGCCGAAACCCCGGTGCGCACCTATACCGGGGCCGAATTTACCCACCGCGCCTTTGCCCCGGCCTGGAAAACCCGGCCGGACAGCCCCCTGGCCCAGGCAGCCCGGGCCGCTCTGGTGGCGGCAGGGCAGAACCCGCAACTCAGCAAGTACAGCTTTTGCACCAACGGCTCCGGCGCCGCCGGGGTGCTGGGCATTCCCACCGTGGGTTACGGGCCGGGCCGCGAGGCGGAAGCGCATATTGTAGACGAATTCCTGGCGCTGGACCAGCTCTATGGTGCCGCCGCCGGCTATCAGGCCCTGGCGCAGGCTCTGAGCAGGCTGGAGGTATTGCCGTGACCTTTGACTGCATCCTGCGCGGCGGCCGGGTGGTGGATGGCACCGGCAACCCGTGGCTCCGGGCCGACGTGGGCATCCGGGGCGATACCATCGCCGCCGTGGCGCCCAGCCTGGATGGGGCCGACGGCCCGGTGACCGACGTTTCCGGCCTGGTGGTCAGCCCCGGATTTATTGACACCCACACCCACTCCGACCTGATGGTCCTGGCCGATCCGGCCCTGGAGGCCAAGGTACGCCAGGGCATCACCACCGACCTGCTGGGCCAGGACGGCATCGGCGCCGCCCCCGTCCGGCGGGAGCATGCTGCCGGCTGGCGCCGCTACATTGCCGGGCTCGACGGCGACCCCAGCCTGGACTGGTCCTGGGAGACGTTTGACGATTACCTGCAGGCGGTGGCGGCGGCCCGGCCGGGGCTGAACTTGGCCGCCCTGGTGCCCCAGGGCAACATCCGCCAGTGGGTGCTGGGGCTGGAGAACCGGGCGCCCACCGCCAGCGAGATGAATATAATGAAGGGATTAATCGGCGAGTGCATGGCCGCCGGCGCCTTCGGCATGTCCATCGGACTCATCTACCTGCCCTGCGTCTTCGCCGACACCGCCGAACTGGTGGAGCAATACAGGGTGGTGGCCTGCCACGACGGCCTGATGGTCATCCACATGCGCAACGAGGCCGACTACTGGCTGGAGGCCATTGACGAGACCCTGGCCATTGCCGAACAGGCCGGAGTCAAGCTGCTGATCAGCCACTTCAAGGCCGTGGGCCGCCAGAACTGGCACAAAATGCCCCTGGCCCTGGAGAAGCTGGAGCGGGCCCGCGACCGGGGCATCGACGTCTGTTTTGACCAGTACCCCTATACTGCCGGTAGCACCATCCTTTCGGCCATCTTGCCGCCGTGGGCGGTGGAGGGGGGGGCCGGGCCGATGCTGGAGCGGCTGCAGAAGCCTGCTCTGCGCCGACGCATCCAGCACGAGATCGCCAGCGGATTGCCCCCGGAGGCGGGCGGCTGGGACAACCTGGCCCGCTGCGCCGGCTGGGACGGCATCTTCATTACATCGGTGCAGACCGCCGCCAACCGCTGGGTGGAGGGCAAGCATCTGGTGGAGATTGCCGCCGCCCGCGGCCGGGGCGAGGACCCGGCCGGGGCTGCCTTCAACCTGCTGCTGGAAGAGGGCGGCGCCGTGGGCATGATCGACTTCATTGCCAGCGAGGAGTGCATTCGCCAGGCCCTGGCGCACCCGGTTCAGATGGTCTGCACCGACGGGCTGCTGCTGGGCTCCAAGCCGCACCCCCGCAGCCACGGCGCCTTCGCCCGGGTACTGGGCAAGTACTGCCGCGACGAGAACCTGCTTACGCTGCCCGAAGCGGTGCGCCACATGACCTCTGCCCCGGCCCAGCGCCTGGGCCTGCGGGACCGGGGCCTGGTGCGGGAAGGGCTGCGGGCCGACCTGACTGTGTTCGACCCCGCCACCGTGGGCGATCCGGCCACGTATATGGAGCCGCGCCAGTATGCCACTGGCATTCCCCACGTGCTGGTAAACGGCCAGTTTGTGGTGCGCGACGGCCGCCACACCGGCGCCCGCCCCGGACAGGTGCTGCGCAAGGGGCAGTAGGCGGGGGGACCGCCCTGGCCCATAAAGAGGAAAGACCCGCGAACCTTTTCGCGGGTCCTTCCGTATATACAGGTAAGGCGGCGCCGAGTGGAATGGAAGGGGGTGGAAGCATGAGCAAGTTGGGAGAAGCAGTCTTTTGGCTGATGATCCTGACCCTCTTGCTGAAACTCCTCTCCCTTAACTTGTAGGGAGAGGGTAATCCCTCTCCGCAAGTCAAAGCCTACAACGGCGGCCGCCCTGCCCGGTGTGTAAGCACCGGGCTTCTCTATTGTGACCGCAGAGCCGGGGCCTTATGCAAGACAGAGAAGGACCCGCGAACCTTTTCGCGGGTCCTTCCGTATATACAGGTAAGGCGGCGCCGAGTGGAATGGAAGGGGGTGGAAGCATGAGCAAGTTGGGAGAAGCGGTCTTTTGGCTCCTTCTCTCGACCCTCTTGCTAAAACTCCTCTCCCTTAGCTTGTAGGGAGAGGGCAATCCCTCTCCGCAAGTCAAAGCCTACAACGGAGGCCGCCCTGCCCGGTGTGTAAGCACCGGGCTTCCCTATTGTGTCCGCCGAGCCAGGGCGTTATACAAAAAATTGTTGCCTGTAAATAGCCGCAGCGCCGCTTCGGGTAGTTCAGTGTCGTTCCGCCCATTTGAGTGCCAGGTTGCAAGCGCATAAACAAGGAGCGCCACCCTGAACGGGTGGCGCTCCGGCGCGAACCACAAGGCAAGCGCTGCTCGACAGCAGACTAAAAGGCGGGCGGTGTCACGGCGGCCAGCAGCTTCAGTTCCCGCTCCCCGGAGTTGCGGATATGGTGGGGGATCGAGGCGTAGAAGTAAATGCTGTCGCCCTCTTCCAGCACCAGGTGCTCGTCGCCGACCTGTAGGGCGCAGGTGCCGCCCAGTACATACAGGAATTCGTCCCCCGGATGGGTGGCCGGATGGTCGCCGCTGGCGCAGCCAGGGGCCAGGTGGGTGATGAACACTTCCATCTTCCGGGTGGCAAAGTCGGCCGGAATCAGGAACTCGTAGCGCAGGCCGGATGCAGGCAACTCCAGGCGGCGCCCCTCGCCGCGCCGGATCACCTGCTGGGGGCCGATTCCCTCGCCCAGGAAGTTGAACAGCGGCAACTCCAGGGCAGACGCAATCCGCCGCAGCGAAGTAATGGAGGGCTCGGTGACGTCCCGCTCCACCTGACTCAGAAAGCTCACGCTCAAGGCCGTGCGATCGGCCATTTCCTGCAGGCTCAGGTTCTTTTCCAGCCGAAACTGGCGAATGCGTGCACCCAGCATAGAGTCACCCCGTGGTTACCTGTTTGCCATCCGACCCGATGACTCCTTTTTCAAGCCCGGATTTTTGGCCGCGGGCGCGGGGGTGGCGCTAACGGGCAACGGGCCGACGCGGCCGGCGATAGGCTGTGTCCGCCAGGGGCAGCGACAGCCGCAGCCGTCCGTCCAGGCGGCGGTAAGCGGCGGCGGCGGCCGGTGCGGTCGGGATGCTGGCAATCTCGCCGATGCCCTTGGCGCCGAAGGCCGGGGAATCCATCCCCTTTTCAATCAGAATCACATCCACCTGGGGCATCTCCCTGGCCCGCCACAGTCCCAGGCTGACAAAGGTGGTGTTCAGGGGGTAGCCCCCTTCCAGGGCGTACTCCTCGGTAAAGGCGTAGCCCAGGCCCATGGCCACGGCGCCCTCAATCTGCCCTTCCAGGTTCATGCGGTTAATGGCCTTGCCCACATCGTGGGCGGCCACGACCCGCTCCACCTTGCCGCGCTCATCCAGGCAGACCACCTGGGTGGCAAAGCCGTAGTTCACATGGGTGGTCGGGTTCGGCTTGTCACTGGTCAGCGGGTCGGTCACCGGCAGGAACTCGCCCAAAAAGCTCTGCCCCTCCAGGTCGGCCAGAGCCATCGGCAGGGGCTTGCCCAGGGCCAGCGCCGTGGACAGTAACTTCCTGGCCGCCAGGCGGGCCGCCTCGCCGCCGAACACCGTCATGCGCGAGGCTGTGGTCACGCCCGAATCCGGACAGGTGTCCGTATCGGCCAGCACCACGTCGAAGCGGTCCACCGGCAGGCCCAGGCACTGGGCGGTAATCTGGCGCAGGGCCGACTCCAGCCCCTGGCCCATGCAGACGCCGCCGCAGAAAATGGTGATCCGGCCGCCATTCACCTGCAGGCGGACCCGGCCGGCATCGGGCAGGCCGCAGCCAATGCCCGTATTCTTGATGGCGCAGGCAATGCCGGCCCGGGGGTGCTGCTCATAAATGGCGCGCACGGCCAGCAGGGTATCCCGGAAACCGGTGCCTTTGGGCATGATCTGGCCGGTGGAAACCGGCATGCCCGCGTCCACGGCGTTGCGCCAGCGGATCTCCCACGGGCTGATGCCCACCTTTTCCGCCAGCAGGTCCAGATTGGTCTCGCAGGCAAAGGCGACCTGGTTCACGCCGAACCCCCGGAAGGCGCCGGCGGGAACGTTATTCGTATAGACCCCCCGGGCCCGCACCTTCACGTTTTCAATGGCATACGGCCCGCTGGCGTGCACGCATCCCCGCTGCATCACCGCCGTACCCACCGACGCATAGGCGCCGGAATCGCCGATGATCTCCGCCTCCAGGGCCAGCAGCCGCCCCTCGGCATCGCACCCGGTGGTCATCGTCACCTCGAAGGCGTGGCGCTTGGGGTGAACCAGCAGGCTTTCCTTGCGGGTCAGGGTAATCCGCACCGGGCGCCGGGTGTGCCAGGCCAGCAGCGCCGCGTAATGCTGGCAGTTCAGGTCTTCCTTGCCGCCAAAGCCGCCGCCCATCATCTGCGACAGCACCCGCACCTTTTCCGGCGGCAGGTTCAGCATGGCGGCAATGGCGTCGCGGGAGTGGAACACACTCTGGTCCGAGCAGTACACCGTCAGTCCGCCGTCGGCGGGAACCGCCAGGGCGGCTTCCGGCTCCAGAAAGGCATGTTCAATAAAGGGGGTGGTGTAGGTGTGCGTCACGGTGTGGGCACAGCGGGCCAGGGCAGACTGGGTGTCGCCGCGGTCAATGCGGTGCTCGGCCAGCAGGTTGCCGGGGGCATGGGGGTGCAGTTGTGGGGCGCCTTCGGCCAGGGCGGCGGTCGGGCTGGTCAGTGGCGCCAGCACCTCGTACTCCACGGTAATGGCGTCCAGCGCCTGGTTGGCGGTGCGCGGGTCAGCGGCCACCACCAGCGCCACGGCATCGCCCACATAGCGGGTCTCCTCGCCTACCGCCACCAGTACGGGCCAGTCATGGTCGATCAGGCCGTGAAAGCGCCGCCCCGGAATGTCGGCGGCGGTCAGCACGGCCTCGACTCCCGGCAGGGCCTTGGCCCGGGCCGTGTCAATGGCCAGGACGCGGGCGCGGGGATAACGGCTGCGCAGCACAGCCCCGGTCAGCATCCCCGGCGCCGTCATGTCGCCGGCGTATTTGGCGCCGCCCAGGACCTTGTCCGCGGCATCGGGCCGCACCAGGGGAGCGCCCACCAGCCCCAGCGGCCCCGCCTGGGGCCGGTAGGGCCGGGGTTCCTCACCGCGCCGCAGCGCACTGGCCCGATCAATCCCGTCCAGAATCTTGGTATAGCCGGTACAGCGGCAGACGTTGCCCTGAATGGCGGCAGCAGCCTCTTCCCGGGTGGGCTGCGGGTTATGGTCGAGCAGAACCTTGGTGGCCATTACGATCCCCGGCGTGCAAAAGCCGCACTGGACGGCGCCGGTTTCGCCGAAGGCCCGCACCATCACCTGCTGCTCGGCCGCATCCAGGCCCTCCACGGTAGTGACCGCCGTCCCGGATACCCGCGGCATCTTGATCAGGCAAGCGCGGGCCACCCGCCCGTCCATGATCACCGTGCACGAGCCACACTGGCCCTCATCGCAGCCGTTCTTGGTCCCTGTCAGGCCCAGCCGGTCCCGCAGGACTTCCAGCAAGGTGGCTTCTTCGGGGTGGTCCACCGTGACCGGCTGCCCGTTCAGTGTGAAAGTGGTTTCGCGGCTCACTGCCCGCCCCATCCCCTTACAGTCAGATAGTAGATTTTCAACTACACTTTACACCGTCGGCGCCGGGGTGGCAAGGTGTTTTTTGGGTATTGGGTCTGGTCATACACTATTGACAGGAATACGAATTCTGCATTAAAAAGAGATTATGCCTCTTGTACAATCACGGTTCATTTTTACGACCGGATCAAACACGGAACTCGCCCGCCGGCAATGCCAGGCTTGAGCAAAGGGAGTATGCAGACGATGAAGCAGCGCGTGGCTGCAGTGGGCGTACAGATCCTCGTTCTGGTCGGAGCGCTGGCGGCTGGTCTGCTGGTGGGGGCGATCCTGTTGGGCCTGACCGGGGTGAACCCGGCCAAGGCCTATCTGGCCATGTTCACCGGGCCGGTGAGCGGGCGCTACGGCCTTACGGAGACCCTGGTGCGCGCCACGCCCATGCTGCTGGTCGGAACGGGCATTGTCGCCTCCTTTCGCACCGGTATTCTGAATATCGGCGGCGAGGGCCAGATGCTGGCCGGGACCGTTGCCGGGGCGGCTGTGGCCCTGGCTACCGGCTCCTTCGGTGACCTGGTCCAGGCGGGCGAGGTGGCCAAGGTACACATGGACGCAGGGGCCGATATCCTGACCGGCTCCGCCCAGCAGTCGGTGGGGGCGGTGCGGGCGGTGGCCGCCCGTCCGGGAGCTATGTGGGTGTCCACCGACATGGACCAGGCCGGCCTGGCCCCGGACACGGTGCTGGCGGCCCAGGTCTACAACTGGCAGAAGGTCGTGCAGAAAATGATCGACCTGCGGGCCCAGGGCAAGCTGGGCGGGGAGCACCTGACCCTGTCGTTTGCTGACGGCACCCTGGAACTGAAGGTGAACCCCAAGCTGGAGTCCCGCCTTACGGCCGAAGCCAAGCAAGCCCTGGAAAAGGCCAGGCAGGACATTACCAGCGGCAAGCTCAAGGTGGAGCTCCCCAAGAACTGAACGGGGAAAGTGGGCGCAGCCATGCAGACAGCACCGCGCATTGAGCGGCTTCAGATGACCGGCATTGTCAAACGCTTCCCCGGTGTCCTGGCCAACGATCAGGTCACCATCGACGTGCGCGCCGGTGAAATCCTGGCCCTGCTGGGGGAAAACGGGGCTGGCAAGAGTACCCTGATGAAGGTGCTCTACGGGATGTACCGGCCTGACGCCGGGGAGATCCTGATCAACGGCCGTGCTGTCAGCCTGAACTCGCCGCTCGACGCCATCGGACTGGGGATTGGTATGGTACATCAGCACTTCATGCTGGTGCCCAGCCTCACCGTGGTTGAAAACGTGGTGCTGGGCCTGCCTTCCCGCCGGGGGGTGCTGCTGGACCTGGATGCAGCGGCCAAGCGCATCGTCCGCCTCTCCCGGCAGTACGGCCTGAACGTCAACCCCGGGGCGTACGTGTGGCAGCTCAGCGTGGGGCAGCAGCAACGGGTGGAGATCCTCAAAGCCCTGTATCGCGGCGCCGACCTGCTGGTGCTCGACGAGCCCACTGCCGTGCTCACCCCCCAGGAAGCAGCCGACCTGGTTGCTGTGCTCAAGGGCATGGCCCAGTCGGGCCTGCAGCTCTGCGCCGGTGAAATCCTTGGCCTGGCCGGGGTTTCCGGCAACGGGCAGAAGGAGCTGGCCGAGGTGACTGCCGGACTGCGGCGCACCAGCCAGGGCGAGATCTGGCTGCAGCAGCGCCGGATCACCCACCGCTCACCGGCCCGGATCATGGCTGCCGGCCTGGGCTACGTGCCGGAGGACCGCCTGACGGTGGGGACGATTCCCACCTTTTCGGTGTGGGAGAACCTGATTTTGCGTGACCACCCCCGGCCGCCGCTGAGCCGGCGGGGGTTCTTGCGGTTCGGGGTGATCCGGGAGCGCTGTGCCGAACTGGTGCAGGCATTCGCTGTCAGGACTCCCTCGCTGGAAACGGCCACCGGCAGCCTGTCCGGGGGCAACATTCAGAAGGTGGTGCTGGCACGGGAGACGGCCCGCCAGCCGGCCGTGCTGGTGGCCGCCTACCCGACCCGCGGCCTCGATGTAGGGGCTATTGAGTATGTGCACCAGGTTCTGCTGCAGGCCCGGGCCCGCGGCGCCGGGGTACTGCTGATCGCCGAGGATCTGGAGGAAATCCTCGCCCTCTGCGACCGCATCGCCGTGATATACGAGGGCAGAATCATGGATGTGCTGCCGGCGGAGGCGGCGGATGTGGACCGCCTGGGTCTGCTGATGGCCGGGGTGTTGCCGGCCGCCCGGCTGAGCACGTAACGCCCATGTTCGGGCCTGGCCAGGCGGTCAAAATCGCCGTGCCCGGCTGTGTGACCTGGCGTATGCAGCCAGCGCCAGCCGGGGAGCGACGGTACACTCCCGTCGTCGGGCAGGGGCTGGACGCGGTCACGCAGGTTGATGCCGCGCCGCGGGTAAAGCGGGGATAACCAGGCCATCAGGCCGCCGCCCACGGTCGGATCAGGCGGCAGGTAATCAGCCCGGCCGGTCAGGTATGGCAGCTCCAGTGGATGTGCCTGGCGGCCAAGATTTTTATTGACACCCCCAAGTCAGTGAAGGAAAATTATTCTGTAGTATATAGAAACAATGGATCGGCCCAGGGGGTAATAATCGATGTACAAAGCCCCGGTATGGCGGACTGGCTGCACCCGACCGTCCCGAGGCGGTGCGGCATGAGCTGGTTCTTCCGTGGTTCCCGTGCTCCCCGGCACCCGGCACTGACCCTCACACCGGCCGACTGTACCAGTGAGGAGGTGCTCGCCTCCAGCGTGGCGGCTCAGGTCGATCCGTTCGTGCACCATCAGGGATTATACGTGTACTGGCTGGACCGGGAGGGACGTGCCGTCCATCTCCGGGCCAGCCGGAGCGCGCCTGCCACCGCCGGGGCCGGTTTTGATCGGGAAGAGGTGGCGGAGGTCGTGCCCCTGACCCTGGAACGGCCCGCCGACGACCAGTTCCGGCCCCGGGTGTGGGGAAGCCGGGAGGACCCCTGGCTGGATGTGCCGGTGACTCCCTGGGCGGTGATCCGCTACCGTCTGCCGGGTGGGCGGCGGCATTCCACACTTTCCCCGGCCCAGTCTGAAGAACTGGCCCGGTGGGCCCGGACCGGCGCTCACGTGCTGCGGATGGCCCATGCCCTGGTCAGTGCCCAGCACGAGCAGGCGCGGCTGTCCGGCCTGATTCGTAGCTGCCAGACCGCTCTGGATGCGGTTTTCCGGCCCGAGTCTACCGCCGATCTGCTCCTCCGGCTGGGCACCATGCCCTTTGGCGCCATCGATGCGGCCATGGTGGCTGTTTCCGGCAGTGCCGGCGCCTGGGAGTGCCTGGCCGCCTGCGGGCAGGGCCGTGAGTGGTGGGAAGCATTCCGCCTCGCCCATGGGGAGAACCGCACCCATACCCTGACCGAATCCCAGTGGCAGCCACCGGGGGGCGCCGTCCACACGGTGGTGGCAGTTCCGGCCCTGGTCCGGGACATGCCGGCCGGCGGCCTCTACCTGTTTTTGCCCGCCCCGCCGGAGTGGAACGAGTACCGCCGGGCGGTGCTGTGGACCCTGGGCAATCGGATCGGGCACCTGGTCGCCCAGGAGGAGCTCGCCCGGCAGGCCGGTCCCAGCTACCTGGCCGCCCTGTGCAGCCTGGTCTATGCCATCGACGGCCTGACCCAGCAGAGCCTGGGGCATTCCGACCGCCTGGCCCGTTACAGCCGGCTGATCGCCCGGGAACTCGGCCTGAGCCCCGCGCAGGTGGAGGATGTGGCCCTGGCGGCTTTTCTGCACGACGTGGGCATGATCACCCTCCCCTCGGGGCTGATGTTTAAATCGACCCGGATGACGGCCGCCGAGTACGAACAGGTGAAAAACCACGCCGAGGTGGGGGCGCAGTTGGTGGCGCCCGTTCAGGACAGTGCGCCGCTGGCCGCTATGGTGGCAGCTCACCATGAGCGCTGGGACGGGCGGGGCTTTCCCCGCGGCCTGAGCAGGGAAGACATTCCCCTGGGGGCCCGGATCCTCGCGGTGGCCGATGTGTTCGATGCCAAGACCACCGGCCGGACCTACCGCAGCGGGCTGCCCTTCAGCCGGGCACTCGCTGAAATGCTGGCCGCCGGCGGCACCCAGTTTGATCCGCAGGTAGTGGAGGCGTTGGCAAACGCCTTTCGGAATTTACGCCACCAGGCCCCGTCCGGCCGCCCCGTCAGTCCCTGCTGGGAGATCAAGCAACTCCCGCCGGAAGTCTGCTCCAGTTGTCCCAACCGGACACCCACGGCGGTGGCCTGCTGGGAAAACCCGGTCCGGTTCTGCCACCAGCACGGCGATACCTGTACCACCTGCCTGGTGTTTACGGAGGCGGTGGGGGGAGGAACTGGCATACCACCGTTCAACCGGGGCGGGGGAGGCTGAGGCCACCGCCCCGGTTGCGGTCGGCAGGGGGAGCGCGGCGGCGCTTCCCCCCTGCCCTTTTGGGGTCATGGGCGTCAGGATCGTGCCGCCATCCAGTGCGTAAGCATTTACAGGAGTATGTGATCGGTGCAGCGAAGAATTTTCTTATTGTGTTCAAATAGCACGGTCGATCACCGCATAGGATGGTGAAGCATTTGTGGAAGACGATGAGAGAATGTCTGTAACCGATTGGAGAAACGCTGCCCTGGCGCGGCTCACCTCAGCTCGAAAACTACGGAATATTAAGGATGCAACGGCGGCAGACTTGTCGGCCGCCTGCTATTTGGCCGGATACACGGTGGAGATGCTATTAAAGGCCGCCCTGATGAAGGCCAAGGGAAAGAACACATTTGACGAGTTTTCCGAACCTCAGAGTCATGAGGTCAAGTGTTCACGCTGTAAAACACTGGTGCCCTGTCCCTACTGTGTTGGGAACGTCACTTGTCCCAATTCTGAGTGCGGCCAGCCTGTGACCCCGCGAGGCTGTACGCCCGAGCCCAGAAACAGTTACAAAACCCACGACCTTCGTGTGCTAATGAAAGCCTTGAGAGAATTCGCCCCGAACACAGCCATCAACTGGTATTTTGCTAACAGCAATAAGATACTGTTTACGGATTGGCGTGTGCGGCGCCGCTACCAGACAGCATGGATTCAGGACCCAGACCAGGCCAAGGAGTTCTTTGACACGGTGGACGATTTCCTTAATACCGTCATGGGGGAGTTAATGCTATAATGGCCGAATTGGAGCGGTTTCAGCGAGAACTGCTGACTGAAACGGAAATCGACGCTGTACTGGACGCCCTTAGGTTACGATACCGATTGATTCGGGACAGCATGGGGTTGCTGGGTCTTTATGTAGAAATGGGGCCAGAAGAAGGGCCGGAGGATTGTGCACGCCGCTTCTGGGAGAAGCGGGACGAGTTCATGCGCGCAGGGCGGAGATTTGATGGGGTGGCCCGGCCGTTTGATCCTGATTCTATCTATTTTCTCACGTCCAGTGCCATTGACGAGGATTATTATCTCAAGCAGTTATTTTGCCCCGGTGCGGATGAGTTGAAGTGCATGCCGCCGCCCCACTTGCGGCACTGGCTGGAACCTGGTCAACTAAAAACGGCATCCCCGGGGCGGGCGAAGCGTGTGGTCTTTTACTCCTATAAGGGTGGAGTAGGGCGGACCACCGGGCTGCTCTTAACGGCATGGGTACTGGCAAACCGCGGTAAGCAGGTAGCGTTGGTCGACTTTGATCTGGAGGCGCCCGGCCTGGCGGCAATTACCCTCTGGCCATCCGAAATGCCCCAGAAGGGCGTGGTCGACTACCTGGTAGAACGTCCTGTCCTTTCCGCTTTAGATGCGGAAAATCGAAAGTATCGTTTAGGGAACGAGTACCTCCAAAAGGTTTCCCTGGAAGTTGGGGGAAATGGACGGATACATATACTTCCTGCCGGGCGTGTGGATTCTCTATACGCGGAGAAGTTGGCCTATGCGTCCATCGAACACATTGAACGACTTCCAGCCAACCCATTGGACCAATTGTTTACGCACCTGGAAGAGGCTTTGCCAGAGGTAGAGCTTATCCTGATCGATTCCCGCACAGGCATCGCGGACATCGGGGGCAGCCTGCTCTTTAAATACGCCGACGTCATCTGTGCGTTCTACTACGACAACAGCCAGAACCTGGAGGGGATGGCGCTACTTGACCAATATCGACAGCGCATTCCACAGGGGCGCCATAGCCCGGAGCTGTTCTGGGTTAAGACGCTGATCCATAGGGAGAGCGAACGGCGCTCTGGATTGACGGCGGCAGACACGGTTGCAAAGCACCCCTGGGTGCCAGACAAATGCCTGACTGTTGAGTATCACGACGAACTGAAGCGAATTGACCGTTGGGTGTTGGAAAACGAGCGGCCCCATCGGGTCCCTAACGTCTTGCAAGACTACGAACGTCTGGCTGACCAGATTCTGGGCCTCACTCCGAAATCCTCGTAATCAGGTGTGAATATGAAGAACGTGGTGATTCCGTTTGTTGCCGCCCGCGGCGGCCTGGGACGGACGGGGGCCATCTTGCAGGTGGCTGCTGACCTGGCCCGATGGGACAAACGGGTGCTGGTTATAGACCTTGACGTTACGAGCCCTGCCGTGACCCATCCGGTGGCTTCCCTCCTGGAGAAACAGAAGGGTGCCGCCGAGTATCTGTTATCGGCAGAGGCACGGCACCTGCATCCACTAAATGAACTGCCTCCATTGCTGCAGGCAAACGGCCTGTTCGACATTCTGCCACTGGGGCGGCCCCCCGAGGTTGTCCGCCTGATTGGGCGCGGATTTACCACTGGTCGGATCGACCGCCTCATGGCACCGGTCAGGGGCATGGCCTATGATTTCATCCTTGTGGACATGCCGCCGGGTTTTCTGTCACTGGCCTGGAGTGGTACCCGCGCCCTGCTGAGTGGCGCAGCAACTGTTATCTGCGTATTTGGCCAGGATGGCTCCGAGCATGAGCGCTTCCTGGATCGCCTGACCGATCTATTCCGACGGCAGCGCCGACCCAGGGTTCCCCCGCCAGTGCTGGCGGTGAATGCCCTGGCACCGTCCGGGAGCCGAGTCCGTGGCTGGACCAGGCATTACGAGAGTCGTTCCTTCTACGCTGTCAGCGTGCCGCGGCTGAGCGCCCTGGAATCCTCCGACTCCACCGCCTGGCTCGACGCAAGGTTTACAGGGGTCTACCACGAACTGACCATGGCGCTGGTGGACTTGGCCAAGGCCGCCGAAACGGTACGGTCGGATCTTGAGAACGTATATGAGGTAGCCGTTCGTGCTTTATCGGGTGCCAATGCCCAGCCTCCCAGCGTGCTGAAAAGTAAGCTTGAGTCTTACTTACACCCACGCACCTGGCTGATTTCAGGGCGCCATGGAGCCGGGAAGTCGGCCTTGGCCGAAGGGTATGGTCACCTGCACCCGCAGAAATATAAGGAGACGGCGGAGCGGGTAATGCAACAGAACCTGCCAGAACAGGCCTGGCACGAGTTCTGGCTGCAACGGTTCAAACATGTTTTGGAGGGCAACGCCGGGCCTTTGGCTCATGACCAGATGCCCGCTTATTTTTTGTATGATGGACTGGACAAAGAACTGGCGGCAGGACTGGGCTGGGTGAACACGCTCAAGGCTATCGGAGGGTTGATTTCAACATGGCAGTATCTCCGTGAGCGTCACGGCCCCAAGTACGATACCAAGATTCTGCTGCTTCCGGGTACAGTCCATGCGCTGGATCTGCACGTACCACCCCAGAGTCACCGCATACTGGAGTGGACGACTTACGAGTTGCTGGAAATGGCACTGAGACGGGCAGTGGATGCGGACGAGAACTTTGCGCGGACACTGAATGTCTGGAATGAGTCGCGGATCTCCAAGATCGATTCCTGGCGGCATGAGGACTGGTCCAGGGAGCAGCTGGAGGATGTGGCAACGCTGTTGTTCGGTCCGGGCGGTCTTGAGACTTGGCGCAAAGTGATTTCGCCGGATGGAGCCATGATCAGTGAACTGGTACCTGGAGAGGCGGCAGAACTGCTGGCTATGGCGGTGAGGCGGGCGGCGCGCACCAGGATGAAACATAGCTTTCTGGTTCCACCGCCAGACCTTGAAGCTACCACGCAATGGTACGTGCAAAACCGGGTGCGCCTACTCCTGGGCAAGGTAAAGGACCCAGGTGAGGTCCGAAAGATCCTGACCGGTCGCACAAACTTACAGCGATATGACCCCGATGATCCACTTATCATGGCAATGCTCAACCGCGGCCTTGTGCGGTGGGTTGATGAGCCGGGCGGATGGTTGGGCATTCCGCCGCTAGTCGCACAGGGGTTGCGGATTGGGCACTGACCCGAAACGCCCGTAAGCAGGCGGCATGGCGGCGGTCCCCGGTACCGCCGCCATGCCGCGCCCACCGGCAGGGAACTCCCTTCGCTGAGCGAAGTAACTCTATAAACAGAACCACCTGCCGCAGGGAGGAATCCGCGTGCCCACCGTTGCGCTGACACCGCACCTACACCTGATCATCGGACATAACCCGCGCTTTGACGCCATCCCGCATGGCAATTCGCTGCTCATTCAGGACGAAGTGACGGCACTGATCGACACCACTGCCGGGCCGGAGCTGATCCCCCTGGCCGAAACCGGCAAGGTGGAGCAACTGTTCTTCACCCACCTGCACGGCGACCATACCAACTTCAGCTTCCTGTTCCCGGCAGCCCAGATCTGGATTCCCGAATACGGCGTCGCCGCCCGCAACTCCATGACCGGCTTTTTGAGCTACTCCGGCTTTGAGCGGCTGGGGGTGGCCGCCGGCACCTACTGTGCCCGGGAAGCGGGCTACGAGCCCGGCCCATACAACCACACCTATCGCGACGGCAGTGTCCTGGAGTTTGGCCGCACCCGCCTGCGCGCCATCCATGCCCCCGGACACTGCGTTGACCATATGCTCTTCTACCATGAAGAGTCGGGGACGTTGCTTTCCACCGACATCGACCTGACGCCCTTCGGACCCCATTACGGCAACCCCGGCTCCGACATCGACCAGTTCGAGGCCAGCGTACGCATGGTCAGGGAACTGGCGCCGCGGACCGTGGTCACCTCGCACCTGGCCACACCTGTCACCGCCGACATTCCGCAGGCCCTGGACCGGTTTATCGAAGTGGTGCGCAAGCGCGACCGCCGGATCCTGGATGCCCTGGCCGAACCGCAGACCCTGGACGGGCTGATGGCCGCGCATCCGATCTACCGGGCTTACCCCCATCCGGAAATCATGAACCGCCTGTTCGAGCAGGTCATGCTCGAAAAGCACCTGGACCGCCTGCTGCGGCAGGGCGCGGTAGTGGCCGAAGGGCCGTACTACCGCTGCTGCTCCTGAACCGCGGGCAGAGGCGCCCGGGCCGGCTTGCCCCAGTGGTAGCCCTGGCCGTATTCCACGCCCAGCCCGCCCAGAATCTTCGCCACGGCGGCGGTTTCCACCCACTCGGCAATCACCTGTTTGCCCAGGGTATGCGCCACCGTGCTCAGGGCCTGCACAATCGCCCGGTTAGTAGCGTCACTGTCCAGGTTGCGTACAAACGAACCGTCGATCTTCACATAATCGGCGGGGATCGAGCGCAGATAGGCAAACGAAGAACTGCCAACGCCGAAATCATCCAGGGCAAACCGGCAGCCCTGCTCACGCAGCCGTTCCATCCACACCCGGGCCCGGCCCAGGTTGGTTACCGCCGCCGTTTCGGTAATCTCAAAGGTCAGCCGCCGGGCCACCGGGCCGCTCTCCCGCACCTTCATTTCTACAAACTCCAGCAGGGCGTCGTCGCCCAGGCTCGTCCCGGACAGGTTCACGAAAATGCGCCGGTCGGGGTGCTCCTGCAGCACGGCCAGCACCGTTTCCACCACCCAGCGGTCAATCTGGGGCATCAGCCCAAAGCGCTCGGCAACGGGAATAAACGCCCCCGGCGGCACCAGCGAGCCATCCTCGGCCCGCATCCGCAGCAGAGACTCAAAATGCTCGGCCTGCTCATCGTCCAGCCGGACCACCGGCTGGAAATGCAGTTCAAACTGTTGGGCCTGCAGGGCGTCCTTGATCCGGGTCAGCCACTGGCCGGTCTCCTTCAACCCGTTGGCCTGGTCGAGTTCCGGCTGGTACAGTACCACCCGGTTCTTGCCCAGGTCCTTGGCGGAATACAGGGCAAAGTCCGCCTGTGACATGACCACCTCCGGATCCAGGGTGCCCTCAACCGGGCAAATGCCGATGCTGATGCCCAGGGCAAACGTGGCGTCGCCCACCCGGAACCGGTGCTCATTCACCGCCTGGTGCAGCTTTTCGGCCAGGCGCCTGGCTTGTTCCGGCGTGTACCCTTCCACCAGCAGGCCGAAGGAGTCACCGCTCAGGCGGGCCAGCAGGTCGCCCGGGCGTAGCCGGGTACCCAGGAGTTCCGCCAGGGTAACCAGCAACTGGTCCCCGGCTGAATGGCCCAGGGTATCATTGACCAGTTTGAAGTTATCCAGGTCCATCAGGAAAAGGGCGGCCGGGTTGTCGGGACTGGACTGGCTGACCACCCGCTGCAGATTCTGTTCCAGCAACCGCCGGTTGGGCAGGCTGGTCAGCGGGTCAAAGACGGCCAGGAAGCGAATCTGCTCCTCCTGCTGCTGGCGTTCCGTGGCGTCCTGCTTGATGGCGACAAAATGGGTAATCTCCCCGTTGGCGTCGCGGACCGGGGTGATGGTCTGTTCATCCAGGTAGAGGCTGCCGTCCTTGCGGCGGTTATACATCTGACCTTTCCAGACCCGGCCGTCGGTGATGGTTTCCCACAGTTCGCGGTAAAAGGTCGCCCCCTGACGGCCGGACTCGAGCCGGCGCAGGGACTGCCGGTGCACCTCGCCGGCGCTGTAACCCGTGAGCTGGGTAAAGGCCGGGTTCACCCACTGCACCAGCCCGCTGCGGTCGGTAATCACCACGGCGTTGGCGGTAGCTTCCAGGGCGGCCACGGCCAGGCGAATCTGCTCCTGGTGGCGGGCGCCGAGCAGCGAAATCATGACCTGGTAGGCGAAGCTGGTCAGATGCTCAATGGCATCGGCATCAAACGTGCGCGGCCGGCTGGTGCCCAGAACCAGGGTGCCGAGCGTCTGGTCCTGATCCGACAGGGGAATGGCCAGCAGCGAGCGCAGGCCGTGAACCCACCGGGGATCGCCGGTGGATTCCTTGCCCAGGTGGCAGACCTGCAGCTGGCCGGTACGGACGGCCATCCCGGCCGGACTGCACTGCGGGAGCGGTTCGTCCCAGCGGAGCGTCACTTCCTCCAGGTAGCCGGCGGCGGCCCCGGCTCGGGCCCGCACGGCAATGGACCCATCGCGCTTTTTCAGACCCACCCAGGCCACGGTATAGCCAAAGGTGGCGGCCAGCTCGGTGCAGATCAAGTCCAGGACGGCGTCGGTCGCCTGCCCCTGCAGGATGCGGCGGTCGGTTTCCCGCAGCAACTGCTGGGTGCGTTCCATGCGCAGGCGCCGGGTCAGTTCGCGTTCGGTGACCAGCAGGTGGCGGCGAATCAGGAAGTAGAGTCCCAGCCCGGTGGCCAGTATGTAGGCCCAGCCCTTGGCAGTATGCAACCGGGACAGCAACAGCGGATCAGTGGTCAGACCCCGCAACCACTGGTCCGAAAAAAGGATCCAGATTCCGCCCACTAACATGTAGGCCAGAGCGACCCTGGCAGCGAAACGCTTCCGGTGCGACCAGTTCGGATATGCGTGTAATGCTTTCATGTGCAGATTGCCCTCCAGCGACAGTTCCGGCAACCGGGGAGCCAGGGGCCTTGTTATACTGACACGAACAATATGATGGGTAATATTCAATTGTTACTACTTGCTTTCCTCCGACAAGAATGAAGTCGGGTGGCACTGGTGAGGAACCAGCGCGCCGCCGGCGACAGACACGCCGGGGGCAGACGAAAAGGGGGCATCCGGCCGTGCGCATCTTACACACAGCAGACTGGCACTTTGGCCGCACCCTGGAAGGGCGCAGCCGCCAGCAAGAGAAGGAACAGTTTGTGGACGAGCTGTGCCAGATCGTCCGGCAGGAGTCGGTTGACCTGGTGCTGATCGCCGGCGATGTCTTTGACACCTACAACCCGCCGGCGGCGGCGGAAGAACTGTACTGCGATGCCCTCGACCGCCTGGGCGATGGCGGCCGGCGGGCGGTGGTGGTCATTGCCGGCAACCACGACAGCCCGGACCGGCTTTGTGCCGTCAGGTCCCTGGCCCAGCGGCAGGGGGTCACCCTGTTCGGCTACCCGGCCGACCAGCCCCCGTCCACGCTGGCGGCGGCCGGGCAGGTGCAGCGGGTGGCCGCCGGACCAGGCTGGGTGGAACTGGCGGTGCCCGGGGTCGACCACAGCGCCCTGGTGCTGGCCCTGCCGTACCCGTCGGAGAGCCGGCTCAACGAGGTATTGGAACAGACCCTGGACGAAGCGGAACTGCAGGTGGCCTATTCCGAACGGGTCGGGCGGCTGTTCGCCGGCCTGGCCCGGCACTACCGGCCCGATACTGTGCGGCTGGCGGTCAGCCACCTGTTTGTCGCCGGCGGGCAGGAATGCGAATCCGAGCGGCCGATCCAGGTGGGCGGCACCTACACGGTGGCAGCCGGCGCTATGCCCGTCGGCGCCCAGTATGTGGGCCTGGGGCACCTGCACCGTCCGCAGCGGCTGCACTCGGCCCCGGTGCCCACCCGGTACGCCGGTTCCCCGCTGGCCTACAGCTTCTCGGAGGCCGGGCAGGCCAAGTCTGTCACCATCGTAGACCTGCTGCCCGATACCGCCGCGCCGGTGGTGCAGGAGATTCCCCTCACGGCCGGCCGCCCGCTGGTACGCTGGCACGCCACCGCCGGGGTGGCGCAGGTACAGCGCTGGGTGGAGGAAGGCCGTGACCCTACAGCCTGGATCGACCTGGCGGTCACGGTGCCCTCCGCTCTGACCCTGGACGAAATCCAGACCCTGCGGCGGCTGCATCCTGGCTTCATCCACATCCGTCCGGTCTACCCCGAAGCCGAGGTGGCCGCTACCCGCGAGCAGCGGGTAGCCCTGACCCTGGCCGAACAGTTCGAGCGCTTCTACCGGCAGCGCAGCGGCGGCGGCACCGCCCCGGCCGAACTCACCCGCCTGTTCCTGGAACTGGCCATGGCTGCAGACGAAGCGGAGGTGGAGCAGTGAGGCCCATTGCCCTGCAGTTTGCCGGCCTGCACAGCTACCGGGAGCCCCAGACGGTGGACTTCACCCAACTGCTGAGCGGGGGCCTGTTTGGCATCTTCGGTCCCACCGGCAGCGGCAAATCTACTATATTAGACGCAATCACCCTGGCCCTGTACGGCAAGGTTGAGCGGGCTGATCAAAATAATCGCGGCGGAATTATCAATACTGATGAGAAAAAGCTCTGGGTACGCTTCAGCTTCACCCTGGCCGGCGCCGAGGGTGAGCATGGCTACCGGGTGGAGCGCAGCTATGCCCGCGACGTTGAGGGTGCCCTGCGCATTGCCCATGCCCGGCTGGTGGCGGTGACCGGCGGGAACGAAACGGTCCTGGCCGACAAGGAGCGGGACGTCACCCAGCAGGTGCAGGAGATCCTCGGCCTTACGGTCGAGGACTTCACCCGGGCCGTTGTTTTACCCCAGGGCAAGTTTGCCGAGTTTCTGCATTTAAAGGATGCCGACCGCCGCAAGACGCTGCAGCGCATCTTTGCCCTCAGCCGCTACGGCGACCAGTTGAACCAGCGGCTCAAGCTGCAGTTGGAAGCGCTGACCCAGCGGCTGAAAGGGGTCGAGGGCGAGCAAATCGGCCTGGGCGATGCCTCCGATGCGGCCGTGGCGGCCGCCGCCGGGCGGCTGGCGGCAGCGGCGGGGGCGGTGGTGGCGGCCCAGACCCGCTGGCAGGCAGCGGAGCAGGCCCTGCGGGAGTGGCAGAAGGTCTGGGACCTGCAGCAGGAACTGGCCGAAGTGCAGGCGAGCCTGGCGGCCTGGCAGCAGCAAGAAGACGCCGCCCGGGCACGCCGGGCCGAGGCGGAAGCCGCCGGCCGGGCCGAGTCATGCCGTGGCCCGCTGGCGGATCAGGCCGAAGCGCAGCGGCGGGCGGCGGCGGCCGGTGAAAAGCAGGTGGCAGCCGCGGCGGAACTGACGATCGCCCGGGATGCAGCCACACAGGCCACCGCCGCCCACCGGGAGGCCCGCACCGGCCGGGAACAGGCGGCACCGCGGCTGACCGGGCGCCGCTTCCAACTGGAGCAGGCCGTCCGGCTGGAGCTTGAGGTGCAGCAACTGGCCGAGCGGGTGCGGGACCTGGACGGCCGGGTGGTCAAGGGCCGGGAACTGACCGATCAGGTCCAGAGCCAGGTGGAAGCCGCTGCCGGGCAAACGGCCGGCCTGCAGGCCGGACAGGTCCAGGTTCTGGCTGAACTGACCGCTGCTGAGGTGCCGGTGGAGCAGCGCCAGCAGGTCCAACAGGCGCTGGCCGCCCTGGACCGGCTGACTGAAGCCGCCGCCGCCCTGGCTGAGGCCGGGCGCCGCCTGACCGATCGTGAGCAGGAGCTGGCCGCGACCCAGCAGGCTGCCGTCCAGGCGGAAACGGCCGCCCGGGCGGCCACCGCCGAGTTGGCCGGGCACGAGCAGGGGGTACGCACCCTGGCGGACCAGCCGCCGGAGCAGGAAGACGACCTGGCTGCCAGCGCCACCTGGCTGGCCCGGGTGCAGGAACTGGTAGAGAGCGCCCGCCGCCTGGCGGCCGAAGAGGCGGCGGCACAGCAGGTCCGGGCGGAAGCCGATGAACGCAGCACCGGGCTGGCCAGCGCCGCACAGGCCGCCGCGGCGGCGGAAACAGCCGCCCGGGAGGCGGCCGACCAGGCCCGGGACCGGCGGACCGCCGCCGAAGCAGCGCTGGCCGCCGTGGGGCGCCGGCACCAGGCCGCCGCCCTTGCCGCCGGC
>JAKFDK010000080.1:0-40339 GCA_036676195.1 Clostridia bacterium | reverse complement strand
CAATAGCTTCAATATTACTGCGGGCAGTGCGGCCAAGCTGATCGTCTTCACGCAGCCGGGTAACACCACAGCAGGTGCCACCATGAGCAACGTGGTGGTGCGAGTGGTGGATGCCAACGATAACCTGGACACCAGCTTCTCCGGGGACATTACCGTGGCGATCGGGAGCAACCCCGGCAGCGGTACCCTGGGCGGGACGGCCACCGTTACCGCCAGTGGCGGCGTGGCTACCTTCTCCGACCTGAGCATCAACAAGGCGGGAAGCGGCTACACGCTGACCGTCGGCGCCACCGGGCTCACCGGTGCCACCAGCAACAGCTTCGACGTTCTGGCCCCGGCCGCTGACCTGACCTTGACCGCACCGGTGGACGGCCGGACCTACACGTTGCCGCCGGCGGTGACCGGCATCTTCACCCCCGGCGCCACGGTAACCGTGGAAGTGAACGGCCGGGAACTCCCCTCCGTTACGGTGGGCATCGACGGTACGTGGAGTGTGCCGCTCACCAGCGGCCAGGTAGATGTGGGTCCCAATACGGTGAAGGTGACCGGCACCTACAACGGGCAGACCCCGACTGCACCGCCGGTCACCTTCACATACCGGCCCCTGGGCAACGTGACCGGCACGGTGACCGATGCGCAGGGAGCCAACGCAGTGGGTGTGACCGTGGAACTCCGGGACGGCCAGGGAACCCTGGTTGCCTCCACTGCCACCGATGCAGAGGGGCGGTACCAGTTCCTGAATGTCCCCGCCACGACCTACACCGTGAGCGCCCTTGATGCCAACTACCCGACCAGCGGAATGGTGGCAGTGCCTGCCGACTCGACCGCCACCCTCGACCTGAAGCTCGGCCAGGGCGTGATCGCCCTGTCGGCCGCGCCGGAGGCTGTGATCGGCGACGGCACCTCCACCAGCCGCCTGACCGCCAGGGTCACCCTGCGGGACGGCACCCCCATGGGCGGCGTGACCGTTGCCTTCAGCGCCACGGCCGGTACCCTGGAGGCCGCCGAGGCTACCACCAATAGCGATGGCTATGCGGCAATCAGCCTCACCGCCCCCAACCTGGCCGGCGTCACCCCCCGCTACGAGACGGTCACCGCCAGCGTCAGTGACGTGCAACGGCAACTGTTCGCCAACAGCACCATTGCAATCTCCTTCCTGCCGTCATCCATCAATGGCGTGATCGTGGACTCCGGAACCGGCCAGCCCAGCGCCGGGGCCACAGTGGAACTGGCGGAAGACTTCAACGGCGACGGCGTTGTCGATTTCAGCGCCAAAGTGACCACCGGGCCGGACGGCCGTTACCAGATCTACGTGCCGCGGGGCAACTGGACCTATCGCCCAAAGGTCAAACTCCCGCAGACGGTGCGGGGTCAGACCGTCATGATCGAGTCCACCCATCCGGTGCCGGTGGGCAAGCTGTCAGGGCTTGGTGAAGAATTCGCGGCCACCCGCAAGGCCGGCGGCCAGGTCCTGGTGGTGGACAACACCGGCACCAACCTGGAGCGGCCCGATCAGGTCCTGGGTGGCTCGACCGTGCAGGCAAATCTCCAGGACAGCCACGGGAACCCCATCGACAAGACGGTGACCGTCAACGCTGACGGCACCTACGAAGTAGATGATCTGCCGCAGGGCGAATACCAGATCCTCTTCCGGCTGGAGGCCGGCGGCCAGCAACTGGCAGCTACCAAGATCAACGTCACCGTCAACACCAACGGCGAACTGGGCCTGCAATCGGCACTGATCGACCCATACGGCAAGGTGACGGACAGCCAGACGGGCCAGCCGATAACAGGGGTAAACATGAAGCTCTACTGGGCCGACACCCCCCTGAACGTGGGCCAGGGGCGGACCCCGGACACGCTGGTGAACCTGCCGGCCCTGCCCGGGTTTGCCCCTAACCAGAACGCCAACCCACAGGTGACGGATGCCGGGGGCAACTACGCCTGGATGGTCTTTGCCGACGGGGACTACTACATCAGGGCCGAAAAGGCCGGATACCAGACCTACGACAGCCGGGACGAGGGGCGGGATGTGCCGGCGCAACCGGGCGAGGACAGCTACGTCCAGAGCGGAATCATCCACGTGGGCCAGACCATCGTGCAATTCCACCTGACCCTGCAGCCCCAGCAGGTCCAGTCTGCACCTGCCGCACCGGCCACCGGGAACATCGAAGGCACAGTCAAGACCGATGCGGGCGTGGCGGCGGCGGGAGTCAGAGTGGAACTGGTAAACGGTGCCGGGCAGGTGGTGGCCACCACCACGGCCGATACCGCCGGGAACTATACCTTCGCCGGGGTCCCGGCGGGGGAGTATACGGTGCGGGTGCCTATCCCCCAGTATCCGGCCAGCCAGCCGGTCACCGTCAGTGCCGGCACTACCGTACGGGTAGATATCACGCTGGTCAGCCGGGCCCGCCTGAGCCTGACGGCCAGCCCCGGCCAGATTGTGGGTGACGGCCGCTCCACCGCCGAACTGCGGGCAAAGCTCACCCTGCAGGACGGCACGCCCGTCAGCGGCGTGAAAGTCACCTTCAGTACCTCGGCCGGCAGCCTCAGCCAGTCCGAGAGCCAGACAGATCAGGACGGCAAAGCGGTGGTCACCCTGCGGGCGCCAATTCTGGCCGGCATTGTATCCCGCCAGGAGACCGTCACCGTTACTGTCAGCCGGCCGGACGAGGGCCTGTTTGCCAGGGTCACCCTGTCCATAACGTTCTACCCGTCGTCCATTACGGGCGTTGTGGTCGATGCGGCGACCGGCAAGCCGGTCGCCGGGGCCAGGGTCGTGGTTGAGGAGGACTTTGACAAGGACGGCACGATCGACTTCCGGTCTGAGGTGACGACCGGAGCCGATGGCACCTACCGGATTCCGGTGCCGCAGGGCAATTGGGTGTACCGTGTGCGGGTGGCTGCACCGCTGCAGGTGGGCGGCCAGACCGTGATGGTCACCTCGGAGCAGGAGGCCGTCATCGGCCAGTTGAGCGGCAGGGGCGAGGAGATTGCGGCCACCCGTAAGGTGGGCGGCCAGGTCATGGTCCGGGACCTGCCAAGCGGCGGGTACCGGGCGGCGGGCCGGGTGCTCCCGCAGGGGACGGAAGTGCAGGCGGTGGTGCAGAGTGCCGCCGGTGAACCGGTGAATGCGGTCGTACGGGTGTACCCCGATGGCCGGTTCGAGATCTCGCAACTGGCGCCGGGCAGCTACCAGATGCTGTTCCGGGTCCATGTGCCGGGTTATGACCGGCTGGCCGGAACCAGGCTGACCTTCACGGTGGGGGAGGATGGCGTGCTGGCTCTGCAGGCACCGCTGATCGACCCCTACGGAGTTGTGCGGGATAGCGTGACGGGCCGGCCGGTTCCGGGGGTACAGATGGACCTGTTCTGGGCCGATACGGCCCTGAACCGGGCCAGGGGTCGCACGCCGGATACCCGGGTTGACCTGCCGCCGCTGCCGGGATTCCCCCCGGCCGCCAACGCGGTGCCCCAGGCGACCGATGACGCGGGCGCCTATGGCTGGATGGTTTTTGCTGACGGTGACTACTACATCGTGGCCGACAAGGCGGGATATGAGCGGTACGACAGCCGTGCGGAGGGCCGCAGCGTGCCGGCCGCGGCTGGAGAGGACAGCTTCGTCCGCACCGGCATCATCCACGTGGGGCAGAGTGTAGTCCGGTACGACGTGAGCCTCAAGCCTCAGGCCACCACGGGCAGCGGGGGCGGCGGAACCGGCGGGGGTAGCGGGGGCACAGGCGGCAGCGGAATCGGCACCACCCCTTCGTCGCACCGGCGCTATATTCTAGGTTACCCTGACGTGACCTTCCGGCCCGAGCGCTCCATCAGCCGTGCCGAAGTGGCGACGATTCTGGCCCGGATTCTGGAGTTGAATGTCACCAGTCCCACCGGGCCGGTCTACCCCGACCTGGCAGCGGGGCACTGGGCGTCCGGATACGTGGCCGCCGTGACCCGGGCGGGACTCATGGTCGGATATCCGGACGGCCTGTTCCGGCCGGATGCGGCGATTACCCGGGCGGAAATCGCCAGCGTGGTGGCCCGGCTCAAGGAGTTGCCGCCCCGGTCGGAAAATGGGTTTCCCGACACGGGCGGACACTGGGCTCAGGCATTCATCAGCGCCGTCCGCCAGGCCGGCTACATCGAAGGGTACCCCGACGGTACCTTCCAGCCCAACCGGGCGACCTCCCGGGCGGAGTTTGTCACCATCATCAACCGGGTGTTGGGGCGAGGCCCGCTGGTCGGACGGCCTGCTCCGACCTGGCCCGACGTCCCCTTTACCCACTGGGCCGCCGGCCAGGTAGAGGAGGCTTCCACCAACCACTTGTACCAGGTTCCGTCCGGGGCTGAGGAACGTTGGCTGGGTGACCAGCCATAAGTGATACAGGGGAGCAGTAGAGTACCGACCCTGAGAGTAACCTCTCAGGGTCGGTAGTATTCCTGGCGTCTCATACCGCTGCATGGGGCGTCTGACTGACTGTCACCAAGCGCCCGTTGCCATTGACAGACGCTGGATCGTCCCTATATACTTTCGGTTAATCTGAAACTTACGGGGTTCCAGGGCCACGGGATACCTGACCAATAACGACGAAGGGAGCGTGACATGCATGTCGCAACGTGCGGGTGTCCCAACGGCTCGGGATGTGGCCGAGCGGGCGGGCGTCTCGTCGGCGGCGGTCTCGTACGTGCTGAGCGGCCGCCGCGGCGGCAAGGACCGCATCAGCGACGAGACCCGCCAGCGTGTTCTGACCGCAGTGGCGGAACTTGGGTATGTCCCCAACCAGGTGGCACGCAGCCTGCGACGCCAGCAGACAGAGTCTATTTGCCTGGTCCTGCCCCGCCTGGGCCCCCCTGCCCTCGAAGTGCTGGTCGAGCGGTTGCAGGACGCGGCAGAGCAGAACGGTTACTCAATGATTATTACGATAGTCGGCAGCGCCGAACAGGAAGCTCGGGCGATTGACCAACTCCGCCGGGGGATGGCCGACGGTGTAGTCTTTCGCCCGGGCTTTCACGAGGGTACCGATATTACTGCCCTGGAGCGGCTGGCGGAATCGGGCGTGGCCGTCGTGGTGCTGAGCGACTTCCTGGAGAGCAGCGTGTTCGACGTCTTCCGGACTACGACCCCGGAAGGACACCAGGAGGCCGTCCGCTACCTGGTGGACCAGGGGCACCGGCGCATCGGCTACGTGGGGCGCCTGCCCGAAAAGTATGGGTACCGCCTGCTCCGAATCCACCAGCAGGCGCTGCACGACCATGGCATCGAACTGGATGAAGGGTTGGTTCGAGGCGGCGCCCTCAACGAGGTGCAGGCATACCGCAGCACTCGGGAACTGCTCAACCTGGACCAGCGGCCCAGTGCGATTCTCGTGGCCTCGGACAGGGGCGCCATCGGCGCCCTCTGGGCCGCGAGCGATGCCCGCCTGCGGGTGCCGGAAGACGTGGCGATCATTGGCCTGGGGAATATGCCGGAGGGCGCGATCAGTTGTCCGCCGCTCACTACTGTCGGACCCGATCCGCTGGAGTTCAGCCCCGTGTTCGAGATGCTGTTCAGCCGTCTCGCCGGTACGGCGCCGGCCCAGGGGAGAGTTTTCACCCAGAAGTGGGGGTTAATCCGGCGCGGATCAGCGTAGGGGCACCAGCCTGAGCCATCGCGCAGTACTGCCTGGCGGACCCGGTCACAAGAACGGAGCCACCGGTCTGCACCGGTGGCTCTGTTCGTCGGCGCTGGGTGCCCCATTGTTCGGTGTCTTGTTGGCGGGAACCGAAGATTGGCCGCCCACAGCCGTTGACAGACTCTGAATTGCCCCGATATACACTGCGTATACCGCCGGCGTGGCCAATGCGGTCAGCAGCATCAGCGTGACGCCAACCGTGGACCATGAGAATGCGACGGTGAGGGTGAACGGCACCGCGGTGACCACCGGCCAGGCCAGCGGCGCCATCGCCCTGACTGAGGGTGGCGACACCGCCATCACGGTGGTCGTAACGGCACAGGACGGGACCACCACCAAGACCTACACGGTCACGGTCTCGCGTGCTCCCTCCACCAACGCTGATCTGAGCGGGCCTCTCGTCCGGCACCCTGGACCCGGACTTTGCCGCCGGCGGCGCCGGATGTGGCACCAGTTCCCACTGAAGACGCCTCCCGCGTCACCTACCGATTCCGCATTGAGGCTGTAACGGTGAACCAGGATCCCGCCGCCCCGTCTACCGACCCGACCGCCCCGGCTGCCGCCCCGGAGGTTGAGCGGACGGCGCTGACGGTTGCCGCCGCCGAATCGGATGGGATCCGCCCGGCCGGGCGGGTGCTCAGCCTTGCCGCTGAGCGCATCGTGGAATCGACGGGCGGGGATGTCAGTGTGACACCGATCCGCAAGTTCGCCCAGCCGATCGTGGTCCGCATCCCGTACGAGGAGGCCGACGACCCGGGCAGCCTGGCCGTCTACCGCCTCAACGAACAGACCGGGCGCTGGGAGTACCGCGGCGGCACCGTCAACGTAGAAGGACGGTACGTCGAGCGGGGCCGACCTGATTCAGGGGGACAACAACCAGGTCCGGCCGAATGATCCGATCAGCCGGCAGGAGATGGCCGTGATGATCATGCGGGCTGCCACCCTCCGCAACCTGGAGGCCAAGAAGGCAAGGCATTTCGGAACTGATGCGCCGGCACTGTGCCGGGGTGATGCGACCGGCTGTACCGCAAGCATAGGACTGTATCGAGTCATTCGCCGCGAAATCTTGTAGACTGATATATGGATGTAGTATAGTTGCTCTATGAGGAATATTTCCAGGGGGAACCATTCATGTCTGATGCCAAGCAGTCGGAAGCCGTAATCGTGACCACGAGTGCCGAAGCGGCATGGGAGCAGGGGATGTGCACCAGCATTAAGGTGCGGGAGTTTGGCGATATCGTGATGGATGAACCCCCGGCACTGGGGGGGACCGATCGGGGGCCCAACCCCATGGAGTTCGTCATGGCAGCGCTGGACGGGTGCGTGGCGGTCATGATTAACCTGATTGCCGGTGAGATGAACTTTCAGTTTTCGGAAATGAAGCTGAAGGCACATGGAGCACTGGACGTGCGGGGCCTGATGGGTACTGCTGAGGTGTGCCGCCACTTCCAGGAGGTCACACTGAACGTGACCCTCAAGACAGCAGAATCAACTGAGCGGTTGGATCTCTTACGGGAGAAGGTCCATAACCGGTGCCCTGCCATTAACCTGCTCCGGGATGCAGGGGTTAACCTCAAGGCCAATTGGGTCGCGGTTCAATAGACAGCGGCGAACGAAAAACAGCACACGTCATGGTCCACATCCGGCGCCACGCCGAAAGCCCGCAATCCCGCACGATGTGAGGGGTTGCGGGCTTGTTTCCGGTCAGTGCCGGTAGGGCGGACTTGGAGGAACCTGCGGGGCGGTGCCGGTCGGCTAAATGGGAAGGACCGGAGGCGCCACGGGAGCTGCACCGGGGAGCGGCCGTGCTCTATGAGCAAAGGCGCCGGTCTAATCGGTGAAGTTTGTCGACGTGTACTCCCCTTCGGCCGGAGTATGGCGATGAGCCAGGGTGTTACGCGCATAAGCGGACATGGCATCACCAGCCGCCTGTAAGAGCTCTTCTCCACAGGTAATTGTCCATTTTCCCATTATTAAATTCTTATCTATTATGCTAATATAGTGGAAAGATATCCACGGTGAGAAGGAGTGAGTCCATAGTGGGGGCGGCGTACATCTTTGTTCGCTGGAAGAATCCCGTTGCCGGGGTTGACGTGGGGCATGTCGGATGGGGGTTTGAGATGGATGGCCAGTTCTGTTGCGGAGGAACCGAGAATGTCAAGGGAGATCTGGTCATCCCCCCTGGTAAGCCCAACAACGCTTGGTTGAAGGTCGTTAACATGGAACAGGACATGCTTGAGGAGATGCGTCAGGATCACTTCGCGCAGGGAAACCGTTACGATGCCTACAAGTGTGTGTCCATTCAGAATCCCAATATAGACGGCGCCCTGTCTGAGGCCCGTGCCAACAAGAATAAGGGTTTCATCGGCGTGGGGAATAACTGCCTGGACCATGCCTGTTCAGTACTGGAAAAGTACGGTGTCCCCTGGCATGATCACCAGGGCAAGCCCGCCTGGGGCATGCCCTGGAAGCAGACTAATCCAAAACCTAACGACTGGTTCAATGCCTGGAAAGTTACTGGCCCGCATAATCTCTGACATCGCGATGCAAAAAGCCTGAGTGCGTCCGCCCCTGAGGTGCGCGAACTGAAGGTGGACGCAGGCCATGCAAAGCGGCCCGGGCGTGAATGCCCGCGCCCCAATCATTCCGGTGCCGATGTCACACGGCCGCGCCGTAGCGCTTCACCAGTTCGGCCAGTTCCTCCAGCGACTGGGCAATGAAGCTCTGGTCGGTCTGAATGCGGAACTTCAGTTCGTTGCCTTCGTTGTGGGTCTCCTGGAACGTCCCCTGAATGTCGACCCGTCCGTGACGGCCGAAGACCACCTGGAGCTTCAGGTTCCCCTCATTGGTCGTGAAGGCGGCCACGCCGTCCAGGGCCTGGTAACAGGCGTTTAGCTGGCTGTGGAACCTGGCCACATCGGCGGCGGTGAACCAGACCTTGCCCTGCGCCTGGAAGCCCCAACTGGCGATGGAGACGGTGCCCCGGCAATCGCAATCGCCGGCCCCGCACTGCACATATTCGAACGAGAGACTGATGCGGCCGGTCTCCCCGGCGAGCGTAAACTTGTCCATGATGATCCACCCTTCCTTGATGGCCTGCCAGCAGCAGGCGGCGGCCTGGTCGACGACTTCGGGCGTCAACTGCAGTCGCCCTTCCTGGGCGGCTCGGACCAGATGCTTGATGGCGCCATCGATGAAGGCGGCGAGCACCTCGTCGTGCACGGGCTTCAGGACGCCCGCACGGCGACCCAGTTCCATGGTCTCCTGAGTGCCGGCCATGACCTGCCGGTCAAGAGTATGGCTGGCCGCATCGAGATAGGAGCCGTGGTGGTGCATTTCGAGGAACCGAAAGGCGAGCGGTTGGGCCATCGCAAAGGCGACGGACCGCTGCCACAGCACCCGGAACTGCTCAGACGGCGGAACGCCGGCAGGCAGGTCGAGGTAAACGGCTTTCTCCATCTCTTTTCGGACCCGGCGGTAAAGCTCGTTGGCGATCGCTTCCTTGTTCGCAAAGTAGTGGTAGAGCGTGCCCACCGCCACACCAGCCCGCTCGGCGATGAGCGGGACGTTGGTGGCGTGAAACCCGCGTTCAGCGAACAGATCCAGAGCTGCAGCCAGAATGGCGCCGGGCTTCTCCTCGGCCGAAGGTCGCTTGCTGGACGGCATGCCGCGCTCCATGGGCAGACCTCCTTCCCGTCTAGAATGAACGTTCATTCGACAATGTAGCAGGGAATGGCAGGGCTGTCAAGCGCGTTACACGTCGAAACCCGGCCGGGCTGTGGCTGAGCGAGGGTGGGCACGGCTTCAACACGAAATTGCAACCGAAGGCAAGATGATCCAATAAAGCGCAAATAGATTACTTTACAAATGGTTTGAGTGATATTACGATCTATCGTGTCACGTTTCCGTGATTCGTGCCACTGGCAGGCAAGCAGAATGGGCATGCGGGGGATCGGCTGTGCAAGATCTGGTGCGCTTCGGTATTTCCATGAGCAAGGACTTGCTTGAGCAATTCGACGGGGCCATCGCCCGCAAGGGGTACACGAACCGGTCAGAAGCGATCCGGGATTTGGCGCGCTACCTCTTGCTTGAGGAGAACTGGGAGCAGGAAGATCAGCCTGTCACTGGCGCGGTGACGCTGGTCTACCATCACCATGATGTGCAGGCGACGCGGGCCGTCACACGGTACCAGCACGACAACAGTGATATCGTCGTTTCGACGCTGCACGTGCACCTGGACCACGACCGGTGCCTGGAGGTGGTCGTGCTGAGGGGGCCGGCCCGGAAAGTCAAGGAGCTGGCCAACAACCTGGCCAGTCTGAAAGGGGTGCAGCACGGCAAAGTGGTGATGGCTGCGGCCAGTCAGCGCCTGCCTTGAATGACGCCGGAAGCGCCGGGTAGCCCGTGGGCCGTTGGTAGAATAGGGTAAAGCTGGCCTGACGGCAGTCGTATTTGGCGCCGGGCCCAGGACGAGAGGCAGAGATGGTTCCACCGGCCGGCGGAGGGGGGTATCTCAGCAGATGGAGGACCAAAACGATGCACATTCCGGATGGTTTGTTGGATGCCAAGACGTGGTTGGGCGCCGCGGTTATAGCAGGCGGCGGTGTCTCCTACGCGCTGGGCCGTGTGCAGAAGCGGTTGAACCCGCGCCAGGTCCCTCAGATGGCGGTCACAGGGGCATTTATCTTTGCGGCGCAAATGGTCAACTTCCCCATCATTGGCGGGACGTCGGGCCACCTGATTGGCGGCGCGCTGGCAGCTATTACCTTTGGGCCATGGGTCGCGGCCATCATCATGACTACGGTGGTGGGCATCCAGGCGGTGGTCTTCCAGGACGGCGGTATCACTGCCCTGGGCGCCAATATCCTGAACCTGGCGCTGGTGGCACCCCTGGCCGCCCACTTCTGCCACCGGTTGCTGAGCCGCTGGATCACCGGCCAGACTGGCGTGCTGGTCTTGGCGTTCGTGGCCGCAGTCGTGTCGGTGATGGCGGCGGCAGCCGTGGCCGCGGCCCAATTAGCCGTTTCGGGGTTGATTCCCCTTACCGCGGGCCTGCCGGCGATGTTGTTCTGGCACATGTTCATTGGGCTGGGGGAGGGGGCCATTACGGCGGCAACGCTAGCCTACCTGGCGGCGGCGCGCCCCGGACTGGTGCAGGGGGTAAGCCAATATGAATAAACCGGTGCGTCTGCTGTTGATAATCGCTGTGGCAGTGGCGGCAGGCCTGTCTCTGATCGCCTCTTCCGCTCCGGATGGCCTGGAGCGTGTGTTGGTCGATGCGGGAGTCGGGGAGCGTGCCGTGGCCCTGTTGCCGTCACCGGCACCCGATTACCAGATACCGGGATTGGGCGATGGCGCCCTGGCCACGGCTTTGGCCGGGGTCCTGGGTACGCTGCTCACCCTGTGCGTCGCCTGGGGGATCGGGCGCCTGCTGACCACCCGGCGGGCAAACGGACAGTCCTGATGAAGACGGGCGCCCGCCGGGAAAGGGATCCCCGGTCGCGGGTTCTGCTCTGCGTCATCTTTATCACGACGGTTTCACTCTTCCGGTCATGGCCGACCCTGGTCCTTGCGACGGGGCTGGGGCTGGGAGCAGCCGCATGGGCCGGCCTCACCCCGGCCAGATTGGTGTGGCGCTTGCTGTGGGTGATACCCTTTTCCGCTGCCATGGTGCTCACCCTGCCGCTGGTCACCCCCGGGGAACCGCTTGGGGCCTGGGCGATCGGACCGCTGCACATGGTTGTCACCCGCGAGGGTCTGGTCCTGGCTGGTTTTCTGGGCGTTCGGGTGCTTACGTGTGCGCTGGCTGTGCTGGCCCTGGCTGCATCGACGCCTGTGCCCAGCCTGCTCTGGGCGCTCGAAGCCTTGCGCGTGCCACGGTTGCTGGTCGTGTTGCCGGCGATGACCCTGCGCTACATCGACGTCTTGCGTGACGAAGCCCGTCGCCTGGCCCGAAGCCGGCGCAGCCGTTGTTATCGGCCAGGTCGCCACTTGTGGGACAGAAATACGCTGCGCACCGCGGCGCAAACGATCGGGGCGCTGTTTTTGCGGGCGCAGGATCGCAGCGAGCGGATCTACTGGTCGATGCTGTCCAGGGGCTATTCCATTCACCGGAGCGTTCGCCGGCCTGCCCCTTACGCGCGTGCCGACCTGCTGCAGATCACACTGGTGGCAGCAGCGGCCCTCGCTCTTCTGATCATCGACCATCAGGCACGTGGGGTGTAAGTTTTGGATGCCATCGTGACCATTCAGGACCTTTGCTTTAGCTTTCCCGACGGCACGGCAGCACTCAAAGGAATTTCCCTGCAGATCCAGCGGGGAAGCAAGGTCGCCATCCTTGGCCCCAACGGGGCCGGCAAGTCCACCTTACTCTTGCACATGAACGCCCTGCTGCGTCCGCAGCGCGGACAGGTTTGCGTAGACGGTCTGAAGGTGACCTCGGCTACCGAAAACGAAGTCCGCCGCAAGGTGGGCCTGGTATTTCAGGACCCGGACGACCAGGTGTTTTCACCCACGGTGTGGGAAGACGTGATCTTTGGCCCCACCAACCTTGGCCTGTCACCAGCCAGCGCAGCGGAACGGGCAGATGCGGCCTTACGGGCTGTCGACATGCTACCCTACCGGGAACGCTCCCCCCAGCGCCTGAGTTATGGCCTGAAAAAGCGGGTCGCCATCGCCGGCGTGCTGGCCATGCAACCGGACATCATCGCCATTGATGAGCCAATGGCCTTTCTGGATCCCGAGAGCCAGGCGATGACGCTGGAAACCCTGGACTTATTGCAGGCCAGCGGGACCACGTTGGTGGTTTGCACCCACGATGTCGACTGGGCGGCAGAATGGGCAGATGAAGTGGTCATACTCTGCGCCGGCCAGGTGCTGGCCCAGGGGCCGCCGTCATTGCTAACCGATCGCATCCAGGCCCGGCAGGCACGGTTACGCATCCCCCGGCTCACGGAATTGTTTCTGCGGGCTCTCGGCCCGGAAGGCAGCCCACATCCGTTCCGGCTGGACCAGGCCGTATCCGCCATTCAACGGCTGCGCCAGAGTGCACAGTGACCGCCATGTCAGCCAGCCTCTCCTCGTCGATCAGACGGAGGAGAGGCTGGCTGATTTAGTGGCCGGCAGCCGGTTTTGAGTATTTTGCCGATGCGACTGATAATCAATTGCGATTAGAAATAGAATCTCCCCGAGGGTTCAGCGGGGCTTATTTTGCGACTTCCCATCCTCCTGGTCGATCGCGAAATAGCACAAAAGAGCTATACTAGAACCGCACGATAATGAGTATCGTTATCAATGTCTTTCGTGCCCAACTGCGGACCCACCTGATGGTTTTGGTGGCACGACGAACCAGGGTCCGGGAATCTGAAGGGGGTGAAGTTGATTCGAATTCTGAGAATCTGCCTGTTCATGCTGGTGTTCCTGCTGCCGGTCATGCCGGTACAGGCGGCCGAATGGGGTCAGGCTGTTGTTCAGATTCGGTCCGACCTTGACCGGGCGGTGGCTCTGTATACCCAGGGGAATCCCGAGGCGGCCAGTGCAGCGGTGAACGATGCCTACTTCGGTGTCTACGAGAAAACCGGGATGGAGGCGGCAGTGCGGCTGTATATTTCTGCCAGGCGGGCTGCCCTGGAAGAGTACGCATTCAGCCAACTGAAACTCCTGATGAAGCAGGGCGCACCGCCGGCCCAGGTCCGCCAGGCCAAAGACCAATTGCTGCAGGATCTGCAGGCAGATGCCACCACCCTGGGCGGAGGAACGGGCAGTCAGACCGGTGGCCAAACGGCTGATTTCCTGTCGTCGTTCCTGATCATTGCCCGGGAGGGCCTGGAGGCTGTTCTGGTTCTGGCGGCATTGATCGCCTATGCAATCAGGGCCAATCGCCAGGAGCAGGTGCGCAGCATCTATCAGGGGGCGATGGCGGCCCTGGTGGCCAGCCTGGGGACTGCCTGGCTCCTGGCCTCTGTCCTGCAGGTCAGCGGGGCAGCTCAGGAGGCCCTCGAAGGGATTTCCATGTTGCTCGCTGTCGTGGTTCTGTTCATGGTCAGCTACTGGCTCCTGAGCAAATCCCAGGCCCGGGTTTGGCAGGCCTATGTGGAAGGGAAAATGGCGGCATCTGTCGCCAAAGGTGGCCGGCTGGCCATGTTCTGGGCGGCGTTCCTGGCCGTCTACCGGGAGGGAGCCGAGACGGTGCTCTTCTATCAGGCACTGCTCTCCGGCGGCGCCCGTCTGACCCCGGTTACGCTCGGATTCGTGCTGGGAGCGGTCGTCCTGCTGGTGTTGTTCGTACTGGTCCGTTGGGGAAGTCTGAAAATTCCGCTCAGGCCTTTCTTTGCCACGACCAGTCTGCTGTTGTATTACCTGGCGGTCGTTTTTGCCGGCAAGGGCGTACGGGAGTTGCAGGAAGCCGGATGGGTATCCATCACTGCGGTTGCCGGCCTGCCTGTAGTGGACTGGGCCGGGCTGTATCCCACCCTGGAGACCCTGGTGCCACAGGCTGCACTGGTTTTGTCAGCCCTGGTGGCGTGGGTTGTCGCCCACCGGGGGGCAATACCGGCCAAGCCCGGGGCCATGTGATAGATTCCACCATCATGCTGAGGAGAGATGACGAGATGATTCCAGGACAGCGCATGATTCTGGCGGGGCTGGTGCTGGGTTCCATGGTGTTGGTGACGGCTTGCGGCAGCACGGCTGCGCCTGGCGCCGGTGGGGCGCATGAGGCAGCCGGCGACAAGCCGGCGGCTGAGGCGAAGGGTTTTACGGAGTACCCCATTGGGGACGAGCAACAGGCAGAGGGGATGAACGTGGCCCTGGTCTATTTCCAGCCGGTGCCCCTGGCGCCTGAAGGAAAGGCCGGTCCGGGCCCGAAGGATGCGGATCTGCACCTGGAAGCGGATATCAGCGCTCTGCCCGAAAACCCCCTCGGCTTCGGCGTGGGCGAGTGGGTGCCGAACTTGCAGGTCGGGTACAGCGTGAAGCATGAGGAGAGCGGCAAGGTTCTGGAGGGCAACTTCATGCCGATGAACGCCGCTGACGGGCCCCACTACGGTGCCAACGTCAAGATGCCGGCCGGGGCCGGAAAGTACCGGATTACCCTGCAGATCAAGGCCCCGGTCAGCCACCTGCTGCACACGGATGCCGAAACCGGCGTGAACGGCCAGTGGTGGGACAAGGCCCGGGAACTGCAGTGGGATTTCCAGTACGTGCCACGCAAGTGGTAAGCCGGGCCAGACTGCAGGAAGGGAGAAGGGTATGCTGTCGAACCTGATTCTCGCCCTGCTCCTGGTGTGGACGGCCGGCCTGGGTGCAGGCGCTCTGGCCGCCGCCGCCAGCGGGAATGCCCGGCGCCGGCTGGCCTGGGGCCTGGCTTTGGGCCTGCCGGCGGCTTTCCTCTTTCACTCCTATCGGTGGGTGCTGGGAGGCCGTGAATTCCTGGAGGGCGCCATTGGACTGCTGGTCCTGATTCTCTTTGCCGCCCTCCTCACGCGCCGGGGGTGGCAAACCGCTGCCCTGTGGGCGGGGGTGGGCTTCGTCTTGCCCCAGGTGTATCTTTGGGAACTGGCCGACTGGCCCTTTACGTTCACACCTGTAACCGGGGCGCAGGGCAGCTTCCTGAGTGGGCGGCTGCTGGCCGAGGGGGCGGGCCTGGTCCTTGGCGCGGTGTTGGCCATCATCGGCCTGACCCTGATTGTGCGGCTGGGCCGCACCTGGCCCCCTGCCGCGGTGCGGCGTGCCAGTCTGGCTGTTTACGCCGTCTACGCGGCCAAACATGCCCTGGAACTGGTGCAGGTCCTGGCGGCCCGGGGCTTCCCCATCCCGGATGCCCTGTTTGAACCACTGAGCCATGCCATCAATTACCTGCAACATTTCTCTCAGGTGACCCTGTTCCTGGGCATGCTCTGGGTCGGAGCCAGTGGCTGGCTGGAAACGCAGCGGCGCGACCAGGAGTTGCCTGAGTCCGGCGCCAACCCCGCCATGCTGCGGAAACACCAGGCTCAGCGCCTTGGGCGCCGGCAGTTGCTGGTGGCGGCCGGTACGGCGGTACTGGGGTTTACTTATTTGGGGTGCTGCATCAGGCGGGAGTCCGTGCAGAACCCGGATCAGGAGCCGCCGCAACCAGTTGAGGCCATGTCCGGTGAGGTCCGCCTGCCCCTGGCGCAACTGGCCGACGGGCAACTTCACCACTACCTCTACACGAGTGCGGCGGGGATACAGGTATCGTTTCTGGCTCTGCGGAAGGCCGGCCACCTCTACGGCACAGGTCTTAATTACTGCGAAATGTGCGGGCCGGCGGGTTACGACCAGATTGAAGACCAGGTTGTCTGTTCGCGCTGTGGTTCTGCCATTAATCGCATGACTGTAGGGCTGCGGGGCGGTTGTAATCCAATACCCCTGCAAAGTGTGGTCCAGGGGGACTGGCTCGTGATCACGGCGGCGGAGCTTGACCAGCACGCGCCCAAGTTCGCCTGAAGGGGGTGGAGTGGTTGTACTGGCACCTCCTTGGGCGCTCATTTAACCGCAACTGGTACCGGAAGGCATGGCTGATCGCGACAGTGGCGGTGGGATCGACCCTGGCGACAGCCGTGTTGAACCTCTCCCTGGACGTGGGCGACAAGATCAACCGGGAACTGAAGCGGTACGGGGCCAACATCATCGTCGAGCCGGTGGCCACGGGTCTCGGCGAGGGCGGGGAGCAGCACGCGTACCTGAAAGAAGCCGACCTGCCGCAGATCAAAACGATTTTCTGGGGGAACAACATCCTGGCCTTTGCCCCCTTCCTGACCGGGCGGACCGACATCGGTACGCAGCAGGCAGTTCCGCTCGTCGGCACCTGGTTTCGCGAAGAAGTGCAGTTGCCCACGGGCGAGACCTATACCACCGGGCTGGCTGCGCTCCGGGACTGGTGGCGGGTAGACGGAGGCTGGCCGTCCCGGCCGGATGAAGTGCTGGTTGGGAAGGGGTTGGCCCAACAGGCCGGACTCAGCCCGGGGCAGGAGGTCCGCCTGTCACTGTCTGACGGCAGCACCCCGGCGGTGCGGGTGGCAGGGCTGGTGGACAGCGGCGGGCCCGAGGACCAGTGGGTGCTGGCGCCGCTGTCTGTGGTGCAGCAGTGGACCGGGCAGGAGGGGCGGGTGGAGCGGGTCGAGGTCAGCGCCCTGACCACCCCGGAAAACCAACTGGCCCGTCTGGCGGCCAGGGATCCGCAAGCCCTGAGCACGGACGCCTTTGAAACCTGGTACTGCACCGCCTTCTCGGGCTCCATCGCCTATCAAATTGAAGAGGTGGTTCCCATGAGCCGTGCCCGTGCCGTGCAGGCGGTGTCGCGGGCAGAGGGAGCCATTCTGAATCGTCTACAGGTGCTCATGGCATTCCTGGCCGTCCTGGCCCTCGTGAGCGCCGGGCTCGGGATTGCCAATTTGATGCAGGCCAAGGTACAGGAGCGGCGCCAGGAATTGGGGCTGATGCGTGCTCTGGGCGCCTCGCGGACCGGCGTTGCCTCCCTGTTCCTGGGTGAGGCAGTGGCAGAGGGGGCGCTGGGGGGGCTCGTCGGTTACCTGCTGGGGGTGGCGCTGGCCTGGGGCATTGGCCGGGCCGCCTTCGGACTGGCCATCCAGACCCGCCTGGAGGTGCTGCCCCTGGTGCTGTGCCTGGCCGTCCTGCTAACGCTGGGCAGTTCCCTGGCCGCGCTCAGCCAGTTGTTGCGCCTGCAGCCGGACCGGGTCCTGCGCGGAGGCTAAGCAATGAAGACATTGCGCACATCATGGTTTTGGCGGCTGGTCAGGCAAGCCTTGCTGCACCGGGCCAGGAGCCGCACGCTCCTGGTGGCTGTCGCTCTGGCAGCGGCGGTGCTGGCGGCGATGCTGAGCGTTTACCTGCAACTGGATTCCCGGCTGCAACGTGAAATGCGCGCCTACGGTGCCAACCTGCTGGTCTCGGCCGGGACCACCGGCCAGCGCCTGGACCAGCTCCGGCTGGCAACAGTGTTAGACTTACTGCCAGCGGACAGACGGATCGGTGTGGCCCCTTACCTGAACGGTGTGGTATCCCTCGCCCGTGGAAACCATGCCCTGTCCGGGCGGGCTGCGCGCACCCTGTTGGTTGGGACTGACCTGGCGGGGTACCAGAAGGTGAAACCCCACCTCTTTCTGGAGGGCGACTGGCCCCTCCGGGACCACGAGATCCTGGTTGGCATGGAAGTGGCGGCAGTGCTGAATCTGGCGGTGGGTGAGACAGTAGCCGTGCAGGCCGGGGATGCGGCGCACCGGACCTTCACCGTATCCGGCCTGATCGGTGGCGGCGATGCCGAAGATGATCAGGTGCTGGTCAGCCTGCCGGTGGCCCGGAGCCTCCTTGGCCACAGCGGGGTGGACGGCGCCCTCGTCAGCCTCGTGGGCGGGGCCGGGGAACTGGCGGCGGCGGCACAGATCCTGACGCAGGCTTACCCCGAACTGGCCGTTGTATCGAAGGCGCAAGTCACCCGCAGTGAAGAAAAAGTCCGCGGGAGTCTCACGACCCTGTTTTTCCAGGTAGCCGGGGTCATGGGCCTGACCACCCTGCTCTGCCTGGTTACCACCATGATCACGTCGGTGAGCGAGCGGCAGGCGGAAATCGGCCTGAAAAAGGCTCTGGGTGCCCGGACGCCCGCCGTGACGCGGGAATTTCTGGCCGAGGCGGCAGTCCTGGGCCTGGGGGGCGGGCTCCTGGGTCTGGGGCTTGGCTGGGGCCTGGCGCGGATCATCGGCCGCATCACTTTCGGAGCAGAACTGACGTTGCCCTGGCCGGCCATTCCCTTTACCCTGGTCGGAACGGTACTGGTGACGATTCTGGCTGCCCTGGGGCCTGTGCGCCGTCTGGCGGGCCTGCGGCCGGCCATGGCATTACGGGGTGACCACCGTGAGTAGTCTTTTGCAGCTTGAGGGGATTCGTAAGCGTTATGGGGCCGTCGAGGTACTCCAGGGGATTGACCTGGATGTGCGGCGGGGTGAGTGGGTTGCCATTATGGGTCCATCGGGTTCGGGCAAGAGCACACTCCTCAATCTGATCGCCTGCCTTGAACGCCCTTCGACCGGGCACATGTGGCTCGATGGTATGGAGGTCGCAGGTCTGCAGGAACATGAACTGGATGAAATCCGCCGGGAGAAGGTCGGGCTGGTTTTTCAACAGTTCCACCTGATCCCCTACCTGACCGCCCTGGAAAACGTCATGCTGGCCCAGTACTACCACAGCATGCCCGATGCCGCCGAAGCCCGGCGCGCCCTGGCGCAGGTTGAGATGGCGCACCGGGAGGATGCCTATCCACACCAGCTTTCCGGCGGTGAGAAGCAGCGGGTCTGCGTGGCCCGTGCCATCATCAACTACCCGGCCTTGATCCTGGCCGATGAGCCCAGCGGCAATTTGGACGCCGATAACCAGCGCACCGTGATGGAGCTGTTCAGGGAACTGCATCGCCAGGGACATACGCTGGTGGTCGTGACCCACGATGCAGAAGTCGCCCGGCAGGCCGAGCGGCAACTCGTACTGCGCCAGGGGCGCTTTCAGGAGGACTAGGTCGCACCGGGGCCCGTCCCCCCCACGCTCACCCTCAACCCCGCCGTTCGTTCGGGGTTGAGGGTTTTGCTGCCGGCGTCATGGGCTGCGTGCCTGGCATGAATAGAAAGAACCTCTATATAATTGTGATCACCGTCACAGCACAATCTGTTCATACATATTCAAAATAATATCATGAAAAGATAAATTCTTCAGACTACCGTAGTATTTGGCGGTTGGCTATTCAGAGCTGACCGCAGGTGAGCGAATCAGATGGGAGGGACACGAAATGAGCGGCAAGCAGGCAGATTTGCAGCGGCGGACCCTGGCCCCCCTGGACAACATGGCGAAGATCCGGCAGTACTTCCAGGTCATCAAGCAACTGGATGGGATGATCACGAAGGGGCAGCAGACGAACGTCAAGGGGATCCTCCGGCTTTGGGATGCGGCCGGGGAATTGACGTTGACCGGACCCGATCCGATAGGTCAACATGTCTTCCGCGGCGGGGAAGAGCTGGCCAAATTTTACACCCAGCGTGGCACAGGCATTGCCGGCCATATCTCCACCCAGTTTGCCCGCGTCACGGTGGCAAACGCCAAGTCAGCCGAACACGTCGTGGTCAGCGGGATCCGCTACGTAGTCAACAGCAAGGGCGAAGGCATGCAGGCCCCCTTCACGCACAACTTCGTCCTGAACGACCGGGGACAGATTCAGAGCCTGCACATCAACGTAGGCCAGCCTTCAGTCAGTGAGGTGGCCGACCCCGGATCCCTGAAGATCGAGGATATGGGCCGGCTCGCCGCCATGGCGTGGATGGTGGCCTGAAGCCCGGACTGAAGGAGGTGGGGGGATGCGGCTCCATGCGCCCCTCTACGTGGTCTGGGAGGTCACCCTCGCTTGCAACGCCCGCTGCATTCACTGCTATTCCGACGCCTTCTATGGCAAAGGGGCGCCGCTGCACTGGCCGACCGCAGAAGCGCTCGATCTGATCGACCAGTTGGCCGAAGCCGGCGTGATCATCCTCGCCTTCTCCGGCGGCGAAGTCTTCCTGCGTGCCGACTGGGAAGTTCTCCTGCGGCACGCGGTGGACCGTGGGCTGCGGGTCACCCTGGCCACCAACGGGCTGCTGGTCACCCCGGAGTTGGCCCGTCGCCTGCAGAACATGGGCGTCTGGAACGTCAGCGTCAGCCTGGACGGGGCCTCGGCCGCGGTGCACGAAGCGATTCGGGGTGTGCCGGGCATTTTTGCGGCCGCCTGTCGGGCGGTGCAGGACCTGACGGCGGCCGGGGTGCGGGTGACGGTCAACTTCACGCCCATGCGGCCCAATTACCGGGAAGCCGAGGCGGTGGTGGCCCTGGCCCACCGGCTGGGTGCGCAGAAAGTGAACCTGACCGAATACGTTTACCTGTCCCGGGGCGGCCTGGACCTGATGCTTGCCCCGGACCAGTTGCGCTGGGTCCTGGCGCGCTGGCTGGAGCTGGCTGAAGCCTATCAGGGCCGGATCGAGGTTGACTGGCACGACTGCCGGGTGGCACTGCTGCTTCCGCCGGAGGAAGGCAAACGTTACCGGGGGTGCGGTGCGGGGTACACCCACTGTCGGATCACTGCCGACAAACAGGTCACCCCCTGTGTGGTGCTGCCCATGCCGGTGGGCAGCCTGAAGGAGGCAGACTTCATGTCGGTCTGGACCCGGTCGCCGCTCCTGGAGCAGGTCCGGGACCGGTCCAACATCCGCAGCGGCAACTGTTCCGGCTGTCGGCACCTGGACCGTTGCGGCGGCTGCCGGGCCGTTTCATACGCCCATTACGGGCATCCGTTCGGAGGCGACCCCACCTGTTGGATCACGCCGGAGACGGATCAGACGTCCCGGGTGCTCGCTCAGTCCGGGGAGGGTGGATAGTTCATGGACGAGTGGCGATTTCATGTGACCCGCCCGGCGGGGATTCGTCTGCGTCAGGAAGATGAGGGCCGTTACCTGCTCTATCACCCCGGCACCGACGAACTGCACGTCATCGGTCCGGTGGAAAAAGAGATCTACGACCTCTGTGATGGGCGGAGCATCGACGACGTCGTGGTGGCAGCCATTGCGCTCCTGCCCCGACCTGCGGGCCGCGCCGATGAGGCGGTCGCCCGGGAGGTATTGGCCTTCCTGAGCGCCCTCCACCAGCGCACCCTGATTGTGTACGAATAGCCGGGGGGATACAGCGTGCGGCCAGTTTGTCTGATTCAGCCCGCCGTCAGCCTCACCAACTCCCATCCCTGCCTGGACGATCAGCAGTACGGCCTGGGGTTGCTCGCCCTCCACGCCTATCTGAGCGCCCACGGCGTGCCGGCGGTGGGGCTGCATGTGCCCCTGGCGCTGCATCACGGTTTTACCCTGGACGAGCTGGTGGGGCTGGTGCGGCAGCACGATCCTCTGGTTGTGGCCATTGGCCTCAACTGGGTGCACTTCAGCCGCGGTGCCCTGGAACTGGCCGGACTGCTGCGCCAGGCTCTGCCCCGCGCCCGGGTGGTGGTGGGTGGCCAGCACGCCACCCTGTTCTCCGCCGAGATCGTGGGCGGCTATGGCGAGCAACTGGACGCCGTGATCGTCGGCGAGGCCGAGCGGCCGCTGCTGGCAATTTACCAGAGCGTGGCCGAGACCGGCGCCATCGACCCCGGCATCCCGGGCGTGCACGTGCCGGGCGGAGCCGCCTCACTGCCCCAGGTCGTGGCCAACCTGGATGACCTGCCCCTGTACTCCTACCGGAGCCTGCGTCCCCGGCAGCGGCAAGAGAACGTGGCTGCCGTCAGCACGGCCCGCGGCGCCTGCCCCTTCCAGTGCGCCTACTGCATTGAACCGGTGGTCGGCCGGCTGCAAGGCCGGGACCGTCTCCACTTCCACTCTGCCGAGCGGATCGCCGCCCAGATCGCCCACCTGTCCCGGGAGGGCATCGACCGCTTCACCATTCAGGATGGCTTTTTCGTTGGCGGCGATCCCCTCCTGATCGGCCTGGCGGAAGCCCTGCAGGCGCGGAGCCTGCGTCCGGCCCACCTGAATCTGTTTGCCCATCCGAACAGCTACGGCCCCGACGGTCTGGCCGCGGCCGCTGCCGCGGCGCAGATGGCCAGTGTCGACTACGGGGTTGAAACAGGGTCCCCGGCGGTGGCCCGGCGGGCCGGACGGCCCATGGAACCGCAGCAGGTGGTGGAGGCGGTGGAGTCGGCTGTGGCGGCCGGGGTGGTGCCCTACACCTGGTGGCTCTGCGGCCTGCCGGGAGAGGATGAAGCCGCCCGGACCCAGACGCGCCAACTGCTGCTGGAGACCATGCGCCAGGGCGGAGTGCCCCGGTGGGTCAGCCCGGTGATCCTCTTTCCGCAGACGGTCATGCACCGCCAGGCCGCTGATTATGGCGTGACTCCCCGCTTTCATACCTTCACCGACTACATGCGGTTCTCGGACACCGCTCTGGCGGAGGCGGTGCACTTCCCTGAGCTCATCACCCATGCCACGGCTGCCGGCAGCCCGGAAAACATCCTGGCGGAATCCCGGCGCCTGCGCCGCTTTATCGTTGACAACTTTTCGCTGGTGGAGGACTTTTACCGCAAGCAACAGCGGCTGACCCCGGACCTGGCCGGAGTTCGCCGGACCATTGCCAGTTCGTTCTTCTGAGTCTTCTAAATGGGGGTATCCCGGACCGGGGGCAAGGGGCGCAACATCGCGCCTGCGAGCCAGGACCCCGGCAAGCCGGGCGATCCAGAGGACAGCAGTGTGGAGTGCCCTCAGGCTCGGGTTTGCCAGGTGCCGGCGCACCGACGTGGTATCGTGCAGACAGTTGTTTCTGCCGGCCGACCGGTGCGCAGAGCCGGGTAGCAGGATTTTAACGCGGGTATGGCGGGATTTCCAGGCGTCAGTGAACAGCACGGCTCAGGGGTCCATGGCATTTTGGACATCCCCCCGGGGTTGACCGGATGAACCAGGTTGCACCTGTTCAATAGTTTAACTATGACTGACCATCCGTTTATCAGCAGAAGTTTCCTCCCGTTTTGCAGAACCGTCCGTTTTTGCCCAGTGCACGGGGCCCGGAGGGGGACCGGGCCGTGTTCCTGTTGCTGTCACCGTTTCTAAAACCGATATGACCGATTGATTGACAAGAATTGCCTGTAAGAGACATACTGGTAGCCAAGTGGGTAAGAGGAGGAGAGACGAGAATGCCGCATATGATTGTCTACTGCCCGCGCCTGACGCGCGACAAGAAGGTGGCGACAGTGGCGGCCCTGACCGACGCCTTTGTGCGCAGCACCGGGATCGCGGCCGAACATCTGGTGATCCACATCGAGGAGCACTCCTACGACAACATCGGTGTGGGCGGAAAGCTCCTGACAGACGCCTACCCGGAGTTGGCCGAGCGGGAGCGTCAGGCGCAGTCTAAAGACTCGTAAGCAATGCGAGCCCCTGGCGGCTCCTGAGCCAGGCGAGGGTGTTACAATTTGTTTAACCGGGGTTAAAAGTCTGCTCATCATTAACGGTCATACTGGGCATGTAGCGGTCAGCCGCCACACAATCACGTGTTAGGAAGTGAGCGACATGCCTGGGGTACACAAGTGGCTGGGATGGATTGCAGCCGGCGCCGTCAGCGGCGCGGCCCTGGTCGGCGGTGCGATGGCTGCCCCGGCGACCTGGCAGGCCGGCGAGAAGTCCCATGCCCGTTTCGCCCGCCCGGCCGTAGAGGTGCTGCGGCAGATCCACGAGGCCCGCCCGGAACTGACAGAGGAACAGAAACAGCAATGGCTCGCCAAGGTGGACGAAATCCTCGCCGCCGCTGTGAAGGATGGAAAGATGACCCAGGCCGTGGCAGACCAGCTTCGTACGCAGATTGCCGCCGGTAAGCCAGGGCTTGGCGTAAAGGGATGGCACGAGGATCACCCCGGCTTTGCGGGCCAAGGCTTTTCGGGCAGAGGCTTTCCAGGCAAAGGCAAAGCCTTTGCAGGGAAGCACCCTCAGGCCAAGAACTGGGCGGAACTGACCCCGGAAGAGCAGCAGGAGCGGTTGAACCAAATGAAGTCCCAGCTCGAAGAAAAGGTCAAGGCAGGCAAGTTGACTCAGGCCGCGGCGGACCAGATGCTTCAGCGGTTGACCGAACGGTTCAACCAGCAGAACGAGGATAAGTAGACCCAACGAAGAACGGCCGCCCTACCGGGGCGGCCGTTCCCGTCACTACAACAGATTCAGCACAGCCACGAAGTGGGCGGAGCCTCCGGCCAGCACAAATAAATGCCAGATCTCGTGGAAGCCGAACTTACCTGGCCAGGGGTCGGGCCATTTGGTGGCGTAAAACACAGCCCCAACCGTATATAGCAGACCACCGGCGCCCAGCCAGGCCAGGCCGCCCGCGGTGACTGACTGCACCAGCGGATAGATGGCGACCACCACAAGCCACCCCATCCCGACGTAAAAACCGGTCGACAGCCACCTGGGCGCGTTCATCCAGAACAGCTTCACCGTCATGCCGATGACAGCGCAACCCCAGACGGCACCAAGCAGCGACCAGCCCCAGACCCCGCGCAGAGGCAGCAGACAAAACGGCGTGTAGGTGCCGGCAATGAGCACAAAGATCATCATATGGTCAAGTTTGCGCAGGGCCCGCGTGACCCTGGGTGAGACGGACACGGCGTGGTACAGTGTGCTTGACGTATACAGCAAGATCAGGCTGGCACCGAAGACGGAATACGCCACCACGTGCCAGGCAGTCCCCTGCACAACACTCCGGTAGACCAGAACAACCAGCCCGGCCACGGACAGAACGCCTCCGATCAGATGCGTGAGGGCGCTGATCGGGTCCCTCAGATGCGAGCACCGCACGGTACAACCCCCCTGCCTGCGCCTACATGGAAAAACATCCTCGCTATCATGTTCTCCACCTTACCGGTGGGATTCCTGTTTCGCCTGTCTCACGGCTCGGCCCAGAAAGCGGCTGATAGCCCCCATCTTGTCGGTGACCCTGGCCCTGGCCGGAAACGTCGCCCTGACCACGCGCTCATAGCTGCTGCCATGGAATGAGGTGTCCAACAGGGCCAGGACGCCCCGATCGGCGGCCGTCCGCACCAGGCGTCCCCACCCCTGCTTCAGTGTGATAGCCATTTCCCGCACGTCCACGGCGACAAAGGGGTCCAGTCCGGCTTCCGCCGCATCGTCAATGGCAAGGTTGACGGCCGGCCCCTCGTACACGCCCAACGCGGCGTTGAAAGTCGGGTTATTAATGTAGGTGATGGTCCCCACTTCGGACCTGGCCAGCAGGCCCATCAGGTAAAGATCGAGCTTGTGGTAGCCGGCGGTGGCGTTGGTCACGTTGGCCCGGTTCCAGCGGCCGGCGCCGGCCGGCACCCAGTCATGGCTGTCGTAGTCCATGGCGAAATGGTCGTTATCGAACCAGGTGCCCCAGTGGAAAATCTCCTGGCCGGGCACAAAGAAGTCCTTGTGCCGTTCACACACGGTGGAACATTGGGTGCTGGATTACGCCGCCGCGGCCGCCGCCGGTCCGACGGTGGCAGGTGGCAAGGGCTGGAATCTGGGGCGGTTGGACCGGTATGGCTTCACGGTGCCACCCGGCTGCATCATCGCCGCCGGGGCCTATCGGGCCTTTTTGCAACACTACGACCTGCAGGACCTGCTGAACCAGTGCCACAATGGAGCGCCCATAATTAAATAAGAGCTTGTTTGATTAGGGTTATCAAGCCCAGACAAACCGGGGACGTTGCGTCCCTAGCCCACTGCCGTATCATTCGGGAGTATAGCAGTGTAAACTTCGTCAAGTGGACCTTGATGGCAATATGGTGGGGATCGGGCTCACTGTGCTATAGGGATGGACGAAAGCTAGCAGAATGACCCTGCTGGCCTTACTACTTCAAAACTCTCCTTAGAGCCAAAACCCTTTTATAGCCGCAGGGTTAATCCGCTGGGTAAAATGGGGCTTGTTTACAGGTGGCGTCCCCACTAAAATAAAGGCAAGGACACCCGGTGAGGTAGCCGACCCTGAAGGGGGCCAGATCGTGGCGGTCAAGGTCAGGTTTGAGACAATAATAGACCTCCTAGAGAGGGAGCAATGGACAGCTTGTTCTGATCAAGCTGCACAAGCCCTATCTCAAGATGACTGGTCTAAGGAACAGAAAGCTATCTTGAACTTCGCCCTATGCCGTAGCCTGAGACGAATTGCAAGGTACGGAGCTGCCCTGGAACCCGGCCAACTCGCCGTTTATTTGGCTGAAGACGTTAAGGATTACGATCTATTTGGTCGGGCACTCATGGAGTTAGCAGCAGTACAGGCTCGACTGCCAGGTTTGGAGTGGCAGGCAGTTCAAACTCAGCGTAGGTACTTCGATTACTACAACCAATACAAGGATACTGGACGCAAGCTATACTCAACGGCGATGTATAACCTTGCTGTATGTCTGAGGGCTGCTGGAGATCACGAAGAAGCATTACAGCAGTTTCTCCAAGCATTTGAAGCTGCGAAGGCACGCGGCAATACAGACCTATCGGATCAGTGCCGCCGAAACGCAGCATGGCAAGCCCTTGAACTCAACCAGCTTGAACTGGCTGAAGAACTAATCCAGCAGGGGCGGGATTACACAGGGCGGCATACGCACAACATGAGGGCCAAAGCCAGCCATATGATTGATGAGGCCCAACTGGCGTATCTTAAGAAGAAATACTCCGAAGCCACGTCATTGGCAATCGAAGCTGCGGTCATGGCCAAAGCTATCCCCGAACTATTTTCTGATGCTCTAGATGTATTACATCGAATTGGCAAATCCACCGGGGATATTGAGGGGGCCCTTGCATTTGCTATCCTCGCAAAAGAGCAAGCGGAAGCACACGAACGATATGATCTTATGAACCAGCTTCGGGCGTCTGTTCGAGAAATGGCCATCCGGCATCCGGAAGCTGTGGAACGCTTTATGAAGGACCTTGCCCAACTGGAACGCCCGTAATCCAGAGGAGGGGACGACTCATGAGGTCGTTGCTGATTATGTCGGTGATGTTGATCGGATTGATGCTGTTTGTGGGAAACGCTTTGGCAGCGAGCGAAGGGATCATCGACCGCTTCTAAGGTTATCAACTTGCGTCAGTCTGGATTGATTAGACGGGAGTGTGATGCTAGAGGCAAGTGAAGACGTTTTTCCCTTCTGACAGGCTTTGCTAATTTCAGAGCGCATAATGTCTAGTAGGTTCGGTATGTATGCGTTGGAATGCCAAGATGATTTTGGGTTCAGCCTGGTGCAGAAGAGGGAGACCCGCCCTATAAATGGCTGAGACATTTCAGATCCGTCGAGCCAGCCATGATTGAACCACATCATGGAAATATCGGTAAGACGATGAATGCCATATGCGATAGCAATTGCGGTAGTACGTTCAGGCGGCCTCGATTGCCAGCGGGTGAGGATTCTCGCCAAATCGGCTGTATTCAGGCCGCTTGCGGCAGCCAGAGTCTCTATTCTGCATACAGAAGGGTACTTGGCCCGGAGGAAGTCCAACGTCAACCGGACCCTGTCCTGAAGACTCATCATCACCATCTCAAGCCGCTGAGAAAATGGGGATTGGTGGATGGTCCATTCAAAGTCCCCTTTAGGATCCAGGCCCTCCATCAGGGATTTTTCATCCACATGATATCCCCGAGATCGGTACCCCTTGGCGATCCTACGAATGTATTCGATGAGTGTGGGTCCCTCCCAACCGTTGGTGATGCGACGAATAGTTTCGTGGGAAACGCCCGTGATCTCCTGTGCCTTCCTGAGAGAGTGGCCGTGAGAGTCGAGGAGGTATTTTACCCTCCCGCCGACTGACATAGTTGCCCCTCCTTGGTTTTCCCGCATATTCCCATTATAGTTTTCTGTTAGGAGATCAGCAAGGGCGAACACTTCCTCGAACGGGGTTTGACGTTGCCATCGTGCCTTTGCACAAGGCTGGGTTTGACCCAGCCTTTCTTCGTTTTCTGGAGGTGTCGTCCCGTGTTACCTTGTTACCAGCGGCAGGCCCCGCCCGCACGGAGGAGAACGGGGGAGCGGGTGGCCTAGCCGCAACGGGGAGGGGCCACCCAAATGGGCATGATGGGGCAGGACAGGCAGTGCGACATTACTCGGGGCCGCAGGCAAGCCGGCCTGGTCTCCTACATGGAGATGCAGGGTGTGCGGCGAGTCACCTGGTGGGCGTACTGGCGGCTGCGGCGGCTGGAGGATCTCGTTGCCGGACCCCGTCATCCTGGCGGCCCTGGCACCTATGTCGGCCCATTCTTCCGTCGTCTCAGGCGGCGAGTGCTGGCCGCCATCCGCTACACGGCCATCGACCTGGCCACCGCCGTGAGCGCCTGGGTGCGGGCAACGCTGGCCAGGGATACCAGGCGATGAGCGAGCCGGTGGTGCGAAAGGGCGGGCAGGAAGGGGAAACCTGCCCGCTCCCCTCCCCGGAGCAGGTCTTTGCTGAGGTTCTGGCGCCGTATCTGGAGCGGATCAACAAGCGGCGGGGGCTAACCCGATATATGAACCAGTGTCTGCGGTACCACCCGACACTGTTCCCGGAAATTATTTACTGCACTCTGCGCATGCTGTTTCAGACCGAACTGTTATTCGGTCTGAAAGGGCAGGTGCGGATCGACACGCTGGAGATGTATAACATCCTTCGATACACCGAGGATGATTGGGTAATCGAGGTGCCAAGCACGGACCAGACGGCAGGGCGTTTCCGGGCTCTGCTGAACTGGGTGCTTTCTGGAAGCATGGATGTGGAGGAACTGCTACGCGATGGGCAGGAGCACGGAGCCATCCAATTTGAGCGGCAATGTAAGTTCCAGTATCACGTTTTCTTTTCCGCTCTATCGATTGCCCGCCGTGTGCAATTGTTAGCCGGGCGTGGAAAATGCGGCTTGCATCCTGACTTCCTGAAACAGGTTCGAAAGCGCCTGGCCAAGCCGCTTGTCGGTGGACAACCTGGTGGAGGTGGATAGAGGTGGCTGCGGCCCGGTCGAAGGGGACCAGTTCCCGGACCAGATCAAGGAGCAGATCGACCGGCTCCTGAGCCGGTATCTGACGGCTCAAGGCAAGGAGAAGCAAGAGCTTGTCCTTCAACACGTGCGCCTGAAGGAGGCTTTGGATGCAGCCATCGAACACTAGCCGGCATACTGCCCTGCCTGGTGCGATAGGTCTCACTATGCTGAGAACCTTCAGAACGGGGATTATCAGACCGCTGGACGAACTGGGGCGGGTCGTACTTGCGATGGAATATCGGAGGGTGGGAAATCTTCAACCGAAGGACGCTCTGATGCAATCGCTGGTGGTTGACAGTGAATCCGGTCGGGTGGTCGGGATCTTAGTGGAACCAGTGAATTGGTTATTTGACCCAGATGCTGCGCCCAAGTTAACAGACATGCTGAACGAAGTGCAGATTACGGTCACAGGATCTGACCTGGACATGAATTCTGGTTCAGCACACGACGGAGTGCACTATCTCCGCGTTCTCCTGTCGCCGTGTGGGCACAAGCTTGTCATTCCAGAAGGCACAGAACTCAAGATCTGTGAGCGATGCGGAAAATCGATAGGCTCGATCAAGGTGTTGGCCAGGGAATCAGGTTAGACCCCTGCTGCAGTCAGGTCGTTATGGCAATCCATGCATAGAATGTGGCCATATAGATTGGATGGAATACACAGGGCGGTCGTTCAGTGATAAAATCGAGTACCTTGGTGTGATTTATACGGGCTCCTTAACAGTCGGCCGCCTTCCCGTTCTGAAACCTTAGCTGAGATCCTAACTCGCCGGGTGCTGTGCAACCACTTGCCCATAATATCCCCAGGGACGAGACCGACACCAGAGTCAAGATTGCAGCCGTAACCGGAACGGACGATGCGTTTGCAAGGGTTACGGCAAGGAAAATCCCACAAGGAGTCGCTGCCTGTTCAACCATCTGAAAAAGGGAGGAAATCCGCCCCAGTAGCCGTTCTGGACAGTGCGTCTGAATGATAGCCGACCTACCCACAACGTAGGTGATTCCACCCAACCCATCAAGGAACAGGGCAATCGGGAGGAAAAACCACCCTGGGAGAGCCAAAGCAGCCCGAGTAACTGTAGCTATGATCATACCCACGATTACAAGACGCTCAAGGCCCCACCTTTTTAGGCCGTGCGAAAGGAAAGTGCCAAGCAACATTCCTAACCCTGCAGCAGCGAAGGTCAGACCTGCCTGTGAATTATCTAGCCTGTATATGTCTTTGAGGCTGAACATGGCCAACGATTTCATGGGAGCCGCAGCCAGGAAGAATAGGAACACGGACAGCATGAACGGGCGTAGTTTGGGCGTTCCAAAGGATAGGCGGAGCCCGTCCAGCACATCCGTCAAGACCGTCGTTGATCCGTCAGCACCAGTGCGGGTACTATCCGGAACAGAGACCAGGTAAAGACACGCCATCATCAGGGCGAATGTAGCTGCATCAATGACGAATAGGGTATCCAGGGTCGTCCAACTCAGGAGCAGTCCGCCAATGACAGGGCCAGCAAGCATTGAAGATGTCCATACTGTTGCAAATCCGGCGTTGGCTTCAACTTTTTGGTTTGGGTAAAGAATTGGGATTAATAAGAAACTTGCATTTCTGGCAAATAGGTCTACTGCGTAAGTGACAAAGCTAACAGCAATGACGATCCAAGCTGTCAGTATCCCTAGCCTATGGGCCAGAGGGAGTAATAGTACCAGCATGGCCTGAGCGGAGTAAGAGGCAAACATGACCTTGCGCGGGCTTGAGCGGTCAACCAATGCGCCGGCCAACGGCCCGACCGTTAGCTTGGGTAGCTGAAGAGCAACAGTCATGGTGCCCATTAGGACCAGCGAATGTGTGAGGTCATAAATCAGAAGCGGAACGGCCAAATCATACAGGGCATTGCCCAGTGAATTGAATAACATGCCAAGGGCATAAAGTGTGAACTTCTGGTTGAACCAGATCGACCTACCACTGACCAAAGTGTCGCCCTCCTCCAAAAGGGAATGGGGGGGTAACACCCCCCATCCACCTCCAGCCGGTAAACAGCTGTGGCGAAACCCTTGACGTCCCGGTCCCGCCTAGTTGTATACCCGGCGGGGCGATCCCATGACGATGGTCACTTTGCGGATCTTCAACATTGGCTCACCTCCTCAAGGTATCTCCTCTGGAAAAGGGGTGGCCGCTTGGACTCAGCCCCTGGTCCATGCATAGTCATACGGCTTCTTACTGCCGACCCGCTGTCAATTGCCCACCCCGCTTCATCAGCATGAATACCTGGAAGTATGGGATCCGCGAGCATTTTTCGTAAAGAATAGGGTGGCTGGTACGAGCCGATGGATCTGGGCTGGGTTCAAAAAGACCCACGACATTGAAACCACTGTCCATAAAGGTTTTGAAGTACGTTTGCGTTGTTCGGTGAAACGTATGTACGCATGCGATTGCCAAGTTACCCTCCCGATCTTCTCGCGATTTTTCTACCGGACCCTCATTGAAGTAATGGTCCATCTGAAACTCCACATAGTTCCACTTACCGTTATAGAGTTCTTTGCGCCAACTTCCCCTATCTTTAGCTGGATGAGGAAGGGTCACCATTAAGGTGCCATCATCCTTCAGAAGGCTGGAGAATTTTGCTAGAACTGGCCTTATATCAGTAATGAAATCCAGAACGTTGTTGCAGACGATATAGTCAAAGTGACCGGTGATTTCTACCTGCTCAATTGCCCCTTGTACCGTGAGGATCGTCCCCGGGCAATTGGCGGGAACCCTATCCCCCAAGTGACGCAACATCTCAGCAGACGTATCGTTAGCTACCACATGTGCACCCTTTTCAACAAACCGGAGCGTTTGTTCTCCAGTTGCGCATCCAACATCCAGGATTGTTGTACCAGGATGAATCTCTATCAGGCGTTCGGTCAAGTCATCTAGCAACAACGCATTGAAAGAATCATGTTCGCGTTCCGCAACGTAAAGGTCGTGAAGGCTGCGACCATTAACGCTAACAGACGCTCCGACTGGCTTGTTACTCTTTATAGGCCGAGCAGTCTGGCATTTGGCGCAATCCGTCTTCTTGTCGAGACGATCTTCAAATATCCGGTAATCCTCAGATCTGATGAGTAACCGGCACCCCTTTGTCTTAGTTTCCAAACCCAAGAGGTAGCGGATTATTTCGTTGGCTTGAATAGATGCCACCAGCGAATTGAGCGGCCCGTAACTGGGGGCCTGATATGAGTGGTTCAGGCTCCTGCCCAGTTCGACGGGTTGTTTTGAGCACTCATAACATGCAGTTAGTCCGGGGATGGTTAGTGGACCGATGACTCCGTATGACTCGGTATAACCAGCATTGCTATATGCAAATCCGTAACGGAAAGCTGCATTATTAATCCAGCTATGGATTTGTTTTGGCCAGTCGGCCGACAATACGACAAAGTTACAGTCAGCAAAGTGTCTATCAAACAGGTCTTCTCCAGCAATGGACTCCACAACGGGAACCAGACGGACGCTGGAATTAAGTTGGCTCAGTTGGCGGACGGCACAACTAACTTTGGGGCTGCCCACGAAGGATTCATTGTACAGGAACTGTCTTGTCAGATTAGACTTCTCCACGACATCGCCATCAGAAAAGACAATAGTACCAACACCAGCTCCAGCCAAAATCATAGCCACGTTACTTCCAATCCCACCCATCCCTACAAGACCGACTTTCTTCGTTGACAGAATTGCCTGCGCATCACGTGGATTGAGATCAATGAGATCAAAGTAGAGGCAGTGACGGGAGTAACGGTCCGGTAGGTCAGTCATGGGCTCCACGATTATGTTGGCGTCCATCAGTTCTCGCAGTAGTTGCTCCAGATCGGAATCACTTAATTGCGCCTTGTCACTCAGGAAAACGCGAACGTCTGTGATGGTTCTTGGAGTGGAGAAAAACTCCAGTAGATCGGCCAGGTATGCGGGGGGGTCCTCAAGAACCAGCCCTATGGGAGGGAGACTACCGACAAGGATCTGACCATCCAATGCAAGCACTTCGAGTTGCTTCCTTAACTGATAGCGAGTCAAGGTTACCGCCTGCCTTTAGAAGTATCGGGGTTACACGAAACGCACAGTCATCCAAGGGCCCAAAACGCGGTATCCAAGCCTTTTATAGATCCTGCCAGCCACCTGATTATGGTAAAACAGGCATGCAGTCCTTCCAGATTCCACGATCACGTTGCTCATGGCATGAACCAACTGCGTCGCATAACCGCGATTTCGATGCTGAATTGGCGTAAACACCGCACCGATCATAGCCGCGTAATCGGTCTCGGCAGTAACCATCGCTACGCAGGTAATCTCGCCTCCGTCCTCTAGAACCCAGGTCCCGGGCAGTGAACGTTCCACAGCCTCCCGGGAACGGCGCATCTCCCCTGCCTCGAAATAGATTGCTGACACAGCCTCAAGATCGGAGGCCCTGGCACGTCTGACAGTGAAGGTATACTGAGTGGCGGCAGGGAATACATCGAGAATTGCAAACTCCTGGTAATTGACAGTACCCCGGTGGCACTGCAGGTGAGATAGGATCGGACCGATTGCTTCTGGGCGCCCGGTGAGTCCGCGTACCGTATCTGCAGAAAACCCATCTATGACGGCAGCCGCCGCAACGATGTCAAAAGCTCCCGAGCACCCCGGACCACAGAGCCAGTTGGCGTGATTCCGGAGAATGATACCGTCTGCTCCGTTTTGCCAAGCTTCCCTGTGTGCGTCCAGCCCCTGCTTCAGGTTGTGGATGAGGAATAGATTGTAGTGTGGCTCCCTTGAGGCCACCTCTACCAGGTGCTGCTCATCTCCCGGCTGGCACTTATGCAGAGGCACATTACTCACTCCCGACAGTTCAGGGGTATGTTGGACCTGGGGGACATCCTACTGGGCCAGCCAAAGAGGCGCCCTGCACATGTCAACGAGATGCACCTTGGGGGACGAGCTTATCTCTGGCAAGCGGGTACGGCGCCGTCAGGCTGCAGGCGTTACATTTCCAACAAGGCCCCTTCCAACCTGGTTACTTCACTGCCACCCACCCAGCGAAATTCATCCATCGCCAGAAGCAGTCTATCTGTGAAAAACCAGCCTGTTTCAGGAGTTCGGTGTTTCCCTTGGCTGTGAGGGGAACTAAAACTCCTTCAAGTGACAAACGCTTACGTTCTATTTCTTCCTGGTCGTAACCATTTGTCCGTTTTAGATCGTAGTAACAATCGACCATGAACTGATCGAGGTCAGCCGTTGCACCAAGGATCTTTTCGACAAGCACGAATGCTCCGCCCGGAAGAGTATGTTGCCATACCTTTCGCACTAGTCTTTGACGGTATTCAACAGGGATAAACTGTAAAACCAGGATAGACAGCGTTACGCTGGCATTTTCGGCAGGATAATCTCTACGTAGGTCCAGTTCTCGGATATCTACAACCTTGGTCTGGATATAGCCTTTGAAACGTTCCCGGGCTGCTTGAAGCATGGGCTGGCTAATCTCAACACCGACGTAGCGGTTCTGAACGCCAAAGTGCTCCACAAGTTTGGCCATAGCCGACCCCAGACTGCAGCCCAAGTCAACAATCGTTGTATCGCGCTGTGCATACCGGCAAGCGATAGTGAAGGTCGCGTTCCGCATGACCTGATACTGGGGGATGGAGCGTTCCAGCATATCCTCGAAACAGGACGCCACCGATTCATCGAACTGCCACTTACCCAGTGGTATGTGGCCCAGGCTGCTTGTCGTCAAGGATACATCACTCCTCCTGGCTTTCCCGCCACGACCTTGCGGCAATCTGCCAATTCACGGACGTCACCCAAGGCTATGCATCAAACAGTGATTTGTTAATTAAGAAGTGGTACCCTCGGGTATATTGACTGGGCTCCATACTGCCGGGACGAGGTAGAGTAGGATACCAAGCAAATATGTAAAATAATTGTGCTTCTGCCCCTGGAAGCCATTCCGCTCCTAATCATGACCAATAATTCCAATTGGCTGCCAACAGATCTCATTATAGCACTGAATGGGGAAAAAGGGGATTCATACAGAGTTTTCCATGGAGGAGTTAGTTTGCGCCACAAATGCGTTGGAAGAGCAAGCCGCGGGTCAGGCCGGGTAGGGCATTTAGGAGAACGATCCATGGAGGTACAGTAAGAAATCTTGCTATTGATGTAAATCCAGAAATGGGTTTGGATGAATTCCCAGCGTGTGCTCGGGCGTGTGCTCGGCCAAGTGCCCTTATAGGCACTCCCTTCCCATACCCGAGCACACGCACACGCGCACGCATACTTGCCTGCTCTTCGCTTCCATCTCCTCCAGGCTGGTCAGACCGCTTAAAGAAGTGCTTTTTCAGGGAAATAAGGGGCATCCCTAAACGCTTCCCGTGGGTTTCGCGTGAGCGCCATTCAAGTGACATTTAGATACCAAGTAGTTAGCGCGTAGATGGCGCGTAGATGGCATTTAAATGTCATAAAATGATCAATATAGTTAGTTGCGACCATTTAGCTTGGCGGAAAAAGGTCGTCAGATCGGGAGCCAATGACGTCACTGCTTCAGGGTGATCGTCCACCTCGGCCGTAATACGACTGACCAAGTCGGCCCCTATTGTGCGGTTTTGATAGGTGCATCCGGATGAACTTCACTGATCCACTTCGGGGCACCTCCGGCATAGGTTCCGGTCGGGATCTGTCCGGACGGTAGTGTCCACCACTGGTTGTGGTTGGGGCTCGGGATGCCTTTCTCAGGCCGCCGCGGCTTCGGCAGCGGTGCCCACCGACGGCCGCACACCGGCCCTGAGCGGCGTGGGCGTGGCGGCGGGCGTGGCGTCGGGCCCGGCCCGGCCCATCCGCCATCCCGGCGAGGGGACCCGGCTGCAGAAGGGGGACGTGCTGGTGGCGCCGTCCACTGACCCGGCCTGGACGCCTCTGTTCCTGCGCGCCAGCGCCGTAGTCATGGAGGTGGGCGGCTACCTGTCCCACGGGGCCATTGTCGCCCGGGAGTACGGCATCCCAGCGGTGGCCAACGCCGCCGACGCCATGGGCCCGTTCGGTGGGGTTGCTGACCGAGTCCCGGTGGTAGACAAATGCACCCCAGTGGTGACCCACCTCCTGGAGCTGCACCCCGAGAGACCAGTCAGCCCGGGAATAGGCTTGATAGGCCAGGAGCCTGGAACTGCTCTGCCAGGCCGGCCGGTTGTTGTAGCTGTCGCCCCGCCAGTGGTTGATGCCCAGGGTGTTGTTGAAGATAGTGATGCCCACCGCGCCGCCGGGGCCGGGCAGACGCTGTCCGGCTGAGTCGGTGCTGTCGCGGTCGATATAGAACGAGACGAAGTCGTAGTCATCGCCAAAGCAGCCCCGGAAGATTTCCCAGGTGCGGGCGTAGTCCAGGACGCCGGTGCCGGTCACCAGTGTGCCGTCATCGTCGATCGTGATCACTTCACCATCGACACGGACCCTGGGGGTGGGGAAAGGGGTGCAGCATTCGCTCTGCTTTGGTGCCAACTCCTTGGCAATACTGTGGGTGATGCAGGACTCTTGTTTTGGTCAGCGAAATAGGCCGGAGGGGTGAGTGGCGTGTTTATTTCGAGCTTGACGGCACAGAACATCAAGTGCCTGGCCAACATCTCCTTGTCCTTCCCCTGGATTAACCAGCGCGGTGGCTGGTACGTCATCCTGGGGGAGAATGGTACGGGCAAGTCCACTCTGTTACAGGCCATAGCACTCGCCCTCATCGGTCCCCAGGCAGCCCCGCGGTTAATGGCTCACCCGGCCGATTGGGTCGGCCCGCGGCAGCCATACGGTGAGGTGCAGTCGATTATCGACTTTCGTGACCGGAGGATCGGGGCCACCCAGTGGCTGAAACTCAAATATGCCATCACGACCGGCCCCGCGTTCCCCAGCAAGTATGGCGATGCTTTTGTTCGCCACTATGGGTTCGTGGAGAGCGCGGGCATTGCCTTTCCCCCGCGACGCCGGGACAACGAGAAGAGGCTGGCCCTGTACAGCGGTGAGTGGAATGGCTTCTTCTGTGCCGGTTACGGGCCGTTTCGGCGCCTGCAGTCTGAGGATCGCAGTTTCCCGCAGGGCTGGAAGACATTCGACCACGCCGAGGCTTTTCGCACCCTATTTCATCCCGAGGCAGCCCTGACCGACTGTGGGGATTGGCTGCAGGACCTGGATTACCGGGCGAAAGATACCGACAACAGTGAGGAAGAGCGTGCCCGGTGGGGGCAGGAATTGGCAGCGATCAAGGCTGTGATCAACGGGCTGCTCCCGCCGGACGGATTCCGCCTGAAGGATGTCAGTTCAAAGGGTATCTTTTTTGTTGATGCGGACGGAAAACCTGTCTCCATCCGCCACATGAGCGATGGCTACCGTAGCATGTTTGCCCTGGCTGTTGACCTGCTGTCCCTGGCTGCCCAGTGTTGCGGGACGGGAAACCCGCTCTTCCAACAGGATGAGCAGGGGAGATGGGGTGTTGATCTCGAAGGCATCGTTCTGATTGATGAAGTAGATGCCCACCTGCACCCCAAGTGGCAGCGGGAGATTGGTTTCTACCTGCAGCGTGCATTCCCAAAAGTACAGTTTATCGTTGCTACGCACAGTCCGTTTGTGGCGCAAGCGGCCACGAAGGGTGGCCTTTTCATTCTTAACCGCCAGCCAGGCAGCGATGAAGTAACGGTCGACACCTCGCTGGAGTCTGTGAAGGGCTGGAGCGCCGACCAGATCCTGTCCAGCCCGGCTTTTGACCTGGAGACGACCCAGGACCCGGAAACGGAACGTTTGATTGACGAGCACGCGCGCCTGAAAGAAAAAGCAGACTGCGCCACCCTGTCCCCTGAAGAAACACAACGACTTGAAGAATTGACCGCCCAACTGCGCGACGTATTACCTGCGCCTGGCGACACATACGACCTCATGCTGAAACTGGAGAAGCTTTTGCGGGAGGGCGGGAGGCAGTCGTGATCAAGGTAGACCGCCAGCCACTGCCAGATACGGACGCTGCCCAACTCGCGCAGTGGCAGGCACAGGCCGACGGCTACCAGCCCGGACAGGACGAGATTCAGAAGGACTGGAAGCGGTTTACCCACCGTGTCCTGGGTAAGCGAATCCGGGGGTCGTTGGAGGACCTGGCGCGGGAGAAATGCCTCTACTGCGAGAGTAAGGGTGCCAGCGAGATCGAGCATTATTACCCCAAGGAGAAGTATCCCAGGTGGCTCTTTCGTTGGGATAACTTCAACTGGTCCTGCAGCCTCTGCAACAGTAACAAGGGCAATCATTTTGAATATGGCGCCGACGGGCAACCCCTCACGCTCAACCCAACAGGTGACGAGGAAGTGGCCGATTACTTCTTTATTGATACGGTCTCCGGCGCCATCAAACCACGGCATACCCTGACCCCGGGGCAGCACGCCAGGGCAGAGTATACCATCAGGCGCCTGAAACTGGACCGGACGCCCCTGCGCAACCAGCGCAGGGCTGTGGCTGAGCTCATGATCAAGGCGCTGTACGCTTGCGGGCGACACGGCAGCCGGGAGACCGAGGACCTGCTGCTGCACGGCCTGAACCTGAACCAGCCCATGCGCGCAGTGGTAAGGCAAATCATTCGCTCCCGGGACCCGGAGATTCGCCGGCTTGTAGAGAAGTGCATAGAACGTTTCCCACGAATTGCCCACTACATAGGTGAATTGAACTGGCGGTAATACGCCCTTTATTATTATGGGAAAGGTGGATGTCATTCATCCAACGCTGGTCTGGGACAAAGATGCAGTGATCCTGGTGGATGCAGGATTTCCTGGACAACTGGCGTTGTTTTGTGAGGCCATGGCGAAGGCCGGGTACCCTCTTGACAAGCTCAGTCATGTCATTGTGACGCACCAGGACCTGGACCATATTGGCAGCCTGCCCGCCATGCTTCATGAATCACCACAAAAAGTTGAAGTATTGGCCAGTGAACCACGGCCAGCCACACGGGAGGCGATTCAGTCATGTCCTTCCCACGCCCGGATGCAGAGTCCAAAGCTCTTTTCCATCTCGTTTTGCCGGCGGATCCATGGATTCAGGTCAAGCCCATGTTCGGTAACCTGGCTGGCTTTGCGAACGGTTATATGTTCGCGGGGCTCTTCGGCCAGCAGATCTTCGTCCGCCTGCCCGAGCCGGAACGAACTGAACTTCTGGCCGCAGAAGGTGCATCCGTGTTTGACCCGATGGGCGGCCGGCCCATGAAGGAGTATGTGACTTTCCCGGCGGCATGGCGCACGGAACCGGAAAGGGTTCGGGCTTGGATGGCGCGGTCGTTGCAATGGGTCACCGCCATGCCGCCAAAGGCGCCGGCCCGAAAAAACACCAGTACCTGGCGAAAGTAACCACAAAGCGCGCCCCGGCTGCCACAAGCGTTGCATCGGACAATTGCGAACCGCGCGCAACGCAAGCCGAAGCTATGCGGCGACCTGGTCCCAGGCAGCAGGGGGAAGTAGATCTTCTGCTGGCAGCAGTTCATGCAAGCCCCCTTCTGTCGGCGATGGGGGCTTGCACCAATGCGGTCACAAAGTCATACTCCACCAGGATCTTGGCGGACCGCACCTGACACACCGCCGCAATGAGCTGCTCTTTCCAGAGCGAAGCCGGAATCTGCCGGTTCGCTCGAGACAACTGGGATACACGGATGGGCTCTCGGCGGCGGAGGAGACATCCGTCGGAGGCGCGCTCGTTGCGCAAGTCCTGGAGGGTCCGGACCAGTGCACCCCAGCGCTCCGCAGCGGGCAGGCTCTTGGGGCGGGCAATCCGTCGCCGGCTGTGCCCGTTCTTCCCGTTCTGCTCCCCGGCAGGGTATCCCGGGTAAGACGAACCGTCCATTTTTGCCCACCTGCCGCGGCGCAGTGCTGGGCAAAAATGGACGATTCGGCCAGGGGATCGAGCCGAGCCGGGGGCGCTGGCACCATCCAGTCCCAAAGCCCTCTGATCAAGCAGACCGGCGCCCTGTCGACCAGGGCGCCGGTTTCATGCCGAGGCAATACGGCGCTCTGCATCCTCCAGCGCCTGAACCGCCAGTTGCACGAGGTTCTGAACCTGCAGCAGGACAACCAGCGGGACCGAGGCGCCGCCGGGCCGGGGGGGAAAGATCAGCGGGCTGGCCACCGGG
>JAKFDK010000079.1:0-52130 GCA_036676195.1 Clostridia bacterium | reverse complement strand
GCTGTTCAATCTGTTCAGGTATGTTCACCGTCACTGGGACCGCGCCGGGGCGGCCGAAATTTATTGCGTTTTTGTAACCGAGGGTCCGGATGCACCGTCAAAAAGGCAACCACAGCCAATCAGGCAGGAGGGATTCACCATGACCCGTTGGGCAAAGGCCCTGATGGCCGGCATCCTGGGCAGTGCACTGCTCACCGCCGGTACGTTCGTTCTGGTCCCACGCACCTTGCGGGCTTCCGAGCCCGCCGCCCAGTCCACCCGCACCATCAGCGTCACCGGCCGCGCCACTGTCGACGCCCGCCCCGATGCCGCCCGGATCACCTTTGGCGTCAACCAGCTCGAGACCACCGCTGACGCGGCCTACAACAGCATGGCTGAAGTGGCAGGTGGTATCCTGGCGGCCATGAAGCAAATCGGGGTCGACGACAAGGATGTTCGCACCTCCGGCCTCAGCCTGCAGGCAGAGTATGATTACGACAGGGAGGGCCAGCAACACCTGCGGGGCTATCGGGCCAGCAACACTGTCACTGTCACCACGCGCAACATGGACAAAATCGGCGCCCTGATCGACGCTGCCGTGAAGGCCGGTGCGAACAGTGTCTCGGGCGTGGAATTCTACGTGTGGGATACGGCAGAGTACAGCCGGGCCGCCCTGGACGGTGCCGTGGATGACGCCCGCAGCAAGGCCGAGCAGGTGGCCAAGCGCCTGGGCGCCAACCTGGATAAGGTCACCCGCGTGCAGATCGCCGATGATGGCGGCAGCACCTCGCCGCCCGTCTACTACGCCGCCGAAGCCAAGGCCGCCAGCTTCGACCGGGTACAGGTCATGGCCGGAACCTCGCGCTTCCAGGTCACGGTCAGCGTGGAATTCAGCCTGCATTAGGGCAGCCGCGCAGCCCTACAGGCCAAATCGAGCAGCCAGGGCCAATCGGTCCTGGCTGCGTCTTTTATGGTACGTGGTCACACCGCACCACTGAAATACGCAGACTGAAGGGTCCCCGGGAACTGTGGCGAACACTTAGTCTATTCATCCCGCCTTCCATCATCCGGTATTCTTCTCACGAAAGGGTTCGATATCAAATGAGCTTGGCCAAGAAGCTACTCATGAAGCCGAACATGCGCATTGGCGTCATGAATGCTCCGGAGGGCTTCCCGGAGTCACTCGGCGAATTGCCCCCCGGAGTTTCGTTGGTGACCAGTCCCGAACCCGGCTCACTTGACCTGATCCTTCTCTTTGTCAGGAGCCTCGCCGAACTGGAGGCCCAGGCTCCCGGAGCCATGGCGCTGGCCAAGTACGATGCGCTCGCCTGGATCGCTTATCCGAAGAAGAGCAGCAAGATCAAAACCGACGTTGACCGTGACAGCGGCTGGGCAAAAATGAGCGCCCTGGGGTTCGCCGGAGTGGCCATGGTGGCCCTCGACGAGACCTGGTCGGCGATGCGCTACCGTCCGGCCGAGCGGGTCGGGAAGTAACCGTGATTCAGAGGCGGTGGTATTGGCCAGCCGGGAAGAGCCGGACCTGGTGCTGCTGGACGTGATGCTGCCCAATCTGGAGGCAGCTTCAGCCCCTACGACCGCTCGCGGAAATACTGCGCCAGCCCCCTGGTCATCGCCTCGGCCGCCTTCTGCCGGAAGGCAGCGGTGCCCAGCAGCCGGGCTTCCTCCGGGTCGCTCAGGAAGGCCAGTTCCGCCAGTGCCGCCGGGGCCTCGGTAAACTTGACCACATAAAACAGCGAGTCCTTGGCCCGGCGGTCCGTCCGCCCCAGGGTCCGGATCAGTTCGGTTTGAACGGCACCGGCCAGGTCACGGGAACGGCCGGCGTTCAGGTTATCGCTGCTGTAAAACGTCTCCGTGCCGCTCATCCCCGGCGGACCGGCGTTGCTGTGCACCGACAGGAACAAGTCCACCCGCTGCTCATTGGCCATGCTGGCCCGCCAGTCCAGGTCAGCCCGGACGCGCTCATCCGACGGCACCCGCTCCCAGCGCTCCCGGGGCAGTGCCCGCTCGTCGGAACTGCGGGTCAGCACCACCCGAGCGCCCTGGTCCTGCAGGAGCTTGCTCAGCTTCAACACGACATCCAGATTCACTTCCTTTTCCAGCAGTTCACCGTCAGCCGTCCGCGCCCCCGGCTCGCCGCCGCCGTGACCGGCATCGAGCATGATCACCTTGCCGGCCAGCCCACCGGGGTAGAAGACGGCATCGAACCCGCCCTCCACCCGCTTGAGGGCAAAGGGCCGGACCGAAGGAATCCGCAGCCGCAGGGAGCCATTTTGCTCCTCGGCCTGCACATACGGGGGCAGATCCGGCGCCAGCAGCCGGGTGCCCGGCAGGGTAACGACCACCTCGCGCCCGCCCGCTGCTAGCGCAGTCACCGGCTGCACCTGACCGCTGACCCCCAGGCGGTAAATCGCCTGGCCGTTTTCCGAGCGCAACTGCACGCTCTGCAGGGCAGGCCGCAGCTCCAGCCGGATGCGCCCGGCCGTCTGTTCCACCACCCGGATGTCCGGCCGGTCAGTAAAGCGCAGGTGTACCCCCTCGGCGGCGACGGCCAGTTCGGCCACGCCATGGTCCGCCACCTTCAGGCCGGCCGTGCGCCCCGCCGGGTCCGGCAGAGCGATGAACAGGTCGCCGTCGCTGCGCCCGGTCTGCGCCACGGCGCCCTCCAGCCGCCCGAGCAGTTCCAGTTGCACCACTCCCGGTGCGGTCACCCGCAGGGTGGCGGACTGCAGCTTCGGGGCCGCCGGGGCTGCGGCGGCCCGGGTATATTCCCCGGCCACCCAGCCGCTACGGCCATCGGCCAGCGTCACCTGCAGCCAACTCCCCCGGGTCTGCAGCACCTTCACGGAGGTGCCGGCCGGCAGGGTCGCCAGGGTAGCAGCGTTCAGATCCGGCTCCCGGCGCAGCCGCAGCCCCTCGGCCGGGGTCACCGTACGCAACTGGGCAAAGGCCACCTGCCAGAACCCCTCATCGAGCCGGTACAATGCCCCCCGGGCCCACTCCACCTGGCTGTCCCAGAGCGCCACCTGCGGGCCGGGCAGCCACCCGCGGCTGCCCCGGGGCGTTTGCACCCTGACCCAGCCCTCGGCGGCATCCAGATAGGTCAACGACTCACCGGACCGGACTGTGTCCAGCGTGTCATAAACCGGGTTGCGCCCGGTCAGCACATCGGCAGTGGCAACCGTCAGGGCGGCACCCTTGGCGGTTGTCGTCGCCGCGGCCGGGGGCCGGGCCGGAGACGGAGCCGCCGGGGGCCGGGCCGGTGCAGCGGTTTCGCCCATATAGAGGCCGGAGACCCAGCCCTGTTTGCCCTGGAAGTCGATCAACCACCAGTCACCCTGGATTTCCCGCAGGCGAAACTGCTCGCCCCGGCGGACCTGACCCAGAACGGCACTCCCGGTATCCGGCCGGGCCCGCACGTTCAGCACATCGGTCTGCACCACTGCCAACTGTTCCTCATCGTCATACACCACCCGTGCCACCCAGCCAGCCACATATCCCTCCTGGCCGTCCTTCAGGCGTACCCTGTACCAGTTGTATTCCTTGCCCACCACAGGCACGCCGGTCGGCAGCCGCAGGGAACCGATCACCGGGTAACTGGTCCCCGGCCCCTGGCGGATAAAGACCCCGTCCGCATCCTGGGGGTATAGCGTATGGGCGCCGGCGGTCGATGCATAGGCGGCCGAAGCAAGCACTGCAAGGACAAGTCGCTTCTTCACCGGGTCCACTCCTTGTGCTGCGAACATAGCTGTAATGAAAAGAGATTTCGTACCCGACCGGCACCTTCTGGGGGCCAACCGGCCGCCGGCGGGCCGGTGGCGGGCATGAAAACACCCCGGCCGGACGGGAACCGGTCGGGGTGTGCGTCAGTCCGGCTACAGGCCACTGTTATTCCGGAACAGAACCGCCCTGCAGGCGCATCTGCTCCAATTCAGTCCGCATCTGCTCCACTGCTTCCCGCTCCTGGCGCTCCAGTTCAGCCCGGTAGGTGCGCCGCCACTCTGGCTCCTGGCCGATCAGAGACTTGCCCACGTCGAAGTTGACGTCGCGGGTGTAGCGCACCCCGGGGTCCCAGAGAATCCACTGATGAATCCCGGCCCTGGCCAGGCCAAGGATCTGCGCCTCGATATCTGCTGCCACATACTTCTTGCCATACGTAAAGTCCTGAATCCATGGCCGGTGCTTTTCCACCGGCTCGCCCCAGGTGCGCTTTTGGGCCCGCACCATCGACTCGTAGACAACCCGGCCCGGGTCTGCGTTCGGATCGGCCACGCCGTAGGTATGGGGCGCATAGTGGGACGGATACACCATCGGCTTGATGTAGTCCACAACCTGGATTAATTCTTCATACACCTGGCCGATTTCCATATCGTCGCCCATCGCCACCGACGTGGTCAGCCCGAACACATCGGCGGAAATATAGACCCCCAGCGGCTCCAGTTCCGCCTTGGCATAGCGCAGAAAGTCTTCAATGGCTTGGGCGCGCTGATGCACCGGCACTTGGTAGTTAAAACCGGCGATCCGGTGCTCCGGAAAGCGAATGTAGTCAAACTGGATTTCCTTAAAGCCCATGGCCACAGCACTCTTGGCCACCGCCACCTTGTACTCCCACACCTTGCGGTTATAGGGGTCTGGCCAACGAATGTTGCGGGTATCGACAAACTGTGTTCCGTCCGGCCGTTTGATCGACAGATCGGGCCGCCTGGCACCTAACAGGGGATCAGCGTAAACCACCAGCCGGGCGATCGGGTATATACCATTCTCCTCTAAATAGCGAACAACCTGCTTTGGGTCCTTGATCTTGTTACTATTGGAACCAATTTCCATCGCCAGGGGGATATCCGTTTGCCAGGAGATCCGCCCATCGTCATCCATCGCATCGATCACAAAAGCATTCAGGTTCTTGGCCTTGGCAAACGCCACCATCTCCTGCAGCCAACTGTCAATGCCAGCCGTAATGCCGGTCATGTACAGCCCCCGCACATCTACATGCTGGCGCTTTGGCGGGCTCGGCGGCGGGGCTGGCGATGTCGCACTGTCTGACGGGGCCTGCCCCGGTGTGGCGGAGTTGGACGGACCCGGTTCTGCTGCAGGCTCCGAAACAGTTCCCGAGGCCGGCTGCGTTGCTTCGTTCGTTGGCTTGGGCTGCGTTTCTTCGTTCGTTGGCTTGGGCTGCGTTGCTCCGGACACCGTCTCCGGTTGCGTCACCGCCGGAGCCGACTTGGGCTGGCTGCCCAGGGGACCGCTACATCCAATCAGGAGCGTTGCACCAGTAACCAAAACTGCCAAATTCCGCCGCTTCACCGTTAATCCCCCTGCTTTGTCCGAAACGCCCAACCAGGTATATTCTATACCATCAGCATTCAGGCCGGCACTGCAGTCTTGTATCCTTTATTTGATGCAGATTATATTATCATATCGTCAGACGTCCCCCCTGGACTACAGGTTTCGAGCGTCTGATGGAAAATCAAACTCCGCTGACAGAGCAGGGATGCACCTGCACCGGACCGAATTCGAACCGTGGGGAGTTGGTCCACGTGCTCAAACGTTTTTGGTGGTGGCTACGGGGCCACCCCGGCGAGCCACCGAACCCCGACGAATCCCTTAGCCCCAATGAGTTCACGGCGATCGTGGCCCGACAGATCGGGCAGCGGTTCCCCGATGCCGGAGTGGCGGCCAAGGACGCCCTTGGCCTGGTGATTCGTCGGAACGGACGCGAACTGGAATTGCACCTGGACAACACGTATCGGGCCTATCGACTCAACCCCGCCGGACGGGATGAGTTAGTGGCCGTCTATATTGAGGGTATGCTGGGGCGCCCCGATCATCGCTTTACCGCCGCCGGGGCGCGTGAGCGCCTGCTGCCCCGCCTGATGGGGCGCCAGGTATTCCGGCCGTTTCGGAATTTGCTGGTGGCCACCCCGCTGGCAGCCGGATTAATGGTCACCTTTGTGATTGATGAGGCCGACCGGATGACTTATGTGACGCCCGACCATTTGCAGGAGTGGGAACTCACCATGGGTGACCTGCAGCGGATCGCTCTTGAGAACCTGGCGGCTGTCACGGAGCCGGGGCACCTGCAACCTGTAGACATGGGCGGAACGGACCACCTGCTGTTCACCCTGAATGCACCGGACGGCTACGCCGCCAGCCGCCTGCTGCTAACCGACCGCTTGCTGAAGTGGGCCGGCCCCTTGCCCGGGCGCCCGCTGCTGGCGGCACCGGCCCGGGATACCCTGTATCTCTGGGGCGAAGGCGACGCCATGGTCACCGCCGCCGTCGAGCGGCACGTGCGGGAAGCCTTCCGGATTTCCCCCTACCCGGTGCACCCCCATGTGCTGGCATACGAGGGTGGACAGTTCCTGCCGCACCTGGACACGCTGGAAGAGGAAGATGATGTCAGCTAATCCCCGTAGGCACGCCGGCGGGCTGGGACCACCTGGGTTCCAGCCCGCTTTTATTGTTCATGGTCCCCGGCTGCCCGGCCTGGTCAGAGGCCCCCGGCCGGCACCACCACCTGGCTGCCAGGCACCAGTTCCCAGGCCAACGACTGCAGGAGCACCGGCGGCAGGCCCGCGCAGCCAATCGGGTCGCCGGCGGCTGTCAGCCAGTAACGGCTGCCCACGTATTGCTCGTTCTCCAGTTCGATGCCTTCGACCGCCACCGACAGCACCCGGTAACGCCCGACGGGGCAGGTAGAGGGCTGCAACAGCCGGTCCAGGGACACCAGGTCGTTCCGGTCCGCCGCCGGGTCGCCCCGCCAGCGCAAGGCCAGATTACCGACGATTTCCATCCAGGTGCGTCCCTGAGGCAGGTCAGGCGCCGGCTGGGGAACACCGTCCGGGCTGATGCGTACCACGATTTGCTCCAGGCCCAGCAGTTGCCCCTTATGTACCCGAAAACGCACCAAAGCGCCCTCGGTGGCGCCGCCGGGCTGATTTTGCATGCCGTCAAAGGCGAAATTGCCCAGGCTGTACACGACTGGCTTGCCGGCCATGATCTCCACCGACTGACGGACATGGGGATGCGCACCGAGGATCAGGTCTGCCCCCGCCTCGGTCAGCAGCCGGGCCAGTTGGCGTTGGCGGGCGTCGGGCAGGGGCTGGTACTCTGGCCCCCAGTGGGGCATCACCACCACAAAGTCCGCTTCGCGCCGGGCGCGGGCAACGGCGTCGACCAAATCTTTTTCGGTTGCGGCAAAAATCCCGGGGTCCTGGTCAGTGGCGCTCAGTCCCGGCAGTTCCACATCGTTAAACCCGACAAAGGCAATGCGGGTGCCCCTGGACGTCCAGTTCAGCGGACCCTGCGCCTCGGTTCGGGTGAGCCCGGCGCCAAAGCTCTGCACCCCGGCGCGGCGCAGGTGCTGCAGGGTCTCCCTGAGACCGTCGGCCCCATAATCGCCCGTGTGGTTATTGGCCAGACTCACGGCCCCGAAGCCTGCCGCCGCCAGGGTACTGGCTGCCTGGGGCGGCGCACGGAAGACATACGGCTTGCCCGCCCGCGGCTTTCCCCCGCCGGCCACCGGGCTTTCCAGGTTGCCCACGGTCAGGTCCGCTGCCCGCAGGAGGGGGGCCACCGCCGCAAAGGGGTACAGGACATTCCCCGGCTGGCCCAGCCGCGGGGCAATGGCCCGGGCCAGCATGATATCCCCCACGGCGACCACCGTGACGACCTCATCGTCCGGCGGCGCCAGGGGTACGGCCGTCACCGGCGGCAGGTCGTGTGGCACAGCCGCCGTTGGCGGCGGGGGCTGGCGATCCGATAGCACGGTCAGGGGCGCCACTACGGCAGCCGCCATATTGCGCAGAACGGGAAAGGCCGAAAACGCTACCGTACCGGCTCCCACCGCCACCACCAGCAGAACCGACAAGAGCCGTGTGCCCCAGGAGCCTGACGCCGGCTCCGGCAGATCCAGTTCCGCCGGATAGCCGCCGCTGCGAAAACGACCGGTCAGAGCCACAAACGCCTCCGGCTGCCGGTTCGCCAGGGTCCCGACATCAGCCCGCACCGGGGTGGCCGTTCCCCGCCCCGACCGGGGAGTGGCTGACCCGGCGGCGGCGGCAGCGGCGGCGGCACTCGGGACGGGTGTGGTGGCCCGCCGCGCCACGTCAGGCTTGACCTGGTCAAGCCGCGCCGCCGCCAGCTCCGCCTCCGCCCACAGGTCTTCGTCCGACCGTTCCGTCAAGGCACCACCCCCTGTACCCGAGACCGCCGTCAGCCAACGCGATTAACACTCAAGCTTACACATTTTAGACGATGACGGCTCATTCCTGTTCCCGATTCAAAAACAGGACCGCGGGCCCATGCCCGCGGTCCCCGAATCCTGGGTCGGAGCGGATTACTGCGGGGCCTGCGGCGGGGCGGACCCCGGGCGGCGCCGGGGGCGCCGTCCGGCTGGTGCCGCCGGCTGCAGCCGGGCCGGTACGGCCGCTAACTGGTCCCCTTCCCGGGTCATCACCCGCAGTTCAACCTGCAGGGGCTCCCGCAGGTTGGCCGGCGCCGTCAGCCACCCGGGCACCAGTGCCGTAGCGCCGGGCAGGAGCAGGGTGGGGCTGCTGGCCAACAAACTGTTCAACTGTGTCGGCGCCTGCAGGATCCACCCGCCCTGCAACGTCAGGCTGGCCGGGTTGCCCGGCGCCTTCGAGCTCAGGGCCAGGATCCAGTTGCCCGGGGCCGGGTTGCGCACCACCGCCAGCGCCTGCCCGTCCCGACTGCCGGCAAAGGCCAGAATATTGTTGGTCAGCGGGTCGATCAGGGTCAGGGCCACCTCGACCCCGGGCTGATCCCAGGTCACATAAGCTGCCAGCAAGCGGGCGCCGGGCGGGACCGTGAAGGGCCCCGCTTCCTGCAGGCCGCTGCCCTGGCCCGATGCATCCAGACCGGTGTGCAGTTCGGCCTTGAACTCCCGGGTCTGCAGGCGGGAGCCCGGGGTCTGGGCTCTGATGAAAACCTCCAGCGGCACCCAGCCGGGGTTGTGCACCCCCAGGGCCACCGGCACCCTGGCCCCGGGGGAGGCGATCAGCCGCAGTTCCCTGGGTTGGGCCATTTCCGGGCCGAGCAGAATCCGGCCGTGGAATGGTTCCGGCTCCGACCGGCCGGAGAAAACGGCGCTGTGCAGAATCAACTGCCACCAGCCCGGTCGCGGCCCGGCATACACCAGTTCGTGGCCCAGGGGGCCCGGCTGGCCGGCCGCCGTTGCCTCCACACCGGACTTGCCCAGCACGGCATTGCCGTCCGGATCGATCAGATACGCCCGCAGGGTGTTATGGGCATCCGGCCAGTGCACGGCTACCGCCAGGGTGCGAGTGCCGGCCGGAACCTTGAACGGATAGGTACGCCAGTCGCCGCTCTGGTACGACCCCTGATGACCATGGCGGAAATGGCCGCTGAAGGTCCCCACGCCCTGGCTGATGGACACCGGGACACTTACCGCCACCGGCACTACCAGGTTACGGCCGCCGGCCTCGAACTCCAGCCGGGCCTCGTGCTGCCCGGCCGGGGCCAGTTCGGGCACCGCCACCTGACAGGTCAGTGTCTCGGCCTGGCCGGCGGCGATGGTGACGGTCCGGGGCATCCGGGCCCACGACCAGGGCCGCCGCTGCATGAAGTTCACCGTCAGGCTGTACGGCAGCTCACCCTGGTAGCCGGTCGGACGCAGGATCATCCGGGCCGTCCAGGTGCCGGTCTGCGGCCGCGCCGCCCAGGTCTCGACCGTACGCCCCAGTTCGGCTTCCCCGGCGGCGGCCGGGTTCTGGTAGTTCACAAAATTGCCGGCCGGGTCGTACAGGGCAATCACCGCCCGCGGGGCTGTGGTGGTGCCGGCCGTGCCGGTCCAGCACAGTTGCACGTGGAGCAGTTCCACCCCGGCCGGAACCGCAATCTCGATCTGCTGGTCCCGCCGGACCCCGTTCAGCATCCCCACCAGGCGGTAGGAACGGGCGTCAGGCTGCAGAACAGTCGCCCGGCACTGGAGCTGCAGCGGAGTGCTGCCAGGGTTGCGTAAGCGCAGGGTGACTGCCCGGCTGTGGCCGGCCGCCGTGATGCCATGTACGCTGTCCGCTGCCTCCAAAAGCGGGGTGGTGCCCTTGTCCAGCGCCGCTTCCACCGCCCGCAGGGCGTTGATCCGGCCGACGCCCTGAGCGGTGGCCGGGTAGCCCAGGTCATCAGCGGTGGCAACCAGCATCCGCAGCAGCTCATCCGGCGTGGGCGCCCGCCCGTGCTGCTGCCGGAATGCCTGCCAGACCAGGGCTGCCGCCCCCACGGCCATGGGGGTGGCCTGACTGGTGCCGCCGAAGAGCTGGAAAAGGGTGCCCTCCTCGGACCCGGCGGCCGGAGCCAGGCTCCAGTCAAAGGCGCCGGGCGAGCAGAGGTCGGGCTTGATCCGGCCGTCGGTGGTGGGTCCGTGGCTGCTGAAACCGGCCATCTGATCCACGGCGAACTTGCCCGGAGCCGCCAGGTAGTTGATCTCGCCAAAGCTGCGGTAGGCGGTGGTGGCGCCCACACCGATGCTGGCGATGCCGCTGCCCGGGCTGGAAATCGACCCATCGCCGCTGCCCTCGTTGCCGGCGGCGCAGAAAACCGCCACACCCCGCGCCCTTACTGTCGCCACCGCCATGGCCACGGCGTCTACCCCGTTGTTGGGGACATTGGCCCCGCCCAGGCTCATGTTCACGATGTGGGCGCCGTTTTGCACCGCCCACTCCAGGGCGGCAATAATCGAGGACTCCCAGCCCCCGACCCCCGGCACCCGGGTGTCGAAGACCTTGGCGCTCATCAGCCGCACCCCGGGGGCAATGCCGACAATGCGGTGGTAGACTGGCGGCAAGCCGGGGTCAGCCACCTGATACACCTGCCGGCCCTGGCTGGCTATGTTGCCGGCCACCGCGGTGCCATGGCCGAGGGTATCAGTCAGATCGGTACCGGTAAAGTCGGCGGCAAGCAGGCGACCCTCACTGTCGGTGAGAGCTGTTCCGGCCAGGTCCGGGTGGGCGAAGTCCACCCCGGAGTCGATGATACAAATGCGGACGCCACTGCCGTCCAGGCCCAGCGCCCGGACCTTGTCAGCCTGCAGGATGCGCACGGCTTCGGGCGCGGTCCCCGGCTCCAGCGGGCTGGTGGCGGCGGCCGGACCGCCGCTTTGCGGGCCGGAGGCCGCCGGGTCCGGCAGGCCGACAGCCGGAGCGCCCAGGCCCTGGTCCCGCTGCAAGGGCAGCGGCGGCAGGTACAGCCTGGCGTCGGGGAACACCGTCAGTTCCGGATTCTGCTCCAGCAACTGCATCAGCACCTGGGGCGTTACCCGGGCGCACAGCCCGCCCAGCAGTTCGAACCGGTGCTCCACCCGGGCACCCGCCGCCGTCAGGGCTGACTCCACCACACAAACGTTATCCGGTCCGCAGATGATCATGACACGCTTTCCGCCCATACCTTTTCCCCTCCCTGAACCAGGGGGACCGCCCCGGGCGGGGCGATCCCCAGGTGATGGGTCACCGCCGGCAACGGGCATCCGTGCAGGGTGACTCCTCGCTGCTCGGCGGTGCGGACGGTCCTGGCGGCGGCGGCACCGATGGAATGGCGCCTTTCACGGTAATGGCGAAGGGAAGCCGCAGCCGGTTGCGACCCATGTGCGCTTCAATCAGGCCCGTGTACGTGCCGTCCGGCACTTTGCCGCCATTGATGTTCAGGCTGAGTTGGAAACTGGCCGAACTGCCCTGCGCCACCACCAGTTGCCGGCTGCTCATGCGGGCAAACATGCCGGGGGCCCGCCGGATCCAGGACAGCCGGAGCCGGCAAATGCTGCCGCCGGCCTGGCCCAGGTCCGCCACCTGAAGCTCCTGGGACACCGTCGTCTTCTCACCCTTGTGTTCCAACAGGCCAAAGCTGTGCGAAGCCGCCCTGGTCTCGCCGACCGTCACCAGCACGGCCCGGGCTGCGGCCGCTTTTTCCAGATCCAGCCGGCCAGTCCCCTGGTCCGCCGCCTCGCCTTGCCCCTGCATCCACCTGGCTGTGTTCATCAGCACGGCTTTAGGACCATAGATACTGGGGAACCACAAATAGCCCGGTTTCTCCGGGCTACGCCGGGCGTAGCAGCTATTTTCGCCACCAGACGAGCGGTGGCGCCCACAATCGACTTGCATGATTCTTGGACCGATTTCCATTCTAGATGATTTCTGTTATAATTTACATATTCGTTGCCCAGGGGAGGCCCATTTGTGCGCCCGGCCTTACGCGTGTGGAAATGGGTCCTGCTGTCCCTGTTGCTTGGCACGCTGGTAACGTCCTTTTACACAAGCTGGCTTGCCACCATTCTGGGGCCAGAGGTGTGGGCGCCCTGGGTGCACCGGCAACTGGTCGCCTGGGTCACCCTGTACACCGAGAACCTGGTGGCCTTCCAGACCCTGAGCCTGCACGTGCTGCTGCTGCCCGTCGCCGCGCTGCTGGCCGTTCTGGGCGGTGGGGTGGCCTGGCTGGAATGGCGCCTGCAACGTCCCGGAGAAGCAGAGGAACGGCTGAACAAGCTAGAGGAAGACCTGGAGCGCTTTCTTTTGGTCTACGACGAAAACTACAATTTCACCGGCCGCCTGCGCAAGCTGGTCACCAAATTCGATGTACATAAGTTTAACGAATTGCGCCGGTTGGTCTACCAGGCGGCCCACCAGTACTGCGGACCGGCCGAGCCCGGCAAGGAAACCTTCCTGCTGGTGCCAGTACCAAAGGAAGAAGGAATGGCGCTCATCTCTGTTGTGAATGAAACCCTGAGTGAGGTAATCGTCCAACATTTGCTGAACGTACGTGCCTGTCAGATGGCCATGAACCAGCAATCGCCCCAGTTGGTGCCAAACGCCGGGCGGCAGTGCGCCCGGATCATGACACCGGGCCGCTGGGTACTGCCGGATTGCCAGTCGTTACTGGTGTGTGCCGTAACCGTGGCGGACCAGGCCCGCGGCGTGATCGGGGTTTATCACCGTAAGGCAGGCGCATTCTCCGCCGATGTCGATCAGGTCTTTCTGGAGCTGATGGCCTCCATTTTGAGTCTGGCTTACAGCATCCGGGCCAGGGAGGTGGGCGATTGAAAAGGGACAAGGTGACGTTCCAGGAAGTCACGTTTGTGTCCAACGGGGAGGCCCCGGCGGTGGAACGGGTCACCGGCACCACCACGGTCAGCGTGGAGCGGGCCAAGCGCCCCAGGGTGGGCCGGCGGATCCTGCGCCACATGTTACGGGAACTGCGTGAGGTGTCCGGATAACAAGGCAGGCTCCAGGCGCATAATCATGGGCGGTGACAGCAGTCGCCGCCCATGCCATTTGCGGGCATATTCCCCTGGCACCCGGCCCAGTCTAAGGAGCGGGGGTGTTCCGTATCCGCTTTTGCGCACTGGAGCGAACCGTGGACTCCACCGGCCGGGTCGTCTGGCAGCCACTCACCTGGGAGCCTGCCCCCCGGGGCGTTGCCGTGGGGGCCGTCGCCCGGCACCTGCACCGGCTGCGCCACCTGCTGGGTTTACGCCTGCCGGCCCGTGGGTGAGTTCCGTCTCTTGTTGCCCCTGCCGGCTATGCCGGGCGGCGGCGCCCCGGCGGGGCGGTACCGGCCATCCGGCGCCGCAGAGCCTCAGCCAGCAAACAGGTCCAGACCTGCACCCCGTCAGCCACTGCCGCAGGGTCATACTCGAACCGGTGGGTCACCACCGCCGCCACTCGGGCCTGCTTTGGCCTGGCCATCGCACCGGCACCTCCCGCCAAGTTACCTACCGGAAAAACACCCGGGACCCGGCCATCAGGCCGGGCCCCGCTTGTGTGCGCGTGTTCCCTCAGTCCGCCGCCAGAATGCACTCCTGCACTTCCACTCGGTCTGGCCAGTCGATTCGCCATACGATCTCCACCTCCACCGGGTCAGGCCGGCTGCGCCGGATCAGCCGGATCGTCTTCACGAAACGCCGGAGGATCTGCTTGCGCCCGGTGTCCCCCAGTTCATGCCACCGGTCCAGATCCGCCAGGGGCTGCAGATAACCCCGCTGCGCTTCCCCCAGGGCCTGCAGTTCCTGCAGGCGGGCCGCCAGCCGCTCCCGCTCCTGCTGCAGCTCCCGGTGGTCCTGCTCCAGGTCGCCCAGCAGCCTGCGGTACTCCGCAATGGTCAGGCGCTGGGCCCGATACTCCCGGCGCATGCGGGCATCCTCTGCTTCCAGGCCGGCGGCCCGCTGCTCCACCGCCTGCAGGGCCAGGCCAACCGCCCGCGTCTGCTCCGTCAGTTCCCGGGTGAAGGCGGCCATGTACGCCTCACGCTGCACCCGGTCCCCGTACAGGTTCAGCAGCTTGTCCACCACAATCCGATCCACCAGGGGGGCAGCCATGAAGGCGGCGGTGCAGTAGGCCGTGCCCTTGCGGTGGCGGCCCATGCACAGGTAATCCCCGTGCTTGTGGGCCCCCTGCGGCTTGCGATACTTAATGCCTGAACCACAACCGGCGCAGACGGCCAGGCCGGTCAGCAGCGCCGGCGCCTGCAGTGCCCGGGGCGCCTGGCCCGGTCCGACCACCGGCTTCTCCTTCATGATGGTCTGCACCAGGTGCCACGTCTCGCTGTCTACCAGCGGCACCCAGGCGTTCTCCACCACCACTTTGGGCTCGGGGTTGCGGACCCGTCTGGGCTGGCCCGGACGGCGGCTACGGCCCAGTTCGGTGCAGGCACCCCAGACCGAAATGCCCAGGTAGGCGGGGTTACGCAGGATCTGCCAGACCGTCTGTTCCCGCCAGAAGCCGCCGGTCCGGGAACGAATGCCCTGCGTGTTCAGCCACTTGGCGATCCCGTTGGCCCCCCGGCCCTTCACATACTCGCTGTAGATCATCCGCACCACATCAGCCTCATGGGGCGCCACCACCACGCTGCCGGGGGTCTCGCCCCGTGCATAGCCGTAAGGCCGGGCTGAACCGGCAAAGTAACCGGCCTGGGCGCGTTTCTGCTTGCCGGCATGGGTGCGTTCCCGAATGGTGCTGCGCTCCCACTCGGCAAAGCTGGTCAACAGGTAGAAGAACATCTTGCCCTGCTGTTGGGTGGTGTCAATGTTCTCCCGGGCTGACTTAACGTAGCAGCGGCCGTCCCACTCCTGCAGCACGAGCTGCACCATCTCCACCACATTGCGGGAGAGGCGGTCGATCTTATACACGACCACACAGTCCACCAGTCCGGCCTGCACCGTCCGGCGCAGCCGGGCCAGGGCCGGGCGCTCCATGTTGCCCCCGGACCAGCCATCGTCCACAAACACCAGTTCATCCCTGACCACCCAGCCCTGGCTGACCGCATAGGCCGTGCACGCCTCCCGCTGGATCGCCAGCGTGGAGCCCTCACCCTGCTCATCGGTGGACCAGCGGATGTACACAGCCACCTTCTCCGGGTGAATCACTGCCCCCTGGAACAAGTCCCTCACCCCGCTCTGGCCGCAGTTTAGCGGGTTTGGTATCACACTGTCATGGCGGCTTTAATGGTCAGGGGGTCCCAGTCAGGGTGCAGTTGCTTGAGCAGGGCACAGGCACCGGCCACGTGGGGAGTGGCCATAGAGGTGCCGCTGACCGAAGTATAGCCGGAGGCATCCGCCATGTTGCTCAGGCCAGGGGTCGGCGGGGCCATGGACGGGAGAATGGTGGCCGAATAAATGTCCACGCCGGGGGCACACAGGTCAGGTTTAATGCGGTTGTCACGGGTAGGCCCGCGGGAACTGAATTCCGCCACCCGATCCGGCTGTGACACCGGCCGCGGGTCAAGCAGCAGGCGAGGGCGGAACAGGCCGCTGTCATCGCGGGGCTCAGCCAGGAGCATGTCCCCGTCTTCCTTGCTGATCGAAACCACCGGAATCGCCAGTGCCGGCTCGCCCGGGGCGGCATCGCTCAGGGTGCCGAAAAAGTTCCCCGGCTGATTGTTGTAAATGATGGTGGCAGTGGCACCGGCGGCCTGGGCCAGCTTGGCCTTTTCCATGAAGGTGTTGTCGCCGCGGCGGATCAGGGCAATGTTTCCCGAGACCGCCGCCGGAAAGTCACTGCTGTTGCGTCCCCGCCCACAGGCGATGTAGGCCGTTTCAACCGGTGGGTCAGACAGCGGTGCGGAGCCGGACATCAGCCGGGTCTCAATGAGCCGCTGGTCCTTGCCTTCACCCAGCAGGCGGGCAAACAGGGCGGTCACGCCATCGTCGGTACTGGCCCCGACGGTCAGCACGTGCTCGGCAGCCCCGGGGGAGCCCACCGTCATGCGCTGCGGGCCGGAGTTGCCGGCTGCGCAGCAGACCATCACGCCGGCCAGCATGGCATTGTTGGCCGCCACCGACTCCGGGCTGTGCGGATCACCGGACGGGTCGCCCAGCGATAGATTCAGCACATGGGCCCCGCGTTTGACCGCATCTTCAATGGCCAGGATAATGTTCGCGGCGCTGCCGGAGCCATAGGCGGTCAATACCTTATACGACATCAGACTGGCCCCGGGGGCCATGCCGCGGACCCGGCTGTCGCCGCGGGCCGTGCCGGTGAAGACATCCCCGCAGGCAATTGTCGCCACATGGGTGCCGTGCCCGAAGTTGTCCGGGGCCGGTTCACCGGTGAAGGAGGCGACATGAATGACCTTGGGGTTCGGGGCACCGGGGTGTCCGCCAAAGGCCGGGTGGGTGTAATCCACCCCCGTGTCGATCACGGCCACCACCACTCCCGTGCCGGTCACCGGCCGACCCTGAGCATCCTTGAGTGTCCACAGCAGCGGCGCTCCCGTCCACGGAACGCTGTGGTCCAGGTGCAGATACACCCGCTCGGCGTTATGGGTAACCACCCTGACCTGGGGATGGCCGGCCAGATGCTCGACCGCGTTACCGGGAACTAACAGGCCAAGCCCATTGAAAATGTAGGTAAACTCATGCGGGATGGCCGTTTTCCGGGCGGCGGGGCCAGTCCCCTCCACCGCGGCGGTGCTGGACAGACGAACGTCGGTTCCCTGCAACTCAAGTCCCTTGAGGAACTGGGTCTGAGCCGCACGAAGTTTCTCGGCATAGGCCATGATCTCGGTATGCGTGGCCTGGGGGTTCCGCACCTTGAACACTGCAACCGGGGCCATCCGGAACTCCACTACCACCGGCACCATGTCTGCCTTCTGGAGCTGCCCGGGGCTAAAGCAGCGAAGCACCCCCGGCCTGCCGGGGCTCTCGCCTGGTGTGTGTAATTGCACCGAAATCCCTCCTTGAGATCGGTGAGAAGCTCCCGCCGAGATCGCCGTCAAGACAAGAGTACCATTACCTTTCTATTCGAGCAATTATTTCCATTCAGAATGGCGGTTGGCCGAATTCTTTCACCCCTGAGCAGAACCGCCAGCCGCCGACTTAACATAACATAGTTAAGAACCAGTCTATCCGGCAGGAGGCGAGGCATCGTGCCACAAGTCGCCACTCTGATCGCCCTCCTGGGCCTGTTGGGAGCAGCCCGGTTTGACCGGTATACCCTTGATGCCATTACCGGAGCTGCGACTGTCACCTGGAACCTGGGGGTAATCGGTGTGCCCACACAGGCGCAAACTCTGGCCAATCTGCTAGTCGGGTTGCTCGCCCTGACCACCGGTGCCGTCCTGACCCAGGTGAGCGTGAACGCTGCCGGTGTGCCGCAGGTTGCAGTGCGGATTCCTGCCGCGGCGTAGCGTTGCTGCCCTGTGTGTGCGTAAACACCGGCCCTTCCGCTCAGCGGAGGGGCCGGTGTCTGCTCATTCCCAGAGTTCTTTCAGGCGGTAGGCCGTCACCGCCATACCCCGGCCCCGGTGCTCTACCCGGCCAAACACTGCCAGGGGTGGGCGGGGGTCCTGGAAGATCAGTTGCCCGTAACGCAGGTAAACTTCTTCAAAGACGGTGACGTCGATCAGGTCGGTCTCGTCCTCCAGCATCATGAACACCACGATCTTCCCGCTGCGGGTCGGCGGCCGGTGGGGCCGGACCACCAGCCCGGCCAGCCGTACCGGCGTACCGTGCTCCATCTGCCGGACCTCGGCGGCGGTGGCATAACCCCCTGCCCGCAAGCGCTCCCGGGCAAAAGACATGGCGTGGGGACCGGCCATGATGCCCAGGGTCTGGTATTCCTTGATAAACCGCTCCCAGGCCGTAAAATCCGGCACGGTGGCCACGCTGCCCGCCGGAGACGGCAGGGCCAGGCCGCCGGATGCCGCCGTCCGGGCGGCGCCCAGGGCATGCGGCAATTGCCAGAGCAAGGCGCGGCGGTTTGGCTCGAACTGTTCAAAGGCGCCGCTCAGGATCAGCGCTTCCACTTCATCCCGGGCCGCTCCCGGTACCCGCCGCGCAAACTCTGCCAGCCCCCGGAACGGTCCGCCGGCCTCCCGCTCGGCCACCAGCAGGGCAGCAGTTTTCTCTCCCAGGCCGGCTACCTGCTTGAAACCGCAGCGCGTGGTCTGCGGCGCCGGCACCGTCCACTCATAACGGCTGGCGTTCAGATCCAGGGGCAGGATCGTAATCCCCTTGCGCCGCGCCTCCCAGACCAGCGTATTGGGCGAGTAGTAGCCCATGGGCTGGTTCGAGAGCAGGGCGGCAAAGAATTCGGCCGGGTGGTGGCGCACCAGGTAGGCCGTTTTGTAGGCCGTGGCGCCAAAGGCGGCGGCATGGGCCTCGCAGAACCCGTAGCTGGCGTAGCCCTGAATGTAGCCGAAAATGGTCTCAGCCACCGCCGGTTCCACGCCCTGGCCAATCGCCTTTTCGATGAACCGGCTGCCGATCGCCAGCATGTCTTCCTTATTTCTGGCCTTGGTCATCACCCGGCGCAGGGCGTCAGCCTCACCGGGGGTAAAACCGGCAATGGTGGTGGCAATCTCGATCACCTGCTCCTGAAACAGCACCACACCATAGGTTTTGGCCAGAATCGGCTCCAGCTTGGGGTGCAGGTAAACCACCGGCTCCAGGCCGTGGCGCCGGGCCAGAAATGGTTCCACCATGTTGCCCTTGATCGGGCCGGGGCGAACAATGGCCACGCTGGCCACCACATCTTCAAAGTGGCTGGCACCCAGCCGGGACTGCAAGGCGCGCTGGGCCGGTGATTCCAACTGAAACACGCCAATGGTGCGACCGCTGTTCAGCAGCTCGTAGGTCGGCCGGTCGGCCAGGCTCATCCGCTCGTAATCCACCACCACCGACTCCCGGTTGATGTCCCGCAGGGCATCATCTACGGCACCCAGGGTGCGCAGGGAGAGCAGGTCCAGCTTGACCAGGCCCAGATCCTCCACATATTCCTTGTCGAACTGGCAAACCGGGGTGCCCTTGGCGGCCCACTGCAGCGGGGTGACCTGCACCAGCGGCTCGCGGCTAATCACCAGCCCGCCCAGATGGGTGCCCAGAAAGCGCGGGTGCCCGGCAATCTGGGCGCAGGCACGCAGCAAGGTGCCAAGCTTCTCCCAGGGAATACCGCTGGTACGCAGTTCGGGCAGCCGCCCGGCCACTTCGGCAATGTCGGCCGCACCCGTGAACCAGGGCAGGCGCTTGGCCAGAAAATCGAGGGTTTCCGGGGGAAAGCCCATGGCCTTGCCCAGGTCCCTGACCGCCGAGCGGGCCTGAAAGGTGTTATAGGTACAAACGGCCGCCACCCGGTCGTAGCCGTACCGCCGATACACGTAGTCGGCGACCCGGTCCCGGTGGCGGGCGTCAAAGTCCACGTCAATGTCCGGCGTCTCTGCCCGCTCCAGGCTCATGAACCGCTCAAACAGCAGCCCGCGTCCGATGGAGTCCACATCGGTGATGTGCAGGCAGTACGCCACCGCCGAATCGGCGGCCGAGCCGCGGCCGGCGCAGCGGATGCCGTTTTCCCGGGCATAACGGCAGACATCCCAGACCAGCAGGAAATAGTCGGCAAAGCCCAGTTGGCTGATAATATTCAGTTCGTGCTCCAGTCGGTCCCGGATGGGCCGGGTCAGGCGGCCGTAACGCTCCCGTGCCCCCCGGAAGCAAAGCTCCCGCAAGAAGCCGTCGGCCGTCTGGCCGGGTGGAACCGGAAAGGCCGGGTGCAGCCGCTGCTGCAGGTTCAGGGCCGGCGCACAGCGCTCGGCAATGCGCAGGGTATTGGCAACGGCCGCCGGATAATCCCGGAAGGCCGCCGCCATTTCCGCCGGGGGCTTCAGGTAGTTATGCGCGTTCAGGCGCCGCTCTGGGTGCGGGTCATCCAGCCTGGTCAGGGTACGGATACAGGTGAGCAGATCATGAACCGGAAACTCTTCGCGGGTCCGGTAATGCACGTCCGCCGTGGCCACCAGCGGGATTTTCAGGTGCGCACCCAGTTCAGCCAGGGCGCGGTTCAGCCCACTGTCGCCGGGCCGCCGCCCGTCCTGCAGTTCCAGGTAGAAGTTCCCCGGTTCGAACGCCGCCAGATAACGGTGGGCCGCCGCCTCGGCCTCAGCCCGGCGATTCTGCAGCAGCAATGCCGGAATTTCGCCCCGGCGGCAGCCGGAAAGGCCGATGACCCCGCCGCTGTAAAGGCCCAGGGCGGCAAAACTGCACCGGGGACTCAGGCGCCGGGTATCCCAGTCGTCCGGCCGCAAGGCGGTCTCCCGGCCGGTGGGTACCACCCCCAGGTGTCCGGCGGTGAGCAGCCGGCAGAGGTTGGCATACCCCCCCGGACCGGTAGCCAGCAAGGTCAGGTGAAAGCCGCCCTCCAGGGTCAGTTCAGTCCCCTGAATCGGCCTGATCCCGGCCGCTTCGGCCCGCCGCTGCCAGCGCACGGCCCCGCAGACATTGTCATGGTCCGTCAGGGCCATGGCAGGCAGACCCAGGGCACCGGCCTCCTCCATCAGCCGGTCAATGGACGAAACCCCGTCCAGAAAGGAAAAGGGCGAGTGGACGTGCAGGTGCACGAAACCCGCCACATCTCAGGCCTCCCTTTTGTATTCAATGCCGTAGCGGTCAAGTTTTTTATACAAGGCGCTGCGGGTAATGCCCAGTTCCCGGGCCAGTTGCACCTTGTTCAGGCCGCTGTGGCGTATACACCAGGTCAGGAAGCGACACTCCGTCTCAGTGCTGAACCAGAGCAGGAGATCCTGTTCCGGCGGCCTGGGCAGGGCTTCGGCCAAGTTTTTCGGCAAGTGCACCCGATCGATCCGTTTGCCCCTTGCTTTGATAATGGCCGTCTGCAGGCCCTCCTTCAGCTCCTCCTCGCCCCCCGGCCAAGGATAGAGCATCAGCGCAGCCATGGTCCGCACATTCACCTTTATCCCTTCCGCCATCTGATCAAGCACCTCTTGTGTCAGCAACGCTTCTGCCTCCAATTCCCCGACCACCAGCGGCCTGAGCAGAGCTAGTCCCAGATCCGATATACCGCCCACTGGCCCGCGGTATCCTGCCATAACTCAAACACACCGCCACCGCGGATCTGCACCCGCCAGAAGGTCTTTTCCGCCTCTCCTTCCCACCAGGCCCCGGTATCCTGCCAGTTGTCCAGTACCTGGTCCACCCGGCATGTCCGGCCGGCCCAGCGGAAACTGTACGGGGTCTTCTGTCCGCTCAGCACCGGCGGGCCGATGGGCTGCTCCACCAGGCGGCTCATTGCCCGGGTACACCCAACCGTTTCCAGCGGTACGGGTCGTAATACCCGTACATGGCCTCCCGGCGGGGCAGCGCCTGCGGCGCCACCCCAATGCGGGCCGAACGGGTAGGAAAGCGGGCCCGCAGAGCCGCCAGAGCCAGTTCCAGCCGTTCCGTCCGCTCCTGCTCCCGGCGCTGTTCGGCTCCCCACAGGTCCAGTTGCCGCCAACCGGCCGGGGCCAGATCGCCGGCCACCGCCGTCACCGCACTGCAGGCAAGGCCGGGCACCGCTTCCAGCAGTTCCCGCATCAGGCCCAGCAGTGCCTGCTCCAGAGCCGGTGGGCTTTGCTGGCGCCGGGGAAGCTGGCGCCGCGCCTGCAGCGGATCACCCCGTTCCCGCTCCAGGGTCAGGGCCACGGCCTGGCAGACCTCATGCTGTTGCTGCAAGCGCCGAGCCAGTTCCCGAGCCCCCTGCCCGATCAGCGCCGCCAGTCCGTCTGCCCCCGCCGCCACCGGCAGGGGCCGCCGCCAGACAACCTCCCGCGGCGGCCAGGCCGCCCGCACCGGTTCGCCGTCCACCCCCCGGGCCCACCGGGCCAGTTCCCGCCCGGCCGGGCCGAACTGCTGCAGCAGTTCCGTCTCCGGGATCCGCTGCAAATCGCTCACCCGGCTTAACCCTAACTGGCCCAGGCGTTCCAGCAGTTCCGGACGGGCCCGCCACAGCACCGTGACGGGCTGGGGCGCCAGGAAGGCTGCCTCGTCCCCCGGGCATACCACCACTGGTGCTGCACCGGGCGCCGCCGTCCGGGCGGCCACCCGGGCCACCAGCGGATTGGCGGCCAGGCCGGCCACCGCCAACACATCGCCCCCGGTCGCCACACACACACGCAGCAGCGTCAGCAGTTCCGATTCCGGCGGGGTACGCCCCGGAACCGGTAAGGCAATGCAGACCTGATGCCCAGCCACCGGCTCCACATAGGGCGTGTGACCGGCGCAGACATTCCAGAAGGCGTGGGCCGCCGCCTCGTAGCGGACGGCCCCGTACTCGGCCAGCGTGGTCCCCGGCACCTGACGCAACACCTGACGCCGCGGCATGCCGGCCCGCAGACCCTGGGCCCACGCCCGTGGACAGCCGTCCCAGGCCAGACCATCCCGCAGCACCACCAGGGGCAGCCCGGCCGGTGCCCCGGCCGCTGCTCGGTGCACGGTGGCATAAAGCCCCCGCAGTTCAATGTAGGCAACCCAGTGCATAGTCCGCACCCCCGAATCAAACTGGAGGCGAACTGGTGTTCGCTTTAAAGGTGATATGCTCAGTATAGCTACGTACTGGTGTTCGAGTCAAGCGAACGTCTACGAGCGGAGACAGTCAGAATTGGCACCGGCAGCCCACTGCAGAAGGGGCACCCATGACCGCTGGCGGTCATGGGTGCCCCTTTCTATTGAAACAGCGCAGCCAGAATGCCAGCCACTGCCCGGCCCTAACAGTCCTGGCAGTCCTCTGCGCCGGTTAGCCGGTTGATCACATCATCCAGGTCAGTGATCAGGGTATTGTAGGCCGCGTTTGTCATCTGGCCCTGGGCCAGCGCCTGCTGCAGGACCTCGGCGCAGGCCAGCAGATACTGACGGGCGGCCCAGCGGTCACCATCCGCCTCGGCCCGGGCGGCCCGGGCCAGGTTCTCCCGCAGGGACTTCAGGTCGGCCCCCCGGCTCCCCAACAGGTGAGAAGCCAGTATCTCAATGCTCTGGATGTCGGCATAGATATAGAAGGTTAACGGTCCCTTCTCCACCAAATTGCCGGCCCGGTCCCGGGCGATCACCGTCAGGGTGTGTTCGCCCAGTTCCAGCGGCCAGAGGCTGGTGGCATCCCCGTTGGGCAGGTCATCAGTCCCGTCCAGGTCCAGTCGCAGTTCGGCCAGGCCGGAATCAGCCTCGGCCGCTTCGGCCTGCACCCGCAGCGTGTCGGAGTGCCGCAGCCGCTGGCCGGGCTCCAACCCGGAGACGCTGACCACAGGCGCCTCCCGGTCGATGCCAATGGTCTGGAGCTGCAGCATTTCCAGGTTGCCGGCCCGGTCGGCCGCCCGATAGGCCAGGTAGCGGATCCCCTGCCCCTTGATCCGCAGTTCCCCGCTGTACGGCTGCCAGTCGCCACCATCGATCTGGTACTCAATGCGGTCGACCTCAGATCCTTTATCGGTGGCCGTGCAGGTAACGGTGACGTCCGATCGGTACCAGTCGTTGTCGCCGTCCGGTTTGCTGAAGGTGCAAGTGGTGGTGGGCGGCGCCTGGTCAATGGTGATTTCCTGCCCGGCCGATTCACCCCACACGTTGGCTTCATTGCGGGCCCGCACCGAAAGGGCATAAATGCCATCCGGCATCCCCATGGTGTCCAGCAGGGCTGTGGCGGTCAGGGCGACCTGCCTGCTGTCCTGGTCGTGGGCTGCCATGGTGATGGGCGTTTTGCTGAAATTCAGGCTGGTCACCTGCAGTTGGACCTCTTCGATGGCCCGCCCCTCCGAATCTTCCACCCGGGCAGTGACCCGATAGAGCCCGGCGTGCAGGGCCACAATGCGCAGGTCCAGAATTTGCGGGCCACCATTGCCGCCCGCCGGGGCAAACTGCAGGCTGGTCTGAGCTGCCAGCGGACTCCCGGTGGCGTTCCAGCGATAGCCCAGGCCCTGCCGCCCGGCTGCCCCCTGCATCCCCACGGTGGCGCTGTTCCAGAGTTGCGGCTGCCAGTGCTCCACCTGTCCGTAACTGAGGGTCACCCGCCCGTCCTCCCACAGGACGGCCTGGAAACTGATACGGGCATCCGCGTCAGCCACAAAGCCGGCCCGGTCCCAGGTGGCGACGAACCAGCGGTTGGGAGCCGTACCGCCGCGCCGGTAAGACAGGGTCGAGTCTTCCAGGAGCATCAGATCGTCCCAGAAAGCGGCAATGGCAGTTCCCGGGCCGCCCCTGGCTGGCAAGGACACATTGGCGTAATGCAGGGGGCGCGGTCCGTCAAAGGTCAGCAAGCCATTACTCGACAGGGCCACCTGCCTGTAGGTCTTGCCGTAGAAGGAAACGGCGAACCCCAGATCCAATAACTGGGACGAGACATCGTCGCCCACCAGGGGCAAGCGGGTGGCACCGGCCATATCCAGCCACTGGAAGGGTGTCGGGGCCCCACCCGTACCCCGGGTCAGGGCCATGGCAACCGGGGCCGTTGCGTTGGCGCCCGGTGCAGCCGCCGCGGTCAGCGGCATGGTCCCCAGGGCTGCCATCAATACTGCGGCCGTGGCCAGCCACGCCAGAGGGGCGCGACAAACTTTCACATGCGGCCACTCCTTTCCCAACGCGGGACGCGGCACCCCACCTGGGGGAACCCGCCTTGGCTGAGCAGGGATTTATCTCCATTTTAGGAGGTTTGACCTTCCACGCACAACCTATAACCGGACAATTTCGACCTTTTCCTACGAGCAAAGGTCATGCGCCCCCAGGGGCAGGAGTTGGTCTGCAGGTGTGGAAATGGGCCTACGCCGGCGGGGATAAGTTCAGCCAGGAAAAATTCCAGGCGAGGTGATTCTTGTATGTTGATTCGGAACGTCATGAATTCCGATCTGACCACAGTGGCGCCAGACGTTAGCCTGCGCGACGCCTATCAGTTGCTGCAACAGACAGGCTACGACGAACTGCCGGTGTTGGACGGCGAGCACAATCTGGTCGGGGTGGTGCAACTGCACGATATCTACAACGCAGTCGAACGGCTGGACAGCTTCAAGGCCGCCCTTGACCTGCAGGTCAGCGACGTGATGGCCACCCGGGTGATAACGGTGGGTCCGGACGACCTGATTGAAAAGGCCGCCAAGCTGCTCTGGGACAGGGATGTGCCCATGCTCCCTGTGGTGGATGACGGCCGGCTGGTCGGTGTTTTGGGCGAGTCAGACATCTTTATGGCCTTCTCCGAAATGCTGGGGGTAGATACCCACACTACCCGCCTCACTCTTCTGGTTGGCGACCGCCGGGGCCAGCTTGCCCGCATTGCCGAAATCATCCGTGATGCCGGGGTAAGCATCACCCACCTGGCCACTTTTTACTCCAAGGTGTTCAAGCAGTACAAGATTGTGGTCCGGGTCGAAACCGACCGGGCTCAGGAACTCGTGGAACTCCTGGGGCAGCATGGTTTTAAGGTCGTGCATGTAGGGAACTCCTGACTTTCCGCCCAGATACGGAGTGCCCGCCACACCGGCGGGCACTCTTCTCCAGGCAGTCCATCTCGGAACGGGGGAGATCACTCATCGCACTGCTACCCGAACAGGAAAAACAAGAGATTATCCGTTTTCTCGAGGCAGGCAAACCGTTGCCAGACAAGTATCGTTTTCTGCTGTTTGAGGACAAGCGGGAAGTGGAATTGGTTTGGAACGGCAAAACAAACGAGGTCTGTAACGCGGTGCTGCCGTTTCAGGTGATCGAGCACGTGGACGAACCAAGATCAGAGCAGGGCACGCCCGCACAGATGACCCTGTTTGACATGGCCGGGCGCGGCCGCCGACTCAAGGGTTGGACCAACAAACTGATTTGGGGCGATAACAAGCTCATTCTTTCAAGCCTGAAGAACGGCCCGTTGCGCGCGGAAATTGAGCAGCAGGGCGGCATCAAGCTGATCTATATCGACCCACCTTTTGATGTCGGCGCCGATTTTTCGATGGACATCGAAATCGGTGGCGATCCCATTACCAGGCGCCCAAACGTGCTGGAGGAACTCGCCTACCGTGACACCTGGGGCAAAGGCGCGGATTCCTTCATCGCCATGATCTACGAGCGGCTAGTGCTGATGCGGGATTTGCTGGCCGAGGATGGCAGCATTTATGTGCACTGTGACTGGCGTATGAATTCGAACCTGAGGTTGGTCATTGAAGAGGTCTTTGGCCGCGATAACTATCGGAATGAGATTATCTGGAAGCGAAAAGGCGGCAGCGCGAATCCCAAAAATAACTTTGGAGTCGCCATTGACACGATCCACTTTGCCACCCGAAGTCCGGCGGCCACCTTCCGCAACCTTTATACCCGTGATTCAGACGAAGCCAGGACATACATTCAAGAGCGCTTTCGAAGCAAATTCGAGGGGCGGCCATACATGCTCGCTCCGATCGAACGTAATGCCGCACTCAGAGTTCGGGAAAACCTGATCTACGAATACAAAGGGTACACGCCCAAATATGGCTGGATGATGAGTCGAGAAAAACTCGAAGAGTTTGATCGTCAGAACAAGCTACACTGGAACAGGAACGGCAAGCCGAACCGGCGAGTTTTTCTTGATGAGTATGAAGGGCAGCCGGTGGAGAATCTCTGGCTTGACGTGCATGTCATCAATCCAATGGCAGCCGAAAGAATGGATTATCCCACCCAAAAACCAGAAGCTTTGCTCGAACGGATCCTGAAAACCAGCAGCAACGAAGGGGATCTTGTGGCCGACTTCTTCTGCGGCTCCGGCACCACCGCCGCCGTCGCCGAGAAGCTGGGCCGCAAGTGGATTGTCACCGATTTGGGCAAGTTCGCTATCCACACCACCCGCAAGCGCATGATCGGCGTGCAACGGCAATTGAAAGCCGAGGACAAACCGTACCGCACCTTTGAAATCCTTAATCTGGGCAGGTACGAGCGACAACACTACATCGGCGTCAACCCCAACTTGCAGGATTCGGAAAAGCAGCGGCAATTAAAAGAAAAGGAAGCCGCTATTCTGAACCTGATCCTGCACGCCTATCGCGCCGAAAAGACCGCTGGCTTTCCAACCTTCCACGGCCAGAAGGCCGGGCGGTTGGTGGTGGTGGGGCCTGTCAACTTGCCAGTCACGCGGCTGTTGGTTGAAGAGGTCATTGTGGAGTGCCGCCAAAAGCACATCACGAAGGTAGATATTCTTGGCTTCGAATTCGAGATAGGGTTATTCCCCAACATTTTGGACGAGGCCAGGGCACAGGGTATCGACATCGCGCCGAAATATATCCCCGCCGACGTGTTCGACAAGCGGGCGGTAGATAAGAATCAAGTGGTGTTCCACGATGTCTCGTTTATCGAGGTAAAGCCCCTTGTTAAGGGCAACCGCCTGGCAGTCGAATTGACCAACTTCTCCGTGTTCGATTCCCAGGACGCCATCGCCGGCGCCGCGGCCAGCCAGAAAGACAAGGGCAGCCAGCTCGTGGTGGACAAAGGCCAGATCGTGAAGGTGAGCAAGGACAAGAACGGCATCATTAGCCGTGAGGGGCTTACCCAACATTGGACCGACTGGATTGACTACTGGTCGGTGGACTTTCACTTTGAGAGCAAGCGGGAGATCATTCCAGTCCAGAACCCGGATAGCGGCGAATGGGAAGAGGTCTGGACCGGGGAATACGTCTTCGAGAACGAATGGCAATCCTTCCGCACCAAGAAAGATCGCGCGCTGGAACTGAAAAGCGTCTTCCACGAATGCACACCAGGGCGGCGCAAGATCGCCGTCAAGGTGGTCGACATCTTCGGCAACGACACGATGACGGTGATTCAGGTAAACGTGGGAGAGGAAAAATTACCGGCGGGCATTCAGGTTCACGGCGCTGGTCCTCCCTGACCCTTACATCAGGGCTGGGCGGGCAGCACCCGTCGGGCGGCCTGGGACAACCCGGCTCCATCCGGCGGCAGCACATCAAACCCATACCCCTGGGCCCGGAAATGGGCGATGACCTCGGGCAAGGCCGCCACCGTGGCCTCCTTGCCGCGCACATCGTGCATCAGCACCACCACCGGGGCCTGTCCGGCCGCCTGCCGGACCACGTTACCCACAATGGCCTCCCGAGTGGTGGCGCCCTTGGCATCTTCGGAATCCACCGTCCAGTCAAAAGCCACATACCCGCCCGCCTGCAGCAGGTGGAAGGTGCGGCGGTCGAACTTGTTGTAAGAGCCGCCCGGAGCCCGTACCACTAGCCCGGCCTGGCCGGTCAGGCGGTGAATCAGGTCGCTGGTTTTATCCAGAGAGGCGATGAACGCCTCCGGGCTGGCGTAGATATCCGAGTAGTCATGGGTATAGGTGTGGTTGCCCACTGTATGTCCGGCGGCGGCAATGGCCCGCACCAGGTCCGGATACTGGGCCGCCCGCCGGCCAATGACAAAAAACGTCGCCTTCACCCCGGCCTGCCGCAGAATCTCCAGCAACCGCGGCGTGGTGCTGGGGTCGGGGCCGTCGTCCAGGGTCAGGTACACCACCTTTTCCCTCGGCAGGGGCTGCAGGTAGCGCTGCCGTAACTGCTGCAGCGACGCCTCCAGTGCCTCCTGCAGGTGGAAGGACGCCTCAAGGCCTGTCGTCTGCGCCTGCAGCCCATCCACAGCCCGGGCCAGGCCGGCTTCATCCAGCGCCGCGCCGGCGCCCAGCAATCCCTCCACCCCGGCCAGGAACTGCTCCTGGGGAGCCACAGCCGCCTGAACAGCCAGCGGGAACGGTTCCAGCCAGGTCGCCAGTTGCTGCCGCAGACCGGCTACCTTGGCCCGCGCCACGGCCGCCCCAGCCACCGGATCGGCCGACCCGGCCAGGGCGGTCAGGATGCGGCGGGTTTCGCTCTCCAGCCGGTCTGCCTCCTCCCTGGCTGCCTGCATCTGCATGACGGAACCGCTCGCCGGCAGCGGCACAGTGCCGGCCGGAGCGGACAGCGGCGGCCCGGCCGTCGGCGCGGGCTCCACCTGATCTTCTGCCACCGGCGCCGGCTGCGGCGCCACCGTCACCGGCGCCGGCCCCGGCCGTCTCGGGCCACATCCAGCCGCCACCACCAACGTGCATCCCAGCAGGAGAATGCGATAACGTTGCAAGCGTCTCATCTCCGATGTATAGCGCTTTTCTAGTACCTATAGTTTAAACGAGAAAATCCTCGCAGGGGTTGCGTCTGGTCCCGCCCAATTCTTTAACAGGCAGGCACACCCATAAAGGAGGAGCCAAGTGCGCAAGGGCTTCCTGACTTTCATGTCCGCAGTGCTGCTGATGGCAGCCTTTCCGCCCGGCGCCGTCGCCCGGGCCAACCTGGCCGGCCCGGCAACCCCGGCCGCGCCGGAAACCACCGCCCCCGGCCGGACCGACCCGGAGACGGCCCAGCAACCAGCCCAGCTACGGGCCCTGTGGGTCGACGCCTTTCACCCTGGCATCAAAACCCCGGAGGAAATCAGCAAGCTGGTAGGTGACGCCAAAACCGGTGGCTTTAACACCCTGATTGTGCAGGTACGCCGCCGGGGCGACCGTTACTTCCAGCGCGGGCGGGAACCGTTTACCCAGGATACCGCCGTTGCCCCAGCCTTTGACCCCCTGGACACCCTGATTGCCCGGGCCCATGCCGCAGGCCTGGAGGTTCACGCCTGGGCCGCCGTCCTGCCGGTCTGGCAATGGCCGGCGCCGCCGCTCAGCCCCGGGCACGTATACAACCAGCACGGCCCGGCGGCGCAGGGGCGGGACCGCTGGCTCACCTACACCCGCCGGGGCGAGGCCACCCGATTCCTGGACCCCGGCCACCCCGAAGCGGCCGCCTACACGGTGGACGTACTGGTCGACCTGGTCCGCAAGTACCCGGTCGACGGGCTGCACCTGGACTATATCCGCTATGACGGCCCCGAGTACGGCTACAACGCTGCCAGCGTGGAGCGCTTTAACGCCCGCCACCGGCGCACCGGCCAGCCGGACCCGGCTGACCCACTCTGGTCAGACTGGCGCCGCCGGCAGGTCACCCAGCTTGTCCGCCGCATCTATCTGGAAGCCCTGGCCGCCAGGCCCACCCTCAAGGTCAGCGCCGCCCTGGTGGCCTGGGGCGAACCCCCGTCTGACACCCGGCTGTGGACCGAAACCCGCCCGTACACCGATACCTTCCAGGACTGGCGGGCCTGGCTGGAAGAGGGAATCCTCGACCTGGCCATTCCCATGAACTACTTTCAGGAGTTCAACCCCCGCAGCCGGGACTGGTACAACGGCTGGACCGAGTGGCAGAAGGACCATACCTACGGGCGGCAAGTGGTGTCCGGCGTAGGGGCCTATATGAATTACCTGGAAGATACCCTGGCGCAGATCTCCCGCGCCCTCACCCCATCGACTGCCGGCGGCCGCCTGGCCGGCACAGCCGTCTACGCCTACGCCGCCACCCACCTGTACGGCAACGGCGACTACAACGGCCCGGCCGGACAGAACCTGCCCCGCCAGCCCTACCGGTACAACGCCGAAACGAACGACTGGCTGTTCCGGCTCACCACCCAGCCCGCCTGGTATTACGAACCGGCCCTCAGGCAGCAGATCTCGGTCCAGCCGGTGTTCCCCGGATCGGCACCGGTGCCGCCCCTGCCCCGGCTCGGGCAGCCCACCGCCGGCCATGTGGTCGGGGTGGCCCTGGACGCGCAGGGTGGCCCCCGGGACGGGATTCCGGTGGCGCTGAGCGGCCCCGGACTGCAACTGTACACAGAAACCGACGGCAGCGGCTGGTACGGCTTTGCCCACGTGCCCCCGGGTCCGTACACCCTGCAAATCGGCTACTGGCCCCTGCGCCAGACCCACACCATAGAGGTGGAAGCCGGACGCCTTTTCCGGGTACCCTGAGCACAGGAGGACGCTGACCATGGAACTGCCCGGAAAAGTGGTGCTGCTCACCGGGGCCTCGGCCGGCATCGGCCGGGCCGCCGTCCATACCCTGGCCGCCCGGGGCGCCCGCCTGGCGCTGGTCGCCCGCTCAGCCGGGCGGCTGGCAACCCTGGCCGCTGAACTGTCGGTGGCCGGCGCCCAGGCCCTGGCCCTGCCCGCCGATGTGTCTGATCCGGCTCAGGCGGCCACCGCCGTGACGACCTGCCTGCAGCACTACGGGCGACTCGACGTGCTGATCAACAACGCCGGCATCGGCAAGTACGGCCCCACCGCCCGCACCGCCCCGGCCGACCTGCAGGAAATCTTCGCCACCAACACCCTGGCCCCCATGTATCTGGTGCACGCCGCGGTGCCGGCCATGGTCGGCCAGGGCGGCGGCGTGATCATGAATGTTTCCTCGCCCCTGGGCAAGATGGTCATGCCCTACCTGGCCGCCTACAGCGCCACCAAAAGCGCCCTGGACAAACTCACGGCGGCCCTGCGGGCCGAACTGGCCCCGGCCGGCATCCGGGTGCTGGAACATAACCCCGGCCAGACCCATACGGAAATCTTTGCCCGCACCGTCGGCGAATCCAGCCCGATGCTGGAGCGACTGCACCGCGGCGCCGAAAGTGCCGAATCGGTGGCCGCCAAACTGGTGCGCCAGATCGAAACAGAAAAACCTGTCTACTACTGCCGGTGGCAGAGCCGGCTGTTTGCCCGCCTGGTCGCACTGACCGGGCCGGGGGTTCTGGCCCGCCGCATGGCACCCCTGCTGGCCGAACAGGGGAAAACGCCCTCGTAAACAGCCCCCCGGCCCTCTGCCCCCGGCAGAAAGGAACCCCCCGGCGGCTCAGTTGGCCACCGGGGGGTTCGGCATTGCACCTTCTATTTGGTCCGGGTCGCCGTTACCGTAAAGTCAGCCTGGCCGCTGTTGGCCACCACATACACCGTGTAGGTGCCGGGGCGGACCAGGCCGGAAACCACCTCAGGATTGGTCCCGCCGGTGGCGGCCCGGTCAATCAGCCGTCCCTGGGCATCCAGCAGGTACAGGTCCAGATCGGCTGCACCGTGCCAGTCCAGGTTCACATTCAGGGCGCCGCGGCGCTTCTGCTGGAAGGTGAACCGGGCCGTGCGGGCGCCCGTGGCATCCACGCTGCCGCTCTGCTGCTGCTGCATCGATCCTGTCGCCGGGTGTGTGACCGTCAGGGCATAGGTGCCACTGCCGCCGTTCACCCGAATCACCGCCTGGTAGGTACCGTTCACGGCATCAGGCAGATTCACCGAGGTCGCCGCCGCCCCGCCGCGGGTGGCCAGAATCGGCCGGTTCCAGGGGTCGTAAATGGTCACATCCACATCAGCGGTATCGTTGGTATCCAGGAGAGCCGTAACCTTGCCCTGGCCGCGCACATCGAAATACGTGCGCCGGATCATCCCGTAACCGTTCGTCTCACCGGTGAAGGTTTGGGTCAGCATCCCCTCCGCCGGCGGCTGCGGCTGGGCCTGGTCGTTGGCCACCGTCACCGTAACCGGGCTGGTCTCGGCCGTGTTGCCCGCCTCGTCATAGGCCCGGGCATACACCTGATAGCTGCCGTTGGCCATGCTGCGGGAGTCCCAGGTCACCGCGTAGGGAGTGGCACTGGCCTTACCCGCAAGGGTACCACCCACATAAAACTCCACCTGCTGCACGCCGCTGTCATCGTCGGCGGCGCTGGCGCTCAGCTTCACGCTGCCCGACAGGGTGGCGCCCGCCGCCGGGGCAGTCAGCTTCACCGTGGGCGGCGTCTTGTCCACCGGAGGCTGGGTGGGCGGGTCCTGCGGCGGCGGGGTTGTTTCGCCCTCGCCCAGGTTGCCGCCAACCACCAGGGCGAAGCGCTGCGGGCCCTGGGGCACGTTTTCCGCCTTCACCGTCACCGTATAGGTACCGGTGGTGGGCGCCGCCACTGCCACGGTCTCTACATTGTTCAGGCGGTCCGGGCTGCTCTGCCCCAGCGCCTCAGCGTTGCCGATCAGGACCTTGCCGTCGGGCGTCTTCACCTGCAGGTCAAGGTCGTTGACCAGGGTCTTGCTGGCACTCGGGCTGGCCGGGTAATCACTCCAGACCAGGGTCACCTTCAGCGGCTGCCCGGCCTTCACCTGATACGAATAACCCTTGCTCTCACCGGTGCGCAGGGCCACCGACTCATTTTCAAACTGGAAGGGCTTCAGGGTACCGGCCAGATCCAGTCGGCCCCAGCCGTGGTCCTTCCAGGTGCCCTCAATATCGGCGGCGCCGTTGATCAGGGCCGCCTTCAGCAGAGCCGCCCGGGGCGTCACCCCCAGCTTGGTTTCAAAGTACTGGCGCACCAGTGCCGTGGCACCGGCACTGAGGGGAGTGGCCATGGACGTGCCGCCCATGTAAGCGTAACGGTCGTTGTAGCCCTTCCAGAAGTTGTTTTCCGGTGCCCGGCTCGACTTGGCCGACAGAATCCAGGAGCCGGGGGCCACGATATCCGGCTTCACCCGCCCGTCCGGAGCCGGACCACGGGAGCTGAAAATGGCTACGCTGTTGGCGTTATCGGCATGCTTGCCCAGTTCCGGGCGGTTGTTTTCCGAAGCGCCCACCGTAATGGCGTTCTTGGCCGTGCCAGGGCTGCTGACGGTGCTGTAATCCACCCGGCCATCCTGGTTATGGTCGCCGTCGTTACCGGCGGCAAAGAGGATCGCCAGATCCGGGTGCTCCCAGATCATCCGGTCCACCGCCGCCGACTGGGCGTCATACACGTTGCCGCCAGAGTCATACGGCACGCCCCAGGAGTCGGAGTGAATCCGTGCACCGGCCTCATACGCCTGACCAAACAGGGTACCCAGGTCCTCGGGCAGACCGCCCAGCCCGCCGTTGCTGTCCAACACCGACTGGAAGACGAGCTTGGCTTCGGGAGCAGCCCCCCGGGCCTGTCCATCGCCGGCGCCGCTGCCCAGCACCGAGCCGGCCACATGGGTGCCATGCCCGTGGGTGTCAGAAGCGTCTCCCCTGCGTCCCAGGGAATAAACCGCCTGGACACGGCCCTGGAAGTCCGGGTGCAGATTCTTGTCGTCGGCGCCGGTGTCCAGCCCGGTGTCGGCAACACCAATCACCTGACCGGCGCCAGTCAGCCCAGTATCCCAGGCAGCCGTATCTACCTTCATGGTCCGGGTGGCCTTATCATTGAAGAGTTTGTTGGTGCGAACCGGCTCCATCCAGACCACATCTTCCGATCCGGCGAGTTGCCCGAGTTGATCGGCCTTCAGCGTGGCCACCACCGCCCGGCCCCCCACATCACGCACCGCCGAACCGGCTGCCGCCAGACTGCCGACCGTACCACGCACGCTGCCACCAAAGCCGACCAGCCGGACCGTTGTGTCTCCGCGGGCCCTGGCCAGGGCGGGGTCCATTTTGTGGGTGGCGGTGTAGCGGCCCACGCCGCGCACGTAATCCAGCTTACCTACCCGCTCAGCCTGCCGGGAATCCATGCGGACCAGGAAGGCGTGATCGGGAATATAATCACCCACCTCGGCCCCCAGATTCCGTAGTGCCTGCCTGTGCCAGTCATGTACGGGCCCCCGGAACTGCACCAGGTACAGACACTGCTCACACCCGCCGGAAGGGGTCACCGTCCCGAACAACCCCGGTCCAGTCAACTGCACTGCGCCGGAGCGGAGCCGCACGGTCGACGTCTCGGCATCGCGGGTGGCCGTCAGACCCCGTACCCCCACCGCCCCCACCGAGACCGTCATGGCCGCCGTCAGCGCGAACACTTGCACTTTACGCATCGGACCACTGCCTTTCACATTGTACAGGATTAAAGGCGGCCATTAGGGCATTCCATTTTCTGTATTAACTTACAGAGAAAGAATGATGAAGTACAATTCGTATGACGCGGTAATTTCCCCTGCTTTGGCGGCAAATTCGGTTCTAGGAGTTTCTCCCATTGCCCAGTCAGGGGCTGTCTTGCACCTATTCACTTACCGCCAAATAAACTATCTACGGAGGTGAGCGAAGTGAAGGCGAGTCAGCTCGGCGCCCAGGGCATCAGCCCGCTGATCCTGATTCTGCTCGTTCTGCTCCTGACCGGGGGTCTTGGCACGACGACGACCACCGGCACCCTGTTCGGATAACCAGCAGTAAGGATGACGCCTCCCCCGCCCCGGTGCTCCACCGGGGTGTACAAAGTGAGCCCCCAGCCCAAACAGGGCTGGGGGCTGAGTTTACGTTGTCAGCTATTCCACGGGCAGAGCGGGGGCGCCCCCCCGCCAGGGTCACCGGCGTACTCTCGGGCATCCCGCAGGTTCCGGGTCCGAGCGGCCAGCCAGGCCGCCAGCCCCAGGTATTCCGCCCGTAGGGGTTCACGGTCGCCTGACATGGCGATCAGGGCCTCGGCGCTGTTCATGGCGCACTGGATCTCGTCGGCCTGGCCGAGCATCAAACGTGCGCGGGCTGTGGCAAGAGCGATCCGGGTCAACGCTTCTGCACGTGGGCGGCCCATCCCTGGTTCCAGTACCCCCAGAACCTGTACGAGTCCGGGCAGCCCTCGGCGCACAGCTCCGTAGCCCAGGATTCGGCCTGCGTGTACTCGCCCATCCTGACAGCCACGTTGGAGCCGTTGGCCAGACATTTTCGCACAAGGTCTGCTTCGCCAGCCTTCTTCGCAGCGTCGATGGCATCAGCCATGTAGGCCAACGGTGCCCGGCTGGTATCCAGCAGTCGGGTGGACAGCACCAGTCCGGCGATATGCCAGGCTTGAGCTCGAATCGCTGTTGTTGCCCCTGGCGCGTCAGCAGCGGCTTTAGCCAGCCGCACCGCCTCGTGCCAGTCTGACCGTCTGGCTGCATCCTGGGCCGAACGCAGCAAGTCTGCGGCCTGCACCATTCATTCCCCCCAACACCATGTTGACTGGTTTCGGGTTACCATTTTTTGGAGATGTTTACAATAGATTACATATCGGCACTGGTGCAAGGTTAGGCGCCTGCCCCATGGTCATGTCTGTTCCGACAACGTTGCGCGGCAAAACCCTCCAGTTCAACTTGAAGTACACCCATACATACCTGACCACTAATCGAAACGAAACATGGTCCGCCAATCTGAGCTGGGATTCGTTCGTCAAGGGTGTGGCCAGTTACTCGGTGCAGATGAGCACTTCGGAGCAGCAGTGGTCAAAGGGTAAATTCCTGTCGTTTGTCTGGTAGGTCATGTCTCTTTGGAGGGAGGGGCGTACAGTGGAAGAACGCCGGGCGCTCTGGTGGGCCGTTGCACTGACTGTGGTAGGCAATATTTGGGGCATTGCTGTGTGGGTGAATGTGCCCAGCGCAGCGCCGAACCAGTATACCAGTATGGCCACGCATGCGGCTAGCTTAGCTTCGATCATGCTGACCGGCCTGCCATGGCTGTATGCCCTCACCCTCTCGGTTGCCACGGTATCACAGTTTCGCCGCCCTGCCGGCCAGCCGTCAGACGTGCGCCCTCAGGTATTTGCCGGTATCCTCCTCGTATTCGCTGTCGGTTGGGTGCTCAGACAGCCATGGTTCCTGCCGACCACGGCGTCCTATTACTGGGGTGTCGTGGCTGCTGCGGGGAGTGAGGTGTCATCGGTGGTGGGCCGAATGCTGCAGGTGTATGCTGTCTACCGGGCCATTCGACAGGGGTTGGCCTGGTTGGCGTAGCGCTCCGATCCACCTCCCGGTGTCAAGCCATCCACAAAGCCATAGCGCGAACCAGCCGCCCGCCCTCAGCAGAGGAGCGGGCGGCTTGGGGTCTGCACAGGGAATATGTAAACCGGTGGGGAGAGTCACACATCGGACCCGCGGGTACCACGGCCGCGCCGGGCAGCCCAGGTGATCAGCGCCAGAATTGCCGTAACCGCCCCCGCATAAAGACCGTACCTGTGCAACAAGGCCGCCACCCCGGCCAGGTTCTCGCCCACCAGGTAACCTGCGGCATAGAAAATGCCCGTCCACGTGAGTGCACCGGGAAGCGTCAGCAGCAGAAATCGTCCGTAAGGCATCCGGCCGGCGCCCACCAGATAGGGCACCACATGGCGGACACCGGGGATGTAATAGGTAAGCCAGATGAAAACCGGCCCCCGGCGGGCCAGCCAGTCCTGCGCCCGCTGCACATGGCGACGGATGCGGGGCGAACGGGCACAACACCAGTCCAACAGTCCGCCGCCCAGGAAGCGGCCCAAAACAAAACCGATGTTGATTCCGGAGAGCACGCCGGCGAAGGTGACCAGAAAGGCTGGCAGCGGCAGCAGCAACCCCTGCGCAGCCGTGAGGCCGGCCAGCATCACCAGCGTCTCATCGTTGACAGGTAAGCCGACAATCCCCAGGAACAGACAAAAGAAGAGCGCGAGGTAACCGTAATGGCTCACCAGCCCGATGATGGTCTGCACATCCATGCCTTTACCTCGCCGAGTCTGCCGCTTTGTAGCAGGTGAAAACCAGAGCCGGCGGCAAATTCAACAGGACGATACTGGTTGCAAGCAGGCAAACCGGCCGCGAAAGAGCCGATAGAGCAGGGGCGAATACTGGAACGCCACAAAGAGTCCACCCGGTACCAGCGCCTGCTCGACCTCGTCCAGCAAACGTTCCTGTTCCGGGCCCGGCAGAGCCGCAAAGGGGATGCCGGAGAGGACCACGTCGGCCTGGGGCCTGCCCGTACGGGCCAACACCCTGCCCAGCTCGAAAGCTTCCGGATGGACTTGCAGCCCCGGAAACCGGGCCAACAGCAGTTGACGAAAAGCGGGTTCACGTTCGAAAGCCAGAAACCGCACATGGGCGGGCTTGCGCCGCAGGATCTCTGCCGTCATCGGTCCGGTGCCACAGCCCAGTTCCACTACAGTTTGAATTTCGCCCCACTGAATGGGATGGAGCATACGGTCAACCAGGGCCAGTGCGCTCGGGGTGACGCTGCCAACCGCCAACGGATGGCGCAAGTATGCCTGCAGGAAAGTAGCGCGATCGCTCCAGCATGCCATCGTGCACAACACCCAACCTCTCACAGGTTGCAACAAGGACACCCGGACGGGATCGCCGCCCGCTGCCCCTGTTCTACACAGAGGTAGACGCAAACGCCTGTGTTCAACCCTTCAGGTTACTTCTCAACCCCAGCCGTGTGTTTGTCCCATCATTAGTGACACCCATCATTCGTGACGGTTTGCCCTGTTCTTCGGACCCGGATTATGCTAGTCTATGGTCGTACTTGGGCTTCCGAACCCATAAAAAAGAACTCGGGCGGACCGCCTCCCGTCAGGTGTCAGGCGCCGATACGCAGAGAGGGAGATACGGATGTTCGAAAACCTCGGCTTCTCAGAACTATTCCTGATCATGGTCCTGGCCCTGGTCGTTTTCGGGCCCAAGAAGTTGCCGGAGCTGGGCAAAACCCTGGGCAGTACCCTGCGCGAGTTCAAGAAGGCCACCCAGGTCCTGACCGACGAGGTGAACAAGGCAGTCACAAATGAACCGGAGCCGGCCGCCACGCGTCCGGATCCCCCCAGGCCCCCGGTCTCCCCGGCCCCCCCGGCTGAAAATCCACCCGCCTGAGCAAACAAACGGGCCCCGCAACCGCCGTCCGGCGTTGCGGGGCCCTGTCTGTTGTCACACGACTGTGCCGTCGCTGAGGATGTCCACCCATTCGGCCCCGGCGCGGGACAGTTCCCGGGCGTACTCGTTGGCCTGGTCCTGGTCAAAGGTCCGGGCCACCACCAGGGTGCGGTCACCGGCCCGGATCTCCCCGGCGAACCGGTGTCCCACTGCACTGTACTCGGCATCGCCGGCCTGGCCGACCCCGGAGAGGAAGGCCGCAACCCAGCGGTACTCCTCCGCAGCCGGCCGTTCCAGTCGCCAGGCCTCACCGGGATCGAACACATTCAGTTCCGCTTCGGTCAGGGCAAACTCCTCCAGCAGATGCTCGGCGGCAAGCTCGGCATCGCCGCTGTGCCGGAACACACCAACCACCGTTGCCACGCATGTCACCCCGTGGCTAGTCTGCCCCCGAGTTACGCCCCGGCAAACAGCGGGAAACCACTGGTCAGTTCCTCCACCCGGGCCGCCACCTGATCCAGGCCGGCCTCGTCGCCGCGGGCCGCCACTGCGGCGGCAATCAGGTCGGCAATGGTATCCATCTCGGCTTCCTTCATGCCGCGGGTCGTCACCGCCGGGGTGCCCAGACGGATGCCAGAGGTCACCATCGGCTTCTGTGGGTCGCGGGGAATGGCGTTCTTGTTGCAGGTAATGCCCACCCGGTCCAGCAGGTGTTCCACTTCCTTGCCGGTCAGGCCCATGGGCACCAGGTTGACCAGCATCAGGTGGTTGTCGGTGCCGCCGGAGAGCAGGGTGAAGCCCCGCTGCATCAGCCCCTGGGCCAGGGCCTGGGCGTTGCGTACGACCTGGCCGCAGTATTCCTTGTATTCCGGGGTGAGCAACTGCTTGAAGGCCACCGCCTTGGCGGCGATCACATGCATGAGCGGACCACCCTGGGTGCCGGGGAACACAGCCGAGTCAATGGCCTTGGCAAACTCCTGGCGGCACAGGATCAGGCCGCCGCGCGGCCCGCGCAGGGTCTTGTGGGTGGTGCTGGTGACAATATGGGCGTGCTCCACCGGGTTGGGATAATACCCCGTTGCCGCCAGACCGGCAAAGTGCGCCATGTCCACCATGAACAGGGCCCCGACCTCGTCGGCAATCTCCCGGAAGCGCTTGAAATCGATCTGGCGCGGGTAGGCCGAGTAACCGGCCACGATCAGCCTGGGCCGGTGCTCCCGGGCCTTGGCCGCCACCTCGTCATAATCGATGCGGTCTGTCTCCGGATGCACCCCGTAGGCCACAAACTTGTACAGCTTGCCGGAGAAGTTCACCGGCGAGCCGTGGGTCAGATGCCCGCCTTCGGCCAGGGACATGCCCAGCACCGTGTCGCCGGGGGAAATGACGGCCGCATAGGCCGCCTGGTTGGCCTGCGCACCCGAGTGGGGCTGCACATTGGCGTGCTCGGCGCCAAAGGCCGCCTTGATCCGCTCCCGGGCGAGGTTTTCGGCAATATCCACCACTTCGCAGCCGCCGTAGTAGCGCTTGCCGGGATAGCCTTCGGCGTACTTGTTGGTCAGCACTGACCCCATGGCCTCCAGCACCGCCGGGGCAACAAAGTTCTCGGAGGCAATCAGTTCGATCTTGCTCGTCTGCCGGGCCGCTTCATCCTGAATGACCGCGTAAATCTCCGGATCATACGCCTGCAGTGATGACACGGTGGACCCTCCCTGATTTTTGCACATAAAGAGGCAGCCAGAGGGGAGAACCCCTCCCGACTGCCTCAGCCCAGGCGAGCGGCCATCTTTTTCCCCCAGACTCCCCGGTGGTTCCCCACCTTATACTCGCCAGTTGCCTGGGGGCATATGAGTTGTTACATCATTGATCATTGTAGACATGCCGCTACCAGTACTGTCAACAGCCCGCACCGAAGAATTATTTGCGCAGGTTCCATTCGTCCTGGCCGTATTTTTCCCGGAGCAGTCGATCTGCATCAGCCGCCTCGGCGAGGGTGAGGCTCCCTGGCGTCAGGGTCAGGCCCAGAGCGGCCTGGAACCCGGCGGCAAAGGCCGCCTGCGCCTCAGCCACCGGTACTTCCCGGCCCAGCACCTCGCACAGGCCCACCGCCCGCTTTTTCAGGTGCCGCACTGCTGCCGCCCGGTCCGGCACCCGCAGCAGCGTAAACAACAGTTCATAGTCCAGGTCCAGCAGGATACTGCCGTGCTGCAGAATCGTGCCTGCCCGCCGGGTCTGGGCACTGCCAATGGCCTTGCGGCCGCCCACCACCAGTTCGTGGGCGCTGGGTACATCGAAGCAGGCCGGATTCACATCGCCGCCCAGGGAGCGGGGGTCTTTCTCCCCTGCCGCCATTTCCGCCGGGGCGCCCAGCCGGTGCAGGCCCTGCAACAGGCCGCCGGCCAGGACCCGGTAGGTTTCCCGCACCGTGCCGGGCAGGAGATCTTCCCGCACCGATACGCTGTAGGTCAGTTCCACATGGTGAAAGATGGCCCGGCCGCCGGTGGTCCGCCGCACGTAGCCGTAGCCGCCGGCCCGAACCGCCGCCAGGTCCACCTCTTCGGCCATGCTCTGGAAATAGCCAATGGAGACCGTCGCCGGTTGCCAGGTATAGAACCGGAGAGTGGGCGGCACCTCGCCGCGCCCGTGGGCCAGGGCAATGGCCTCGTCGATGGCCATATTCTCCGGCCCGGTACGGACGCCGGTATCCAGCAGGCGCCATGCCGTTGCTTTTAACACAGGTTCACCTTCCGGGGGAGGAGGTCAGGGGCTACTGGGCCGCCTTTTCCCAGCGCAACACCGGCTTGCGGGCAGCCAGCGCCTCGTCCAGGCGCCCGACCGGGGTCTTGAGCGGGGCAGCCTTGATTGCCTCCGGGTTTTCGTGCGCCTCGTGATAGATGCGGATCATCGAGGCAATGAACTGGTCCAGGGTCTCCTTGGACTCCGTTTCCGTCGGTTCGATCATGATCGACTCTTCGACGATCAGCGGGAAGTAAATGGTCGGCGGGTGTACGCCTTCATCCAGCAGCCGCTTGGCCACATCCAGGGTCTTGATCCCGGTTTCCTGCTTCAGAACCTTGCCGGTCAGCACGCACTCGTGCATGCAGGTGCGGGGGTAGGCCGCCGGCCAGTACTTCTGCAGGTGGGCCTGAATGTAGTTGGCATTCAGCACCGCGTATTCGGATACCTGCTTCAGGCCGGTGCCGCCGCAGGCCAGGCAGTAGGCCAGGGCCCGGGCAAACACGCCGAAATTCCCGTAAAAGCTGCGCACCTTGCCAATGCTCTGCGGCCGGTCCCAGTCCAGGGCGAAGTTGCCGTCGGCCGTCTCCTGCACCACCGGCACCGGCAAAAACGGCACCAGGGAGGCCTTCACGCCCACCGGCCCGGAGCCGGGGCCGCCGCCGCCGTGGGGCTGGGCAAAGGTCTTGTGCAGGTTCAGGTGCACCACGTCGAAGCCCATGTCGCCGGGACGGGCATACCCCATAATGGCGTTCAGGTTCGCCCCGTCGTAGTAGAGCAGGCCGCCGGCCTCGTGCACCAGCGCCGCCACCTCGTGGATGTTGGGGTCAAACAGGCCCAGGGTGGACGGGTTGGTCATCATCAGGGCCGCCGTGTCCGAACCCAGTACCTTGCGCAGTGCTTCCACATCCACGTTGCCCCGCTCGTCGCCAGGCACGGTGATGACCTCGTATCCCACCATGGCGGCGGTGGCCGGATTGGTGCCATGGGCGCTGTCCGGGACGATGATCTTGTTGCGGGCGGTGTCGCCGCGGCTCGTATGGTACGCCCGGATCAGCAGGGCGCCGGTCAGTTCGCCGTGGGCGCCGGCCGCCGGCTGCAGCGTGACCCGGTCCATGCCGGTGATCTCCTGCAGCCACTGTTCCAGGTGCCACATCAGTTCCAGGTTGCCCTGCACGGTCTCCGGGTCCTGCAGCGGGTGCACCCAGGCCACGCCGGGCAGGCGGGCCACCTCTTCGTTGATCCGGGGATTATATTTCATGGTGCACGAGCCCAGCGGGTAAAAGTCCACGTCTACCCCGTGATTCAGACGGCTGAGCTGGGTAAAGTGGCGCACCACTTCCACCTCGCCCACCTCGGGCAGTTCGGCGGGCCGCTCCCGCCGCAGGTCAGCCGGAATCAGGTCGCCCACCGGTGCGGCCGGTACGTCCAGTTCCGGCAGGGAGTAAGCTTGCTTGCCCGGCTTGCTCAGTTCAAAAATCAGCGGTACCGCGGCCATCTAGCCCACCTCCCTCAATCCGGCCACCAGCCGGTCCAGCTCGGCCCGGGTCCGTTTTTCCGTAACGGCAAACACCATCAGGTTGCCCAGTTCCGGGTAGTCCGCCCGGGTGCTGTAACCGCCGATGATCTGCTTGCTGCCGAGCAGGTGGCGGTTCACCTGCTGCGGATCCACCGGAACACGCACCGCAAACTCATGGAAAAACGGCGCCTTGAAGGCCGGCGCCCAGCCCGGCAACTGGCTGATTTCCGCCAGGGCAAAATGGGCCTTGTGCAGACTGTGCTCGGCTGCCTGCTGCAGCCCGGCCTTGCCCAGCCAGCACATGGCGACAGTGGCCGCCAGGGCGTTCAGGGCCTGGTTGGTGCAGATGTTGGAGGTGGCCTTTTCCCGGCGGATATGCTGCTCGCGGGCCTGCAGGGTGAGCACAAAGGCGCGCTGCCCACGGTTGTCAAGCGTTTGGCCGACCAGGCGGCCCGGCAGCCGGCGCATGAAGGCCTGGCGGGTGGCAATGACCCCCACGGCCGGTCCGCCGTAAGACATGGGGTTGCCCAGCGGCTGCGCCTCCAGGGCGACAATGTCGGCCCCATAGTTGCCCGGCGCCTCCAGCAGGCCCAGGGAATACGGGTCGGTAATGCCAACCACGAACAGGGCGCCGCGGGCGCGGGCGAGGCGCGCCGCTTGCCGCACCGGCTCCAGGCAGCCGAAGAAGTTGGGTGTCTGCACCACCACCGCCGCCGTGGCGTCGTCGATCAGGCTTTCCAGGGTGTTCAGGCATACCGTACCGGCGTCGTCCGGCGCCATCGGCGCCTGCACCAGTTCCACACCCAGGCCCTGCAGATAGGTGGCCACCACGCTGCGGTACTGGGGGTGCACGGTATGGGCCAACACCACCTTGTTGCGGCCGGTCAGGTCCAGGGCCATGATGGTGGCCTCGGCCAGGGCGCTGGCACCGTCGTACATGCTGGCGTTGGCCACGTCCATGGCGGTCAGCTCGGCCATCAGGGTCTGCCACTCGAAAATGGCCTGGAGCACCCCCTGGCTGATTTCCGGCTGGTAGGGGGTGTAGGCGGTCAGGAACTCGCCCCGTCGCACCACACTGTCTACAACGGCGGGAATGTAATGATCATAGGCCCCGCAACCCAGAAAACAGGCATTGTCCACCAGGTTGGCATTCTTGCCGGTTAACCAGCGCAGTTCGTTCAGGATCTCCAGCTCGGATTTGGCCGGCGGCAGATCCAGCGGCCGGCCCAGGCGCACCGCAGCAGGAACGTCGGCAAACAGGTCGTCGGTGGACCGCACGCCGATATCCCGCAGCATCTGCGCCTTGTCATCCGCCGTGATCGGAATATAGCGCATGGTTTAGTGACCGGCCCCCTTCAGGAAGCCCTGGTAAACACCGGCGTCCAGGAGCGTACCGGTCTCGCCCGGATTGCTGAGTTCCACTTTGACCATCCAGCCGCCGCCATACGGTTCGGAGTTCACCAGCTCCGGTTTGTCCTCCAGGGCGGTGTTGACCTCCACCACCTTGCCGCTGACCGGGGAGTACAGGTCTGAGACGGTCTTGACCGATTCCACCGTGCCGAACTGCTTGCCTGCCGCGACGGTACTGCCCACCTTGGGCAGTTCCACAAAGACCACGTCACCCAACTGATCCTGGGCAAAATCTGAAATGCCAATGACACCCACATTACCTTCCAATCGGAGCCACTCATGTTCCTTGGTGTACTTGAGTTCGCCCGGATACTGCAGATCGGCCATTTGTGCCAGCCTCCTTTAAATCAGGTGCCATGTCTCTGTCATTCCCTAACCCACGGGATGGCCTTCGATCCGGGGCACTGATGGCGCCGGGGTACCCAGGCCGGGGCCCGCCGGTGCAGCGGCGCCCGCCGGCAGATTCCGCCGGTAAAAGGGCCGGGCCGCCACCCGGGCGCTCACCTGCTGGCCGCGGATCACCACCGCCAGTTCACAGCCGGGTTCGGCCAATGCTGTGGGCACGTAGCCCAGGCCCATCGCCTTGCCCAGGGTGGGGCAGTGGGTGCCGGAGGTGACCCGGCCCACCACCTCGCCGGCGTGCATCAGTTCATAGCCCTGGCGCGCAATGCCCCGGCCGACCATTTCCAGGCCCACCAGCTTGCGCCCGACACCGGCGGTCTTCTGCGCCGCCAGCACGTCCCGGCCGATGAAGTCGGCCTTTTTCAGCTTCACAAACGTGCCCAGACCGGCCTCCAGGGGGGTCGTCGTGTCATCGATTTCGTGGCCGTACAGGGGCAGCCCGGCCTCAAACCGCAGGGTATCCCGGGCCCCCAGGCCGCAGGGTACCACGCTGGTCTGTTCGTCGCCCAGCTCGTTCAGGCAGAAGTCCCACAGGGTCATGGCGTCTTCAGCCTTCAGGTAGATTTCAAACCCATCCTCGCCGGTATAACCGGTCCGGCTCATTACCAGGGCCTGGACCGGCCCCACACTGACACCGGTCTGCGCCCGGTAGTAGCCGATCTGGCGCAGATCCGCCGGGCAGGCGGCCTGCAGCAGCCGCTCGGCCGCCGGACCCTGGAGGGCCAGTTGTGCCACTTCCCGGGACAGATTCCGGATGGATATGCCATTCAGGTGCCCCGTTTTCGCCGTGACCCAGGAAAAGTCCTTGTCCAGATTGCCGGCGTTGACTACCATCCAGTAGTGATCACCGTCCAGGCGGTAAATCAGCACATCGTCCACCATGGTACCGTTTTCGGCGCACATGGGACTGTACAGGGCCTGGCCAACCTCCAGCTTACTGCAGTCGTTGGTGACCAGCAGGTTCAGCGCCGCCAGGGCCTGCGGGCCCCGGAATTCGAATTCACCCATGTGTGAGACATCAAACAGTCCGCAACCTGTACGCACGGCCCGGTGTTCCTCGATTACGCCGGTATACTGCACCGGCATGTCCCAGCCGCCGAACGGCACCATGCGCGCCCCATACTTCTGATGCATCGCATGGAGCGGGGTTTGTTTCAGTTCTTCTGCCACCGGTAATCCCTCCCACCATCGCCCCTTAGTCTGCACCGCCGGACCCATAAAAAAAGAAAGGACACAAGACAGCCCGCGGGGGCTGCTGTGTCCTCTGTCCCTTGACCTGAGAGAATCCCCCCGCCGATGCAGGGGTTACCCCTTGGGTGTACCTGTGCAGGTACTCTCCAGAGCTCCGTCCGGCCGCCGGTCATGGTGCCTGAGAGTTTCTGCCCCGGGTCCAGCAAACCCTGAGCCTTGCTCCTTCGGCGTCCCGCCTGGCGGCGGGAACTCTCCCGGGGCCTTCATCCGGCCACCTATGTACTTGGCGGGGCCACAACTAGCGTAGGCTAACCGGCAGCCGCTGTCAAGGCGTTCCGCTAGCGCCTGCCAGGTTTGTCATGGGCACGGCTATGGCCGTATCAGGCGGACGCCCAGTAACCCAGCACCCTTTCAAAGGACCATGCCGGGTGGCGGTACGCGATCCATCCGCCCGATCTGCTGTTGGTACCTTGCCAGCCCTGTAGGAATTCATTGCATGCCAATGGAAAGTATATACCGGTCAACAAATACCGATCCAACACCAATCCAACACCATAGGAGAGTACAGCCGAGGCCGCTGGTTCAGGTGCCGGGCTGACGTCGGTGTTTTCGGCACGTTACGCCGAACGAAAGAGATAGCAGCGAGCGTCCAGTAGTGTGTTCGAGCAGCCCGCCACCTGCGGCAGCGGGGGCAGGGCGGCGATTGACCGCAGGGGGAGTGGCCTTGCTAGGGAAATGGCTGAAGCGCAACGGTTCAGGTAACGGGGTAACGCCCGGCGGTGACAGGGCTGAGGAGCACCGCCTGATTGATCTGCGGCAGGTAGTGAAGACGTTCGAGACGGCAGCCGGCGCCTTCACCGCCCTCAAGGGCGTAAGCCTGCAGGTAGACAACGGGGAATTTGTGGCCGTGATCGGCAAGTCCGGCAGTGGGAAATCCACCCTCATTAACATGCTGACCGGGATTGACCGGCCCACCGCCGGTGAGGTATTGGTGAGCGGCATACCGGTACATACCCTCAGCGAGGGACAACTGGCCGAGTGGCGGGGGCGCAACGTGGGCGTGGTGTTCCAGTTCTTTCAACTGCTGCCCACCCTGTCGGTGCTGGAAAACGTGATGCTGCCCATGGACTTCTGCAACATGTATAAGCCATGGGAACGCCCGGACCGGGCTCTGCACCTGCTGGAGCTGGTGGGGCTGGCCGACCAGGCGCACAAACTCCCCTCCGCCATCTCCGGCGGCCAGCAGCAGCGGGTGGCCATCGCCCGGGGCCTGGCCAATGACCCACCCATCCTGGTCGGTGATGAGCCCACGGGCAACCTCGATTCGCGGACGGCGGACGCCATCTTCGCCTTGTTCGAGCGACTGGTGGCAGGGGGCAAGACGATCGTCATGGTCACCCACGACGCCGACCTGGCCAGGCGGGTAACCCGATCGGTGCGGGTGGCGGACGGGGAGATCGTTGAAGAAATCATGCAGCCGCGGCGGGGCGCCGGAGTGGGCGAAGCCGCGGCGGCTGCGGCGGCGCGGCCGGAGGCCACCCATGATTAGCCCGCGCTGGCGCAAGGTATTGCAGGACCTGTGGTTCAACCGCACCCGCACGATCCTGGTGATCCTCTCCATCGCCGTCGGGGTGTTCGCCCTGGGTACTGTGGAGGGCAGCCGGACGATCGTGATGCGCGACATGCGCGCCACCTACGGCCGCATTCACCCGCAGAGTGCCATCGTGGTCACGCAGCCCTTCGATGACGAACTGCTGGAGTCGGTGCGCCGGATGAAACAGGTGGGTGAGGCGGACGGACGCAGCTATGTGTCGGTGCGGGTAGAGGTGGCGCCGGGTGAGTGGAAAACTCTCCAGCTCGCGGCCATGCGGGACTTCAAGGATATCCGCGTCAACAAGGTTTTTCCGGTCAGCGGCGACTGGCCGCCGGCTCGGAAAGAAATGCTGATCGAGCGGCGCTCCCTGTCCTTTCTGAAGGCCCAGGTGGGCGATACCATCGTTGTAGAAACGCCGGACAAGAAGCAGCGGGCGCTGCGCATCAGCGGAACGACACACGAGATCAACGTGTTCCCGGTAGACTTTTCGGGAACACCGTACGGTTATATCAGCCTGGACACCCTGGAGTGGCTGGGCCAGCCACGCGGCCTGACCCAGATCAACTTTGCGGTGGCGCAGAAGCCGCTGGACAAGAACCATATCCAGTCGGTGGCAGATCAGGTGCGGGACCAGGTCCGGGCCAGCGGGCGCGAGGTGTTCTATATCTGGGTGCCGCCGCCCGGAAAGTATGTGCCGGATGACCAGATTCAGGCGCTGATGCTCCTTCTGGCTGCCATGGGCACGTTCAGCCTGCTGCTGAGCGGTTTTCTGGTGATCAACACCATCTCAGCGGTGCTCACAGAGCAACTCCGCCAGATCGGCATCATGAAGGCGATCGGCGCCCGGCGCAGCCAGCTTCTGGCCATGTACCTGACACTGGTCGGCGCCTACGCCGTGCTGTCCCTGGCCGTGGCGGTGCCCCTGGGGGCGCTGGGCGCCTGGGGCCTGACCCGATACCTGGCCGGCGTGATCAACTTCGACGTGTCCAGTTGGGCCGTACCCCGGTCGGTGCTACTGATTGAGGTGGCGGCCGGCCTGCTGGTACCTTTGCTGACCGCCGTGATGCCCGTGATCGGCGGCACCCGCATCACGGTGCGGGAGGCCGTGAGCGACTACGGCATGGGGCAGGGCGCCGCCCGGCTGGGGCGGGTGGACCGTCTGATGTACAGGGTGCGGAAGCTCCCCCGCCCCATGCTGCTGTCCCTGCGCAACACCTTCCGCCGCAAAGGGCGCCTCGTGCGCACCCTGGCCACCCTGGTCCTGGGCGGGGCCATCTTTATGGCTGTGGTGAGCATGCGCGAGTCGGTACTGCTTACGGTGGAAGATGCCATGGGGTATTTTAACTACGACATTTCCGTAACGATGAGCCGCCCGCAACCGTTCACGGCTCTCCGGCAGATCGCCCTGCAGGTGCCCGGCGTGACTGAGGCACACCGTTGGACGTGGCGGGGAGCCGCGGTCAAGCGCCCGGATGGCGGCGTGAGCGAGGACTATCAGTTTTTGGCCCTGGAACCCGGGAGTGAAATCGTCAAGCCCACGGTGTTGCAGGGGCGCTGGCTCCTGCCTGAAGATGAGAACGCCGTGGTCGTGAATACCAATATCGTCAAGGATGAGGAGAACATCCGGGTCGGTGAAGACATCACGCTCAAGATCGAGGGGCGGGAGACCCAGTGGCAGGTGGTCGGCGTAGTCAGAAGCGCCATGGACGTAAAGGGCATCTATGCGAACTACCCGTACTTTGCGGCGGCAACCAGCGATCTGGGCCGCACCTCCACCGTGCTGGTCCGCACCGCCGGCCACGATCCGGCCACGCACGCGCTGCTGGCCAAGGCCTTGAAGGAACAGTTCGAGGCCGAGGGCATGAAGGTCACCAGCACCGAATCGGCCACTCAGATCCGGGAGCGGATCCACCTTCAGTTCAACATCCTCATTGTGCTCCTCCTCATTATCAGCGTGCTGATGGCGGTGGTCGGGGGGCTGGGGCTCATGGGGACCATGAGCATCAATGTGCTGGAGCGCACCCGTGAAATCGGGGTGATGCGTGCCATCGGCGCCGGCAACGGCGCCGTTATCCAGGTGATCATGGCCGAAGGCATCCTGATCGGCCTGGTGAGCTGGGCCGTCGGCGCCGTGCTGGCGGTGCCCATGAGCCAGATCCTCAGTTACAGCATCGGCATGGCCTTCCTGCGGGCACCCATGCTCTATGCCTTCTCGGTGTGGGGCACTGTGCTCTGGCTGGTCCTGGTTCTGATCCTGGCGGCGCTGGCCAGCATACTGCCGGCCTGGCGGGCGTCGCGCCTGAGCGTGAGGGAAGTTCTGGCCTATGAATAACGGAGCGAAGTCGTGGAAACGGGGGGCTAATACATGAAGAAGGTGCTGGGGATTTTGCTGGCCGTGGTAGTGGTGGGCGGCGGCGCGTACGCGGCGCTGCGCTGGGCACGGGCCGGGTCTTCCGCTTCCTCCGGGGCGGAACCGGCGGCAACGGTCGCCGGCCCGGTGAAGGCTGGGAATCAGGTGACGGTTGAGGGGCAGGTGGTGCCGGTGCGAACGACCGACCTCGGCTTTGCCACCGGCGGCACCGTAGCGGAGGTACTGGTGAAGGAAGGCGACCATGTGCAGCCCGGCCAGGTGCTGGCACGGCTGAACGCCGGGCGCCAGGCAGCAGCCATGGCGCAGGCCGAGGCCGATGTCCGCCGCGCCCAGGCCCGGCTGGCTGAAATCCAGGCGGGCGCTCGCCCACAGGAGATCGCAGCGGCAAGGGCGGGTGTGGAGGCAGCGCAGGCGGGACTCGACCGGCTCCGGCAGGACCCGACGGAGGCTGAGATTGCCGCCGTCGAGGCAGAGATTGCCCAGGCCAAGGCCCGGCTGCTGGCTGAGCAGCAGCGGCCCGCCCCGGTGGTCCAGGACCTGGAAGCGGCCAGTGCAGGGCTGAACGCCGCCCGGGCGAGGCTGGAACGGCTCCGGCAGGGTGCCACGGCCGCAGAGCTCGCCCAGGCCGAGGCCCAGGTACGCAGCGCCCAGGCCCAGCTTGATCTGCGCCTGGCCGGGGCGCGGTCGGAGTCCATCGCCACGGCTCAGGCGGACCTGGCAGCGGCCCTGCCCCAGGTGGATCTGGCCCGGGCGGCCCTGGCCGAGGTGGAACTGCGGGCGCCCATTGCCGGGACCGTGGCCGTTCTCGACCTGAAGGTCGGGCAATCTGTGGCACCGGGGGCGCCCGTCGTGCACCTGGCTGACCTTTCGGCCTGGCAGGTGGAAACAGACGACCTGACGGAACTCCAGGTGGGTCGGGTGCGTGAGGGCGGTCCGGTCAAGCTGAAGTTCGATGCGATTCCCGACCTGGAACTGGCGGGGACGGCGACCCGGATTAAGACCCTGGGCGAGAAAAAGCAGGGTGACATCACTTATACGGTGATCATTACGCCGGAAAAGCAGGATGAGCGGCTGCGGTGGAATATGACGGCTACCGCCACCTTCGAGGGACCGTGAGACACAGGCAGCATAACCCGTGCGGAGTGTCTCGATTTTTCCGTCCAATCAGACGAAAATCACGGCGATTTTCAGATTGAAAATATGCCTTTGCGCCAAGTGGCAAAAGTTGATTGCCATTTAAACTGATCGGTTTTAAACTATTTCATGTAGGCTGCCTCCACTGCATTCGATCAGGGCACACCGGCCGAAAGGCCGGGCCGCAAAGCCACGGGGCTTCGGAAGCAAGCGCTTCCATGCCGGCCGGGTTGCCGAAGAAGGTCCGGGGCATGGGTGCTCTCCCTTCTTGGGGGAGCCTTTTCTTTTTTCCTCCCTCACCACCCGTTGCCAATTGAAATCCCACAAGGAGGCAGTTCTCATTGTTACGCTCGTTGCGAACCACGCTGCTGCTGTCATTCAGTCTCATCATCTCATTGGGCTTGCTGGCCACCACGTTGGTGGGGATCCGCTCCACCCGCGCCGCCTACCTCGACCTGGCCCTACGGGATGTGGACTTTATCACCGAGCAGTTGGCCCGCAGCCTTGACCCCATCGCCGCCCAGAGCAAGGATGCCGAGGACTTTGCCACCAAGGCCCGAGCGGAGGTTCTGGTGATCCAGGAGCAGTACTTTGCCCGCTGGAAGATGACCGGTTATGCCACCGTTCTGGACAAGAACGGTACCACCTACATTCATCCCAAGGTCAAGTTCGGCACCAATATAAAGGAGGCCGGTGAGCAAGGGGTCCGCCTGATGGAGCAGATTAAGGCCGCCAACTATGAAGGCACTGTCTTCTATCAGTGGCAGAACGCCGGCGAGGACCGGCCCAGGGAAAAGTTCCAGGTGAGCAAGGCGATTCCCAGCCACCCGGACTGGCTGGTCACCGTGACGGCCTACACCGCCGACGACCTCCTGCTGGCGTTCAATCCCATTGCCATCCAACTGGCGGCCGTTGGCCTTGGCGTGCTGGCGCTCTCCGTGATCTGGGCCTTTTTCTTCTCCGGCCGGTTAATCCGCAATATCCGGCGCCTGCAGTCCACCCTGACCCAGGTGGCAGGCGGGGACCTGCGGGTAGACGATACAGAACTGGCCCCGATCATGGGCCGCTCCGATGAACTGGGCGAGATTGCCCGCTCGCTGCACGCCA
>JAKFDK010000078.1:0-2392 GCA_036676195.1 Clostridia bacterium | reverse complement strand
AGACCCTGCAGATGTTCCGCCAGACTGCTGAGTTCCGTGCTGACCCCCACGATGTGCCCCAGATCTGCCCGCAGGCGTTCGGCACCGGTCTCCAGACGCTGCACCGCCGCTGCGTTGTTCCCGAAGCTCTCGCCGATCCCCGTCAGGGTATGGGTGACCTCCGCCAACGGTGGCAGCCATGGTACTTGCTCCCCGCTGCGCAAAAAAGTCGCCCCAATGTGAAAAAGAGCTGCGCCAATGTGGCCCCGCTGCGCAAAAAAGTCGCCCCAATGTGAAAAAGAGCTGCGCCAATGTGGCCCCGCTGCGCAAAAAAGTCGCCCCAATGTGAAAAAGAGCTGCGCCAATGCGGCCCCGCTGCGCAAAAAAGTCGCCCCAATGTGAAAAAGAACTGCGCCAATGTAGCCCCGCGGCGCAAAAAAGTTGCCCCAAAGTGAAAAAGAACTGCGCCAATGCGGCCCCGCTGCGCAAAAAAGTCGCCCCAATGTGAAAAAGAACTGCGCCAACGTCGCCGCCCGCTGCCGTACGAGGCCACGTGGGCCGAATGTTTGACCGGCGATCCCCTCCATCTGCCCCACCGTCTCAATAGAGCAGCCATAACTACATAAAGGGTTGAGCCCCCCTGTCCCCCGAGGTGGGAGCAGGGGGCGTTTGTGTTTACCTGGTCAGTATACGCGTTCCAGTCGACCGTACCAGGCTATAGGCTTCCGGCCAGACCCTGTGACCCAATGGGTGTGCACCAGATAGGGGTCGCCCGTGCAATACCACTGCCACCAGTGGGCGGTGTAGCACGCGTAATGATTCATGTATTCATCCCAGGTTTTGTGCTGCCAATCGATATTGGGGACCAGCCGCCAGCGCGAATACGGAGGCACCGGGTTAATGGTCTGTGATACCTCCTGGCTCAACGTCGCACCCACGTTAAAACCGAGCGACAGAAGTGTGCTGCTGGGCAGGTTGGAGGTCGCTGTTACCGTGCCGCTGGCTGCGGTTTTTAGCGTGCAGGAGATGTTTTTTGGCTCTCCGGTGGCATTCTCACATCCGACCGCAGGAGCGCCCGTGTCGCGGTTTTCAACCCAACTGTTGGTCTCCTGCCAAAACGCCCATGCTGTGTGCCATTCGCGGGTCCACTGTATTTCTGCGTCCTGGGTCTCTACAGCGGAGGGCGCTGTGTCGTTTTCGGTGGTGCGGCATTAGGATCAGCCGTGAAGGTCGGCGGGCCGGCTGGCTCCGGTCCTGGCTGCCGGGGCAGCGCGTCGTGCGTCTGCAGGGTGGCGGGGTCGCGGTAGGTCACGATGCGGATATGGTCGATGTGAAGTTCGTCCAAGAGCACACCACTGACAACGGTTTTCCCCTGCGGAGCACCGGGCACGGTGTAGTCCACCACGGCATACCGCCGTCCGTCTGGACCCTGGTAGACAGCCACGAACGTTGACTGGGCCGGTAATCCGCCGTTGCTGGGGGTCACGTGGCTGTTGGCCTCGCGCAGGGCGGCATTAATGTCCACGTCGGGGCCTGACTGCTGATAGCCTGGCATCTGAGTGACGGGAGCCACGACGTCTGCTGCCTTGTCACGGATCACCGGAGCCGATGACCCGGCGGACACCAGACTGGTCCCCATGAGCACCACGGCCGCCGCACCCAGGAACTTTCTACGAATCACGGCATGTCCCTCCTATGTGGGTCTCTGGTGTCGAGTATAGGAGTGGAGCAGTGCCCACTACCATGCGAAACCGGGGTTCACCCTTGCGGCGGCCCACCTGGCGGAAAACCACCTCTTCCGCGGCCTCATGCAGCGCCTGCTGGAGCGAGAGCCGGGCAGCTTCCTTTGCCTGGCGCACCACGGCCTCCGTCCAGTCTACCAGGGCCTTGCTTTCCCACCTAAAAGATGGTAACTTTGGTACTGCGGGCGCCATCACGGTGCTCAGAGGGCATGCCTCCTTCGGTGTGGGTGGTGGTACACTACACCTTCGAGGCAGGCCCTCACTCTTTCCTACCATTTATACCCAGAAAACATCCCTCTACTTACCCAGAGATAGCTCCAGTCCCCATCCACATCCCCTCGAATACCTATCCCATCGCTGTCGTAAAGACGTAGGCGTGCCCGGGTAAAATCAGTGCCCGCCATAGCAAACTTCAACCCCGCACTGTATGCGGGGTTGAAGGCATTCTTGCTGCTATTGGCTAAACTTCTGGGGCACTGGGGAACGGCGGTTCCAGACAGCCAACAGTGCGGTCGCTCGGGGTCACCACTGCTCAAGTCATTTGCCCCGCTGCTGCACCAGACCCTGCAGATGTTCCGCCAGACTGCTGAGTTCCGTGCTGACCCCCACGATGTGCCCCAGATCTGCCCGCAGGCGTTCGGCACCGGTCTCCAGACGCTGCACCGCCGCTG
>JAKFDK010000077.1:0-8413 GCA_036676195.1 Clostridia bacterium | reverse complement strand
TATCTGAACCCCAACCAGGTGCTGACCCTGCTGCTCTGGTACCTGGCCGCCGTCAAAGGGCGCCGGGGACTGGTGGTGCGTACCCTGGCCACCACCCACCTGCTTGACCGGCTGGCGCAAAAACACGGCTGCGGCACACTGGAGACTCCGGTAGGTTTCAAATACCTGGCCCAGGCCATGCTCCGGCACGACGTGCTGCTGGCCGGCGAGGAGTCGGGCGGGTTGTCCATTGGCGGGCATATCCCCGAAAAGGACGGGATTCTGGCCTGCCTGCTGCTGGCGCAAATCCGGGCTGAAGCCGGCAAGCCCCTGAGTGATGTACTCATTGATATTTATGACCAGTATGGCGCCACGGCAACCCGCCGGATCGACCTGCCCTTGCAGCCCGGCGACCGCGAGCGCATGGAAGCCCGGCTGGGCCAGGACCAGTTCCCGGATAAGTTCGGCGGCCGCTGGGTGGTGTCGGTGGACCGGCGGGACGGCTATAAGTTTCTGCTGGAGCAGGGTGCCTGGACGCTCCTGCGCTTCAGCGGCACGGAGCCGCTGGTACGGATCTATGGCGAGGCAGAAAGTCCGGCGCATCTGGAGCGTATACTGGCGGACGCCACGGCGGAGGTCCAACGTCCATGAGCGCCAATGTGGCCGTGACCACGTGTGCACGGGGTCGTGCCGGGGTGGTGGTGCGTACCGCCACTGAACTGTATGTGTACTGGCAGCCCACAGCTCCGCACCCGTTGACGGTGCGGGTAACCGACCTGAGCGGCTGCCCGGCGGAGGCCCTGCTGGACGGCTGCGGTTGCCGGGACCGGGAGGCTGCGGCCGGAGCCGGCGGCCTGTACCTGGCGCACCTGATCCCGGGCCACCTGTACCATGTGGAGGTCGGTCCCCGGGAGTCCGGCAGGTTGGTACCCTGGTTCCGGCTGGGGCCGGTGCAGACACCGGGGCGGCCGTCTCCTGACCAGCCGCGCTTCCCGGCGCCCTACCACCGGTCCTGACACTGGCCCTGACACCGGCAGACGGCCAGGGTGGGGCGGCGCGGGGCCAGGATGACAGAGGAGTGATGGAATTGGCCGCAGAGTTCGCTCTGGTCTTGCATGCACACCTGCCGTACGTGCGACCTGCGGGAAAGGAAATCCTGGAGGAGCGCTGGTTCCACGAGGCGGTGGCGGAAACCTATCTGCCCTTGTTATGGGCCTTGGAACGCCTGCGGGCGGACGGAATCCCTGTCCGCCTGTCCCTCTCTCTGTCCGGCCCCCTGCTGTCCATGCTGGCCGACCGGGAACTGATGGCCCGTTGCCGGACCCGGCTGGCCCATGTGGCCCGCCTGGCCGAACGCGAGTCGGCCCGGTACGCCGGTGGCCCGCTGGGACCGGCGGCCGCCTGTCACCGTGACCGGTTTGCGGCCCTGGTGGCAGACCTGGACCGGCGGGGAAATGATCTGATCAGCGGGTTTGATGCCCTGGGCCAGGCGGGGACGCTTGAGTTGCTGACGGCGGCCGGAACCCACGGTTACCTGCCGCTATTGGCCACTGACACCGGCCGCACCGCCCAGATCGAGGCTGGCCGGGCTGAATTCAACCGGCACTTCGGGTATCGCCCGGCGGGCATGTGGCTGCCCGAATGCGCCTACGCCCCCGGACTGGACCATTTGCTAGCTGCGGCCGGGGTGCGCTGGTTTGTGGCCGAGAACACCACCGTGGCTGCTGCCTGGCCGCCGGTGAGCGCGGCGGCGGTGCGTACCCCCGGCGGGGTGGCGGCCTTTGCCCGCGACCCCGAAGTTTCCCGCCAGGTGTGGGACAGTAAGGTGGGGTATCCCGGGGATCCACACTACCGCGAGTTTTACCGCGACAGCGGCTATGACCTGCCCCTTGAAGAGGTGGCGCCCTGGCTGGTGGAAGGCACCGTCAGGTCAGATACCGGGCTGAAGTTCTACCGGGTAACGGCAGCCGGGCTCGCCAAAGCACCGTACGATCCGGCTGCCGCCGCTGCCCGGGTGCGGGAACATGCCCACAACTTCGCCTGGCGTCTGAGCCAGCGGACCGGTCTGGTCGTGGCCCCCTTTGACGCCGAGTTGTTCGGACACTGGTGGTTCGAGGGGCCTGCCTGGATCGAGGCCCTGTACCGGGAACTGGCCGCCAACGGTGGGCAGGTACGGGCGGCGAGCCCCTCCGACTGGCTCGCCCGGCACCCGGAGCCCCCGACCGTACGGCTCCCGAGCGGCTCCTGGGGCGATGGCGGGGATCACCGCACCTGGCTGTCGCCGGCCAACGACTGGGTGTGGCCGCTGGTGCACGCCGCCGAGACGCGCATGACCGAATTGGCCGAAACCGGAGACCTTCCGGCCAACGCAGTGGACCAGGCCGCCCGGGAATTGTTGCTGGCCCAAACTTCGGACTGGCCCTTCATTCTGCACACCGGCACGGGGGTTGATTATGCCAGCCGCCGGGTCCGGACACACCTGGAACGCTTCTGGGCGCTGGCCGCAGGGCAGGCAGACCCGCAGCATTTCTGGCCCGAAGACGGGATTTTTCCCGGGTTGAACGGCCGGTCCCTCTATGGTCGCCGGCGTTGGCTTTCAGCCACCGGCCCGCTCCGAATTCTGATGCTTTCATGGGAATTCCCACCCGGCAACGTGGGTGGGCTGGGCCGGCACGTACAGGACCTGGGCGCTGCCCTGGTCCGGGCCGGGCATGCCGTCCACGTGGTTACCCTGGCCGATCCCGGCGCGTCGCCGGGCATCAGTCAGGTCGAGGGGATGACGGTACACCGGGTCCGCCGTCCGCCGGAGGAAGGCAATTTTTTGGTCTGGGTCTACCGCTATAACCAGGCACTGGCGGTGGCGGCCGAGCAGGCGGCGGCGGAACAGCCCTTTGACGTGGTACACAGCCACGACTGGCTGGCCGGCCAGGCGGGCCTGGCCTTGAAGGCGCGCTGGGGATCGGCCCTGGTGGCCACCATCCACGCCACGGAGCGCGGGCGCAACCGGACCATTCAGGACCCGCTGCAGCAGGCCATCCACGAGGAAGAGTGGCTGCTGACCGTAACGGCCGACCGGGTGATCACCGTCAGCCAGGCCATGAGCGCGGAGGTGGCGTCCAGCTTCCGGGTGGACCCCGTCGTGATCTATAACGGTGTCACCCTACCGGCCCCCGCGCCGGCGCCGCCGCGCCGCTTTGGCGCCCCGTACTTCTTCTTTATCGGTCGTCTGGTCCTGGAAAAGGGCGTACAGGTGGCCGTGCAGGCCCTCAGTGCCCTGCCGCAGCCGGCCCATCTGGTGGTGGCCGGGCAGGGGCCCATGGCAGCCGAGCTGCGGCAACTGGCCCTGACCAGCGGGGTGGGCGAGCGGGTGCATTTTCTGGGCCGCATCACCGACGACGAGAAGGAAGCCTGGCTCCAGCATGCGGCCGGGGGGCTGGTCCCCAGCCTGTATGAGCCCTTCGGCATCGTGGCACTGGAGGTCATGGCGGCGGGTACGCCGGTGTTGGTGGGCGACACAGGTGGCCTGGCGGAGATTATTACCCACGGACACGACGGGCTGAAGGTGCCGCCCGGTGATGCGGCGGCCCTGGCCCGGGCCATGCACCGGTTGCTGACCGAGCCGAAGGCAGCCGCCGCCATGTCCGCCGCCGGCCGTGCCACGGCTGCCCAGCGTTTTGGGTGGGCGACCGTGGCTGAGCAGACGGTAGCGGTGTACCGGGACCTGGCGCGACGGCTGGCAGCGGTTTCCGCCGGCTGACGCAGTCGTGGCGGATTGCAGCAGGCTTTTATGGGTGCACAAGCGAATATGTCAAGGAGACCTGCACGAATGGCAGGTCTTTCCGATTTCGTTTAACAACGCGGTTGGGAGGCGTCAGGATCGGAAAATCTGTCAGTATGCCGGGAAACGCAGCGCCACCTTGCGGGAACGCCTGACAGCCCTGCTCTTTCCAGCAGAAGGAAGTTGACGGGACGCGTCGAACATCTATTTCGCGGTTGCGGCAACACATCTGCCCCCGGGGCAGCGATTTCATGAGACTCGGACCGGGTGCTGTTGCCCCGTCTAACGTACGGAAGGATATTGGTTTATACACGTAGAAAACGAGTAGGCATCGCCCCGGGGACGTCTTGGCCGCCGTACGGCTCAGATGCCCGCCTCCCACGGGGGTTTTGCTTTGGGGTTCAGCGGGTAGCCGATGAGGTGGTGATGGTGGCCAGGTATGAGCAGGCGTTTCTGCAGGACGTCAGGGACAAAAACGATATTGTCGGGCTGGTTGGGGAGTACGTTCATCTGACCCGCAAGGGTGGGCGTTACTGGGGGCTATGCCCGTTCCATAGTGAAAAGACTTCATCGTTTTCTGTGCACCCGGAGAAGCAGTTTTACTATTGCTTTGGCTGCAAGGCCACGGGGAACGTATTTCAGTTCCTGATGGACAAGGAGCGGCTGACCTTCCCCGAGGTAGTGGCAGCGCTGGCCAAGCGAGCCAAGCTTCCCTTGCCGCAGGAAGAGCTTACCCCGGCTGAAGAAGAACAAGCACGGGAACGTAAGGAAATTCATCATGCCCTGGACTTTGCCACCCGCTTCTTTGAGCACCACCTTCGCCACTCACCGGCTGGGCAGGAAACACTGGCCTATTTACAGCACCGGGGCCTGACCGATCAGACCATCGCCCGGTTCCGTCTCGGGCACGCTCCTGACAGCTTTGAGGCACTGTGGCGTTCCGCCAGGCAGCACGTTTCGGCTCAGGCGCTGGTAAAGGCCGGGCTGATTCAGGCCCGTGAGCGTGGCGACGGCTATTATGACCGTTTTCGGGGCCGGGCGATGTTTCCCATTATGGATCTGCGCGGGCGTGTCATCGGTTTCGGTGGGCGGGCGGTGCGGCCTGATCAGGTGCCCAAGTACTATAACAGCCCGGATGGCCCGTATTTTAACAAGCGGCTTCATGTGTACGGCCTGCATCTGGCGAAGGAAGCCATGCGGACAGAAGACATAGCGATTGTGACCGAGGGCTATATGGACGCCATTGCCCTGCATCAGGCGGGCTTCAGTACGGCCGTGGCCAGCCTGGGCACGTCGCTCACAAGGGAGCATGCGGAGCTGCTCCGGCGCCAGTGCAGCCAGGTGGTGATCGCTTACGATGCCGACCTGGCCGGCCGGCAGGCGACCCTTAAAGGTCTTGATACCCTGGTTCAGGCCGGTTGCAGCGTACGGGTCCTGCAAATCCCGGAGGGCAAGGATCCGGACGAATTTGTGCAGACCCACGGTGCCGAGGCGTTTCGGCGGGCTCTGGCGGTCGCAGTCCCCCTGTTGGAGTTCAAGGTCCGTCTGGCGCTGGAGCGCCACGCCGGAGCCGGCAACACAGCGGAGACCAAGGCTGCGGCGGTGCGGGAGGTCATCCCTGTGTTACTGGATATCGAAGATGCGGTGCGCCGGGATGAGTATCTGCGATACGCGGCTGCAGCCCTGGGGATCAGGGAAGAGGCCCTGCGCATTGAAACCCGCCGCCGGCTTGATGAAGGTGCAGAAAGTTATTCTGGGCAGTATAGCCAAAGCAAGAACTGGAATAATACAAAAGTCCTGGGCAAGCAGGAAACTCGGCCGCGCGCGGACTCGGGCCCGAAGCGGCCCGGCCCAGCGGCCACGGCGCCGGCCGAAGCAGGCAGCGCCGTTCGCCGTCGAACCGACCCGCTGCTACAAGCTGAGCGTGCCGTGCTGCGGATCCTCCTGCAACATCCCCGTCTGCTGGCCCATGCCGAGGCGGAGATGACGGGCCGCGACTGGGCAGCGCCCGAATACGGATCGATTTATACGGCCCTGGCGGCGCAGGCCGGGGCACCTGCCGCCGGCTTGTTGGCCCGGATCCTGTCGGGGGTAGAAAGCCCCGGTGCCCGGGCTCTGGTGGCGGAGTTGGAAGATGAATCGCCTTACGTCGTTCAGCCTGAACGGGAATTGCTGGACGCTCTAGATACAATACGCAAGGAACGGGACCAGAGGAGATTGCGAGCATTGCAGGCGATCATTCGGGAGCGGGAGGGCGCCGGGGAACCGGTGGAAACGGCTCTCTTGTTGGAGTTTCAGGAAATTGTCCGCCGTACGCGACGTCAGTAGCTCCGGCACGGAAGGGGGGGAGAGCGACATGGATGCCTCAAAGGAAATCAAGATTGAGGGTCTGAAAGAACTCATCGCCAAGGGCAAGAAGCGTGGCTCCCTGACCGAGAGCGAGGTGATGGATCACTTCGCGGCCAGGGAACTGACGGTGGAACAGGTCGAGGAGATCTACGAGCACTTGGCTGAAAATGGAATTGAAGTGGTTGTCGGCCACACGGCAGAAGGCACGCTGGCCGGGCTGCCGGCCCTGGTAGTGAACGCCGACGCTGCCGTTGAGGAGCCCCTGGAAGAGGCTGACGACGATGTCGATATGGACCTGACCGTGCCGGAGGGCGTGGCGATTGACGATCCGGTACGGATGTATCTGAAGGAGATTGGCCGCGTTCCGCTGCTGTCTCCGGAAGATGAGATCGAACTGGCCAAGCGCATTGAGCAGGGGCACGAAGATGCCAAGAAGCGCCTGGCGGAGGCCAACCTGCGTCTGGTCGTGAGCATTGCCAAGCGCTATGTGGGTCGCGGCATGCTCTTCCTGGACCTGATTCAGGAAGGCAACCTGGGCCTGATCAAGGCCGTCGAGAAATTCGATTTCCGCAAGGGCTTCAAGTTTTCCACCTATGCGACCTGGTGGATCCGTCAGGCCATTACCCGGGCGATTGCGGACCAGGCCCGTACCATCCGCATTCCCGTTCACATGGTTGAAACCATTAACAAGCTCATTCGGGTGCAGCGCCAGTTGGTGCAGGAGTTGGGCCGTGAGGCCACCCCGGAAGAGATTGCTGATGAAATGGAGGTTTCGGTGGAACGGGTCCGGGAAATCATGAAAATTGCCCAGGAACCGGTCTCTCTGGAAACCCCGATCGGCGAGGAGGAGGATTCTCACCTCGGCGATTTCATTGAGGACCAGGATGCCCCCGCCCCGGCCGAGGCAGCCTCCTACATGTTGCTCAAGGAGCAGTTGGAAGAGGTGCTCGAGACCCTGACGCCCAGGGAGGAGAAGGTGCTGCGGCTGCGCTTCGGTCTGGACGACGGCCGGGCCCGGACCCTTGAAGAGGTCGGCCAGGTCTTTGGCGTGACCCGGGAACGGATCCGGCAGATCGAGGCGAAGGCCCTGCGCAAGCTGCGCCACCCCAGCCGGAGCAAGAAGCTGAAGGACTATCTGGACTAACTGATAACGGCCGCCCGGGTACCGGGCGGCCGTTTATGATCGTTCGGCTATTTTGGAAGAAACTTCTACAGAACTTCGGGTTGACGGCGGTGCTCGTGCCGCGGTATCATGCTTAATGTCGGTGCGGACATGATGATTCCGGCATAGCTCAACGGTAGAGCATCCGGCTGTTAACCGGAGGGTTGTAGGTTCGAATCCTACTGCCGGAGCCAAACACCAGGGGTCAGGCAAATGCCTGATCCCTCTTTCTTTCTCCAGTGCCTCTCTTTGCCGTAAAAACCCAGTCGTGTCTCCTTGAATCGAGCGCCCAGGTGTCTTACAATGGTTTTATACGTGACTCTGCCGGGCCCATAGCTCAACGGTTAGAGCAGGTGACTCATAATCACTTGGTTGGGGGTTCGAATCCCTCTGGGCCCACCAGTCTGGGAGCGGGTTTGCGGCGTTTGCAGGAACCGCCCTGAAAATGCTTCGAGCCGGGGGTGCAAGCCCCCGGCTCGAGGTACTGTTAGGCCCTTTCCCGGGCCTTTCTCTCGACAGCCGCCAGGTAGTTATCCACTGCTGGTCCAAAGCGCCCGGCTTGCGCAGGAGCAGGTCCAGGTAGTGGTCCAGATCCAGGATGTCCTGCTCACGTTCGTACGACCGGGGATGCGAGGCAATACGCTGTAAGCCACGGTAGATCTCAATCCGATCCCAGTAGGCCCGCAGGGTCAATTCCTCGTTGGCATGACGCACCGGCACGGAATAGCGGCACGTTTCGAATGTGACACAGGCAGTACCGCTGCTGGTAACGGGAAGAACCCGGGAGCAGTGATAGGGCTGCGGCGGCAGAGGGCGCAGGACTTGCCGCTCCTGTTGCCACCGTTCCTTGACGGACAGCGACTCCCCGCGCAGGGTCCGTTCAGCGTATTTGAGGCAGCGCTCCCAAAGGGTGGCCTGGAGTTGCTCCCAGGAATCGGCCTCCAGCCGCGGCCCGATGATATTGCGCTGGGCAAACCCGACCAGGTTTTCGACGGAACCCTTCTCGTTGCCAGAGGCCGGAGCACCTCGCTCTTGCTCACGCCGCTGATCCCGAGCGACTTGACCAAGTCGTCCACTTTCCGGGTGCTAATTCCCTGCACATAGGCCTCTTGGAGCACCGCTACCAAGGCCCGCTCTGCCTTCCG
>JAKFDK010000076.1:0-28606 GCA_036676195.1 Clostridia bacterium | reverse complement strand
AGGGACTCCTGAGTCTAACCGAATGCTACCACACACTCCGTCAATCTTGGCGAACCGCCGGATGCGGACCCGCATGTCCGGTGGTGTGAGAGGACGGGGGCTAGCCGCCCCCTCCTACTCGATCTTTTTGGGGGTGAAGCTATGCCGTTGGACGGGTTATTTACCATTGCGCGGTGGGGGATTGTGGCAGTTGATTACCACCTGGTCTATCGGATCCATGCGGTGGCCCATGCCCAACTTTACGCCGGTGGCCTGATCGAGCGCGTGCGCTGGTTTGTCCCATCAGCCCAGGCAACCGAATACTGTCCCGGAGTCGTCCACATTCCTGTGGATGCTTACAACCGGTACTTGGAACTCCTACAAGCGTGTATTTCCAGTCCTGATCAGAATGAATTGCGTAGCTCTACAACTGCCCGAATGCGCAGGTCGATTGCGGAATTAGCCCGGGCAAATTGGCGGTTTGAACACCACTGGTCCCCATCTTCGCTGCATGAATTGCTGGCGGCAGCCAAACGGGCCATGGCCTTCTATAATTTTAACGACGAAACGGGCCTGCCAGGCCGTTTGCTAAACCGGCTGGGGGACTTGGTGGGATCTCTGTGTCTGCAGCAGGTCCTGACGCCGGTGGTGACTCCTTACATGTTGCTTCTGGCTGCCCGGGCGGGGGCGGCGGCCACACAACCAACCAAAACGTACCTGGATAGATTTCGCAACGGGGCGGTGTTTCTGCGCGAGTTTGACCCGCCGGAGCTGGTTGAACCTGACCATACCAGCCTGATACACCTGGCCGGGCAGTATCGGGCGAACACCGCCCCGGAGACACCACCGGCGCGCCGACGCCGGCGCCGGACAGCCTTTCAGGAGCTGGTTCAGGCCACTGCAGGTTGGCCGGATGCTGACCACACCTTGTTTATAGAATTGGTGACGCTGGCGTGCGCTGCAGCAGACCACGAAGAGGCCCGCCATTACTGGCAGGCGCGAACCATGCGTAACCTGCGGCGGGTATGCGCAGCCACGGGCCTTGACTTACGTGCGGCGACACTGCTGGAAATCGCTCAGGCAGGGGAGTGGTCCTGTGCTGATCCCCCTCGATGATCCCCGGGCCGTCCATACCAAGCTGGCTGGCGCCAAGGGGGCCGGGCTGGCCCGGTTGGCCGGTCACGGCTTACCCGTCCCGCGTTCATTTGTGGTTACAACCGAGGCATGGCGTGCCTATTTCTCGCAGCCCCTGCTTGCCGGACACATCAGGGATTTGTTAAATTGCTCAAGCGAACGCAGGAGTGAATATTACCGACGGCTCCAAGCGAGTGTGCACACCACGCCAATGCCGCCGGAACTTCTGGCTGCTGCCACCGCATACTTGCCGGGTATCCGTCAGTCCATTGTCTGCCGTTCATCAGCCGTGATCGAAGACGGGGCGACACGCTCCTTTGCCGGTATGCTCAGTTCCCACCTCGGTTTACCCCCGACCTTGCCAGCTCTGGCGGCAGGTATTAAGGCGGTTTGGCTCTCGTTATTGGCGCCCCACACCCTTGACTACCTTGATGCCATGGTTGAAGCCGGCGGCAGCGACGCGATTGCAGCCGGGTGTGCCGTGTTGGTGCAGCCCCTTGTTCGTTCCGAGCGGTCGGGGGTTCTGTTTAGAGATCGGGACCGGGTGCGGATTGAGGCTATTTTAGGTCTTGGCCTTCCCCTGGTGGCCGGAAAGGTTACGCCCGACGTTTATGATTGGACGCCCTCGGAATGGAGCCAGCGCATTGAACCGTTCAAACGGGCTGCCCTTGTTCCTACTGCTCCGGGCTGGCGGCAACTCTTACCCGGTGATGGGGTCGTATTTGAAAAGGCTGGACGCCGAGTGCCCGCCTATCTTGTTCAAAGCGAGGGCGGTGTGTCGGTCGTTCGGATTGGCTATCCAGGGGATTCGGAACCAGTTCTGGCCCTGTCTGAATGCGAGCGACTGGCCGAGTTGGCGGGGCTGGTTGGCGACCGCCTTTCCTTACCGCGTCTGGATATGGAATGGACCTGGTGTGGCAGCCGGCCCATCCTCCTGCAAGCCCGGCCAATCACGGTCCCACTGCCGGGGCACGATTCCCCTGTAGCAAGGGCAGAAGGGATGGGGCTGGCAGCGGGAGTGGCAGATGGAAGGCTCTGGTCGCCTGATGGGGATGCTGTGCCACCCGACGAGCCGTTTATTCTCTTTGTACGTCAAATTAGCCCCGAGCACCTCAGGCATATAGCCGCTGCTGCCGGTGTGGTCGCGCAGACAGGCGGACTTCTGTCCCACGGTGCCATTATCTGTCGGGAACTGGGGAAGCCGCTGGTCGTGTTGGGTCATCAATCCGAAAAGCCGATGGTGGGACAACACGTGCGCTTGAACGGGTGGGAAGGGTGGATTTGTTGCGCTCAAGGCTACGTGGCACCCCCCTTGTGACTGGGCACGAGCGGCCCGCCAACCTTGTCGAAGGGTGGCGGGCCGTTCGGTTTTTCTACATGCGCCCGCGGCAAGAATGCCCCCAAAGCCCGCCTGGCCACTGCCACCGCAGCCATGGCGGCAGAGATGGTGGCTATCAACCGCTACCTGGTGCAGGTCGGACTGCCTGTCACCATCCGCACCAGGCAGTCCCAGGCGGCCCGATCGCTTCAGGTGCGATTGATGCCCGTGCGCACTTGCACCGCTCGGCCTACCTATAGCCATGCAGAACTCGCCCCCGGATTATGCTATATTGAAATGGCAGCGGTCCACCGCTGTGAGCGCCCTTGGGTGGAGGCCAGTGACGTTGGAAGCAGTGCAGAAGGTGACCCGTTGGCAGCAAAAGCTCCTGGACCTGGGCAAGCGGAACCGGCTGCTGTTCTTCAAGCCCACCAGGCGCACCACCCTGCGCCTGGTGGGCCAAACACATACCGAGATCTTTCAGCGGCTCGTGCAGCACGGGCTGCCGTATGAATTCGCCCTGCGGACCCCGAACCAGGACCCCTACCAGTTCAACGAAGCAGAGCCGGGCGCGGCCCTGTCGGCGACGACACAGCCCGAGCTTCGCCCGGAGCCGCACCAGTTGCTGACCGACCAGCCGGACGACCAGATGGTTCGGTCGCTCTACCAGTTGCGGGCCAGGGCCAGGACCGCCATCGAGGAGCAGGGAACCAACATCCTGTTCGTCGCACTGGGGTTCCTGGAGTGGCGGGAGGCCGAGGCGAGCCAGGAAGTCGTTCGCTCGCCTCTGGTACTGGTGCCGGTAGAACTGGAGGTCGACTCGATTCTGGATCCCTACCGGCTGGTGCCGCTGGACGACGACATCGTCCTGAACCCGACCCTGGCCCACAAGCTGCAAATGGACTTCGGCATCCAGCTCCCGGCCATCCCGGACGAAGAGGACTGGCACCTGGACGACCTGCTGGGCGAGGTGCAGCAGTTGGTGGCCAGGCAGGGCTGGCGGGTGGTCGGCGATGCCTGCCTGAGTTTGTTTTCCTTCCTGAAGCTGAACATGTACAAGGACCTGGAGCGCCACGCCGAGGCGATGGCGGCACACCCGGTGATCGCCGCCATGGCCGGCGATGCCTCCAGGCTGCCGCCGCTGCCGGACGACCTGGTCAGCGGCGAGGAGCTGGACCGGAAGGTCTGCCCACATGAGACCTTCCAGGTGGTCGATGCCGATTCGAGCCAGCAGGAAGCCATTCTGGCGGCCAAGCGCGGCGTCAGCTTCGTGCTGCAGGGGCCGCCCGGTACCGGCAAGAGCCAGACCATTACCAACATCATTGCCGAGTGCCTGGCGGCCGGGAAGCGGGTCCTGTTCGTTTCGGCGAAGATGGCGGCGCTGGAGGTCGTGCACAAACGCCTGTGCGAGAACGGCCTCGGCGATTTCTCGCTGCAGTTGCACAGCCACAGCGCCAATAAAAAGGAAGTGATCACCGAACTCGGCCGCACGCTCATGCTGGCCCGCACCCAGATTACCGAGCGGGCGGAGGTGCCACTGGACCAGCTCCTGGAGCAGCGGGCGGCGCTGAACCAGGTGATCGGTGCCCTGCATACCGAACGCCTGCCCCTGGGCCGGACCATTTACCAGGTCCACGGCGAGGTGGCACGCCTGGAGTCGGCGCCTGACCTCAGCTTTCCGCTGGCGCAGGCCGGAAACAAGACCCCGGCGGATCTGCGCCGGTATCATGAACTGATCGCGCAGTTGGCCGGCACGGCTGGCCAGGTCGGGGCGGACTACTTCGCCAACCCATGGCGGGGCTGCGTCGCGCCTGCCTTTACCCTGGAGCTGCAGCACAACATTGCCACCCACAGTGGGCGACTGCGGGCGCTGGTGCCGCAGTTGACCGGGGTTTTTGGCCCCATTGCCGCCGAACTCGGGTTGGCACCGCCGGGCACGCTGGCGGAACTGGCCGGCCTGGCCGAGCTGCTGGCCCTGGCCGGCGACTCGCCGCAGCCCCCGGCCGATTGGCTGACCACGCAATGGCCGGCGCCGCTGGTCCAGAGCGCCAACCGCCACCAGGAGTGCCTGGCCCGCTACCAGGCCGGCCGTTCCTCGCTGCTGCAGTCCTATCAACCCACCCTGTTCGCCCTGGCGCCCGGCCCGTTGATTCAGTGTTTGGAAGTAGGCGGGCGCGCCGTGCTGGCGCGGCTGCACCCGGCCTATGCCGGTACGGCAGAGGAACTGCTGGCCCGGCGGGAGGAACTGACCGCTTTCCTGAACCAGTTGATCGCGGCCGCAGCGCAACTGCAGACAGCCGGCGCCGCCCTGGCCGGCGCGCTGGGGCTGGAGCCCCCCCGGACGGTGGCTGCCCTGCGCCGGCTCAGCGCGGTGGGGGAGTGGGTGGCCCGGGACCTGCGCCCGGTGGCGGCCTGGTTCGATCTGCACCAGCAGCGGGTGATTTGCAGCCAGGTGCAGGAGGCCCGGGAGGTCTTCACCGGCCTCCAGGCCGAGGAGCAGGCCTTGTGGCAGCGGTATGACCAGGAGGTTCTGGGCCTGGATGTATCCGGTATGCTGCAGCAGTTCCGGACCGAGTACGGCGGCTTTTTCCGCTTCCTGAAGAGCGGTTTCCGCCGCGACATGAAGGCGCTGCGGGCAGTGGCGCGGGCGGGGCAGGTTCTGGATTACCCGCGGGCATTGGCTGACCTGCAGGCGATGAAGTCGGTGCTGGACCGCCGGGCCTGGATCAGCGCCCATGAGGAGGAATTCGCCCGGGTGTGCGGTTCCTGGTATATGGGGGCGCACACCCACTGGGATGAATTGCTGGCTGCGCTGGCGGCGGTGGGGGAGATCAACCGGCTCTACCAGCCCGACGCGGTGCCCGAACCGGTCTGCGCGCTCGCCATGCGTTCCGGCGCCGCCGTCCGCCAGGTTGCGGCCTGCAGCCAGGCGGCAGCGGCTGCCCTTAACACGGCCGAAAGCCTGCTGACGGCTGTGCCCCGGCGCCTGCAGTTCGGCGCCGGCAGCCTGCCGGCCCACGAGATGGCCATAGACACGTGGCGCGCCTGGGCGGTGCAGACGCTGGAGGGCCTGACCGGCTGCCACCGTGTGTACGACAAGGTGAAGGCGCACCGTACCGGAGGTTCCCCGGCCCCAACGGTGGCTGAAACGGTGCATGACCTGCAGGTGCTGGCGGCCGTTCAGGCGGTGGAGGCAGAGGTGAACGCCGAAGCCCGGCAGCTTCAGGCGACCTTCGGGCATTTTTTCCAGGGAATCGAGACCCGCTGGGACGCGGTGTTGAACGCCCTGGACTGGACGGAGCAGGTGCGGCGGCACTTTGCGCCCGGCCTGCCGCCTGAGCCGTTCGTACGGGCGGTTTGTGCCGATGCAGACGCCATTGCCCGGGCCGGCACGGCGGCGGTGCAGGGGGGACAACTCCTGGCCGAGGCGGGGCGCCACGTTCAGTTTATGGCCGGCCTGTTCGAGCCGCATTCCCTGCACCTGAACCGGCTGCCCCTGGCCGAGTTGACGGCCTGGCTGACCGTCCGGCTGGAGAGCATGGCGGCCCTGCGGGACTGGGTCGACTTTCGCAACAGCCGGGCCCGCTGCGCCGAAGCCGGGCTGGGGCCGTTTGTCGATGCCGTGTTGGAGCAGCGGATTCCGCCTGCGCAGATCCTGCCGGCTTTCCATAAGCGTTTCTACCGCCTGTGGCTGGACGAGACTTACGCGCAGGTGCCGGAACTGCAGCACTTCCGGGGCGACCGCCATGCAGAGCGCATCGGCGCGTTCCGCCAGCTTGACCGGCAGCAGTTCCGGCTGGCCCAGGCCCGGCTGCGGGCCAGACTGTCGGAGGCGCGCCCCAACCCACACGCCATGACGGCCCGCGGCTCCGAGGTGGCCATTCTGACCCGTGAAGCGGAAAAACGGCGCCGGCAGATGCCGCTGCGCCGACTCTTTCAGGCGATACCGAACCTGCTCCTGACCCTGAAACCGTGCCTGCTGATGAGCCCGCTCTCTGTGAGCCAGTTCCTGGACCCGGGCCACTATCAGTTTGACCTGGTGGTGTTCGACGAGGCATCGCAGATCTGTTCCGAGGACGCCATCGGCGCCATTTACCGGAGCCGGCAGGTGATCGTGGTCGGTGACCGGGAGCAGTTGCCGCCTACCAACTTTTTCGGTGTCAGCGTCGGTGACGGGGCGTTCGATGACGAGGAGGACGATACCGGGGCATATGAGTCGGTGCTGGACGAGTGCAGCAGTGTCCTGCACCGCAAGTCCCTGCAATGGCATTATCGCAGCCGCCACGAGCACCTGATCGCGTTTTCGAATACGAAGATTTACCTGGGCAACCTGGTCACCTTTCCCAGCCCGGCGGAGCGGGTGCCGGACCAGGGGGTGGAGTTTGTGCACGTGCCGGGTGGTGTGTACGACCGGAGCGGCACCCGTTGCAACCAGGTGGAGGCCCTGCGGGTGGCGGAACTGGTCCTGGATCACTTCCGGCGGTTTCCCGGCCGGTCGCTGGGGGTGGTTACCTTCAGTGAGGCCCAGCAGTCGGCGGTGGATGCCGCCATTCGCAGCCTGCGCCGGCAGCATGCGGAGCTGGAGCCCTTCTTTGATGAGAAATGTGATGAGCCGTTCTTTGTCAAGAATCTGGAGAATGTGCAGGGTGACGAGCGCGATACCATTATCTTCAGCATTGGCTATGCCCGGGACCAGACCGGCGTGGTGCACATGAACTTCGGCCCGCTCAGCCGCCAGGGCGGCCACCGCCGGTTGAATGTGGCGATTACCCGGGCCAAGTACAACGTGAAGCTGGTCAGTTCCATGGCGCCTACCGATATCGACCCGGAGCGGACCGGCGCTGACGGCGTCCGGCTGCTGCGGCAGTACATGGAGTTTGCCCTGCACGGGCCGGTGGCACTGCAGCGGGAGCTGCGGGTGGGGGGAACGCCCTGCTTCGATTCGCCGTTCGAGGAGGCGGTCTACCTTGAACTCCGCCGCCTTGGCCATCATGTGGATACGCAGGTCGGCTGCTCGGGTTACCGGATCGATCTGGCCGTACGGCACCCGGACTATAGCGGCCACTACCTGCTGGGGATTGAGTGTGACGGGCGGGCCTACCATTCGGCCAAGACGGCACGGGACCGTGACCGGCTGCGGGAGGATGTGCTGGTGGGGCTGGGCTGGCGAATTCACCGCATCTGGTCGACCGACTGGATCAAGGACCCGCGGGCGGAGGTGGCCCGCCTGGAGGCGGCCATTGCGCAGGCGCGGCAGTCACCCGGAGCCTGGGAGGCAGCACCGGATACGCAGACGCCGGTGATCGCGCTGGCCGGAGGCGAACCGGCCCCGGAGCCGCTGGAGATGGAGGTGCCGCCGGCGGCGGAGTTGCAGCAGGCGGCGGCCCTGGCCGGGGTGGTGAGCTACCGGGAGGCTTTGCTGTCTGATATCAGCCGGACCCCTGGCCAGAGCGATGCCGAGTTTGCCGGTGCGGTGGTTGCCCACGTGATTGCCGTGGAGGGGCCGATTCACCAGGATCTGCTGGCCCGGCGGGTGGCACCGCTGTGGGGGCGGGAGCGGGCCAGCAGCCAGGTCAGGCGGGAAGTGGAGCTGGCAGTCCGGCATGAAGCCTGTGATCGCTTCGTGCAGCGGGGCGATTTCTTCTGGCCGGTGCAGATGACCGAACCATCGGTCCGCACGCCCGGCCACGGCGAGAAGCCACGCACCATGGCGCAGATCTGTGTGGAGGAGCGGGCCGGGGCGCTGGCCCTGGTGCTTGCGCAGGCGGTTGGCATGCCCGAGGAGGACCTGATGGTGGAGGCGGCCAGGGTGCTGGGGTTCAACCGCACCGGTGCCCAGATCCGGGTGGCGCTGGCGGAGGCGCTGGCGTACCTGGTGCAGGCCGGGCGCATGGAGGCGGTGGAAGGGAACGTGCGCCTGGTGCGCCATCCGTCTGCCCCGTAGGGGCAGGGATGTATACCAGGGTGGCCGGGCGGATACAATGGAAACGGACGGGCGCCCGCTGTATACGGGCGCCCGGGAGCCTGCAGCCGCCGTTGAATTTCACATGCGACGGCGGCGCCCGACCGACTGGTCGAACGCCCCCGCTATGCTATAGCGGAAGCGCCAGGCGAATCAGAAGCACGATGAGCCAGAAAGCCCAATCGGAGTTGAGGTCCAGCTCGACCGTGATCTTCATCGTTTGGCAGCCTCCTTTCCACTGGCCCGCAAACAGCTCCACCACTGGTAGCATAGCACAAACGGCCCGCCAACCCTGTCGAAGGGTGGCGGGCCGTTCGGTTTTTCTCCGTCAGCCTGCGGCCTGCAGAGCCGCCAGTGTGGCCGCCGCCGTGGCCACCTGGCCGAAGTAGCGGCGCACATTGTCGATGGCGGCCTGGTGCTCGGCCGGCGTGGGGGCGGCACAGCAGTCTTCGATCAGCACAGTGTGATAATCGAGCATGAATCCGTCCCGCAGGGTCGATTCCACACACACGTTGGTGGTGAAGCCGGTGCAGAGCAGGTTGCGGATGCCGCGGCTGCGCAGAACCAGGTCGAGGTTGGTACCAACAAAGGCACTGTACCGGTGCTTGGTTACCACCAGGTCGGCCGGGGTGACTTCCAGCGCATAGAAGTTGGCACCGGGGCTGCCGGTAAGGCAAATGGTGCCCTGCCCCCGGACCTGGCGGGTACTGAAGGCGGCGGAATCGGTCCACCCGTCATGGGTGGTGCGCACGAAGATCACGGCAGCACCGGCAGCGCGCATCAGCGGGATCGCCGCCTGCAGGCGGGGTACGGCCGCCTGGATCTGGTCCAGGGGGATGCCGGAGCGACCGAAATAGCCATTGGGGTGGCAAAAGTCGTTCTGGCAGTCAATCACCAGCAGGGCCGTCTGGCCTGGGTCTAGGCTGTACATGGCTGCTCCTGCTACTTCTGCGGGGCGTGTATCCAGTTGGGGATCTTGTCAATCACCACGTTTTGAACGGCATTGCCGGACTTGTCCACCCGCCGGATGTACATGGTCAGCACGGCCGACTGGGTGTCCGGGTCGAGCTTGAACGGTCCCCGGGGTCCGGTGAAGGTCACGTCCTTCATCTTGGCCAGCAGGCCGGCCTTGTCGGCGGTGTTGCCCTTCACCAGGTTCAGCAGTTCCACAATATACTGGGCCGCCTCGTAGCCATGCACCGAGAACAGGCTCGGCTTCTTCTTGAACTTGCCTTCGTACTTGCTGACAAAGGCCTTGCTGGCCGGGGTGTCCAGCGAATAGGCCCAGCTCCAGGCGGAATACAGGCCCTCGGCCGCCGGACCGACCACATCGAGCACATCTTCCTCCAGGACCGAGCCGTTGGCAATCAGCTTGATCTTGGTGCTCAGGCCGAACTCGTTGTACTGCTTGATGAACCGGGGCGAGTCGGCGCCGGCAAAGAAGGCGTAGACCACTTCCGGGTTCAGGCGCTGAATCTGGGTCAGGTACGGGCCGTAGTCAGCCGTGTTCAGGGGCGACATGACCTCGCCGACCACCTGGCCGCCGGCCTTTTCATAGGCGGTGCGGAATGCCTTGGCGCTGTCCTTGCCGGCCTGGTAGTCGGGGACGATGATCACCGCCCGTTTCGCCAGGTTCTGGGCTGCCCACGGCCCCTGCACGGCGGCGATCTGCCAGTTGGTGAACGAGGTGCGCACGATGTAGGGGCTTTTCAGCTCAGCGCTCAGGGCGTCGGCGGCGGCGTTGGAAATCACGGTGGGAATCTTGGCCTCGTTTACGACCTCGCGGGCTGCCAGGGCGGAGGCAGAACTGAACAGGCCGGTCACCATCTCCACCTTGTCGGAGTCAATCAGCTTGCGCACCTTGCGCATGGCCACCTCGGGTGTGGCCTCTTCGTCTTCTTTGGTCACCACAATCTTCCGTCCCCCGGCGGTGTAGGCGACCTCATCCATGTAGAGCGTGAATCCGTTCCACATGTCTTCCCCGGGGCCGGCGAAGACGCCGGAAAATGGCATGACCACACCCAGTTTGAAGTCTCCCTGTGCAGGGGTGGGGGCAGGGGCAGCCGTTTCCGGCCGTGGGGACGGTGCGGGCGCAGCCTCTTTCTCTTTTGGTTGAGACTGCGCACATCCGGCCAGAGAGACGGCTGCAAAAGCCAGTGCTGTTACCAGGGCATATACCCGACGCTTCATCCAGACCCCTCCTTTTGTCAACGGTGCACGGCGGTCAGACCACGATCAGGTCGTTGCAGTAGCGGCTTAACCGGCGTGCACCATCGCGTGTGATGAGAACGGTATCTCCCAGCGGCAGGCCGAACTTGCGATCCGGCGTGGAGATCATGGGCTCGTAGGCCAGCAGCATGCCTTCCTCAAAGGTCAGTTCGTCCGGGGAGGGCATCCAGGGGTTGGCATTGCCCCAGAAGTTGGTGTTCGGCCATTCGCCCAGGCTCATGCCCATGCCATGGATGGGCAGGTGCAGGTAGCTATATCCGGCCCGCCGGATCGGGCCCATGAGCGCCTCTTCCTGCTCCGCCACCGTTACCCCGGGCCTCAGTTGGGCCAGGGCGGCGTCGCGGGTCTCCCGCAGCAGATCGTACATTTTGCGGATTTCCGGGATCGGCTCACCCAGGCTGATCGGCTGGTGGGGATGCGCCAGATAACCGCCGTAGCGGGGGGTGATTTCCGTGATGACGAAATCGCCCTGCTGCATGACCCGAGGGGTGGGGGTGAACAACTGCACGTGGGCCGGCGCCTGACCGGAGGTCCAGAAGCACATCCACGACCGCTCGGAGCCTTCCCGGAGCAGTGTTTCCGCCATCTTGGCATACAGAGCGGCTTCATCCATACCGGGCCGGGAGTATTCCACCAGGCACTCAATGGCCCGGTCGGCAATGTCGGACGCCTTTTCGATGCAGGCGATCTCTTCGGCGCTCTTGCACAGCCGGGCCCGCTCCACAATCCAGGTGACATCGTCCAAAATGGTGGCGCCAGGGAGTTCCCGCTGCATTTTCAGGTAGGTGCGCATGGGGAACAGCCCGTCCTGCTGGATGTGCGAAGAGGTGCCGACCAGGCCGATGGTGGAGCGCTGAAGCCCCAGGTCGCTGATGAGCCGCACGATGGCATCGCCAAACGAGGGCCAGCCCTGGCGGACTTCCCGCACCCATGCCTTCTCCAGAGCCCAGGGGTTGCGGGTGCGGACATCCTTGCCCTGCTTGGCCCGGATGGCTGCCGTGATCGGGCTGATTTCGTCGGACGTGCGGCTTGCGTTGGGGGTGGACCACCACGTGAGCAGTACCGGATCGCCCTTGAGGGGGAACACGGCCCAGCTCTGGTCGCCAATCCCGGTCAGGTAACGTACGTTGGCCATGTTGCCGAACCAGTTGCCCTGGTCGCCGGCGACTACCAGCACGTCAAGGCCCATCTCGGCCATCTTGCTGCGCACCAGGGCCCAGCGCCGGTCGCGCTCCTTTAAAGTCAGCAGTGGGAAATCCATGGGATCAGCTCCTTTTGATTTCTGGGTGGATGGTTATGGTCAGCGAAGGGGGGAACGGGTACTTATCTCGGAGTATAAGGTGAGAACCCCACATTTGTGTGTAGCTTCAAATTGATCTGTATAGTAGTTGTTGCTACAGATCTCTGTAATGGACCAAGCGGGCGGACCTGGGCAGAAAAAACCGGCGGCCTGGCGGCCGCCGGTGCGGTAGATCCAACCTTTTTAACGGATCCGTTGCTGGGCACAGCGCCGCAGCCCCTGCAGGTCTTTAATATAGATTCGGGCCCGGTAACACTTGACCAGGCCCTGTTCCTGCAGACCGCGCAGCACCCGGGTCACCGTGACGCGGTTCAGACCGACGCAGTTGGAGAGGTCCTGGTGGGTGATTTCCACGATACAGTGGTTCACACTGGTGCCGGCCGGGGCCAGGGAAAGCAGGGTATGGACGACTCGCCCGTAGGAGTCGTAAAAACTGGCACTGACCAGTTGTTGCCCGAACCGCCACAGCTTTTCTGCCAGCGACCTGGTAAAGAGTTCGGCGAACCGGGCATCGGTGCGCAGCAGGGCCAGGGTTTGCTCCTTGGTGAAAACGATGGCATCCACCGGGGTCAGGGCGGTGGCCGTGATGCCGTAGGCCCGGTCCAGCAAAACGGCGGACTCACCGAAGATCTCGCCTGCCCCGATAAAGTGGGCAATCTTTTCGGCGCCGGTGGGGGTGAAGAATGAGTATTTCACCAGGCCCTTGCGGATGTAGAACATTTTCCCGTCCGGCGCACCCTGCACAAAGACAATGGCATGGCGGGGGTAGACAAAGGTCGTCCCCACGTTCAGCAGCAATTGCTCCAGCGAGGGCACACAGGGTGGCGTGGGGTCAACCGCCGGCGCCCTGGTTGGCATGTCCATGGAGCAGCCCCTTTCCCGACGTTTGCAAGAAGTTGAAGGGTTGTTGGATAACAGTGGTGTTGATCAATATTCAACTTACTGCATAGTGCACCCTTTTTACTTCTATATGTGATTAATGCTACTGTGTAAAAGTGCAATTTGCTACTGCACAGAGCTACAGGCATGACCCTATACTTAAAAGATAGAAAGGGCTGCAAAGCTGGAATTTGCCGTGCGCTTCGGGCGGGTGCGTACCAGCGGCGCAAGGATGGCCAGGGAAAGGATGTGGATCGTTTCAGCCCGTACGGTCAGGCACCGTGAGTGCCATGAGTGGTAGAAACTAAAATGTTGACATTGTCCGCCATGTCGGGAGGAGGGACGGGCATTGTATGTAAACTTGATCGCTGTGCTGGAGAAACACGTGCAGGAACGGCCCCGACATCTGGCTTACATCACGGCTGAGCGGCGTCTGACTTTCGCAGAACTGGAGCGCGAAGTGGACGGGGTGGCGCGGCTGTTGGCCCAGTATGGTGTGGCTGCCGGCGACAGCGTGGGGCTCATGACCTGGAATACCCTGGACTTTGTGCTGGCCTTTCTGGCCCTGCAAAAGCTCGGTGCTGTGATTCACCTGTGGAACTTTCGGCTGACCGCCCAAAACATCGGGGACATCATGGCGCGGGTTCATGCCCGCGCGATTATCTTTAGTCCTGACTTTCTGAGCAAGGTCCCGGCGCGGGAGGGCTGCGTGCGGGTGGCGGCCGGCGCCCCCGCCGCGGACTGGCCGGCCGATGTGGTCAGCCTGGCCGCGGTTCCGGCGGGACCGCCGGTGCAGGCGGTGCCCAGGGGGCCGGACGACTTCTCTGCGGTGATTTATACATCTGGCACCACCGGGTTGCCCAAGGGGGCGGCCTATACCCAGCGGACCCAGATCACGTCCGGCCTTCAATATGCGCTGGAGATGGGCCTGTCGCGCCGGAGTATCGGGATTTCGCCTGCACCCCTGATTCACGGTGGCGCGCTGAACTTTTGGATCTCTTACCTGGTGCTGGGTGCCACCTTTGTGCTGGACGGCCGCTATCAGGCAGCCGAAGTCCTGCGTCTGGCCCAGCAGCACCGTGTGACGGAAATGATGGCGGTGCCCACCCAGGTATCGGACCTGACCCGTACGGCCCGGGAACTGGGCTTTGCCAGGGGCAACCTGCGCCTGATCCGCATGGGTGGCTCCCCTTACGGCCGGGCCCTGATCGAGGAGGCCAGGGCCGTATTTGGCTGTGAACTGGCCAATACTTACGGCATGACCGAGAACTGTGCCAACAGTACGTATATGTGTACGGCGGACTGTCCGCCCGAGCAGTGGACCGGTATCGGCCGGGCCACGCATTTCTGGCAGGTCCGCCTGGTCCGGGTGGATGGCGACGGCGTGGCCACACCGGACGATGTGGTGAGCGCCGGTGAGCGCGGGCAGATCATTGTGCGCGGCCCCCAGCAGGTGCACGCTTACTTCCCTGGCACCGGCGGTGATGTGAAGCTGGTGGAGGGCTGGTTCTATACCCGTGACGTGGCCGAGATGGACGCCGATGGGAATCTGACGATTGTGGACCGCGTGGATCACACGATTATTACCGGCGGTGAAAACGTGTATCCGCAGGAGGTCGAGGCGGTGCTGGGGACCCACCCGCTGGTGGCCGATGTCGGGGTGGTGGGGCTGCCGGACCCGCAGTGGGGGGAGACGGTGACTGCCTGTGTGGTGGCACGCCCGGGGCTGACCGAGTCTGACCTGGAGCAACTGTGCCGCACCCGGGGGGATCTGGCTGCGTATAAGCGCCCCCGCCGCTTCGTGTTCGTGGCGGAAATTCCCCGGAATGTGTTCGGCAAGATCGACCGCAAGGCGTTACGGACCCGGTGTGCGGAAGTATAACGGGGTGCCCGGGCGGACACAATAAAAACAGACGGAGACCGCCCGCCTGAGCAACGGGCGCCCGGGAGCCTGCAGCCGCCGTTGGAGTAAACACGTGACGGTAGCGCCCGACCTTACGGCCTCACGCCACCGCTATGCTATAGCGGAAGCGCCAGTCGAATCAGAAGCACGATGAGCAGGAGCAGGAACCCAGGGTCAAGCTCGATCGTGATCTTCATCGTTTGGCCGCCTCCTTTCCACTGGCCCGCAAACAGCTCCATAGTGGCAGGATAGCACAAACAGCCCGCCAGCCTTGCCCAAGGGTGGCGGGCTGTTTGATTTTTCTCGCCGGTGTCGGCCCGCACCCCTCCGAGGCGGCGCCGTGGGCGGATAAGGGGCCGCCCGGTTTGGATTAGCGCATAATGCGGTCGGTTGGCACCTGCCCCCAGGCGGATGTATAACTGGACATTGGGGCGGATACAATAGAAATAGGGACGGACGCCCGCTCTGGACGGGCGCCCGGGAGCCTGCAGCCGCCGTTGGGATTTACATGTGACGGCAGCGCCCGGCCTTACGGCCTTGCGCCACCGCTATGTTATAGCGGAAGCGCCATGCGAATGAGAACCACAATGAGCAGGAAGACGAAAGCAGGGTTGAGCTCGATCGTGATCTTCATCGTTTGGCCGCCTCCTTTCCACTGGCCCGCAAACAGCTCCACAGTGGCAGCATAGCACAAACGGCCCGCCAGCCTTGTCGAAGGGTGGCGGGCTGGGTGGTTTTTCTTCCTTTATCTGGCGGACCTGCCCACCGGTTTTGGGTCGATGGTCTCCAGAATCCGCAGGGCCGCACCAACCCCGACCGAAACCGGTTGCTGCAACAGGGCCGTGACCCGGGCCTTACTGGACTAACTCGGACCTGCAGCCCAGGGGTCCCTCAGGCGTGACCTGGGCCGTCTGCTGGTCGGCCACCTTTGACGGCACGCTGCACTACTTCCCGCACCTGGTGCCGCTGAACCATGGCATTGTCCGTTCGGTGAACATTGTCACCAGGCCGGGCACGGTGACCCATGTGCTCAGCCCACCCCGGTGGCCGGGTTCTGCGCCGGTGCCTATGAAAAGGTGGACGCCGCCATGATGGGCGCCTGGGCGCTGGCCTGGGCCAGGACCGATCCGGCCCGGGCGCACGCTGGCACGGTAAACCTGCAAAACTGCATGACCGGCGGCATTCACCCCAGGACCGGCCAGCCCTTTGTGTCGTACCTGTGGCTGGAGGGCGGCCAGGGCGCCCTTTCCTTGGTGGCGGCGGCTACGGCAACCCGCTGGAGCGGGATCCGAAAATGGTGCTGAGTGATGTGGTGGACGAGTATCTCACCATTGACAAGGCCCGGCGGGTGTACGGCGTGGTGATTGAGGCGATCGACCGGGAAGTACTGGCCTACCCCTGGACTTCCTTACCCTCTTCTAAAATGCGGTATATCGTGCGGATGGACCATAGCCGTCCCCACACGAGCAACGACAACGCCTACTCGGAGTCACAATTCAAGACCCTGAAATATCGGCCAGATTTCCCGAGGCAGTTTGGGTCCAAGGAGCATGCCCGCGCCTTCTGCCAGGGGTTCTTTGAATGGTACAACAAGGTGCACCGGCACTGGGGGATCGGCCTTCTGACGCCGCAGATGGTTCTGCGGACAAGCCGATAACAGAGAAGCGCCAGCAGGTGCTGACTGCGGCTTACGAGGCCCATCCTGAACGTTTTGTCCGGAGATACCCGAAGCCACTGAAGGTACCGACAAGCGTATGGATTAACGCACCCAAGCCCACCCACGAATAAGAAGAAAGAATTTCCATGTTCGAATTCACTCGGGGCCCCTTCTTTGTCCAAATAGGTGACTGATGATTTTGTCTAGTCCCATTCAACACACGCACATGCTTCACTAAATACGCGCAGCAGGTGTCTCAAACTGCTTGACACGTTCCGGGCCATCAGGCCTCATCTGGAAGCACGCGGGCCGGGTCGCCACAGCTTACGGAACCGGTGTTCGGATGTATAACGGGCGGCTGGGGCGGATACAATCGAAATACGGACAGGCGCCCGCCACCGGAGACGGGCGCCTGGGAGCCTGCAGCAGCCGTCGGGATTCACATGCGACGGCGGTGCCCGGCCGAATGGCCAGGTACCACCGCTATGTTATAGCGGCAGCGCAATACGAATCAGGATCACAATGACTAGGAAGACGAAAGCAGTGTCAAGCTCAATCGTGATCTTCATCGTTTGGCCGCCTCCTTTCCACTGGCCCGCGAACAGCTCCACAGTGGCAGCATAGCACAAACAGCCCGCCAGCCTTGTCGAAGGGTGGCGGGCTGTTTGAATTTTATTCCTTTACTTAGCGGACCTATCCATCCGTTTCGGGTCGATCGTCTCCAGAATCCGCAGGGCCAGGTCCAGGTTCAGGCGGTCGGTGTGGCTGTCCAGTTCCACGCCCAGGATTGCACTGATGCGCCGCAGCCGGTAATTCAGGGTGTTAATGTGAACAAACACATCCTTGCAGGTGGCCTGCGGCTGGTGGCCCACGGCACCCGCGACCAGACGCCGCACCTGGGTACCTTTGAAGCCACCATGAAGGCCGTGCTGGCAGACGTGCCGGAGTTCCACCCCGGCGATGTGTACGCCTTCAGCGACCCCTGGCGGGGCGGCACCCATGCCCAGGACATCCGCCTGATCCGCCCGGTATTTGTGTACGGCGAGGTCTTCTGCTTCACCATCGCCCTCTGCCACTGAACCGACGTGGGCGGCCCCGTCCCCGGCACCTTCAACCCGATGGCCACCTCGTGCTGGGCGGAAGGATCTTTCGTGCCGGTGATCAAGCTGTACGACAACGACAAGCTGTGCAAGGAAATCTGGGAACTGCTGAAGCTGAATATCCGCCTGCCGCACGAGGCGATCGGCGACCTGCTGGCCCAGTACCAGGCAACGGTGCAGATGGAAAAGCGGATGCTGGAGTATGTGACCAAGTACGGCAAAGACGTGGTGGCGCAGGCGTTTGAGGAGTCGATGAACTACTCCGAGCGCATCTTCCGCAAGGAAGTGGCCCAACTGTCGGACGGCACCTACGAGTTTGTGGACTACGTGGACCAGGACGAGGTGGCTCCCGGCCGCCCGCCGGTGAAGGTGCACTGCAAGCTGATCATCGCCGGCGACCAGGTGACGGTGGACTGGACGAATTCTGACCTGCAGCCGCGGGGTCCCTCGGGTGTGACCTGGGCGGCCTGCTGGTCGGCCACCTTTGAAGAGCGGCGGATGTATACCAGGGTGCCCGGGCGGATACAATAGCAACAGAAGCGGACGGGCGCCCGTTTTCACGGACGCTCGGGAGTCTGCAGCCGCCGTTGGACCCTATACGTGACGGTGGCGCCCGACCGCATGGTCGACCGCCCCCGCTATGTGATAGCGGAAGCGCCAGGCGAATCAGAAGCAAGATGAGCCAGAAGGCCAGTTCTGACGGATCCAGCTCAACCCTGATCTTCATCGTTTGGCAGCCTCCTTTCTCCACTGGCCCGCAACAGCTCCACCCATTGGTACCATGGCACAAACGGCCCGCCAACCTTGTCGAAGGGTGGTGGGCCGTTTGGTTTTTCTTGATTGTCCCCTGTGCCTGCGCTCGCCCCCACCGGCCACTCCGGAGCGTCCTTGTACGCCAGTACGACGCAAGTAGCAAACCGGTTACCTGCAGGTAGCCGAGTCAACAACCGGAAAAATGTGACCTGTACAGATGGGAAAACTAGAACTTCATGTATGTGGTTTCCGTTTATGAAATTGGATGCACAAAAAAGCGCAGACGGGCGCCCCGGTGCCGGGGGCGGTGCGACGGGTTTCACTCCTGTTAATCGTGTGCCTGCTGGTACAGGCGGTGGCCATGCCGCCGGCGCAGGCCGGAAGCGGGCCGGCAAGCCCTGCTCAAGCAATGCCGCTGCCGAACCAGCAGGCCGGTATGATTCTTTCCGGGCTGCTGGATGGCCTGCAGGAAACCACAGACGCCATGCAGCCTGAGGTCGCAGCCAATGATACCCTGGCTGGCTGGGGGTATGTACTGGAGCTGGAGCAGCAGCGCCTGGCGGTTGCCACCGAAGGCATTGCCGCCGAACTGGCCGCCCTTGGCCGCTACCTGGCACAGGCCGGGTTCCCCGCCACCGTCCGTGCCCGGCACGCGCAGGCGGCTCGGCAGGTGCAGGCGCGCCTGGCCGAACTGAACAGGCAACTGGATACCCTGATCCGGGACCCAATCCCGGCAAACTTCCGGCCTCTGGCAGCCATGTTGGCCGCCGGGCGCCCGGCGCCGGTGGTGCCCGATCTGAAGGCCCTGCCCTTTGGCCCGGTCCGGGCCGCCCAACCGGTGATCATGGCCGTGCCGCCCCTGGCGCCGGAACGGCCGCTGCCGGTGTCTACAGGAGACCCGGAGTGGGCCGACCAGGCACTGGACCTGCCCCCGGAGGCCATGGACCCCGAAGCGCTGGCGCCCCTGCAGGCAGCCGTGGCCGAGGCCGGCCCCCGCCCGGCCGGCCTGGCCGCCTGGGTGGCCCGGCGGGTGCAGCCAGACTGGTATCCCGCCCGCCAGCGGGACCCGGCCCAGGTGCTGGCCGCCGGCCGGGCCAACGATGCCGACGCCGCCACCCTGCTGGTGACCCTGCTGCGCCTGGCCGGCGTGCCGGCCCGCTACGGCACCGGCTATGTCAGCCTGCAGCCGGCCGACTGGGTGGCGCTGTTGGGCCTGGAAAGCGGCGAGGCCGCCAAGAAATTCCTGGCGGCGGCCGGCATTCCGCTGCAGGTGCAGATCGGGTCACACCGCCAGGTGCTGGAACTGACCCTGCCCCATGTGTGGGTGGAGTACTGGGAGAACGGCCGCTGGCATGCCGCCGAGCCGGTCTGGCGGCAGCAGCCCCTGGCCCGGGTGCGCTGGACGCCCGACCTGGACCTTTCCCAGTACATTTATACAGTGCGCGACCGCTCGCCGCTGGCGGCAACGCTGCCCCGTTATGACAATCAGGAGGAAAACGCCGGTAGCACCAACACCGGCGGCGGTACCGGCGTCGGCAGCCCGCCCCGCCCGCTGCTGCGACCGGCCCGGGAAGCCTGCACCGCCGCCGCCCTGCCGGCCGCCTGGGCCGGAAACGTGCGGGTAGAACTGCCCGGCCTGCAGGTGGAACTGCCCCTGGCTCGAGCCGGCACCGGCGCCCTGCAACTGGCGTTTGAACCGGCCACGGCCGACGATGCCGCCGTGCTGCAGCGCTGGTGGGGAAGCTGGGTGCCGTCGTACCTGGTGACCTACCGGCCGGTGCTGCGCCTGGGCGCACAGGATCTGGGCCGGGGCGACCCGGTGCCCGGCGGCAGCCCGGTGCCGCTTCAGGTCGCGGTCCAGGCCGGTACCTGGCAGGAGCAGGTCAGCCATACCCTCAGCGCCGGTGCTGCCTATGGCCTGCTGGTGACCGGCACCGCCACCCCGGCCCAGGCCGCCCGGAATCAGGTGCAGTCCGCCCTCGGCGCAGCCGGGGTGACGGCCGGCGGACCCACCGGCGCCACGCTGGCTGCCCTGGCCTGGCAGTACCAGGCGCAGGTGGAAGACAGCGCCCGGCGGCTGACCGGCATGCGACCATTCACTGGGTCTGCCGGGCCAACGGCGATGATGCCCTGCCGCAGGTGGCCGCCGATGCCGGCACCCAGGCGCATATACAGGAAGCCTTCGACCAGGGCCTGCTGGTGGTGGCGCCCTACATGGCGTACCGGACCGGCGGCTATATCCTGATCGACCCGAACACCGGCGCCAGCGGCTACTACCTGGGCAATGGCACCAACGGCCTGCTGGGCGAGCAGGAAACCCTGCTCCGGCCTGTGTTCACCGGCCAGGGCCTGGCGCAGGGGGGCATTCTGGGGCCGGGCCTTCTACGCTGGCTGATTCGCACGCCACAGGTAGATGAGCCGACGGACTTGGTAGCGCAAATGGTCCAGTTCAAGGATACCGCCCTGACCCCCTGGGACATGCGCGAGCCGGACGGCCTGCCCTGCGCCGACGCTGCCCGGTTCCTGCTGGAAGCCACCGGCGAAATCGCACCGGCTGATAAAGGGTGCGAGGCGCTGCGGGCCCTGCTGCGGGGCCTCAGCCAGGGCCTGGCCGACGGCGGCTACTTCAGCCTGGAAGGGGACATGACCGAATGGTCAGGCATCCCCGCCAGCCTGACCGCCCTGGCCCGGTTCGTGAAGGATGCCGAGTACCGCACGCAGTTCCTGGCCGAGGTACGCCAGGCGGTGGCGCAACTGTGGGCGGAGCGGGCCGAGATCGCCGCCGGCCTTGCCGAGGCGGTGGGCACCATCCTGGTGCAGAAGTCGCCCTTCGGCCAGGATGATGAGCGCTTTGTCCCCTGGGCCCTGGGCTACAGCGTGGGCTGGGTGGCCGGTCTGGTGATGGAGGCCAGCGCCAACCTGGGGCCGCCGCTGACCGTAGGCGGCGCCGTGATCGCCCTGGGCGGCCTGCTGGCGGTGGGCGTCACGTCCGGGCTGGTGAAGTTCTTCCGCCTGGTGTGGGAACTGCCCGGGCCAGGGGCGGCGGGCTCACCCTGCATGTGGTGGCGCTGGCCCGGCGGTTTGCGGCCGAGGAGCGGGGGTCGCTGTACCTGGGCGCCTTGCTGGTCCGCGAAGCCGACGACCTGCGCCTGCACGCCCGCTTTGTGGCCGAAGCCGCCCGCCTGGGCGGGGATACGGCGCTTCTGGCCGAGATTCGCGACGGGGTGTGGCAGGTTTACTGGCGGGGGCTGAATGAGGCCAGAAAGCGGGCAGAATCTCCGGATGCCGCCTGGCTGGACAAGCAGAACCTGGAGCGGTTCGTGGCCGTGCTGCGGGCTGCCACCGGCAAGGCGTCAGTGCGCGAGACTATTGCCGATGAGGTGGCCAGGCGGCAGTTGCAGGTACTGGGCCTGTCTGAACGGGAATATCACCTGTTGCGGACCATGCCGGTGGAAGCCCTGGCCGATGAACACGTGGACGTTATCCGCGCGGTCAGACTGGGGATTTAGATCCCCAGCACGCCTGATGCATACATGCTCAAGGCCATGAAAGCAGACATCGGCTATGCTATTGTCAATGGCGGAACATTGCCCAACGGGAGGCCGGCGACCTCAGCGTACTTTGGTCATGTTACTTTCAGTCCCTTTGTGCCGGGTGCACGCACCTCACGCGATTACCGGGAACGGCTGGTGCTGGATTCCGTGGCACCGCATGGGTACGGTGACGAGGACGACCTGATCGCCGTTTTCTCCTCGCCTGTGCACCAGTTGGGTGACCTGGAAACTCAATTGGAAATACCGTTTCACCAGCGGTTTGGCGGCAGAAATTACCAGTTTGACTTTCCCTCGTCCGGAAATGGCGTGCTGGCCTATTTCGGACCGGTCACGATCCCGGAATGGCTGGTAGCAGTTATTGAAGGCATTGATATGCCTGCTGGCACTAGGGCCATCTTTGTGGATAGCCGTGGTTGGGTCCACGATGTCTATGAACGGCAGGTATTCAGAGATGGAGCGAGGTGGGCCAGGCTTGGGCCTTGAGGAGTATACCTACAAGTACCCCTCCTACAGACGCTATGTGCGTGCATTTGGCCACACATACCGTCGGCTTTGGGAGGATCAGCAGCGGTTCATGATTGGCACTGACGATGCGGAAGCGGCCCGGGCAGCTAGCCTGGTGACCAGTAGCCAGCCCGATTACTGGGGAGTCACCTTCACAGGATTCATTCCCTGGTCACAGGTAGAGTGCCTGTTGAAACATTACCTATTTGTAATGGTGTCCTACACCGAGTTTCCCGTCCATGCCGAATCCAAGAATGCCTATTTTGCCTTTACCCAAGATTACGTCGTCGCCGGGGCGTTCGGTTTCACGGCCATCGAAAGGGGCCGGTATGACAGGCCGGTGCCAAAATCAGAAGCTCAGGTCAGGGAAGAGATTCACGAATACCGATTCGTAGAGGGCAGGTGGAGGCGGGTCAGGTAAGGCGCCCGCGACCTGCTTCCGTGCCCTGTGTGTTCTTACGGCGGCCCGGCAGCAGCAAAACCGGACTCCCACTGGCCTGCAGCACGCCACGACCTGCCAACCTTGTCGAAGGGTGGCGGGCCGTTTGCGCGCGTCAGAACTTGATCACAGCCAGCGGGCAGGTGCGCGCCACCGAGATGGCCAGTCGGGCCTGCTCCAGCAGTTGCAGCGTGTGCGCCGGGTCCCACCGGTTCCGGGACCACTGCCATGGCTGATCGTACCGTAAGCCGTCATCAGGTTTTCGCCTGCCTGCACCAGAAAGCCCTGCCCGCTGGGAGTCCCGGCCACAAAGGCGGTCACACCGGTCGGTTCCAGTGCCTGGGTACCGCTCTGGTGCCGGTAGCGGGCAGCGCCGCCATGATCCATCACGGTAATGGCCGAATGAACGCAGTCGGAAAGCGGCAGGACCGTGAGCTTTCCAATGGCGGTTGAGAGAAACTGCAGGCCCCGAGCCGCCAGAATCGTCCGGTTGGCAGCGGCAAAGCGGATGGCCCAGTGCAACCCACAGGCGGTGGCCAGAAACCTGCCGACCCAGGCCGCCCAGTGCGGAACCCCCCGGGCCAGGAAGACGACCAGATCGCCACTGTAAATCTCCAGTTTGATATCCCTGGCCATGCGCTTGAATGCATACATCTGCGTCAGGAAGTAGGCCAGCAGGTAGTACGTGAGAAGGTCTTTGAAGCCGTATCCCTGAATCACGCCATTATTTGCAAGCACCTTCCAGAGAAAGAAGCACATGAGCAGGCGGGCTGGATACCCGGCCGCGGGGCCCGGGGCTTTGGCTGGATGTCGGCGCTGGTCGCATTCGGCAATTCGGCGGGAGCCCTCACGCTGGGTTATGCCAGCAAGCGGTCGGCCCTCCGGCAGATAGGGTACCTGGGTGCGCTCGGCATGCTCATCGCTGGCATCGCCCAGGCCCTGGTGGGCGTCAGCCCAACACTCTTTCTCACTACGGTTGCAAGCGGACTGACCGGGTTTTTCATGGCATGGCCCGTCGTTCTGTTCCGCACGGGCCTGCAGACATTGGTACCGAGTTACCTCCAGGGGCGCGTGATCAGCGTCACCCGCACGGTGACAACCGCGGTGACGCCTCTGGGCATGATGCTGGCGGGCGGCCTGGCGGACAGGTTGTCGGCTGTCGCCATCATGGGCATGGCCGGCGTTCTGATGACGTTTGTGGGTTTTGCCGCCCTGTTCGTGCCCGAGTATCGTGATATCCAGACTCCGTCCGCCGCACAGGCATCATGACGGCAAGCCCACCCTACATGGTGCTCACCGGAACAAATCCCTTAGCGCCCATGCCCGAATCATGAGTCATCGGCCAGCAAGTGTATGGGGGTGCAGGTTCAGTTTAAGTTGCCGCCATCTCTGAACGGGGGCTGACCTCGGAATGTTGCTGCTGGCGACAATCCCCAGTATGTGGATATTTGGGACTGGTGCCCTACTCATTAAATGGGGCCTGGGGGGAGCGTTGCCGGTGCCTGGCTCCTGCCCTCCACACCCCCTAAATTCGGGACGCTCAGCAGAAAGTTAAGGGCACCAGCCCAATCTGGCCCAAAAAAATCTGACGAGCAGCGCCTGATCAGGTCTGTTGGATACTCCCAGGGGTAGCAACCCGGGCTGATTTGGCCGGAAATCGCCCCTTGAAACCGCAAAAAGGGGCGCGTTCGGCAAAAACTTTAAGCTTAGTACCTGGACTTGCAGAAAAAATTGCCAACCGGCGTCTCCGGCGTGGTTAACCCGGTTCTAAGCAGCGCGACCTCACAAAAAGAAAATAAATATTTCAACAGGAAAAAGCAGGAACTATTTGGGTATATATAGAAGTACCTCCGTGGACTGGTGACCGGCATGAAAAAGTTGTCGCCGCCAGGACTAATCAGGCCGGCTCGGGACAGACCGGGCCGGAAGGAGGATGATTCGATTGCCCACCGAGGATACCGGCTCCAGTTCCGCCCAGGCTCCGCAGGTCCCGCAGACTCCGGACAATATCGCTGCCGCCGCCCAGCCGGAACTGGCGGAGGGGAACCTGTCGGATACGCTGGCCAGCCTTGGCATTGAACTTTACCATCATACAGCCCATGACAGCCGGATCAAGCGGGGGCAAGAGGCCACCCTTGTGTCGCCGGGCGAGGTCCGGCTCTGGAAGCTGGCGGCGCTGAGCTTGAGCCAGGTCGCCCTGGATAACGGCGGCCACGGCAAGCCGGAAGCCGTCTGGCTGGGGCTGAACCGCCAGACGCGGGAGGTGTTCGTGTTCACCCGCAGCATGCCCGGCATTGAACCAGTTTCGGTGTACTGGTCGACCGGCCATAGTTGGGCCCGGTTCAGCATCGCCGGACTCCTGCGCTCCCGGCAACTGGAGATGCCCGCAGGCGATGAATGGACGGTGACGGTATCTCGCCGGGACGACCTGCCCACCGGCCCCTGCCTGGTCTTGTCCCTGGCCGTGGGGCTGGACGCCATGGCGAAAAAGGCGGGCGAGCGGCGGGCTGAAAAGGCGGAAGCGACCGAAAAGAAGGCCTGATCCGTTGGCGGGCGCCCAGCCGGGCGCCCGCCAACGCAATGTTGACGCAGAGCACAGGAATCGGACGAGGTCCAATTGTTTTAAAAAATAAACAGCAAAAGCTAGCAGGAAAATCACTCCCAGAAGCAAATTCTCCGTAATACGTGGGGATCAGTGGTGATGAGTGGGGACTGATCCCATAACACGGGGAGGTCCGGAACAGAGCGGGGGTGACAGGCGTGGCATTTATGGGCGAATACCGCCACACGGTGGACGCCAAGGCGCGCCTGGCCATACCTGTGAAGTTCCGGGACGGACTGGGCGACCGGTTCGTGGCCACCAAGGGTCTGGATAACTGCCTGTGGGTGTTTCCGCCGTCAGAGTGGGAGAGCTTTGAGGCCAGGTTGCGGGCTCTGCCCGTAACCAACCCCAATGCTCGGGCAACGGTCCGCTTCTTCCTCGCCGGTGCAAACGAGTGCGAGGTGGATGCCCAGGGCCGCATTGTCGTCCCGGAAAACCTGCGCGAACACGCACGGCTGGAAAAAGACGCGGTGGTGGTTGGGGTTGGCAGTCGGGTTGAAATTTGGTCCAAGCCCGAATGGGAAGCCTACAATCAACGGCAGGCCGAAAAGGGATACGAGGCCATCACCGGCGAGATTGGCGACTTCAACCTGTAGGGCGTTCAGCCCGGTCAGGATGGCACGACCTGTACCGCGAGGGGGCGGATGGGTTGCGCCGGCCGACCGTACATGGGGGCGGCAGCGCCCCCCGCTCTGAAAGGAGTGGCCCCGTGGATTTCCACCACGTACCTGTGCTGCTGAATGAGTGTCTGGACGGGCTCAATATCCGTCCGGACGGTATCTATGTAGACTGCACCACCGGCGGGGGCGGCCATAGCTTCGAGATCGCCCGCCGGCTGGGGCCGCAGGGGCGGCTGATTGGTCTGGATCAGGATCCGCACGCTCTGCGGGCGGCCGGGGAACGGCTTGCCTGCTTTGGCGACCGGGTCACGCTGGTCCGGGCAAACTTTTCCAGTCTCAACGATGTATTACACGAGTTGGGTGTCGGGCCTGTGCACGGCATCCTGATGGACCTGGGCGTTTCCAGCCACCAGTTGGATGTTCCCCAGCGTGGCTTTACCTATCGTGAAGATGCCCCTCTGGATATGCGCATGAATCCCGACGCGCCGGTAACCGCCGGCGACCTGGTCAACAGCCTGGACGAGGCCGAACTGGCCCGTGTCCTGTGGGAGTATGGCGAGGAGCGTCACTCCCGCCGGATCGCCCGGCTGATTGCCCGGGTGCGGCAGCAGGCGCCGATTCAAACGACCGGCGCACTGGTGGACCTGATCAGACAGGCCATGCCGGCTGCGGCCAGGCGTGAACAGCAACATCCGGCCCGTCGTACCTTCCAGGCCCTGCGCATCGCTGTCAACGATGAGCTGGGTGCCCTGGAGCAGGGGCTGGCGGCGGCCATTGGTTCTTTGATCTGTGGTGGGAGGGTGGCAGTGATCACCTTTCACTCCCTCGAAGACCGCATCGTGAAGCAGGAGTTTGTCCGGCGGGCCAAGGGCTGCATCTGCCCGCCCCAAATTCCCGTTTGTGTCTGCGGCCGGCAACCGGAATTGCGCCTGGTGGGCAAGCAGCCCCGGGTGCCTTCTCCAGCCGAAGAAGATCAGAACCCGCGGGCGCGTAGTAGCAAACTGCGTGTGGCGGAAAGGCTTTAGCTTCTGAGATGCACAGGGGGTTCATACCATGCAAGCAGCCCGTCAAGTCGAGTGGGATACCGCCGTACCCGCCTACCGGCCAACGGTCAGGCAACCGGGCAGGCTTCGCAATGTCACAAGTGCCCCCGCCCGGGGGCCTTTACAGACTGTTCAAATTGTCCTGTTCGCTTCCCTTTGGATCGTCGTCGTGTCCGGCGCGCTGTATTATGTGCACCGGCAGGCCGAGATCACCCAGGCCGGTTTTACCGTGGCGGCAGCCCGGCAGCAACTGGCCGAGGCGCAGTCAGTGAACGACGCCCTGGAGGCCAGGGCGGCCCAACTGCGGAGCATTGGCCGCATTGAACAGCGGGCCAAGGAAATTGGCATGGAGAAGCCGCTGGAGTTCCGGGTGGCCACCGTTGACCCAAGCGCGGTCAAGGCCGCCGCGCCGGAACCGGCGGCCGTTGCGCCGGCGGCCCGGCCCCAGGCCTCGACGACTCTTTGGGCCCGGGCCCGCGACTACCTGGCTGCTCTTCGCCTGACCACCAACACGGCCGAACCGAGCCATCATTCTTAGAAACGGTAAACAACCGGGTGAACCGGCATAAAAAGCAAATCACCGGATAATACGGTAGGAAAAACCAGCCGCAAGGCGAAATAGAAAAGAGTTTCTCTGCCTGTCACGGGCAGAGCTGAGGGGGGGATCGTTTGCCGGCACCCGGTGTTCACGGACGCAAACGTATTGTTGCCCTCCTTTTTCTTTTTTGCGCCGTCATCTTCGGCCTGATGGGTCGGTTGGCATACTGGCAGTTCTATAAGGGTGAGGAACTGGCCGAAAAGGGCAGGGACATCCGGGCCTTTGAGGCTCCGGTGCGGGCACCGCGCGGGGCCATTGTGGACCGGCACGGGCGGCCCCTGGCCGAGAGTCAGACGGCCTGGGCCGTATCGGCGAACCCCAGGGAGGTCAAAGATGCCGCGACGGAAGCCGCCCGGCTGGCGCCGATTCTGGGCCTGCCCGCGTCCGAGATTCAGAAGAAGCTCCAGCAACGCCAATCATATGTATATATCAGGCGCAAGGCGTCGGACCAGCAATACCAGCAGATCCGGACCCTGAAAGACCAGAAACTGCTGCCTGGCATCAATCTGGAACCTGAAGCCAAGCGCTATTACCCGGAGGGAACGCTGGCGGCCCATGTACTGGGCATCGCCGGCCTGGATAACCAGGGCCTTGAGGGATTGGAATGGTACTATGATACCGAACTCAAGGGCAAGAACGGTAGCATTGAAGTGGAGCGGGATGCCCGCGGGTATGAGATTGCCGGTGGTGAAAAGCGGGTGGTGCCGCCGGAGCCCGGCCACACGGCGGTGCTCTGTGTCGACAAGGCCCTGCAGTTAATCCTGGAGCAGGCGGCTGACCGCGCCAAGGCGGTCACGCAATCCAAGCGTGTCGCCCTGATCGTGATGGATGTTCCCACCGGTTGCATCCTCGCCATGACCAGCCGCCCGTCCTTTGACCCCAACCAGTTCGGCAACACCGAAGCGAAGGACCGGCGCATGTGGCTGGTAACTGACGCCGTCTCGCCCGGCTCCATTTTCAAGCCGGTCACCACGTCCGCTGCCATGGAGGAGGGGCTGGTGACCCTGCAGACCCCCTTCAACGACCCGGGCT
>JAKFDK010000075.1:0-4239 GCA_036676195.1 Clostridia bacterium | reverse complement strand
TCCGCATGTAGCCAGGGACCGCCCTGGAAATCAGCGTTGAATCGTGGCCGGGCGCTGATTGAAGCGCAAAGGGCAGCATTCGCGCAGCGGGGGGCCGTAGCGACCCAGCACCTGAATCGCTGATATTCCGGGCGCACGTACTTGGTGGAGACCAGAACGCCTTGCGAGCACCCGTTGTTGCGAACAGAGCCTAAAATTTTTGTCGAACGGGCCACGTTCAGCGGCAGTGAGGGCCGATTTCCGGCCAAATCGGCCGATTGTGCTACCCCGGGGAGTATCTAACGGACCTGAGAAGGCGCCGTTCGTCAGTTTTTTAAAGCTAACGGGGGTCTGTCAGCTTCAAGTTCTTCCCGAACGTACCGTATTCGGTGGCAGGAGGACAGGAACCACGCGCCCGGAGCAATCGGAAGTGAAAAACGTAGCGCCGCGCCGGGCAGTAGGCCCCAGAACGTCGTAGTGAACCCACAGAATCAAAGTGAATTGAGGCCAAAACCCTCCCGGAAAGTGGCAATCCTGATAGATATCCACCCCCGTATTGCAGCAGGCGCCCCAGTGCGGTACCCCCATGTGTGTACCCGGTCGCCCATTCATTCTCCCCCGATGAGAGGGGCGTGGCAGGCTGGCCTGCCGGGCCGTGGTGCGCGGCAGGGACAGGTCGCAATGCGTAGAAGACAGAAGGATGATCATCACACCGGGGAAGGTCGGTTCATCATGGCAGACGGAGTGGCAAAAGCGGAAGCATTGCTGGACGAGGGGCGGGCGCACCTGGCCGCCGGGCGCCGGCCGGAGGCGGAGGCTTGTTTCCGCCGGGCCGCCCGCATCTGCGCGACCCCGCACTCGTTAAACAACTGGGCCATGTGCCGGTACCTGGCCGGCGACCATGGCGATGCCCTGAACATCCTGGCGCCGGTGCTGGGTGCCCAGGCCCCGGCGCCCTACACCCGCGCCCTGGCCAGCCTGGCACACCTGGCCCGCAGCGAACGGGCGGAAGCAGCCGCCCTGCTGCGCGCCGCCATCCGCGACTTCGACGCCGGGCTGGCCGCCGCGGAACTGCGGGGTGGCGTGCCGGACGCGGCCTGGGTGGAATACACCATGCTGATCAAACAGGCGGCGGGGGAACTGGGCGAGCACAAGCTGGTGCTGGAACTGCATGGGCGCTGGCCGGGCCGGGATCTGCCCCAGGGCGCCTTCCACGCCGGCGTGGCGGCCTTCAACCTGCGTAAGTACGCCCAGGCCGCCAAATACTGGCGGCGGATCAACCACCGGGACTGGACGCACCTGATGGCGGCCCACGCCCAGGTGGCGGATCTGGTGGAACAGGGGCTGGTGCCGCCCTTCGCCCTGGAGTACGACTTTGACTACGGCTGGGACGGCAAGACGCACGATCCTGAGCTGCTGGCGAAGCTGCTGGCCCGCGGCTCCGTACGGGTGCGTTGCCTGGCACTGATGTTCACCGGTGAGGCCGACATGGCCGGAGGCCTGATCGCCTATACCGGCGGGTGGGGGATCGAACTCGGTACCCGCCTGCTGAGCGGATCCAGCGTGTCCATGCCCCTGAAGCTGGAGGCGGCCAGGGTCCTGACCGAAGCCGGGATCTTCCGGCCGGACCAGCCGATTCCCATCGTTCACCAGGGGCGGTCGACAGAGATCGTCCTGAAGCAAATGGAAGTGCGGGAAGACGACCCGGAGGCGGAGCGGGTGTTGGCAGAGGCGATCCGGCTGCGGGATGCCGGCCGCAAGGACGAGGCGTACCGGTTGCTCTCCGACCTGCAGATGGGCGGCGTGGCCCATCCGCAGGCGATGATGGTCCTGGCCAACCTGATGCGGGAGCGTGGGGAACTCGAGAGCGCCCAGAGCCTGCTGGAAAGCCTGGAAAAGATGGCGCCCGACCACCCGGCGGTACTGTTCAACCTGACCGGCTTCTGGCTGCAGAAGGGGAACCTGCAGCGCGCCCGGGAATACGTCCGGCGCATCGACCCGGCCGACACCTCGCCGGAATTTCGCCAACGGCTGGCGTTGCTAAAAGAGCAACTGGAGATGCCGGACTTCATCACCGAAGTGCCGGACATCGGCGCGTACGCCGACGCGATGCGGGCAGAGGCGGAAGAGAAACCGATCAGCCTCACTCTGACCTTGGCGGCGGCCCTGAAACAGGTCCCTGTGCAGTGGCTAAACGCAGCGGCGGCCCTGTACCAGGTGGCGCCCGCCCGGCTGCGTCAGGAACGGGGGCGCGCCCTGGCGGCCACCCTGAAGGATCCGGCCCGGTTGCGGGCAGCCCTGGCCGCTGAGGCGGCGGAGGTGCGGGCGGCACTGCGGCACGTGCTGGAGCAGGGCGGCTGGTGCAAGCTGCAGGTGCTCACCCGGCGTTATGGCACACAGGATGGGGACGGCTTCTGGTGGGACGAGCAGCCACCCGCCTCCCCGGTCGGGCGCCTGCGGGTGCTGGGGCTGGTCTATGTGGGCCGGGCCCGGGTAGATGGAAGGGCCTACAAGGTGGCAGTGGTGCCAACTGAATTGCGGGCGCCCCTGGCCACTGTACTGTGAGAGGGAGGGAAATGCCAGTGCCTGCAAAGGAAGCGGGAGTCCGGCGGTTGCGCGACGTTCCTGAGCTGCCGCGGTGGGCGCCCGAATCTGTGGTTACCGCCTGGGAACTGGCGCAGCGGGCTGACCAGTTATCCGCTGAAGAAGAGGCGGGCGCCCTGGCCCGCCTGGACCACCCGGAGTTTTTCCTGCTCTGGGACCGGGAGGATGAGCTGCCGGGCGAATTCCTGGTGGCCGAGATGAACCCCCGGGTCCATGTGCTGCTCCACCAGATCGTGGAGACACAACTGCTGCAGAACGAACCGCCGGCCGCCCGGGCGGCGGTGGCCCACCTGCTGGGGCTGGGGGTGGACCGCCATGCCGCCATCCACTTGCTGGGGGCGGGGCTCACCCGAGAGATCCACGGCGCGCTGACGGACCCGGAGCGGCGGCCCGGGTACACGGCCCACCTGCAGCGGCTGCTCCACACCCGCCCCGGGGCGTATCCGGGCGACCTGCGGCCTGGTCCGGAGCCGGGGCGCAACGACCCCTGCCCCTGCGACAGCGGCAAGAAGTACAAGAAATGCTGCGGCGATGGTCCACCGCCCATCAGCCTGCAGAACACCCGCATGGTCCTGGGCGAGGGCTGGTACGCCGGCAGCGACGGTCTTGACAATTCGCCTCGGGACGCCCGGCTGCTCTACCTGGAGAACCTGAGCGCCGTGGCGAGGGCGCTGCAGATGGCGGAGGTCCTGGACGCCGCCGCCGAGTGCTACCGCCGGTTGGTGGTGGTCGCCGGGGAGGTGGGCGCATGGGTGCGGCAGAACGCCCTGCGGGACCAACTGGAGTTCGCCCTCAACAGCCCGGAGCACGCGGCGGATGGCAGCGGTGCAGGGCCTGATCGCCATGGCCAGGGACCCGGGCGAAGTGGCGGACCTGCGTCTGGACCTGGCCGATCTGTACGAGGCGGCGGGGGAGGCCGGACGGGCGGAGGATCTGTACCGGGAAGTGCTGGCGGCCGACCCGCCCTCGCCCTATGCCCATCTGCGCTGGGCCAGACGGCTGGCCGAGGCCGGGCAGCGGGATGAGGCGGCAGCGGTATACCGCCGGGTGATTGAGCGCCGCGGCCTGGGTGACAAGAGCGCTGCCATGGCAGCGCAGGAAGAACTGGCGGAGCTGTCTGCATCGGAGTGATGGACCGGTTGGCCCGCGGCAGGCACCACCGGAACAAAGAGCGGCACAGCGGGCCGGGGCAGTCGCCCTGACCCGGCTGCTCAGCCGCGCCCTGAACCGGCTGGTGGGGGAGATCCGCCGCACCTGCGGCCCCTTTGAATACGTCGCCTTCGTGGAACTGACCACCGGACGACCGACCCCGGGATACCGGCTGCACCTGCACCTGCTGGTGCGGGGAAAGCCGGTGCCGCGCCAATGGCTGAGCCGGCGGTGGGAATTCCACACCCACGGCTCATTCCGGCACCCGGTGCGGCAGATTCGGGAAGTGCTGACACAGGCGTGGGCAGAGCAGACCGGGCGGGAGCGGAGCCCTGGCGCGTGGGAATGGGTGGGACCGGCACCACGCCACTGGTACTGGCAGTGGTGTATGGCCAAAGAAAGGACCAGCAGCGCGGCAGCCCGGCCAGAAAGCGGGCAGCAGCCCAGTAAGCACCGGAAGGACCGCACCCTGCCAGGCGCGAACCCAACGGCAGAAGACGAACCGGA
>JAKFDK010000074.1:0-11952 GCA_036676195.1 Clostridia bacterium | reverse complement strand
CGGGTGTCTATACCGCAGCGGACCCGCCCGTTCCCATTCCGAACACGGAAGCGAAGCGCTGCAGGGCCGATGGTACTGAGGGCGCAAGCCCTCGGGAGAGCAGGTCGATGCCCGAGTTAATTTCCAAACGGCGGCGACATGGGTTCGCCGCCGTTTATCATTGTGTTCGAAGGATCCGTTCATCCACCGGGAGCCGACGTGCCATGCGGCCGGTTTCCTTTTCCCTTTCCACTTGCCTGGAAGTGCTGGCGTGCAATACAGCAATGAACAGTGTTGTGGTCATGCGAAGGACCGGGTATTTCCCGCATGGAGTGAAAACCATAATGCGATGGTGGCGTAAACAGGAGCGCGGGAGAAAGGGCGCGACTACGGACACCAAACAGTGGCCGGCCCGACTGTTGAAGCGGCCCGGGCCGGGGAACACGGCCGTAATTTTGCGGTAGTGGCCCAGGAAGTGCGCCGGTTGGCTGAACGGGCCCACAGTGGGGCTGATGGGGCATTCCAGGCAGTGGAAGAGCCCACCGTCTGATCCACGAGACTGCCCGTGCCGCGGTGGTGGCCTGGAACCAGGGTAGGCAAGAGGAAGCCCGCAGGGCGGTGCAAGAGGTTCAGCGCCTGACCGTCTTACAGGACATCCTGCAGCGTCGAAACGGTCAGTAAGACTATCCCCCGGAACATACCGGCTGCCTGGTCATACAGGTTCGGCGTGAATACGCACCCCGATATGGACCAGGTCCTCAACGGTCAGGATGTGAGCGATGTTGGGTGGTGCCAGGCCGAAATCCGTCATTTTGACATCGGCCGATGCGGTCCACGCAGACCTGAAAGCAGGGGCGTCCGATCATCGGTGGGCGAGAGAGCAAGGCCGGCCAGACGGTACGGAAGGAATCAGGCCAGCGTCAGCGGAAGCTAAAAGGATACACTAACTGCTGACGGAGGCTGTATATGTACAACACCCTGACCATTCAAAAGGAAAACGGTATCGCCACCCTGACCCTGAATCTGCCCGACCGCCGCAACGCCATGACCCCCGAGATGGCCAGGGAGTTCCCCCGGGCCGTGCAGGAACTGGCGGATGACCCCGATTTGCGGGTGGCGGTCCTGACCGGCGCGGGCAGGGCTTTTTGTGCCGGGGGCGACTTGGATGCCCTGCATGATCAGACTGCGTGGTCGCAGGAGGCGAACCGGGTTTATATGGGGCAGTTCTACCGGGCCTTCCTGTGCATGGCCGAACTGCCGGTACCGACCATTGCCGCCATAAATGGCCCGGCCATCGGGGCCGGTCTGTGCCTGGCTCTGGCCTGCGACATCCGGTATGCCGCCGAGGGCGCCAAGTTCGGTGCCACTTACATCAACATTGGCCTGCACCCGGGCATGGGCACCACCCACCTGATGCCTTACCATGTGGGCCACGCCATCACGGCCGAACTGGTGTTTACCGGCCGCCTGTTTGAGGCGGCGGAGGCCGCACAATTGGGGCTGGTGAACCGGACCGTTCCGGCCGCCGAGTTGCTCTCGCATGCCTATGAGGTTGCCCGGCAGATTGCCGCCAAGAGCCCCAGTGCCGTCCGGGGCATGAAGCAGGCCCTGCGCCAGCGGATGGCAGACGGGCTGGACCGCGCCATGGACTATGAGGCGCTGGCCCAGAGCATTTCCTTTGCCTCTGACGAAATGAAGAGTATCCTGACCAAGCTCAGGGGGCAGTAGGCGGGAACTGGGGGTCAGGGCCGAATCACCATGCAAACCAGCCCAGAACAACCGCATTGCCCACGGCTCTGACCAGCCGGCTCACCCGTAAGTGTTGCCGCTGGGCGCCGGGCAGCCGGTGAGGCAGAGGGGGGGAAAGGCCGTGGGTAAACCCCACGGCCTTTTTGAATGGCGGTCACGGCAGGTGGCGGGGGTGTTGCCTTTATTTAGGCGGATCAGACGGCAATTCGCCCGGCGAGGTCGGTGCCGGGCAATCCCCAGTGATGGCCCTGCCCGTACTTTATCCCAAGTTCACGCAGGGTGGCGGCAACGGACTCCCTTTCCACCCATGTGGCAACGGTCTCCTGACCGAGGGCGCGGGTGACCGCATGGATGGCCTGCACCACTGAACGGCTGGTGGCATCGGTATCCAGGTTGCGAATGAAGGAACCATCGATTTTGACAATGTCGACCGGTAGCATCCGCAGGGTAGCCAGGGAAGAGAAGGCCAGCCCGAAATTGTCCAGGGCAAACCGGCAGCCGAATGTCCGCAACCGGTTCAGCCAGCGCAGGGTCTGGGCAAGGTCCCGGACGGCGGCCGTTTCAGCGAATTCAAAGTTCAACTGTCCGGCGGGCAGTGCCAGGCTGCCCAGGCGGTCGGCAACGAAGTTCAGCAGAGAGTCGTTGCTCAGGCTCGTTCCGGAAAGATTGACAAAGACCCGCAGGCTTGGGTTCCGGGGGAGGATTTGCAGCACCTGCTCAATCACCTGGCGGTCCAGGGCGGGCATCAGGCCAAATCGTTCGGCGGCCGGAATGAAGGCTCCGGGCAGGGTCAACTGCCCTTTTTCACCCCGCAGGCGTACCAGCGCCTCGCAATACTCTGCCTGTCCGGTGTCCAGCCCGACGATGGGCTGGAAGTGGAGGACAAACCGGTCTTCACGGAGGGCGTCCTTGAGTCGGGTGGCCCAGCCGGTGGCTTCGGTCAGGCGGGAGAACCGGGTATCGGTGGACTGATAGACCGTCACCCGGTTCCGGCCCAGTTCTTTACCGGCATAAAGGGCTGCATCCGCCAGGGCCATAGTGGCCTGCGGGTCCAGGTGACCCTCGATGGGGGCAACGCCGATGCTCACGCTCGGGGCAATGGTCTGGCCGTCGTAATGGAAGCGGATTTCATTCACTTCATGGCGCAGCCGCTCAGCCAGGGTCTGGGCCTCCGCCAGCGCGGTATCGTCAAGCAGAATGGCAAACTCGTCGCCGCCCAGCCGGGCAATGAAGTCGCTGGAACGCAGGACCCGGCTCAGGTGGACGGCAAGGATGGCCAGCAGTTCATCGCCGGCGGCATGGCCAAGGGTATCGTTCACCAGCTTGAAGTCGTCCAGGTCCAGGAGCAGGAGCGCGCCCGGACGCCCCCGTTGTGCCTTACTGATGGTGCGGGCCAGGTTTTCCGCCAGGACCCGCCGGTTGGGCAGGGCGGTGAGGGGGTCTCGGGTAGCCAGGTCGCACAGACAGCGCATCATCTGGTTGAACGCCGCTGCCATGGCACCGATCTCGTCCCGAGTCGGTAGCTGTAGATCCGCGGCGTACAGGTCACCCTGGCTGGCCCGTTGCATGGCCTGGGTCATGATCACCACCAGGCGGCTGATCCGGCGTCCCTGCCAGATCCCGACTCCCAGGGCCAGCACCAGCAGACATGCGCCGGCGATGAGCATTGTACGGGCCAGCCCGCCGGATCCGGCACTGAATTGATCCGGAATGCCCACCCACAGCACGCCCACTGGCCGGCCCGCCGAATCCAGGACCGGTTCGTACCGTCCCCGGTATTCCCTGCCGTTGACCTGGTCCACTGTCTGCACCGGTCGGGCGTCGGTGAGTACCGTGCGGGCGGGGGCCGGGAGGCGCCCCGTGGCCTCGGTCGCGGTCTGGGTGCCAATCAGGTGGTGATCGCCCAGATAAAGGGCAGCGAGGGTATCGCCGCCCGGCTGCAGGCGGCCGGGCATCTCGGGATGCTGATTCAGCAGCACGGCAGCCACCACGGCCCCGACGGGTCGGTGACCGTCCAGCACCGGTATGACGGCCACCTGCAAAAGGCCGAGGCCGATCCCGTCTGCAGCCGCCCGGTTGACCAGACTGGTGCCATAGGTGGACAGTTCCGCCGCCGGTACGACCAGGTTCGCCAAAACGGCATCTCCCTGTTGAAACGCCCGGGTTACCAGGCCGCCCGGGTCCAGCGGGTCACCCATAAGATCCGTGTCCAGGCGCCGGATCACCTGACCGCCGGTATCCACGAACGCCCAGAAGTCCACCGCGGTCAGCCGGGTGCGCCAACCCGCCAGCAGGCGCCGCAGACCCGCCAGATCCCTGGCCCGGAGCATTTCTACAACGTGCGGCTCTGTGGCCACCTGCTGCATCCCCAGCCTGATTTCCACCATGGACAGGCTGTACGCGGCCTGCAAGGCATGTGCCCTGTCGGCCAGTTTTTCGGCGGCATAACGGTCCAGGGTGGTGTCCACCTGTCGGAGGACTGTCCACCCCAGCAACAGAAACGGCAGCACGGCGATGAGCACCAGCAAGACGGCCAGGCGGCTGGCCAGCGACCACCGATGTCTCTGGCACATGACAGTTCATCTCCCCCGGCAGAGGTCAGTACTGCGCAGGCGACCGTCCTCCAGCATCTGTGGTGACAGGCGTAATGTTCTATTACGGTATGCATACCGATGATCTCCTGGGGTTTTGGAAGAAATCGTTCGACGTATTCCGACAACTAGCTTTCTGAGCTTGGCAATCCGACGGCGCTGGCCGAACTGGGTGTCAGGCGGCCGCGCCAGGATGCAGTCTGGGGACAGCAGGGGAAAATTGTTTTTCCCAGCGAACTTTTGATTTGGCCACTGATATCTTCGTTATGACAGCGCTGCAACGGCTGGCGTCGGATCTGCAGGTGAAGAACATCAAAGGGTGTAAGGGGAAGAGACGTGCGATGAAAAAGATAGCGGTGGCTGCACTCTTGCTGGTAGTACTGATGGGCGGATGGGTATGGGCCAGCGACCTGGATCATGCCGGCACCCTGGCCGTAGCCATGGCGGAGCGGCGGGATCCGCCCGCGATCCCGGCCGATGCCGGCGAGGCGGCTGCTTCCCTGTTCCGCGGGGGGATACGTCGGGATGATTTCGGCCCGCCCCGTGGCTTTAACCAGCGGGACCAGGGCTGGGTTCGCTCCGTATCGGTTCCCGACCAGCAAAAAGCTGTGGCCGACGGGGCCCAGAACCTGAAGGTGCAGATCACCCTGGCGGACGGCAAGGCCGGCAACCTGGTGCTATCGGCCATGGGCGGCAGCATCAGCCCCAACACACTGGCGGTGTCGGCGCAGTCGGGGCGTACCATTGAGGCCACCTTCCGCAGCGGGACCATTCCCGGCAACGCCACGGTGGTCGCCAGCCTGTGCCAGGGCTGGAACTGCAGCGCCAAGCAGGTGACCTTCCGGCTGGCGCCGTCGCCGCAGGCGGTGGCCCAGGCGGTGGAGTTGCGCAAGCAGGCTGAAGCCAAGCGCACCGAGGCCAAGGCCCTGGACAGCGGCATCGCCGATCTGGAAAGCAAGGCGGGTCCCAAGTTGACCGAGGCAGAGGCGGCCCGCCAGCAGGCCGAGGCCAAGCGCAACCAGGCCAAGCTGCTGCGGGCGGATGCCGACAAGCTGGAGGCCGGGGCCAAGCCCTATGATCCTTCCGGCACCCTGGGCTCGGTATCGGCGGGATTGCGGGGCACCGCCTCGGGCCTGAACGGGATCCGTAACGGGGTGGCCAACCAGTTCGGCCAAGGCCAGGTAGGCACCATTGACCAGGCTCTGGGCCAGTATGGGGTAGACCTGCCGGGCACCATCAACACGCTGAACAATACGGCCAATGCCGTGGCGGCGGCCGGCAGCAAGGGGGCGGACGCCGTCCAGGCTGAAGCTGACAAGCTTCGGCAGAACCTGCTCGACCCCATGATCCGCAGCCGGGACAAAGTCGTGGCTGATTCGCAGCAGTATCGGAACCAGGTGCGGGACTGGCAGGCCAAGATTGATCAGAAGCAGCGGGAGAGGCAATGGTGGGCCGGTGAGCACGATAAGCACCTGAACGCCGCCCGGTCCCACGCTGACCGTTACAACCGGTCGTGCCACAACGTGTGGGGGGCCAACATCTGCACCGACATGGGCGCCTGGTGGGACTACACCCGAGAAATGGCCGGTGTGGAGCAGGCCAAGGTGGCCATGGGGTTGGCGGATACCGAAGCTGGGATCTACCAGCTCAACCAGATCGTGCCCAGGATTTATGTTAGCCTGGCCGACAGCGTGATTGGGCAGCAGAACCAGGCCATTGCCCAGGTGCAGGCCCAGGTGAAGACTCTGACCGACGTGGCCGCCAATCTGCGGGCCAGTGCGAAGGATGTGGCGGAAAAGCAGAAGCAGGCCCGAACCCTGCGTGATCAGGCCGCTCAGGTGCAGCGGGATGCAGCCACCCTGGACAAGCAGGCCGCCGATGCGGCCAGGGACCCGCAGGTGCAGCAGTTGGAGAAGCTGAACCAGCAGCGCCAGTCCCTGTTGGATGAGGCCGCTCGCCTGGATCAGGCCGCCGACCGGCTGGCCCCGCGGTAACTGAAAAGGTCAACCCCCGGAGCGTGGCTCCGGGGGTTGGCGATTGCTTCACGATTCAGTCGAACTCCGGACCCGGCGCTGGGGCGTTGCCCTTGGGCTCGGGCTTTTCCGCAATCAGGGCTTCGGTGCCGAGGATCAGTGCGGCAATGGAGGCGGCGTTTTGCAAGGCGCTGCGGGTGACTTTGGCCGGGTCGACAATGCCGGCGGCAATCATGTCGACGAACTGGCCGCCCAGGGCGTTGTAGCCGTGGTTCACCGGCAGCTCCTTGACCTTTTCCACCACCACAACGCCCTCGGCACCGGCGTTTTCGGCGATCTGGCGCAGCGGCCACTCAATGGCCCGGCGCACGATTTCCACGCCGACTTTTTCATCGCCGTCCAACGTGGCCGCCAGGCGGGTCAGGGCCGGCTGCAGGTGAATCAGGGCGCTGCCGCCACCGGCGACAATGCCCTCTTCCACCGCGGCCCGGGTGGCGTTCAGGGCGTCTTCGATGCGCAGCTTTTTTTCCTTCAGCTCCACTTCAGTGGCGGCGCCGACCCGGATCACGGCCACGCCGCCGGCCAGCTTGGCGAGCCGCTCCTGCAATTTTTCCTTGTCGTAGTCGCTGGTGGAATCCTCGATCTGGCGGCGGACAGCGGCGACACGTTCCTTGATCTCCTCGGCGTTGCCGCGCCCGTCGATCAGCGTGGTAGTGTCCTTTTGGATGCGGATCAGGCGGCACTGGCCCAGATCGGCCAAGGTGGTGCTGTCAAGCTTGCGGCCCAGTTCCTCGGAGATCACCCGGCCGCCAGTCAGGATGGCGATGTCCTCCAGCAGGGCCTTGCGACGGTCACCGAAGCCAGGGGCCTTGACGGCGGCCACCCGCAGAGTGCCCCGCAGCTTGTTGACCACCAGGGTGGCCAGGGCCTCGCCCTCGATCTCCTCGGCAATCAGCAGCAGCGGCCGGCCGCGCTGGATAATCTGCTCCAGCACGGGAATCAGTTCCGGCACTGTGGCGATCTTTCTATCGGTGATCAGGATGTACGGCTCTTCCAGGATGACTTCCATCTTTTCAGGGTCCGTGATCATATAATGCGAAACATAGCCGCGGTCGAATTGCATACCCTCAACGGTCTCCAGCTCAGTGAGCATGGTCCGGGCCTCTTCCACCGTAATGACGCCGTCCTTGCCGACCTTTTCCATGGCGTCGGCCACCAGGGTGCCAATCTCGTCGTCATGGGCGGAAATGGCGGCGACCTCGGCGATGGCCTTACGGCCCTCCACCCGGACGGCGCTCTGCTTCAGTTCCGCCACCGCCAGGGCAACGGCCCGGTCGATGCCACGCTTGACCAGCACCGGGTTGGCGCCGGCGGTGACGTTGCGCATCCCTTCCCGGACGATGGCCTGGGCCAGCACAGTGGCGGTGGTGGTGCCGTCGCCAGCCACGTCGTTGGTCTTGGTGGCCACCTGTTTGACCAGTTGGGCGCCCATGTTTTCAAAGGCGTCTTCCAGTTCGATCTCCCTGGCAATGGAGACCCCGTCGTCGGATACGGCGGGTGCGCCATACTTTTTGTCCAGCACTACCGTGCGGCCTTTGGGGCCCAGGGTGACCTTCACGGTGTTGGCCAGTGCGTCAACGCCGCGTTCCAGGGCCCGACGGGCGGCTTCATTAAACACAAACTGTTTGGCTGCCACGACGGCTTACCCTCCTATAATGGACAGAATGTCGCGCTCGCTCAGCAGCAGCAGGTCTTCGCTCTCGACCTTCAATTCGGTGCCGGAATACTTGGAGAACAGGATGGTGTCGCCTTCCTTTACCTCCGGGGCAATGCAGTGTCCGTCTTCCCTGCGCCCGGGGCCGACGGCCAGGACCTTGCCCAACTGGGGTTTTTCTTTGGCCGTTTCCGGCAGCACGATGCCGCCCGGGGTACGATCCTCCCGCTCTAGCGGCCGGACCAGCACCCGGTCGGCCAGTGGCCTGATGTTGGTTGTTGCGACAGCAATCATGGTCTCCGAGTCCCTCCTTCACAGTGGCCGGGGTTTGCCGGGCCCGTACCCGGCGCCTTCGGATATGTATGGGGCGGGGGCGGGGAATATGCGGAGGGCGAATACGCAGCCGCTGCCGGGGCACAATAAGAAAGCCCGGTGCTGTGGGCACCGGGCTGGGCGACCGCCGTTGTGTTGTGCCGTGTCGGGGGGAGTTTGCACTCGCTCCCCTACATGCGCAGGGTGAGGGGTTTTAGACAGGCGGGCCAGAAAAACGAACCAGAAAGCCCGATCGTCCAGCTTGCTCATGCTATCACCTCCTGACTTTCAACCAGGCGTCGCCCATCTTTACATACGGAAGGACCCGCGGCCAAGTTCGCGGGTCCGTTTTTTTGTGGATCGTCCATTTCTGCCCACACGCTGGTGAGGGCGACTGGGCAAAAATGGACGATTGCGGCGGATGGAGGCGTGAACTGATACCTGGGAGGGGTGGTTTAAGGCGATTATTGCCTCTCCTGGCCACCCGAACCGGTCCCTGGCCGTAGTTTCAAGGTTAAAACGTCCATTTTTGCCCGGCAACGCGCCCCGAAAGGTGGGCAAGATTGGACGATTCGCCGTCCGGGATGGACTGCAGGCGGTATCAGGCCACTTCTTGTCCGGGCTACCCCCCATCCGCCCGGCCTCCGCACCATCGACGGAGGGTTCGCCGTAAGCCGTGCAAAATTCCTCGGAAGCTATCATCTGGCCGGGGATCAGGCTCCTGGAACCACCGGTAACTGCACATGGGAGGGGCGACCGGCGCCCCAGCCAGATCGTCTGGTCCGCCCTCACACCGCGAATGGCAGTCCCTGGCGCCTCGGTCGTGGTCCGGTGTCGGGGGCGGATGAATCCGCCCACAATTCGGCGCTTACCGTCCCAGAATGGTGAGCGGATCGAAAGTGGTGGGCTGACAAAGGTGAGCACGTCCGGCCGGGCGCTCAAGGGGCTCTGGTCCTTTACGCCGCCTGCATACAGGCCAGTAAAGAAACCTGAACCGCCCAGACAGGGCGTCGGGTCATGGGGGTCGTAGGTGGTGGGCCGCCTCTGCCGCTGCCGGAGCTTCCCTGCCCAGTCCGTTGCCGGGCTGCAGGAACCAGGATTCGGACCGCATGCCGGTTGGCGGCCAGTGTTCCAGTCGCCGCCAGCGGTTCTCACCCATGACGAAAACACGAACAGGTGGGTCGCGGTCAACGCCGTTGTCGATTCCCGGCAGCGATCGGTCGAACCAGCGCAGGTAGATGGCGGTGAGGTCTTCGGCAAGGTCGATGGCGGCGCCAGAAGCGGCGAGGCCAAAGCTCATCTCCCCCATGGTGCAGTCCCGGCTCCGGCCCGTGTCACTGTGCCGTCAGGGTCCGATCACCAGGTGCGGCTGGTGCCCGTGACGCCGCAGCGTAGTGTAAGACTCGGTGCTCTGTTGAAGCAACAGGTCGTACCAGCCGCCAATGATCAGCGCCGGGACCTTCAGAGCGCCGAGGTCCACCTGGAACGACGAGGATTGGCCCGGTCCCCGGCCAAGATCGGAGCGAACACCTCCGCCATACCCAGATGGTCCAGGGAGGCCAGTTGGCCCAGAGGAAGCTCCCGATACCCGTCGGCGTAGAGGCGGTCCATGGCATCCACCAACTGGCGGAAGTAGGAGGCCCGCTCTGCGGGTGACGCCTCTCCCTGCTCCATGGTCCGCAGGCGCGCCATTGCGGCCTGCATGACCAGGGGCACGATTGCGGTTATATCCAGGCGCCCTGGCCGGAACAGGAAAGCGGACAGGGACTTGGTCGACGCTTGCATCGGGGCTATGGCCTGGAGGTGCGGAGGCTTTTCGTTGGCGGCGACCCACTGGACCGTGCCCAGATACGACAGCCCGAACATACCCACGGCACCGGTGCTGAAAGGCAGGGCCGCCGCCCACTCCGCTGAATCGTACCCGTCGTGCCCCTCGCAGGCCATGTCGCCGAACTCCCGGTTCCGGTCCTTGCCGTAGGGGGTTCGCATCAGCAGCACCGGATACCGCCCTGGCGCAGCGGGGCGGAACACGTCGACCAACAGGGTCACCCCGTCGCGCATCCGGGCCGGCACATTCTCTTCAAGAACCAGGCTCAAGCGGCATCCCTCCTGGACCGAGCCTAGCACACGCCTTTAACCGGTCGCTAACCGCACGATTATCTCTCTGGTTTTTTTCTTGATAGTCAGACGGCGCGCAAAGGCCGTTACCGTGTGAAGACGGCAGCGCTGGCCAGCGACGGCGGCGGCGCAGATGCCGGCGGCGGTGTGCGATCTTCTCCGCCAGCCACAGGTTCTGGATGTCGCAGAGGGTACCGATACCGGAGACTGTCGTCGGCAACCGATTCAACCCGGTGCAGCAGGCGCCGGGCCTGATTCGACGGGATGCAACCGTATGCAACCCTATGCAACCGGACTGAACAGGAATTAGCAGGATGCAATTGGACTCAACAGGCACTGAACCGGATTCAACCGGTGCCGGCCGGACGCAACTCCCCGGAGGCTTTCTGGGCGCGGCAGCATCTGATCTTCGCCTTTCACGATTCGACGTTTGAGTGCGTGTGTCGAGACTTCGACGTACGGCTTGCCCGAGGATCCCTTGCGTCAATTATCCCCGAGATGACCCGGCTTCTTCAATGGGATATTGAATAGCACTGGCTTGCAACGCACGCAAGGGCCGCCGTGATCGCTTTGGGCCCCATCCTTTCGGCTACGGTGACCCGGGAGGCAGACCGCTGGTTTGTCTCCCTGACCATGGCAGGCTGCAGAAAGATAGTGACCCATCGGGCATTCGTGTTATGATCAAACTGGAGTGGCCCGAAAGGGAGGCGAGTGCCTTGCCGCAGCGTAAGCCTGAAAAGAGCAAGGACCCAACTGAGCATGTCAACCGGGCTATGCACGAGGTTTCTTCCCCCCTTGACCCGTCGCGCACAGACCTGTATGTGATGATCGCACGCTTGCCTGAAGAGCAGGTGGAGACGGCCCGCCGGTTCCTGCGCTTTCTGATTATCGACGCCAGCCGGTCGGGGGAGACGGAGTTTGACGACGAGCCCCTCACTGCGGAGGACTTGCAGGCAATCAGTGAGGCCAGGGCGGCCATCGCCAGGGGCGAATTCATCACTTTGGACAAGTTAGAACGATGCCTGGACGGCAAGGACATCAAGCATGGGTAGGTTCACCGTTCGTATCTCCAATCCGGCAGCCGCATACCTCGAACGGCTAGACGGGTCCATCCGCAAGCGTATTGTGGAGCGCCTGCATCAACTTGCTGAGGATCCAATTGCCCACTCCAAGCCTCTCGCCGGTGTCGGTGGGCTGCGCTCGTCACGGGTAGGGGACTATCGGATCATCTTGGAAGTGGAAGGTGATCAACTGCTTGTCCTGATCGTCCGAATCGGTCCGAGGGGACAGGTCTACCGCAACCTATGACGGGGGCAGATGGGAGGGGCACCAAGCCTTGTTGGCTAGGTGCCCCTTTCTCACGAATTCGCCGTTTGCTCTGCGGCGGTGAACTGTACCATAGTGCGCCACGAGGCGCTTGAAATAGATGCCGCCCACAGGGCGGACTGGAGCTACCTCATGCTCCTGCGGGAAACCGTGACGTGCGTCGGGTCGCCGCCCGGGGTGCGGAGCTCAC
>JAKFDK010000073.1:0-19725 GCA_036676195.1 Clostridia bacterium | reverse complement strand
CACGCCGTCCGGCTGAAGCTGGGCGAAAACCGTTCCGGAGCACCGCCTACGTCCAGAGCTGTGGCGGCAGGGAACGTTGGTTTCATTGGAACGAGTCCCAGGTGTGATCGTCACCCACCCCGTAATCGAGCCCAGAAACAGTGCTATCTTTAGTGCGGGCCCTGGGATTTCGTCCGGAATAGCGCCGTACTCGTCCAGGAAATGTTGCAGGTTGGTAATGAGCGCCACCGACACCACTCCTTGCAAACTTTGGTCGGCCCAACATTGAGTAGACTGGTCAGCATATCTTGTCGAGCCGACTACCTATTGTCGGCATAAGACTCCTCGGAAGAGTTGGATGCTTTGCCGAAACGCGTTGACAGCGGTGGGGACAACGCCTCCGCCCGCCCTAGAAAGAGGGGGTTATGCTGACCCGCATAACATTCGTTCAAAGCCATCGCACTCCGCCGGTTGTGTCTCCATCTATATCATCCAAATAGTATGGCTTCGCCATATTTCAATAAGGGTGGGAACAAGTCCTTCCAAGTGCGATTTATTAAGGGCTAAACACACCAAGGCTCGTCACGGGTAACCGTGACTCGTGCAGTTACAGCCACGCGGGGCGCGTGGCTGCATGCACTCAGACCGCTGGACAGACATGTTGTATCGTGGTTGAAACTGTCACCTGTAGGACTAACGCTCGGTGCGAGCAATAGATCTCGATGAAGAATCCGTCAAGTGATCGTCTTATCATCAAAAAGCATCCGCCTGGAACGGGGCTGCCCCAGGCAGGGACGCTATCCGGACAACCTCCGGACTGACGAAGCTAGATTCATACACGCGCGGGTTGTCCAAGTTCCCTTCCCTCACAAGGCAAAAGAGGCCAGCGCTTCTTCAGCGCTGGCCTCTTTTGCCTTATGGTCACCCTGGATTGCCGGGGGTCCGAACTACTCCTGATGGAGCATGAAGACGTTTCCGTCCGCGTCCTGGAATTGCGCTTCGATGCCGCCCCAGAACCGGCGGGTGGGGGGCTGGGGAAACTCGACACCCTTGCTGCGGAGCGTTTCATAGAGCGCTTCAATATTGTCTGTTTCCCACGCGATTTTCGAGGCTCCGCCTACTATGGTGTCCGGCATTCCGGGCAGGGGCTTGCTCATGACCAGAGTCGTACCGCCCCCGGGGGGCGAGAACATCAGGACCGGCTGCCAAACTCGGTGGGGTTATCGAGCAGTAGGGTAAAGCCGGCTTGTTTTTGTAGAAATCGATCGCCCTGTCCTCGTCCTTGATCCAGATGGAAGCAAACTTCATCCGCATCGTCATGGTGTTCCCCCTCGTATGTTATGTGTAACAGTTCCGTGACCGGTGCGACCCTTATTATACCTGCCCGTGCTGTTTCCGACCCCCACCGAAAGGAGGGGGGTTATTCAACAAGCCGAAGAGAGCGTGCGCGGGCGACGGCCTCTGTGCGGTTGCGTGCCTGCAACTTTCCGTAAATGTTTAACAAGTGCTACTTGACAGTGCTCACACCCATAAACAGACTCTGGGCAATGAGCTGATTGGAGCATCCCTGCGCCAGGAGATTTACAACCTCCCGTTCGCGTTCGGTCAGCGGGTCTGCCAGCAGTGATGGCATTAAGGGACCAGACGGGACGCAAACCGCGTCGGCAGAGTCGCCGGGCAGTGTCGCCGGGCAGTGTCGCCAGCACCCGCTCCAGATAGCCTCGATAGGGGACGTCAGGCTGGCGTCTTTGGAGAAGCTCCCGGTGGATGTGACCCAGTAAGGCCCCGATTGGCCTCCCAAAGTCTGTGAAAAGCCGCACCGAACCGCCTGGCCAGGTGGTCGCCAGGGCCTCTTGAATGCATGCTCGGGCCGCGCACCTGTCCCCGCGTGCGTCGTGCGCCAGGGCTTCAACCAGCCGAACCTCTGCTTCAAGACCGCGACAACCGCAACTGGAAGTAATCTCCCCTAACGAATGCAGCAAGCCGAGGGCCGCATGCACCTGCCCCTCGGCTACCAGGACCCTTGCCAGGGCCAGGTACTCAGGGGAGCGCCACAGATCGGGCGGCCGGTCGAGTCCAACCCCCAGAGAGTGAATCCATCGGCGAGCGCCGGCAACATCTCCCTGTGCCAGAAGAACTCGAACACCTTCCGGCCAGACTGCGGCTATATTCGTCCGCCGTTGGTGTTGGTAAACCAGTTGGTCCTCGACCTGATCCAGGAGCCTGCGAGCAGCGGCAGCCGCACCTCTGGCCTGATGAATGCGGGCCAAGGTGAGAAGCGCCTCAGGTGCAACCCGACCACTGGCTTCGTATCGTTTGCGGGCTTCGGTAACCAGGTCGGTCGCTCGGTCCAGGTCATCCCAGTCGTAGCGGAGGCGTCCACGGCCCAGGTAAACCGCAGCCAGGATCGGAAGCGAATTTCCCCCTGGCTCCGCTGCCAGGCTCAGCGCTTCACGGTAAACCCCATCCGCTTCGTGTAGGCACCCGAGGGCGGTCAGCAGTTCACCATGCTTGTGCAGGGCCGCCAGGGCGGCTGCCAGGTGGCCGCCAAAGGCTCCGAACCTGGCGGCCTCTCTAAACACTTGTGCGGCGCCGGAAACATGGCCTGCTCCAAGGTAGACCCCACCAAGACTGCTGCTGACCACGGAGCGCCAAAAGAAACTTGCCTCCGGTAATAGTTGCTGGGCCTCCCTGGCACACTGAGCGGCGCGGACCGCATCCTGTTTGATGCCGGTGGGGAGTTGGAGGCGAGGTGCCCACGGCGCCAGCGCTGTCCGCACCGCCGCAACTACCCCAAGACTTTCACGAATGTCCGGGTGTGAAACGTCGCCACGCTTGAGTTGCTGTGAGGCCATGGCCAAATAATCCAGTGCCTGGGCAAAGGCGTGCTCGTCCTGAACGTCACCGCTGCCAATCAGTATCCAGGCCGCCAGTAAGGCTACATGTGGTCGTTGCCGGAGCGTTGTCTGGGGCAGGCGCTTGATCCAGTGCGTAATTGGGTCAGTCGGGCAGCCAGGAATTCACCAAAGAGAGCGTGATACCGGTACCAGGTTCGTTCTGAGTCGAGTGGGAAAAGGAACAGGTTGGCTGCCTCCAGCGCTTGCAGCATGCGATGGCTGCCCGACAGCCCGGTGACCGCGTCACACAGGGGACCATTTAGCCGGGCCAGGATGGCCGTGTGCAGGAGGAAGGTGCGGACGGGAATCGGTTGCTTATGAAAAACCTCTTCAAGGAGGTAATCGAGCAGGTCAGGGTTACGACCGTCGAATCGGCTGATGCCCGACTTCCAGTCAGCAGTTCCCTCCAGGGAGAGTGCTGCCAGTTGTAATCCCGCCACCCAGCCTTCTGTTTTGGTTACCAGAGCGGTTACGCCGTCCGGCGGCAGCTCAAGTGCCATCACGTCGCCCAGAAACACCGTTGCCTCTTCCGGTGTAAATCGAAGGTCGGCAGCCGTAACTTCTGTGATGTCGCGACTGGCCTTGAGCCGCGCCAGTGGCAGTGGTGGACGGGTGCGCGTGGCGATCACCAGGTGAAAATTTGGCGGCATCCGGTTGAGCAGGAACGCCACGGCCTCGTGAATGTCACTCGTCTCGATGTGGTGATAATCGTCCAGCACCAGCAGCATGGGACGGCTGGAGGCTGCGGCCACGTTGATGAGCGCCGCCATGAGTGGTTCAAGTGAAAACGGTGCGTCGAATCGCAGCAACGCTTGCACCTGGTCACCAACCGGCAGGCCAGACTGTCGGAATGCCTCTACGAGGTAGGCCCCCCAGCGCGCCGGATCATTATCTGCCCGTTCAAGACTCAGCCATGCTCCCTGGCGACCCGAGAACCGCACCAATTCAGCCGCTGCAGTGGATTTGCCGAAGCCAGCGGGGGCAGAGATCAGCGTCAGTTTTCGTTCCAGCCCTGGCAACAGGTATTCCAGCAGTTGTTTTCGAACGAGTCCATGCGATCTGGGTGGGGGAGGCGTACATTTGGTCACAACCAGGGGGGAGATCACGGGCAGTCACCTCGCTCGGACACGCCTTCGGCCTCTGAAGGCCATCATACCTGTACCCAGCGTGTCGCCGCCTAAATAAGGCGATCTTCGTCGGTCCTGGCCGGGCTCCTCCTTTCTCTATGAGTCCCGCCGCCCGAGCAGCCCGATTCCGGCAATTGCGTCAGATTTCCCCTGGGTACTCATGAGAGATAATGGGAAAAACTGACGCTGCTGGTGGCAAAGGCGCCAAAATATACCCCTCAGGGTAGTTGGGTGCGTCTTGGCCGCCCCAAAACCGCCCCAAACCGGTTCCTGGGAGTCGTGTTGGGGGAGTAGCGTCATTTTTTCCACGTTGCGGCGTCGCCACAGGGCGGAAAAACTGACGGAAGGCCCCTCGGGGAGGGATTCAGGGTGAACATCCTGAGGCAGCCCAAGGACGAGCCCTATGGCGTCGGGGCGGTCTTTGCCGATTTGTACGGTAACGCCTTCGTGCTGGTGCAGCCGCCCCGGCCGTAGGCAGCAAATCCGGCTGATGTCGAGAGCCATCATGCGTGAGAGCACTGCACCGCGAAAAACCCAGGGTCGCGACTGGATCGCGCCCCTGGGTATGCGTCCTGATTCAGGGCATCAGGTTTCCGTTACGGCAACATCAACCCGCGGCTGTCATCCTCTCCCACCACGGCAGAGAAGCTGACGCCGCCAATCTTCCAGATCGCGAACAGATACTTGCGATTGCCGGGAGACGGGTCGCCTCCGTAGGAGTTGTCAGCCGTGAACTTGCGCATGCCCTGGTCATACCTTTGCTTGAAGGCTGTCGTCACGTCATACGTCTGGTTCCAGACGCCATACCCGGCATAGGCAATCTCGATGGTCGGCTTGACCGCCGGTGCGGGCAGGGTGACGCCGCGGTCGTCGCTCTCGCCAACGACGCCGGAATTCGTGATACCGTTCTCGTTCCATACGATGTAAAGGTACTTGCGTTCGCCGGCCGCCGGATCGCCTGTGACCCAGTTGTTAGAAGCCGTGAACGTGGTTTCCTTCCGTGCGGCCAACTGCTGCATCCGGGATGTCACGTCCTGGGTCGAATTCCAGACGCCATAGCCGGCATACAGGATATCGCTCGGACTCGCCGGTGCCGGGCTCAAACTGATGCCCCGGCCGTCGTTCTCGCCGACGACAGCGGAGTAGGAGGCACTTCCGGACTTCCACACCGCGTACAAGTACTTCCGCTCACCCGGGGCCGGGTCGCTAACCAGGGTGTTCGATGCAACGAACTTCGTGATGCCGCCCGTATACTGCTGCTTAATGACCTGGGTTACGTCTACCGTGCTGTTCCAGACGCCATAGCCCGCATACGTGATATTCGCCAAGATATTTCCCTCCTTGCCTCTGGTCTGTCCCAATGCTATTTCAATGGATTGAAAAAATCAACAGGTATATATATTAGAAATAGACCGACACCGGCCAGGGAATCTATTAAATTCATTGTTTGCTGGTCCCACGATTCAGCCAGAGCGTAACAGGAACCGCGTACTCGTCCAAGCGGGCAGTCAGCGCATGCCAGAGCTATGTCCTGCCAGGAACACAGCAGCCTCGCCAAGCGGACCGTCACCCTTTATTCTGGGCGACGGCCCGCTTGGCGGTATTGTTGGCGACTCCTGACTTATTCCACCTCTTCGTACTGCTCCAACACCGGGCGCCCCGCCACCACGCCTTGCACAGCACAGACCAGCGTCCCTCCCACCGGCACAGCCTTTTGGGGAATCACAATAGTTGAAACTCCTTTTGACACTAGCGGTCGTAGATGCTAGATTGAGTTAATAGCCATTAGTGAATACTGTTGCGACGGCAAGCAACCCTGCGGGTATGACTAGTCGCCTACGGGGTTGCCAGGAGGGACTTATGCTGCGTACCGTTCCGGTCTGTCCGGATGACGAGGCTTACTTGTTTCAGGTTTACGCCAGTACCCGGAGCGAGGAAGTGGCCGCCTGGGGCTGGGATGCGGCCCAACAGGATGCCTTTCTCAGGATGCAGTGGCGTGCACAGCAGGTTTCTTATCAACGGCAGTACCCGGATGCGGATCACCGTGTCGTGGTTCACCACGACCAGCGGGTTGGCCGTTTGATTGTGGTGAGGGCAGAACAGGCCATCCGGCTGGCGGATATAGCCCTGTTGCCGGAGTTCCGTCGGGCCGGGCTTGGCACCCTGCTGGTGCAGGAACTTCAGGCGGAAGCGGCGCAGGCCGGCAAGACCCTCCAGCTTCAGGTCATGAAAAACAACCCGGCCCGGCGCCTGTATGAACGGCTTGGTTTTTGTGTGGCAGGGGAGAACGGCACGCACTATGCCATGGAGTGGCGGGCCGCAACACGTGGGGGTTGAGCAATGCTGGACAGGTTGACCCTTACCATTTTCACCGAACAGGTTTACAGCACGTTTCGTGTGTACCCCGGAGCTGCAGGCAGCAGTGCAGAGATGGAATTGATTCAGGTGCGCGACCTGGGGTCGTCGCCACAACACGAGCAGTTCGCCGCCGTGTTTCGCGGTCCCCTTGACCCGTTTCTGCCGCAGCGGATCTATCGGATGGAGCACGACCAGCTGGGGGTATTCGACCTGTTCGTGGTTCCCGTTGGCCAGGACGCACAGGGCTATTCTTATGAAGCGGTTTTCAACCGCCCGCGGATTTGAAAGGAGGACCCAGATGGACGCATTTATCGGGGAGATTCGCATGTTTGGTGGCAACTATGCCCCCCAAGGTTGGGCGCTGTGCGATGGGCGACTGCTTTCCATCAGTGAGAACGAAGTGCTGTTTGCCCTGATTGGCACAACGTATGGCGGCGATGGGCAGACCACGTTTGCCGTCCCCGACCTGCGCGGCCGGATTCCGATTCACCAGGGCACAAATCCCAGCTCGGGCACGTCGTACAGCTTTGCTCAGGCCGGCGGTACGGAAAGCGTGACCCTGACAACGAACCACCTTCCATCCCACGTCCATCCCGTGCTGGCCCAATCAGAACCAGGCGTCCAGAAAGGCGCCGCCGGCGGCGTATGGGCAAAGTCGGGCCGGAACCAGTACCTGGCGGCTGACGCCAACCAGGCCATGAACGCCAACGCCGTCCAGCCGGCGGGGGGAAGTCAGCCGCACGACAATGTGATGCCTTTTCTGGTGGTTAACATGATCATCGCAGTGCAAGGGATCTTTCCGCAACAGTCCTAACGGCAGCAGCGCTGGCGGCAAGTCCACAGGTGATGGAGGAGTGAGCATGGCAGAACCGTTTCTGGGTGAAATCCGGTTGGTTGCCTTTTCATTTGCACCGCAGGGCTGGGCCCTGTGCAACGGCCAGTTGCTGCCCATTATGCAGAATCAGGCGCTGTATGCGCTGCTGGGAACCGCCTATGGTGGCGATGGACAGAGGACCTTCGCTCTCCCGGATTTGCGTGGGCGCGCGCCTGTTCACATTGGCAACGGCATTACCTGGGGTGAGGTGAACGGGGAGGAAGCACACACGTTGACCGTGGCGGAAATGCCCGCCCACGCGCACACGGCGGTGGGTGGCGACGCGGCGGATGCGACCTCGCCTGTGAATAACTACTGGGCGACTACGCCAGATAATGCCTATGGCAACTCGCCCAACGGGCAGATGCACCCCAGCGCCATCCAGTCAACAGGTGGCGGTCAGGCGCACGAAAACATGCAGCCGTATCTGGTCCTGAACTTCATCATCGCCCTTCAGGGCATCTTCCCATCCCGAAACTGAAGTGAGGGAATGAGCCATGTCAGACTCGTATGTAGGTGAAATCCGGATATTTGCCGGTAACTTTGCGCCCAGGGGCTGGGCGCTATGCAACGGCCAGACCCTGGCGATTTCTCAAAACACGGCGCTCTTTTCCGTGCTCGGCACCACCTATGGCGGCGATGGGAAGAGCACTTTCGCCTTGCCCGACCTGCAGGGCCGCGCACCCATGCAGCAGGGGCAGGGCGCTGGCCTGTCGAAGCGGGATCTGGGGAAGAGCGGCGGGGCAGCAACGGTGGCGCTGTCAGAGTCCGGGCTCCCCGCACATGCCCACCAGCCCGGGTGCAGTTCAAGTACCGCCGCAACAGCCAGTCCGATCGGCGCGGTCTGGGCCGTATCGCAAAGGGGGAAGGGCGCGTTGTACTCGCCAACCGCAGGAGACACCATGAGTAGCCAGGCCATAGCGCCTGCGGGTGGTGGCCAGCCACATAACAACATGCAGCCTTACCTCGGTCTGACCTTCATTATTTCCCTGCAGGGTGATTATCCAGTCCGGGAGTAGGGTTGGCGAACCGAATGCCGGACTGAGCTTGCTGCCACCACCACTGGCCGGGCGCGCCCCGCCCCAGGGCCGCAGCGGCGGGCATACCACCCGGCCGACCGTGACCTTCCAGGTGAGCGCCGGCGCCGTTCTGGCTGTGCAGACGCGGTGGGGAATGCGGGTCGGGGCGGGGCAACCGGCGGCAGCGTCACGGCCCCTGAGGCGGCAATGACCGATATCGCCGGTTACTGGGCCGAGGAGCACATCCGCAACCTGGTGCAGGCAGGCGTGCTCCGTGGCTTCCCGGACGGCACTTTCCGGCCGGACGAGCCGGTCAGCCGGGTGCAGTTTGTGGTCATGCTGGCCGGGCCCTGGGGCTGGCCCCAGATGTGGATACCTGGCTGCTATGCCGACCAGGACCAGATTCCCGACTGGGCGCGGGGCTACCACAGGTGGGCCTGGTGCAGGGTTACACGGACGGCAATGTCCGGCCCGATGCCGGGATTTCCCGGGCAGAACTGGCGATTCTGGCGGTGCGGGAGGCTGCTTATCAGGGGGTTGTTCTGCCGCCCCCGGAGGAACGGCTGTTTACAGACCTGGCGGAAATCCCCGACTGGGCGCTGTCCGCCATCCGCCTGGCCGCAAACGCCGATCTGATGCAGGGCTTCCCGGACGGCAGCTTCCGTGCGCCGGCCACGGCCACCCGGGCTCAGGCCGCTGTGCTGGTGGTCCGGATCCGGGACCAGGTGGGCCGGTAGCATCGGCCGCTGGGCGGCTCCGGAGACCCACCGTGTCACGGGAAACAGCAAACCAGCAGGGACGCCCAGGTTGGGCGTCCCTGCTGGTTCCGGCTCGGTACAGCCGCTCCTTTATGCCGGGTCCGGGTCACTGCCGGGGGCCGCTACCGGCACGGCGGTGTCCCGGCGGTTCAGGCGCTTGCTCCGCTCGATGGGCTCAAACTGTGCCTGACCAAAATGGACGGCGATGGTCGGCCCCACGCCTTCCAGGCTTTCCGCCGAGATGGGAATGTGGACCCTGGTTCCCTTGGGAATGGGGAAGCGGCGGACCATCAGGAGCTTTTTCAGGTTAATGCGGGCCTTGGCTCCGTCCTGGACCCAGGTCACCGGGAGGTGGGCGGAGCTTTTGTTCAGGGTCGGGACCAGGGCCAGGTCGTCCGGGGCGCCTTCAATCTCATTGACAATCAGTGCATCAGGGCGGGTGGTGCCGGTGCCGGATTCCTGGGACACCTGGCCGATCAGCAGGGCCGCCAGGGAGGAGGACTCGGCCACATAGCTACGCCAGTGCAGCACCAGTTCCGGATCTTTCATATTCCGAAAGCGCACGGTTACCGCACTCAGTCCAGCGGCTGTGCCTTACGCAGGCTCGGCTGGCTCTGGGCCGGGGGCAGCGATTCTGGTACCATTCCACAATCCCCCTTTCGTCTGCGAACAAGTAAATAATACCAAGATTGGATGCAACGTGGAATACTTTGAATTATTCACATGTTGCATTTATCTAAGTAATACTATATATGGAAGGAATGGTTTCTATAAACGAAAGGCAGAGCTGCTTGAACTGTTGTCTGATTGGGCGGACCGATGGCCACGTCCCCGTGCAGCAGGCAGCAGGTACCGGCCTGTCGGACGATAGGGAGACGTTTGCGGACGAAGGTATGGGGCTGTCGGACTAGGAAGACGTTTGCGGACGAAGGTATGGGGCTGTCGGACGACAGGCAGACGTTTGCGGACGAAGCTACTGGGTCTGGAAGGCCACGATCATCCGCCAGGCCTGTTCGTTCTGCCCCAGGGGGCGGGTCAGATGAAAGTCGCCCCACCAGTCCGCAAACTGCCACCCCTGTGCCAGGTCCACGAGGGCCAGCAACTCCTGCGGGAGCAGTGGCCGCAGGTCCCCCCAAGACGCAATGACAAAGACGTGGCCCAGCTCGGATGCCTGCTGGTTGCCCGCAATCCAGTAACCTCCCGGCCTGGCACTGGCCGTACCCACCGGCCTCGATATCCAGGCGGGCGGCCCGGTCGAGCCAAGTCCGCCCGCTCCCGGATCGTGGCCGAGGCGCCTCGGGCCGCGTGCCGTAGGGATCGGCTGGTCGTCGCTCCTGAGACGACCGGCACAGGACCCCGGCGAGGGCCAGATACCGGATCCAATGCGAGTGACCAGCTTACTCCTGCCAACTTCCCTTCACGCCGACCGTATCTTCCCACCGCCCAGATGCCGTACATAAAGGAGACGTCGCCCACTTCCACTCCGTTCCGCCTACACGGGTATGCCCCTCTGTCCCTGGACGTAAGTCAATTGGATCAAACCTGAGGCCAGCCGTGGCTGTGACTAGTGCGCGGTGTGGCCAGGCTGCTGCCCCGCCGGCTGATCGCGATAGCCGCGGGCGAAGGCCTGGTTTACGTGAATGACCTCGGCGGCGAACTCCTCGTTGGCCCGAGTCTTTTCCTGCAGGGCGTCGGCCTTTTCCTGGGTGTCAATGACGGCGCCGTTGGGGACGAACTTGTTATCCACCACCGTCACGCCAATGACCATGGCGCCATGGCCAACGAAAACACCCTTGCCCACCTTGGCCTTGAGCACAATGGCGTTAAAGCCCAGGAAGGTGTCATCATCGACAATCGCCGGGCCGTGCACCAGGGCGCCATGGGCAACGGAGACATTCCGGCCTACATAGACTGAGTGTTCCTTCCCGTCGGGGCCGGGGTAGCGGTTGGCGGCGTTCTTGGAGTTCTCCAGGCCGTGGATCACGGCGCCGTCCTGGATGTTGCTGCCTTCTTTTATCACAATGGGCCGGCCCTCGTCACCGCGCACGGAGGCGGAGGGGGCTACGAATACGTTCTTTTCAACGGTCACGTCACCGGTGACGGTGGCGCCCTGGCTCACGTACGCCTCCGGGTCAATCCGGGGGGAAGGCAGATCCTGGTTCCATTCGGTCAGCGGCGCCTGAACGATGTTCGGGGCTGTTTTCGCTTGATAAAGGCCCTGGGCGAACTCCGCTCGGGTGACCGGCTTGTTGGGTTGGAAAGTCTGATCCTCATAGCCCTTGATGATATTCCGCTCGGCCAGGTAATGCACAGCTTTGGCGGCCCAGTGGTCGGCAGGCAGATCGCGGAAGGAAGGGCTCTGGGCCAGGGCCAGTCCGCTCACACCCAGAGTCAGGCCAACCATTGTACTGGCCAGGGTCAGGGTCAGATCACGCTTCTTGAGTGGCATGGATAGATTCTCCTCCTTATATAAAAACTGTGTATCACAAGGTGTGATCGTGATTATATGAACATATAAATGTATTAAGTGTCAACGGTAAACAGCACTGCGTCTCTGACCCGCATCAGCAGGCGGGGCCGTCTTCCGGGCAAGGAAGACGGCCCCGCTCTATTTCTGCTACATCAGCCCCATAAACTTCAGCAGGTGCAGGTAGCGCCGCCGGGCCTCCCGGTCGAGTTGCTGCATTTCCGGCGTGCGCCAGTCGTAGTAGCCCTGGCCGGACTTCAGTCCGATCTCGCCCTTCTCCATCCGCTCCGTGACCCCAGGCGGGGCGGCAAACCGGTCACTGCCGATCTCCCGGCTCAGGTACCGGCTGGCGTAGTAAAGCGTATCCACCCCGCCGAAATCGGTAAACTCCAGCAGGCCCAAAACCAGGTAGCGGAAACCCAGGCCCACCTTCACTGCCTTGTCGATCTCCTCGGCGGTGCCAACGCCCTCATCCACCATGCGGGCAGCCTCGTTCATAATCAGGGTCTGCAGCCGCGGCACAATCAGACCGGGGCGGGGCTTACACACCACCGGCACCTTCCGGGCCCGGCGCAGCAAGTCCAGCATGGCCTGCAGATATTCCGGCGTGGTGGCGTCGCACGGGCCGACCTCCACCAGCGGCATGATCGCCGCCGGGTTCAGCCAGTGGGTGACCATAAACCGCTCCGGATGCGGCAGGGCCTTGGCCAGCACATTGGCCGGCAGCGTGCTGGTGGTGGACCCGACCACACAGTCCGGCCGCAGCCACTGCCCCAGCTCCCGAAAGGCCGGTTCCTTTACATCCAGGCGTTCCGGCAGGGCATCAAAGGCACAGTCTGCCGCCGCCAGGTACGGACCCATGCCCTGATGATACTGAATCCGGCTCAGCACGTCGTCCAGATAGCCGTCGCCGGCCATGCCCTCTTCCTTCAGTAGCTCCACGTTGGCGGCAATCTCCGCCCTGGACTGGGCCTGGAGCTGAGCAAATGCCTGTTCCGGCCGGTCCTTCAGATCGACGATATCAACCGTATAACCGGCTGCAGACAGTACCTGCGCCATGGGCACCCCCATGCGCCCGGCCCCGATGATTGCAATCCGTTCTGCCATTGCTGGTTTCCTCCCCTGGCTTGTGCCGTAGTACTCCTGGTTTGCTGCGCTGAGTCCCTGCGCCTGATCTCCTGGCCGAATCGTCAACTTTTGCACGGTACGGCGCCGCCGAAGCATAGGGCAAAAACCCTGCTGCCGTCAGGCCGGCTTTGCCGCCCTACCCCAGCATTGTAAAGCGAACTTTGGCTCTGTGTAGGATTTTCTAACACTTAGAACTAGAGATTCATGAATTTAAAGCTTTCCAGGGGATGTGGGCCCTGGTTGACCATAGCCGGACGGTGGCCGGCAGGCCCCGAGGGTGGACAGATGATAAATTTCGGTCAGATCACCGCCCGGGGGAGCAAAAATCACCCCCGACCACCGCCGCCAGGGGGTGGATTGACCGAGCGTTTGCTAGATTTCTAACACTTAGAACCAAGGTTCAAAGAAATTCGGCTTTCTGGACGGTTCCGAAGGCGGGCAGGCCGCATGGGGTGCCGGTTCCCCCGGCTGGCACGCAATTTGCAGTATAGGCAGGGTGAGGTGGTTCTGTGTCCCTCCATGCATTTTTTCACCCGCGCAGCGTAGCTGTACTCGGGGCCAGCGCCAGTCCTGGCAAGCTGGGACATACCCTGCTCAAGAACGTGATCGACTACGGTTATACCGGCACGATCTACCCCGTCAATCCCCGGGGGGGCGTGGTGTGCGACCTGCCGGCGGCGACCAGCATCAGTGAACTGGCCGGGCAGGTGGACCTGGCCCTGATCTCCATTCCCAACTCCGAAGTGCCGGCGGCCATCCGGGCCTGCGCCGCTGCCCAGGTCAAGGCCGCGGTCATCCTGTCCAGCGGCTTTGGCGAGACCGGCCAGGGCGGCAAGGATCTGCAGGCCGAAATGTGCGCCACCGCCCGGGCAGCGGGAATGCGGATCATCGGGCCGAACTGCATGGGCGTCTATAACCCGGCCGGAAAGCTGAACGGCAGCTATTTCTGGTCATTGCCGACCAAGGTGGGCGGGGTCAGCTTCGTCTCCCAGTCCGGGGCCATGGGCGGACTCTTTTTTGCCGACGCCCGCCAGCGCGACCTGGGCGTGGCCAAGTTCGCCTCCATTGGCAACACGGCCGATGTGGAACACGCCGACCTGCTGGAGTACCTGGGCGACGACCCGGAGACGACCTGCATCGGGCTCTTCATTGAAGGCATCAAGAGCGGCCCCCGCTTTATGGAAGTGGCCCGGCGGGTGGCGGCCAAAAAGCCGGTGGTGGCGCTCAAGGGCGGGCGCACCGGTGCCGGTGCCCGGGCCAGCGCTTCGCACACCGGCTCCCTGGCCGGCGAGGAGCGGGTCTACCGGGCGGCCCTGGAAGCCTGCGGCGTGCTCTGGACCCGGTCGGCCGACGAATTTTTTGACTCCCTGGCGGCCCTGGCGGCCCACGGGCACCGGCTGCCCAAGGGCGACAGCCTGGCGATCATGACCATTTCCGGCGGCCCGTCGGTGCTGGCGGCCGACCACTGCGAGGAGCGCGGCCTGAAGGTGCCGGAGCTGTCCGCCGCCACCAAAGACGCCCTGCGTCTCCTGACGCCGGACTTTGCCGCCGTATCCAACCCGGTGGACCTGACCCCGCAGATCAATCCGCCCAACATCCCCCCGGCGCTCGATGCGATCCTGGCCGACCCGGCGGTGGATGGCGGCCTGTTCATCAACCTGGGTCTGGACTTCCCCGAGTTCGCCAACGGTGTGACGTCGGCCCAGGCCAACCATAACAAGCCGGTGGTGGCCCTGGTCACGGCGGCGCCTGTGATTCAGGCGGCCATGGACGAGCACGGCATCCCCAACTACGCCGCCCCGGAGCGGGCGGTGGCCGGCTTCCATGCCCTGGTGAAGCGGGTGGCCCTGCAAAAGCGGGCGGCTGCCCCCCGGCCCAGTGTGCCGCCGGCGCCCACGGCCCCGCTCACCGGCGCCCTGGACGAGTACGACGCCAAGGCAGCCCTGGCCCGGTACGGCCTGCCGGTCACGGCCGAGGCGCGGGTTGACACCCTTTCCGGCGCCCTGGCGGCGGCGGAGCAAGTGGGCTACCCGGTGGCCCTGAAAATCTGCCGGGCTGACCTGCTGCACAAGACCGAGGTCGGCGGGGTACGCCTGCGCCTGGCCGATGCCGCCGCCCTGGAGGCAGCGTATGCCGAACTGTCGGCGAAATTTGGCGACGGCCCCTACCTGGTGCAGCAAATGGCGCCGCCCGGGGTGGAACTGATCATTGGCGCCCGCTGGGATCCGACCTTCGGCCACATGGTGGCCTTTGGTCCGGGCGGCGTGCTGGTGGAACTGCTGGGCGATGTGGCCCTGGCGCCGGCGCCGCTCACGCTGGAGCAGGCTCAGGAGATGGTAGCCGGCTCCAAGGCTGCTCACCTGCTGCGGGGCTACCGCGGCAGCGCCGCCCTCGACCAGACATCGGTGGCCCGTTGCCTGGTGGCGGTCAGTGAATTTGTTGCTGCCAACCCACAGGTGGCTGAAGTTGATGTGAACCCGCTGATTGTCGGCCCGGCCGGGCCGGTGGCCGCCGATGCCCTGGTGGTACTGCGAGCGGAAACTGCTGCCAAAGAGTAACCGGGAGGGATTTACACATGTCCGCGGCGAAAGCGGAACCGGCCTGGTCGCCGGCGCAACTGGCAGATTATCAACTCGAACGGCTGCAATGGACCGTACACCATTCCTATCACGGCAGTCCAGTTTACCGGGACAAGCTGGATGCCGCCGGCGTAAAGCCTGGCCAGATTCGCACCCTGGCCGACATCACCAAACTGCCCTTTCTGACCAAGGCCGAGCTGCAGGCCAATTACCCGATTTCGATCCTGGCCGTGCCGGAGGAGCAGGTGGTGCGCATCCACGCCTCTTCCGGGACGACGGGGCGCCGCACGGTCGCCCCTTACACCGCCACCGACGTGGATGACTGGGCCGAGATGATGGCCCGCTGTTACAAGTACGCCGGCGTCACCAACCTGGACCGGGTGCACGTGACCCCCGGCTATGGCCTGTGGACGGCCGGAATCGGGTTCCAGTTGGGGGCCGAGCGCCATGGCGCCATGGTGGTGCCGGTGGGTCCCACCGCCTCGGACCTGCAGATTGAGCTGATGCTGGATTTCCGCTCCACGGTGCTGACCTCGACCAGCTCCTACGCCCTGTTCCTGGGCGAAGAACTGCACAAGCGGGGTCTGGCCGACAAGCACTTCTTCAAGAAGGGTCTGATCGGTTCCGAGCGCTGGTCGGATGCGATGCGCCGGCGCATTGAGGAACTGCTGGGCATTGAAACCTTTGACATCATCGGCATGACCGAGACCTATGGTCCCGGCACCGGCCTGGACTGCCACCTGCACAGTGGCATCCATTACTGGGCCGACTACCTGCTGTTTGAAATTGTGGACCCGGAGACCGGTGAGCCGGTGCCGGAAGGGCAGATCGGCGAACTGGTGATCACCAGCCTGCGCAAGGAAGCCATGCCGCTGATCCGCTACCGTACCCGGGACCTGACCCGGCTGATCCCCGGCCGCTGCGAGTGCGGCTCGGCCATGCCCCGGGTCGACCGGATCGTGGGCCGCTGCGACGACGCCGTCAAACTCAAGGGCGTGCTCTTCTACCCCGGCGATGTGGACCGGATCATCAGCCAGACCGAGGGGCTGAGCAGCGAGTATCGCATTGAACTGAGCCGCCATGAGGGCAAGGACTTCGGCGTGGTCCGGGTCGAGGCCGACCCGAACCAGTCCGCCGACCGCTCTGCCCTCACCCGCCGCTTGGAGGACAAGATCCACAGCCTGCTGCGGGTGACCCTGAAGGTGGAAGTGGTGGACTTTGGCGCCCTGCCCCGCTCTGAACGTAAGACCAAGCGAGTCGAGGACTCCCGCCACAGCTAGAGACCGGAGGGACGCGCATGAAATACAAGGTCTCGCTCACCGTCAACGGCGATCCCATGGAGGCCGAGGTTTACGCCACCACGACCCTGGTCAATCTTTTGCGCAACCAGCTTGGCCTGACCGGTACCAAGCGGTCGTGTGAACTCGGCGAGTGTGGCTCGTGCACCGTTCTGCTGGACGGGCAGCCGGTCGCTTCCTGCCTGGTGCTGGCCCTGGCCGCCAGCGGCAAGGAAGTGCGTACCATTGAAGGGTTGAGCAACGGGCCAGATCTGCACCCAATCCAGCAGGCATTTGTCGAGCACCACGGCCTGCAGTGCGGCGCCTGCACCCCGGGCATGATCATGTCGGCCGTGGGTCTGCTGGGGGAGAACCCGACCCCCACTGAGGGCGAAATTAAAGAAGCGATCCACGGCAATCTCTGCCGTTGCACCGGCTACCACAAGATCATCGAGTCCATCAATGCGGCAGCCGCCAAGATGGCCGGGGGGGCAGGGGCATGAGCAAGCCGTTCAGCGTACTGGGCAAGCCCACCCCCCGTGAGGATGCCCTGTTCAAGGTTACCGGCAAGATGGACTACCTGGCCGACATGACCATGCCGGGCATGCTCTTTGGCAAGCTGGTGCGCAGCCCGTACCCCAACGCCAGGGTGGTGCGGATCGACGCTACGGCCGCCCTGGCCCTGCCCGGGGTGAAGGCCGTTGTCACCGCTGCCGACATGCCGAACCGCAAGATCGGTTTCCGCTTCGACAACCGCCCCCTGCACACCAAGGTCTCCTGCGTGGGCGACGCGGTGGCCGCGGTGGCGGCGGTCGACGAGGAAACCGCCCGCGAGGCGGCGGAACTGGTGCAGGTGGAGTATGAGCCCCTGCCGGGCGTGTTCGACCCCGAGCAGGCCATGGAGCCGACCAGCCCGCTGGTGCACACCGAGCAGTGGATGGATGTGGCCGGCAAGCAGGTGGTGCCCCGCACCAACAATATCGCCGTTCACTACCACTTCGAACACGGTGACCCGGACGCGGCCCTGAAGCAGTGCGATGTGGTGGTGGAGGAGAAGTTCACTGTCCCCTTCGTGACCACCGCCACCATGGAGACCCACGCCACCCTCAGCGTGTGGGACCCGGCCGGGAACCTGACGGTGTACACCCCCACCCAGGCGCCGCACCTGTTCCAGAAGGAAATGGCCGAGGCGCTGGGCATCTCCGGGGCGAAGGTGCGGGTGATTGGCACCCCCATCGGCGGCTCTTTCGGCAAGAACCTGGAGGCGCACCCCTTTGAAATCGTCACCGCTGTGCTGGCCCGCAAAACCGGCCGCCCGGTGAAGATGTCCTTTACCCGCCAGGAAGAGTTCATTGGCAGCCGGCCGCGCCAGCCCCACGTGATGTATGTGAAGACCGGCGCCACCAAAGACGGCAAGCTGCAGGTGCGCGTCTGCCGGGCCATTCTGGATAACGGTTCCTACAACTCCTGGGGCGCGCTCACGCCCCTGGTGACCATGCAGAGCTTCACCAGCATGTACCAGGTGCCGCACAGCCGGTATGACGGCTATGTGGTCTACACCAACAACCCCTACAGCGGCTCCATGCGCGGCTACGGCAACCCGGAGGCGGTCTGGGCGATCGAGCAGAGCATGGACATGCTGGCGGAAAAGCTGGGCATGGACCCGATCGAGTTCCGGCTGAAGAACGTGAACCAGGAAAACGAAGTGACCCCGCAGGGCATGAAGATCACCACCTGCAACATGGATAAGTGCATTGAGGTGGCGGCTGAGCGCATTGGCTTTAAGGCCAAGCGCGGCGAGCAGAAGCAGCCCCTGCGCGGCGTCGGGCTGGCCAGCCTGATCCATGTGGGCGGCGGCGCCCGTATTTACAAGTCCGACGGTTCCGGCATGATCGTCAAACTCGACGACTTCGGCCGGGTCACGGTGCTCTCCGGCGCCTCGGACATGGGCCAGGGCTCTGACACCACCATGGCCATGATTGTGGCCGAAGAGCTGGGCGTCAGTGTGGATGATATTCGTATGGTGTCGCGCGACACGGCCCTGGTGCCCTGGGATACCGGTGTACACGCCACCCGTGCTACCTTCGTGTGCGGCAACGCTGCCCGCCTGGCCGCGCAGGAATGCAAGCGGCAACTGCTGGCCGCGGCATCGGAGCAACTGGGCATTCCGGCGGACGACCTGGACGTGCGCGACCGCATGGTGTTCCAGAAGTCCAACCCGAAGAACCGGACGGCTTACGACAAGATCGTGCGCGGCCTGCATTTCCGGCAGAACGGCAACGTTATCATCGGCCACGCCTTTTATGACCCGCCCACCGAAATGCAGGACAGCCAGTATATGGGCAACATCTCCGCCACCTACCTGTTCGGTGCCCAGGCCGCCGAGGTCGAGATTGATCCCGATACCGGCCGGGTCAAGGTGCTGAAGATCGTCGCCGTCCACGACGTGGGCACTGTCCTCAACCCCCCGTCCCTGGAAGGCCAGGTGGACGGCGGCGTGATGATGGGCATCGGCTACGCCCTGCAGGAAGAGCTGAAGCTGGACCAGGGCCAGATCCTGAACGCCACCTTCCGGGAATATGGTTTTCCGTCGGTTCTGGACGCCGTCCCGGTCGAAAAAGTCTTCCTCGAAGGCGGCGACCCCCTCGGCCCGTTCGGAGCCAAGGGCATCGGCGAACCCGCTACCGTCCCCACCGCCGCCGCCATCGCCAACGCCGTCGCCGACGCCCTGGGCGTGCGCATCACCGACGCCCCGATCACCCCCGAAAAAGTCCTGAAAGCCCTGCGCCAGCGGGCCGAGCAATCCCCCCAGGTAGCCACCGCCGAAGAGTAACGCGAACCCAGGCCCAGGCCGGGCCAGGCACCAGGGCAGACGAGGGCCGGCGAGGGCACCCCGGGTGCAGACGAGGGCAGCCGAGGGATGGCTCAGGTGGCCGGGCGCCCAACGAGGGAAAGGGGCGGGACGTGTCCGGACGAGCGACTCTCGCCCCGAAACAGCGAAGAGCGAGGTTCCCATACCGATTGAAAAAGGCCCTGTTCGCGGAAAAGGGTGCTCGCTCGGTCCGACCGAGATCGATGGCACCTGGCCCTTCGTGGCCCCTTGCCCGGTCAGGATGACTCTCACCGACCTGCGCAGCATTTGATCAGATTCCGGGCCGCAACCCCGATTTCGGGTGGTCGAGGCAGGGGCGGGATGATTCACCGCTCTCCTCCGAGGCAGAGTTCCAAACCATGCGGAAACAGCAGGCGAATCCCGTGGTTC
>JAKFDK010000072.1:0-46303 GCA_036676195.1 Clostridia bacterium | reverse complement strand
GCGGCAATAACCTGTTTGCGTCCGGTGGGCGTGAGCGCCACCGCGCCGGCACGATGAAGGAAGTCCCGCTCCTGCACTTCACCGTTATTGATCAGGGTCAGTACGACCGAATCCCCGATGAGGGGGCGGAATTCTTCCGCCAGGTCGAGGGCGAGGGCAGGCCGGCCATATCGTGGTCGGTGATAAAAGCCCAAGTGAGGATCGAAACCGACTGCCTGAAGGGTAATGACAAGGTCTTTGATCAGCAAGGAGTAAACAAACGACAGCAGAGCGTTTACAGTATCACGGGGTGGGCGGCGGTTACGGTGTTCGAAATGAAAACCGATTCGCTTGTCCGTCTTCAGCAAACCGGCAAAACTGCCGAAGTAGGTGCGTGCCGTTGCTCCTTCCAGCCCGAGCAGCGTTTCCGGACTATTCGCTGTTGCGATTCGATCACGTAGCCGACGGAGTTCATTTGTAACCTCAGTGGGCAAGTCCGGGTGGTTTCGTCGCAGTAGGGTATATGAATTGCGCACCTTGCCGGAAATAAACGCTCTGGCGAGGGCCAGGCTGCGGTCAGCCTCCGCAGCAGTCTCGAATTGACGCAGGCGTAGTTCAATATTCTTATGCCCCAAACCATGGGTAATGGCCGTGAACCAGCCACCGAAGGTAAAGTGGCAGACAGGAATCTCTCGGGTGGCCACATCACGGAGAGCCTGGGCCGTTATCTGGACATTTCCAAACAAGCACACCTGGGAAATATCAAGCAGACGGACTTCTTCTACAAGACGGCCCTCCTGGCGGATGGTAATGGTCTCACCACGCTTGCCAACCGTGGCCCCCTGAGACTGTACATACAGGGGTAGTCCCAGATCCCGGGCGGGCACCAGGCGCCTGACATTCGGCCGGGTATCACGCCGCTGAAACGCCAACAGGTTGACCTCATCAGGCAGACAAATGCCAGCCAGGGAACAACCGGTACATTTTGGACTGTCCTCTAACGGCGGCGGAATTTGCCCTGACGCAGACACTTGCCGTAACTGTTGCGCCAGCGCGTACGCGCGTTCAACGAGGGCATCGTCAAGCGGTACTTCTACCTTATCTTGGAATCCACGAAGTAGAGAACGCCACTGTTACACTGGTAGCCGTGCTCACGCAGAATGAGCCCCTGTGCACATAATTGGATCCGCTCAGGTTCCCACGCCCGCTCAGGAGTAGCGGGGGTCTTGCCACGCTTGTAATCCACGGGTGTCGCCTGGGGACCATCCAGTTCCAGCAAATCAATGCGGGCAATGAATCCGCATGTTGCCCCAGATAACAGGACCGAGCGGGCGTGCAGGTGTTCACCGGCTTCCGCCTCGGGTTCAAATTGCGGTAGCGCTCCCGCCTCCACGTCGACTCGCCGGTGCCGGAGGGTTCCTTCCAACGTCTCCGCGTTGTCCTCAAACTCTCCCTGCACCCACTCCAGGTAGGCCAGCCGGGGGCAAAAGGCGAACGCATTCAGCATGCGGGCGGGGATGAGTTCGGGGACGGGGGAAATGGCGTCAGACTCGCTCATGACCATAGCCTCGCCGGCCGAAACTGACCCAGTCCGTAGTGGCAGCCGTATCCCAGTACCACTGGACCCTCAAGCGGTCCGGCGAATTGCAGCCTCAGGCCGAAGGCAAAGCCGCTGGTGGCGCCGCCGCCACGGCTCCGCCAGCGGCGGAACTGCAGCCAGCGCAAGGTTGTACCTTTGAGGTGACACCTGTCCAACCGCTGCACGGCCAGCAGTTCCGGCAGGGATGGGTCCTGGGCGCGGCGTAGGGTCCACTCCCGCCGCACCTGGTCTTCCGGCCCGTCCATCTGTTCTCCCCGCTGGTTCGGCTTGGGTGCACCGGTGCGGTATGTCTTGGGATAGCGGGGCAGAACATAAGGTGTCAGGGAATCCCAGATCGTGTCGGGCCCAAAAACGGGGCTGTGCGCAGGTAAGTCGTCCTTCCCGAGGAAGCCGAGCAGTAATAGTCGTACGCCTTCCCGGGAACGTCCCGATTCGCCGGCCCCCCAGCGCAGTTGCATTTGTCCCAGGGCCGCACGCTCCAGCGACTCCAGCCCGCTGGGAGCATAAACCGTCAGATGGTCGATTCGACCATCCCCGTTCTCGTCAGTGGGCAGGTAAAACGCATGTCGGTGGTCACGCAGCAGAGCGCCGTCAGTTTGGCGGCCCATGAACTGGGGTGACATGGGCTGGCGGCTTGACCGGCCGTACTGGCTCATGGCAGCCCGGCGGGCCAGGTCACCGACATCCACGGCGTCGATCAGGCGGGGGAGCGGTTTGCCATCGAGGGCATAGCGGGCTGCATGCACAACCGGGCCTGTTCCCATCATGCTGCGGCGGGGCAGGTGCGCGGCCAGCGCCAGTGCTTCCCGGGCATAGAGTACCCGCCGGCTGCCCGGGGGCTCCAGCCGCCGCTGCCGGTCGCGCACGTCGCCGGTCTCGATCTGCAGGGATTCCAGCAAGGCAGCCGGTTCTGCCGGGGCTGGCACCAGGACCTGGACAGGCTCGCTGTTGGCCGGAACAGCGGCATCATCACCCAGGGGGATACAGTTGGCCTGGCCGGGCGGATGGGTCAGGCGCCCCTCACACCAGGATTCGGCCCGGCCCAGATAGGGCAGACGGGTGATCAGTTGCTCCAGCAGGGTCAGGTCGTCAGCCGACAGCGCTGCCTGCGGCCAGGCCAGAATGACCGGAGTGGTGCGGTCTACGGCCACAAAGGTGTCAAAGATGAGGGTCCGATCATCAGGACCCTTTTTGAACCAGGGCATGTAGTGCCTGGAATGGGCGGGCGCGGCCGGTGGCAGGAGCATTTCCGGTGGGTCTGCCAGGGCGGTCAGCAGTCGGGCCACACGCTCGCCTGGAACATCGGGAAGGGTTCGCTTCCAGGTGGCGACCAGGGCGCGCAGCAGTCGCCAGGGAGAGGGCGGCCATTCCGGCACCCCTTCGTTCACGTGGCGCCCCCAGGGGGTGGCGTGGTAGCGCCCGGCGATGAAACGCAGTGAGAGCGAGATCATTCGCCGTCTCCATCCTGCTCGCCGGACTTTTCGCCGTCATCCTTGCGAGGTTTCGTGGGCGTAGGAACATAGTGGACCGTTGTGACCCGAGGGTCGGTGAAGCTGGAAATGGAGTTCAGGAGGGTGGGCAGGGCTGCCGCAAGGTCAGCCGTGGAGGGAACCGTAAAGCCGGCTGGCTGTGTGGCCCGAAGATCCCCCTGGCACGTCAGGTCGCAGGCGGTACGCAGCCGCAGTCCAGTCTCCAGAAACCGACGGATCTTCCACAGGGACAGAGTAATCAGAAATTCTTCCAGGGCCGGCTCCAGGGCATAGCCATGCAGGGAGGCCAGATCAAGATTGAAGTAAGCGGTGATCCTACCGGCGACATACTCCGTACGGTGGAAGGGTACGTTGCCGAAGCCCTTGCCAGTATCGCCGGAAGGATCGACACGGTCGTTTTTGACGCCGCCGCTTTCAGCAGGACGCACGTCCTGCGCTTCAATGAAACCGGATAGCAGGCGCTGCAGCCGCAGCCGCCCGCCGGCCAGTTCCTTCTTGGCCAGGAACACCCCGTGCAGCAAGGCGTTGGGGTCGTAGCGGGCCACAACTTTGGCCAGTAACCGCAGGTCCACGGGGCCGAAGGAAAGGGCAGCGAGATCCGCCCGGAGACGATCGAAAAACTCCCGGTTGGCACCTTCCAGGATGTAGGGAGAGTTGATGCGGTGCGCCTCAAGAATGGAGTTGGTCAGCGGGCGGTCGTTATGCAGCACGCGAATGTAGGGCATGCCCTGCAAGGGGGGCACCACATCGCCGGCGGCAAAGTCCCAGCAGACGGTCTCAAGGCGGTTGGCGACCGACTGGTTCGATTCCACCAGGAGCATTTCCGTTCCCCTGGCATCGGGAAGGCGATAGGTAGCGGCACCCAGATCGGGAAAACCGGTGGGTTGGAAGCGGGTGCCCTGCACCGGCTGCAAGTCAGCCTCAAGCAGCAGCCGGGGAGCATTTGCCAGGGCGGTCAGGTTCACATGGATCCCGTCCTTTCTGTACGCGTACATGGGGTTCATTCCGCCGCAGGGGGCAGAATCAGTGCCTTCAGTTTCTCGGTTTCCCACACCGGAATTAACAGGGCGGCAGCCAGGCGTGGCTGTTGGGCAGCCGTTACGGCAAGGGCAGGGGGGCCATGCCGGGAAGCCAGGGGGGTGAAGCCGGCTGCCCGCAAACGCCGGCAGGCAATCTGCACGGCGCCGGTCACGTCGTTGGCTCGCAAACGGGACAACAGAGCCAGGTCCGGGCGCACGGCCGGTGAGTCCGGACTGCGCCGCAGGGGCGTGGGCAGAAACAGGCACTTGAGCAGGGCATAGGTGCGGCTGAGCGTTGGAACTGTTTCCGCTTGTCTGCCGCCCCACTTGGGCGGGTCGGTCAGCTCTGCCCAACGCAGCGTAGCCAGCCCCCAGAGCAGATCGGTCAGGCGGTCATCTTCCACCAGGCCTTCGAGAAAGGCATGCACATCAGCCAGAGCGGCCGGGATCCGGCCTGCCGCCGGCAGCCCGGCCAGGCGGTGCCGGGCGCCCTCCAGGCAGCGGCGCTCCAGCACTGCGGCCAGGTTCCGGAGTAGATCGCCACCCTTCCAGGTGACACTCGGGCCTTCCGGTGCCCATGTGTACCGGCTGCCCTGCCACACCACCGGTTCCATTTGCAGCCGCACGGCGCCGATCTCCTGGTGGTAAATCGATGCCAGGGCTGCTGCCACCCGATAGGTGGCTGTTCCGTCGTCACAGGCGGTCAGCCACGCCGGGGAGAGATGAAGGAGGGGAGCCGGATGGCCTGGACCCTTGCGCCCTACGGACAGTACCCGCTCTGCCCGACCGACGGCAATGAGTACCTTTTGTAGATCATCCGGCTCCCCGCGCTGGCAGTAGGCAAAGACGGATTCTTCTACCTCGCGCAAGGTGCGGGCGAATCGGGCAGGAGCCTGGGGATCCCTGCCGATGGAGCGGAGTGCATCGAGCCAGGGGTGCAGGTGATCCACCAGGCGGATATGGGGGCGGGCGCGCACCGTGATTCGCCCAAGTGGAACGGCCAGGTATGCCAGCCCGTTTCGCTTTACGAACCCATAGCGCAGGAAGGTGTCGATGCCCCGGCTGACGCCAAGCCCAGCTACCGCTCGGGCAAAGTCCACGCCCGTACGAACCTGGCGGCGGCCCACCTGCGCCCGGCCTTCTGCAAACAGGTAGCCTACTTCAGACATGGTAGCCGGCTGCGTCCAAAGCGGCAGCCACACTTCCGCTCTGGCCGACTGGACTTCGCTCCCGGCGAGAGTACCCGAGCCGGCGGCCGACGTGGTAACGGTGAAAGGGAAGGAAGCCCTGGTGCGGCCGTGACCGCCCAGACGGCGGGCTACGGCTCCGGCGAATACGAGGGTGCCTTCGAGCATGAGGATGTAATCCCAGGGATTTACCAACGAGGTGCCTTCAAACCCCTGTGTCGCGTTGGCGCCGCCGACTCCGCCTGGATGGTATTGGCCCGTGGCCGCAGGGAGAAGGGCCGGGTTGCCGGTGCCGAATAGCGCCGCCTCCAGCCAGGCCCGTGACGGGTCGGTTCTGCCGCGCTGGGCTCTTGGGCGGGGATTGTTCGGCAGTGACTCGTCCAGTGGGATGACCTGATCCAAGCGCTGCATGAAGTTGGCGGTAAAGTCCAGATTGCCGTCGTTGCCGCCGGTGCCGAGCAGTGGCGCAAAGCGAGCGGCTTCGTCTGTTAGCACGGTGGTAGCGTCCAGCCAGGCCAGGGTTGAATCTGGCAGTTCTGACCGCAGCGCCCGCAGCAGCCGGTCTTTGGTTGCCTTCTCGGGCTTGGTGCGCAAGCCATTACGATTGATCACCAGTTGAGCCTGTTGAATCGCTTCAACGTAGGGGGCCAGGCGAGCGGAGGTTGCGTTTCGTATCCGGGTCAGAGCCTGGCCGGCAGCTTTGTTGTCCCAGAAACCGGAGCCGCCGTTCCAGGGCGCAAGGATGGGCGTGGGGCGATATTCATTCAGAAAGAAGTCCAGTAATGCCGCTCGGTCCAGGTGGGTGTGCAAGCGAAAGGCTTCGCCGCCCCAACTGCAGCGTACCTTGGGGTCGGCTTGCGCTGCCACCAGGCGCAGGACCCCGATCGCTTTCAAATAACCCGACAGCGGTTCAGGTGCACAGCCGGTCAGCAACTTGCAGCCGGTTTCATTCACCGGGCGTTGCCTCCTCTCCCAGGCGGGCACTGGCTCTGACGTCAGCGGCGCGCAGCACGGCTTCCAAATACGCCAGCCGGAAGGGACCGAGCCGATCTCGCAGCCCCAGGGACATCTCCAGCCACGAGGGAACGCCCTGACGGGCTGACCCCAGTTCCATGGGTGCCAGGACAAGCTCTGTGGGCGGCAGGGACTCCCCACTGCCCAGGTCGGCACTGGGGAGTGGATCACCGTCACAGTTGCCCAGAGCAAAGCGGGCGTCCGGCGGGTAATTCCGGTCAGTCGGTTGCCGTTCGCCGGGGGCAGCGCGAATGGCCAGACGGACGCGGCCGTGGTGGGCTGCCACCAGGTAGGCGGTCAGACCAGTATCGGGTCCGTTCGGGTGGTGTTGCAGGAAGGCGAGGGCGCTGGCCAACTCATGGCGAAAATGAGGCCGCCCGTGCGGCCGGGGGGACAGGGCTGATTTAGCCCAGATCGTGTCCTTGCGCTGGTCAGCCTCGGCCGGGTTCAGGGGTGCCAGCAGGGTGGCTTGAAAGATGAAGTGCCCCTTGCCTGCGTCATGCCAGCGTGCTGCCTGACGGAGGGACTCGGACCAGGGATGCAGCTCCGGCAGGCGGGTCAGAATGCCCTGGAGTTCCTGGGCCACGGCGTTGGTATGATCAGTGAGAGTTTGCCAGGAGCGTTGTTTGAAGGAGCGGAGATCATCACCGGTACCTTCTTCCGGCTCCCACTTGCCGGTGGGAACTGGGGGCACTGGCCGCTTGTCATCTGGATTCCAGCCCGTTTCAGGTGCGTATCCACCTGTTTCACGGTGCATAAGCACAACCTGACCCGGGCGAAGCTGGTCCGGGCGCAGGCGGCGCCACTTGGATTCGAGATGATCCCATGCCCAGGCTGCATGATCAGGCTGCTGCAGAAACTCGCGCATTTGGTTCACGGGCACTGAACAGAGTGAACTGGCAGGCGGGCGGCCCAAGCTGGCCGGGGGCCCCTCCTGCTCAGGCCACTGCTCCCAACAGACCAGGACATCCAGGTCGGAGGTTGCACGGATGAAGCGGGAGACGTCCACATCGTTACCCGATAGGTCAGGAGCGGTGTCAAACAGGTCGATCAGGTCGCGCCGCCGCAGGACCTCTCGATCTGGCGGGGACAGTGCCACCTGTGGCAATAAGTCTGGTCCAACCGACTGATTCTCCAGGCCCTGGAGTGTTGCGCGTGCCAGTTGCAGGTCGTGGGCGCTGTAGGGGGCATAGCTCCGGTCGTCCAGATCCACCCACAGGACTTGCGCCTGTGGCTCGTCGCCCGTGCGGTTGCACCGCCCGAAACGCTGTACCATGCTCGCCCAGGGGGCCAGTTCAGTGACCAGCAGGCGGGCGGAAAGATCCACGCCGGCTTCAATGGTCTGGGTCGTGACCGCGATGCGCCCCTGGGGGGACAGGCTTGCGCTCAGCAACTGCGTTTGCTGTGCTCGATCCGGCGGCCGGAATTGCGAGTGTAGCAAAAGCAGCTCGGGCCCTGAACCCCTGAGTTGCTGCTGCAGTGCATTGTAGATGGCCCTTGCCCTGGCCACGGTGTTGACGACAACCAGTGTCAGGCTTTCCGGTTGGTGTCGGGCCAATACGGCTTGCGCAAGCTCGCGGGCATATGTCCGGTCCCGTGCCCTGGCGGGAAGGTCCAGCCGGTTGAGCGTTTTCGTCGCCTGCAGCCGCCTGGCCAGGGCTGGGCACGTACGGTCTCGGTCTGCAAGGCGGAATACTTCGGCTTCCGGCGGCGGGGTGTAGTCTACGGTTTTCAGCCAGCCCGGCTGCACGGTGGCCGACATCCACAGCGAAGGACAGGGAGCCGCCGCTGACAGCTTGTCCCGGAAGGCCGCAAGCTGGGCGGTGGTGGCCAGACCCGCTCCCATGAGCTGCACCTCGTCCAGGACCCAGAGGCAGTCGTTGTTGAGCAACCCAAACGCGATGGGCCAGCGGAAGCGGGACAGTGCATAACCCCGGTTGAGTGCCCTGGAGACCAGCAGATCCATGGTGCCAACGATAATGGCCTCCCGTTCAGGGTAGAGGAGCCAATCGTCGTCTATCTGCCCGCCCAGGGCGAGATGCAGTTCCACCTGGCCGGGGGGTGCCGATTCGTCTTTGCTGGCGGAACGCAGCAAGCTCAGGTTATTCAGCCAGCTTTGGATGACGCCATGCGTTTGCTCCACCAGTACCCGCATTGGCAGGCAGTAGATCAGGCGCCGCGGCGTGCTGGCCCGCACCTCGGGGTCCGGGTGAAAGCGGCGGCGCCAGATCCAGGCCAGAACTACGGCGGCCGTCTTGCCGGCGCCGGTGGGTACATCCATGATGGCCGGGAAAGCAGGGGTCACGGCCAGGCGTTTCTGATAGGGAAAGGGTTTTCGATCTGTAGCTGTGCGGAAGAACTCATGAAAAGCAGCCCAGGTCATTGGCGTCTTCCTTTCTGGAGCCAGGCAGATGGCTGGCGGTGTGCTGGAATTCGATCAGCGATATGTACAACTGTCGGTTGCAAAGCGTGATTTCCTCACGGCCTGATTATGCTACATAGGACTATTCGGATCCTTGTAGAGTTCCAAATATTTTACGGGTACGGGCCAGATACCCTTCTTGGCGCGGCCGCTTCGAATAAATCCCAATCGACGTAACTCTTTATACATCTCCCCGCTACTTACTCCCACCCTTTCCATAATGCTGCGTGGGCTACCATAGAAAACACCATCCCGAGACTGGCGAACCATTTCGCGAACGACAATCCCCACCTGCTCCTTCAGGCGCACAGGTGTCCCTCCGAATACAGATGATTATGTGTATATTATACTGAGTGCGTTAGCACTTGAACATATGGTTTTCCGCACACCTATAACTATATCAAAGTGAGTCTTAGCGAATTCCTGATGAAAATGAGATGCCGCCGTGTATACGGCGGCATCACCTCAATTCGGGCAGCGCTCACAACCTACCCATGGATATACGTGTGTCCATGGAAGAACGCCAATAACGCAATCGCTTCAATGGGGCCACGGGTAGGGCTGTGAACAAGCTTATTGTATGCCACGTGCCTGCCCACTGAACAGCCCCGGACCACCGTTTGGCCCTGGTCCGAAGATGTCAAGGACACGTTGGTTTGCTGGCCATTACCGGCCAGGACCTTGAGGCGTTACCCCTCACCCATCGCCACACCCGCCTGCCCCTGGTACTTCTGCATGATCCGCTGCCGCAGGGGCACGTGCACCAGGGCAATGCCGGCGCAGCAGGTGAGCGTCAGCAGGGCCATGACCACGAACAGGCTGCGGATTTCCATGCTGTTGCTGGCCACCCCGGACATCGCCATGCCTACCGGTTGCCCGGCCATCATCAGGGTCTGCAGGGTGCCGCCGACACGCCCGCGCAGATGGGCCGGGGTGGACATTTGCAGCCAACTGGTGAATGCAGCCATGACCCAGGCGTTACAGACGCCGAACAACAGCAGAGCCGACACCCCGAACCAGACTGGGGTGATCAGGGTGAATAACACGAACGCACTGCCCTGGCCGAGGCAACTGGCGGCCATTAGTTTGTGCACCCCCAGGCGCCGGACCAGGGGCCGGATGCACAGGCCGCCCAGCAGGGTGCCCAGCGACAGGGCGGTCAGGTACAGGCCGAAGACTGAGGCCCCCGACTGGACCACGGTGTTGGCCCATTTGGTGAGCAGGATCTCGAACGGCGCAAACACCAGGTTGACCAGGAAAACAAACAAGAGCGAGTACCGCAGCAACACATGGAGCCAGATGAAGCGGAGGCCACCCACGAATTCCACGAAAAAGTTTGGCCGAGTGGCCGGGCGTAGCACAGCGGCCTGCTGGCGGATCAGGACTAGCAGGGCGGCGGACAGGGCGAAACTGACGGCGTTGACCCCAAACAGAACCCGTGGGTCGAACAGGTCCAGCAGAACGCCGCCCAGCCCAAGGCCGAGGAGCATCGAGCCCTGACCCACCATGCTGAGCAGCCCGTTGGCTTCTGGCAAATGCGCTTCGGGGACGATGCTGGGCAGAAATGAGTTGGAAGCGATGGCAAAGAGTTGGCCGAACAACTGGTTTGCCGTGATCAGGACCACAATCACCGTCAGTTGGTTGAATGAAGTGTGGCCGGACACGAACCACAACAGTCCGGATATCAGGCAGAAACGGACAATATCACAAGCGACCATGGTTCGGAGTTGGTTCCAGCGGTCAACATAGACGCCGATTAGAGCGCCGAAAACAGCCGGCAGGGTCAGTCCAACCCCTGTCAGCGCCAGGGCGGCGGATGACCCGGTCTTCTGCTGGATGAACCAGATCAGGGCCGGAAAAAACAGGCTATCCCCAACCTGGGACAGTAACCGGCTCACCAGCAGGAGAGAAAAATGTCGGTTCCGCAGTAAGGCCACCAGGCATCCTCCCTCTGTGCAGTCCAAGGATTGCGCATCTAATTATTGAAACGGCCCGCGTTGGACCGAATGCAAAACAGAGGTTCCCCCTGCCAAAAGCAGGGGGAATTCGCCGGCTAGAATACATTGGCGCATTGAAGACCGCAGATGCCGTTACCGTACAGGACGGGAGCCTTCTTCCACTCGTTGACCCGCTTCATTAACTCACCTCCCTTGATCCATCCAAAATGGATCATCCCGGTGGCGTCAGTCGACAGCGTTAAAACCGCTGCCCCGGCTCCGGTCCGGGAACGCTTGACTCTGCTTGTAGGCCAGTTCAAGGACCTTTTTGATGTTTTTCTTGTGTGCCGGACACGGCGGCCGGCCGGATTCAATGCGCACCAGCGGACAGGCGGCGCCGTGGCAGGCCGGGCGGAAAAAGCAACTGGTGCAGGCCGAATCGTGTTCGCCATCGGACGTGACCCAGAGGGTAAACTTGTCCAGGTCAAGGTCCAGGTGCCCGTCGGGGTGGAGTTCCCCAATCCGGTTCATGTGGTTGTCAAGGGCCACCGTACACTTATAAACAGACCCGTCTGCCCCGATCACGAAGGAGTTTGGCTTGGCGGCATAGCAGACGGCTCCAGTGGGCTGAAGGACGTCGAACTCAAGCTGGCCAATGGGCAGGCCCCTGTGTAGAGAATCGGTGGCGGCTTGCCAGGGCAGGTCGTTGGCATCCTTGCCTTCGCATACATCCACGGTGGTATCGTTCGGCCCGCCCCAGTGCCCCACAGTCCGGAAGAACACAGAGAATCGGGGATCGCCGGCGAATTCTTGCTGCAGACTGTCGATGAAAGGCTGCACCTGGTCGGCTGAACGGGGATCCAAATTCACCCGGATGATCAGGTTGAACGGCCGGTCCAACTGGCGGGCGGCCCGCAGGTTGTTCCAGATAACGGCGAAGGAGGGGCCGCCGTCCTTAAGGATACGGAGCCGATCATGGTCCAGGCCCAGCCCATCGACGGTGACCTGAATCCGGTGGACATGCCAGTCCAGCAGCCGGGCCAGGATTTCCGGGGTGAGGAGATAGCCATTCGTGGTCATCAACGCGGTGTAGGGGATGCTGTGTTTGGCCGCAACCTGCAGGAATGCGCCGGATAGTTCTTCTATGACATCAAGGGCAATCAAGGGCTCACCGCCGAACCAGCTCACCACCAGTTCCTGCAGGTGACGGGCCTGGTCGTTGACAAACGTCTTAATGCCATGGCGAACCTTGGGGAGCATCTTACCCCTGGCAAATGACTCGTAACAATAGACACAGCGGAAATTGCACTCCTCCGATGGCATCAGGATCAGGTGCAAGAGTCGCTGTGCCCGCATCTGGTTCAGCATCAACTGGGCACGCCGGGATTCGTTGGTGCCTTCTGCAACCAAGAAGCCACCGTCGCGCAGATCGGCCGAAACACCGGTCAGTTCTCCTGTTACCCCAGCCTTGCCCAAAGCTGCCAGTGCTTCCTGCTGCTGGGCAGGGGGAACGGCGCCGATATTCCCGGTGAAACTGTTGTAGAGAAGGAGATCACCCCCTGGCGCCTTCGTCTGTACGTTGAAGCAGGAGCGCACCCATCTGCGCGGGGGGCTGGGCAGATTGACCCGGCGGTTCTTGGCAGACCCCATACACTCGCCCCCTGCTCTATCGCTTGAGGAATGCCTTCATGCACTTCCATATGTAAGAAACGAGATTGGTTTCCAAAAAGCTCTAGAGAAAATGTGGGTTTTTTGTACGCACACTTCTACCTGTAGGATCAACGCCAATGGAGGGCACCGCATAGTCATGCGCTGGGCAAACTGGCGGGGAGCGGAACGCTAATGTAGGGTAGTGACCGTCAATGCATCGGGGTACTCGAAAGACGATCAGCCGTTTCACGACCTCGACAACCCGGTGCGCAAGGATCGTGTCTTCGGTGTTCCTTTCATGGCGGCGGCAAGCTGGAAGGGGCTCTTGCGCTGGTCATGCCGCATGGTTGCCGGGCTCCATGGGCACCTCGAGAAGAAAGGCGGCACGCTCGACGAGTGGAAGGACCCTGACTGGATCCTGCATCTGTTCGGCAACGAGAAGGGCGAGCAGCAGCGATTTCAGCGCGGCGCGCTGGCCTGCCGGCTGGGGCACGACCGATATCCAGAGATGGTGCGCACAGCGGCAGGGCCGGCAGGCAATCACGGCGGACACGGCTGCCGATTTCAAGAAAAAGCTCGGCGCGCCCGCCACGCCAGAGGAGGCCGGCGATGAGTAACTGCGATCCTGCTGACAAGCTCCGCAACAATCGCCGCCTCCTCCTCGCCATGGAGGCCGTCGGCTGGTTCCACATGACCGGGAAGGCCCGCGCCGCCTTCCTGCGCGAGCAGGGGGGCCAGAAGACGGGATATGAAGACCGTGACTGGCACAAGAATGAGAACCCGCCTTTCCCGTGGGACGATCTGCTGGACTGGGCCAGGATCAACTTCGCCACGGTGGACAGCGTGGATGTCAAATGGCCGGACACGCTGACCGACTTTCTGACCCAGCACAGGGGCAATGACGGCTGCGGGCTGCTCGGGTTGCTCCAGGCCGGACACGGGATGGTTTCGGGCATCGAAAAGAACCTGCCACCAAAAAAGCCCTCCGAGTGTCTTGGCCAGGACGCCACCCATCTGTGGCTTTCCTCGGCGTTCGGGCAACCGGTGCGCCATCTGCTCGTCAATCCGCCTGAGGTCCTCACAGATGCGGGGTGGCAGGCCCTGCTCACGGAGATCCGGCGCCTGCTCGAAGAACTCAAGTCGTTCGGGACGCAGTCCTCCAACGACGTGGCGGCCTGGCAGCGCTGGCGGGAGGCGGCGATCGGGACCGGAAGCCGCCTTCGCGGCGCGTTCTCCTCGACGCTCGCCGAGACGCGCCTTCCGAACAACGACGTCACGCTCTGGGATCAGTCCTACGTGGCCGCCGCCCTGTTCAAGAGCGCCGTCGCCGGGGCCGTCCTCAAGGGGAACTGGACCGACAATAACCTGAAGCAAGACACGAAGTGGCGCTTGCTGACGGTCGGGAACGGGGCCGACCACTACGAGTCCCGGGCGGTCCGCATCGGCGACTGGACCGGGACCCGGCTCGCCCTTGATGACTTCTTCGCCCAGGTGCAAAATCTCGTCGAAGTCGATCTCGCAGTCGGCTCCCTGCTGTATCAGGACGGATCCGTAGCTGTGTTTTCGTTTCCCGCCACCGCCAACCAGAAGAAGGACGACAAGATAAAGGACGAATTACAGACTTGGCTGCAAGGCGAAATCGACGGTTTCGCGCATGCACTCGGTCTGGGAACGCCGCCGCATTGCCAGATTAGCGAGCCCACGCGGACGCTCGTCCCCATGACGGCGCAGGTCCGGCAGGTGAAGGAGAGGCTGGCGGTGCCACTGCATCGCGCCTGGCATATTGCGAACAGCGCCGGGAACAGCCACGTCTGCCCGATCTGCCTGGTCCGGCACACGGGGCGGAGTAACGACAAGCAAGAACCCTGCACCCCGTGCAAGAACCGCCGGAGGCATCGCCGCGACGCGTGGCTTGATAACCGGCTCGGCGGCGACACGATTTGGATCAGCGAGTTGGCCGACACAAACGACCGTGTCGCGCTCCTTACGCTCAGCCTCGACATTGAGCCCTGGCTGGACGGGTCGCGGCTCGATGCGCTGCGGACGCAGGCCATTCCCGAGTGGCGGCAGTTCAACCCGACACTCAGTACGAAGCAGAAGACGACGGCGAATCCGATCCAGCCGGACCGTCCCTTCGCCAGTCTGGTCAGCTACGTAAAGGGAAAGCTCGGCACATATGACAACCAGGACCCGGTCCTGCAGAACCTCCAGGCCGGGTGCATCGCTTCTGGCGGCAGGCCGAGGAGTTCTTCACGCTCCTCCTGACAGAATTCCGCGCCGCCGCTGCGCGCGACCAGACCCACTGGCGGGTTCGACGGCTGGTACTCGAACCTGACGACAGTTCGAAGAACGCCGGCTGGCAAGAGCGAGAGGTCTACAACGGCCGCTGGAGCGACCGGCCAACGGCTCCCGTGGACCTGCTTTACCGCGCCGACCACGGGGGATTCGTCACGGTCAGCAACCTGGCACGGGTGCTGGACGCCCACGAACCGGCGGCAACGCTCAAGGGCGCCGAGATCACCCTGCGGGACGATGCCGGCCGCGAGCGGGTGCTGCGCGTCAGGGGCGCGGACGACCGCGCAGGGTCGCTCGGGGTCTACCACCCTGTCATTTCACTTGAGCTCAGTCCGGTCCGCTTCCGTGTGCTCGTTGCCGCCGCATCAGGGTGCATCGACCGCGCCATCGCAATCTGGAACGAGCAGTTTGCGCGGGTCTGGGACCGGCTGCCCCTGCGCGTAGGGGTCGTGGCCTTCCCACGCATGACGCCCTTCCAGGCCGTCATTGAGGCGGCGCGCAACATCGAGGACGAGTTGAATGAGGTCCGGCCCGAGCAGTGGCAGATCGTTGCAGGCGATGCTCGTAATGGAATCGTTGCCCTGCACATGAGACGTCCGGACGGCGGCGGCGAGCTACACACCGTCCCGGTCGCGCTCGCCGATGGGAGGCCTGACGTTTTCTACCCCTACTTCGCCGTCGAAGACAGCCAGCCGCGCTTCCCGCTCGATTTCCAGCATCCCCACGGCCAGGTGTACCGCCACGCGCTCGATTTGCGCGCAGGGGACGGCATCTGCGTCCATCCGGCCCGCGTCGGGACGGTGTTCCTCGAAAGCACCGCCCGGCGGTTTGGCGACCTACCCACCCGCTCGCTGGCGGAGTGGGGGCGGATGCGGGACCTCTGGCGCTTGATCGTGCGCACTGCCCCGAGCCTCACCGCCCTGCACGGCGTCTGGGCAGAACTCGCCCAGCGCCAGGAATCCTGGCGGACACCCGCCGGAGAATGGCTCGGAGACGGCCGGCGCGTCTGGATCGACCTCGTCCGCTCGGTCCTGCAGGATCGCCTCCAGGTCGGAGGAGCAGCGCTCGACACGCTCGTCGGGGCGGCGGCGGACGGTATCCTCGAATGGACGCTGGAATGGCACTTATCGACTCTCAAGGAGCGAATCCCGGAGGTGGCAGCACATGCCTGCTAGCTTCAAGTCCTTCCCGCGCGCAGGGATGGCAGTCGATCCCATTCACGTCGGTTTGACAACGCCCGCGTTGCACCAGAGATCGTATGACTGCAAAAGCCATAGATTAGATCACAAGAGGGGCATCCGGGATCAGGCCGGATGCCCTGTAGCGTTCATGATGGCTCGTTGTCCAAGCCGGCAGGTTAAAGCCGCCCGCCAACCGGAACCCGGCCGCCGCCCGCCGAATGCCTTACGGAAGACATGCTCCGGAGGTGGGCCGGATGACGAACAAACGCGACCAGACGCGCCGCCCGCTCCTGGCCGAGGTGTACTGCCACGACTACAGCCCCGACCAGGGGGCCACCTATGTCCGCATCCATAACCCGTTGCCTGACCCGGCCGACCTGACTGGCTGGACCCTGGAATGGAACGGCACGCCCCTGCGCTTCCCCCGCGGCGCCGACCTGAGCGGCGGCGGCAGCCTGTACGTGGCGTGGTCGCCCCCGGCCTTTGCTCAGGACCTGGACCGGCAGCCAGACTACACCCTGCAGCCGGCACCAGGCGTACCGACGCTGGAGACCCCGGCTGCCCCGCCCACCGTACTCACCCCCGACCGGGGCAGCATCCGCCTGCTGGCCCCCGACGGCGAACCGGCCGATGCCGTGGCCTGGGGCGACATCCCGGCGCCCCGGGGCTGGCAGGGTGCGACCGCAGCGCCCCCGGAGCGGGGCACCGTGCTGCAGCGGGCCGTGGTCGAGGCCACCGTGGGGCCGGACGGCTGCGGCGACTGCACCGAACCGGGGGGCAACGCCGCCGCCTGGCGCCAGGGCAGCGACTGGTTGCCCCGGCGCCTGGCGCGGGCCGGGCAGGGCTGCTTCAGCTACCCGACCTGGCCGGCCGACTCCGCCCTGGCCTTCACCGCACCCGACGCCGCCTTTGCCACCGTGGCCGACTTTATCGACTCGGCCAACACCCGCCTGGACATTAACCTGTACCTGTTCACCCACCCGGACCTGGCCGCCCGGGTGGAAGCGGCGCTGCGCCGCCGGGTGAGCGTGCACCTGCTCATGGAAGGCGAGCCCTATGGCGGGATGCCGGTGGCAGACCGGGATACCATCACCCGGCTGGAGGCGGCGGGGGCCACCGTACGGGTGCTGCGCACGGCGGCCTCCGGCTTCAAGCGCTACCACTTCAACCATGCCAAATACGCCATAGCCGACAGCCGCCACTGCCTGATCATGTCCGACAACTGGACCCGCAGCAGCCTCCCCAACCGCCCGCAGACCGGGCAGCGCGGCTGGGGCGTGGTGCTGGACTGCCCCCCGCTGGCCCGGCACCTGCTACAGGTACTGGCCTTCGACAGCAACCCCCGCAGCCCTGACAACGCCGCCTTCGACCCGACCCACCCGGCCTGGTCGGTCGGGTTAGAGGCCGCTGCCATCCCCGACGGGCAGTGGCCGGCCCGCGCCCTGCCCAATCCGGTGGCTCCGGCCCGGTTTGCCGGGCCGGTTCCGGTCACCTGCTTCCTGGCCCCCCAACATGCCCTGCTGGAGACCCGGGCCATCTGCGGCCTCATGCGCAGCGCCCGCCATACCCTGGACATCCAACAGCAGAGTGCTGAACGATACTGGGAATACGACGATGCCGGTTCGACCACCACCACGCCCAACCTGTTTCTGGCCGAGGTACTGGCCGCCGCCCGGCGCGGGGTACAGGTACGCCTGCTCATGGGCGGTGCCTTCCTGAACCCCGACAACCCGCGGGATAACACTCACACTCACCGCTGGTGCCGGGAGCTGGCCGAAAAGGAACACCTGCCCCTGCAGGCCCGGATTCTTGACGAAGCCGCCACCGGCATGGGCATCCACAACAAGGGCCTGATCGTCGACGGACAGCAGGTACTGATCAGCAGCGTGAACTGGAGCCAGAACAGCCCCCTGAACAACCGCGAGCTGGGGCTGATTCTGGACCATGCCGGCCTGGCCGACTATTTTACCGCCCTGTTCACCCGTGACTGGGCCGGGGGCAAATAGGAGCAGCCCGTCAGGGCCGGCCCCCCTCCGGCCCGGTCGGCCGGACCGGTGCCCCACCCTGCCAGTACTGCTGCGGTACCCGCCCGGCGATAATCGTTTCAGCCAGAGGCAGTTCGGTGCTGACGGTCACCTCACGCACCACCAGCGGCAACACCACTCGCACCTGGGCCTGAAGCTCCACCACAATCAAATGCCGGGTCTGGTTAATGCCCGCCTCCTCGAACCGGTGCCGGTAAGCCGCCGTGACCGCCCCCACCGGCACAAAGGTTACCGGCAGCCGCGGCCCGGAATGGGCCAGAAACGGGCTGTGCAGAAGTTCGCCCAGCGGCACGTGAAACTGGCGTTCCTTCAGCTTGCCCAGTTCCTGCTCCACCGCCGTGACCGCCCGCCCCACCAGCCGGTTGATCTGGGCCGTATCGGTCTGCAGCACCGTGACCATGCCCTGCCCGTCAGTGCGGTAGCTGACCAGATCGCCGGGGCGCACCTCGGTCACCACGCCCCCCGCCACCGCACGGTTCATCACTTCCAGCGCCGTCCGGCGGGCTTCCATCTCCGCCACCGCCCCGACCAGCGGCGCCACCTTCTGGTTTACCAGCCCTGCAATCAACACAATGGCGGCGGCCAGCGGCAGCCCATACAAGAGGGCTGCCGGCAGCCGCCGCCTGCGCCTGAACTTGCGCATTTCCTTACCCCCAGTTCGGGGGGCTGGTCGCCCCCCGCCCTCCCGGGCCTCTGCCGGCCGGGATAAGGAACCTTATGCGCCTATCCGACCACCAACCGGGCAAATTTGCGCTTACCCGCCCGCAGAATCAGACCGTCCGCCACCGCGATCACCGCCCCCGGATCGGTCACCTTCTCCCCGCCCACCGTCACGCCGCCCTGCTGGGCCAGACGGCGGGCTTCCGAGGTGGAAGGCGCCAGGCCGGTGTCCACCAGCAGCTTAAACAGCGGATACGTCCCGGCCGCCACCGTTACCGCCGGAATATCATCCGGCAGTTCCCCGCGCTGGAAAACGGTGCGGAAATGCTCCTCCGCCGCCAGGGCAGCTTCCTCGCCGCAGTAGGTGCGGACTATCTCCCGCCCCAGCCGCATTTTGAAGTCCCGTGGGTTGGCCCCGGCCTGCATCTGCTCCGCAATGGAACCTATTTCGGCCAGTGATACGTCTGTAAAATGGATGAAGTACTTGGTGATCAGGGTGTCAGGAATCGACATGGTCTTGCCATACATGTCATTGGGGTGATCATTAAGACCAATATAGTTCCCCTTGGACTTGGACATCTTTTCCTTGCCGTCCAGGCCCTCTATCACGTCGTTCATCAGGCAGACCTGCGCTTCCTGGCCGGCGTCCCGCTGCAGGTCCCGCCCGCAGAGCAGATTAAACTTCTGTTCCGTCGCCCCCAGCTCCACGTCGGCCTGCAGGGCCACTGAATCGTAACCCTGCATGAGCGGGTAGAGCAGTTCGTGGATGGAAATCGGCCGCCCTTCGGCGTACCGGCGTGAGAAGTCTTCCCGTTCCATCATGCGGGCCAGAGTCATCTGGCTGCACAGCTTGATGGTTTCGGCAAAGGTGAGCCGGCCCAGCCATTCGCCGTTGTAGCGGATCTCCAGCTTGTCCCGGTCGAGCCCGACCTTCAGGGCCTGCTCCACAAAGGTGAGCGCGTTGGTCATAGTCTGCTCGTGGGTCAGTTGCGGCCTGGCCTCGTTGCGGTCGGTCGGGTCACCGACCATGGCCGTGTAGTCGCCGATCAGCAGAATGGCCGTATGGCCCAACTGCTGGAACGCCTTCAGCTTGCGCAGGGGAATCGTGTGCCCCAGGGTCAGGTCGGAACCGGTCGGGTCAATCCCCAGCTTGACCCGCAGCGGCCGCCCGGTCTTCAGCGATTCAGTCAGCTTGCGGCGCAACTCGTCTTCAGAAACAAGATCGGCCACGCCGCGCATGATGACCTGCATTTGTTCTTCCACCGGTAAGAAACCCATCGCCAAGTCGCCTCCCCCATCAAAAAAGGCGCCGCCCATCCCCGGAAGGGACGGCTGACGCCGCGGTACCACCCTTGTTGGGCCGCCCGATCACGGGCCACCCCACTCATTCCTGCCCCGTTAACGGTGGGCCGCCGGTGCGGACTCCGGGGGTGTAATTCCCTGCGGGACACTGCCGGCTCGCACCTGCCGCCGGCTCTCTGTGAAACCGCCCGCGGTACTGGGCTCCCCATCACTGCCCTTGGTCTGGCATTCATTTTAGCATAAACCGGACTCCGGCGACAAATCTTTCACGCCCGGAACGAAAAGGAAGCAGAGCAGGTCAAGGCGAATTGTGTGTGGTCGTGGAGGTGCTGAACAAATTGTCACGATACCCTGGTGAAACGCCGCCTCCGAACCGGAACAAGGCCAAGAAAAAGAAGGCCCGCCGTTTCTGGCGCTGGGTGGGATATTTCCTACTCTTCTGTGTCCTGGTTGGGCTCGGGGCCGCGGGCGTGGTCGGAAAATACGTCTATGACCAGTATCAAATCATCAAGACGGTCAGCCTTGACACGATCGACTGGGACCTGTCCACGGTTATTTATGACCGGAACGGACACGAACTGAAAAAGATCAATGCCGGTGAAGACCGTCTCTTCACGCCGCTCAAAGACATGCCCAGGCATGTCCAGGATGCCGTTGTCGCCATTGAAGACGCCCGTTTCTGGCAGCACAAGGGCCTCGATCCCTATCGCATCGCCGGCGCCGCTGTGGTGACAGCCAAGTACTATCTTTTCAAGGAAGGCTACATGCAGGGAGCCAGCACCATTACCCAGCAACTGGCCCGCAATGCCTTTCTGACCCTGGACCAGGAATGGTCCCGTAAGGTCCAGGAAGCGATCCTGGCCGTTCAACTGGAGCGTCGCCTGTCCAAACAGGAAATCCTGGAAAAATACCTGAACGAGATCTTCTTCGGGTATAACGCCCATGGGATCGGCGCCGCCGCCAAGCTGTACTTCGGCAAGGCGGTCAAGGACCTCACCGTGGCCGAAGGCGCTCTGCTGGCCGGGTTGATTCAGGAACCCAACTACTATAGCCCCTATGAAAATCCCGATGCCGCCCAGGAGCGGATGCGGGTGGTACTGGGGCAGATGGTACGGTGGGGCTTCCTTACCCCGGAGCAGGCCGAAGCCGCCAAGGGCCAGAAGCTGACCTTCCCCGGCATTCCCAGGCCGGAAAAGGCGAAACTGGACTACACCGGTGCCCACTATGTGGATTATGTACTGGATGTACTGACTGTCCCGGCCCTGGCCGAACAGTACGGCCTGACCGCCTTCGACGAGGAAAAACTCTTCCGGTCCGGCTACAAGGTCTACACGGCCTACGACCCGACCGTGCAGCAGGTTGCCGTGGAAGCCATCGACAAGGTGATGACCCCGGACTACGCCGGGAAGAAGGGCGTGCCGGGTGCAGCGAAACTGGCCTTTGACGCCAAGAACCCGGACAAGAATATTCAGGCCGGTGTGGTGACGATGAACCCGAAAACCGGCGAGGTACTGGCACTCGTAGGCGGGCGCACCCACCAGGCCGAGCGTGAACTTAACCGGGCCACGTCCATCTACCGCCAGCCCGGCTCTACCTTCAAGCCGCTGGCCGTTTATACCCCGGCCTTTGAGTTACTGGGCTACAGCCCCGGCACCGTTGTCGACGATGTCCCCTTTGAGTACAACAAGGAAACCAAAAAGATGTGGCCGGAGAACTTCGAGTTCAACTACCAGGGCCTGGTCCCACTGCGCTGGGGGGTGGAGCAGTCCCGCAACGCCGTGGCTGTGCAGGTGCTCAGTAAGGTCGGACCCGCGCGGGCCTTTGACCTGGCCACCCGCATGGGGGTACGCAACCTGGTCCGCTCCGGCCCGTCCAACGACGTGAACCTGGCCATGGGTCTGGGCGGTCTGACCCGGGGTGTGACCCTGCTGGAAATGACCCACGCCTACGCTACCCTGGCCAACCTGGGCGTGCGGGTGGACCCGGTGGTTGTAACCAAGATCGTCGACCGCAACGGCACCACCGTATTCGAGGCCAAGCCCCGCCACCAGCAGGTGGTCAAAGATACCAGTGCCTGGCTGATGGTGGATACCATGAAGGGGACCATTCAGCGCGGTACCGCCTACGGCTTCACCCAGGGCTTCAACGGCTGGCCGGCCGCCGGCAAGACCGGTACCACTGAGTCCAATGTGGACGCCTGGTTCATCGGCTTTACTCCCGACCTGGTCACCGGTGTCTGGAACGGGTACGACAACCGGAACGGGCAGACCTATCTGCCTTATACCGGCGCTTATATCCCGGTCCTGACCTGGAACGAGATCATGACCAAGGCCGTCAGGGAGCGGCCCAGGGACTGGGAACGGCCCAAGGGCATTGTGTCGGTGGAAATCTGCGCCAAGACCGGCCTGCTGCCCAGCAGTCGTTGCCCCAAGAAGACGTCCGAATGGTTCACCCGCGGCACCGAACCCAAGGATTTTGACCTGAAAAACTGGACCAACCCGGTGCAGGCGGTCCAGGAAGAAGTGGTCTGGCCCGACGGCGGCAAGTCGAAGGTCTGGAAACTGTGGCAACCGGGCTGCGCCGGTGCCCCCGTGACCCGCTCCTTCCTGATCCGGCCAGATTTTCTCCGCCATCCCACCCAGCCTTATCACGCCAGGTGGGTGCCGGCCGACCAGACCGAAGTGCTGCCCCAGGAAAAATGCACGCCGGCGGCGCCGGGCAAGCCGAAGGCCTCCGGCCCGACTCAGGGCCCGGGCGGGGCCCCCGGCTCCGACCGCCCTGTCGGCATCCCCGGCCTGTACGTGCCGCCCGCCGACGACAACAAACCGAAACCCTGATTCAGCAGGCCACTCCGGGGACAGATCCCGGAGTGGCTTTCTGCTGAGCAGTCCACGAACGCTACCTACAGCATCAACCCATGATGGCTTAGAGTGTGGGAGTTCGGGAGAGCATACACCTGCAGTACACTAACGAACCCGCGTTCAGCCTGGACGGGTGCAAGGAGCACAATCTCATCCGTCCAACTTGAATTGTTCGGATTTAAAGGAGATACCGCCCGGCAACAACCTTTTTAACTGCCCATTTGGCCCATTATTGCACGTAAGCTTCCAAACCGCCTGTTCATGAATCGACGCGGGAACAGGCACTGGTGCCACTGTGGGAGGCGATTCGCTTGTTAAATGCTCTGCGAATGCGTGGACTCCTGTCATTCTGCAAGGCCGATTTGGAACTTCAAAACCTAAATGTATTGGTTGGCCCCAATGGATCAGGAAAGTCAAACCTGATTGAGGCCATCTCGCTCCTGCGCGCCACTCCAGAGGATTTACCGAAGACAATTCGCAGCGGCGGTTTGACCCCAATATTGAGGCTATCCGTAAGGATGATGTGCTCAGATCGCTGAAAGAAGCAAGCAGAGATACTCAAAAGGGCGAATACCACAAGACGAAGCACGCACCGGATTTATTGGCAGACCTTGATGCCAACGATGTTTGCCGGGTGTCACCTGGCTGCACTCGACTTTTCCAGGTCTTGCAGCAACAGCTTGCACAGTGACAGGGAAAACTACCCGCCATGGCGAAAGTTAGACCCCACACATGCGTTCGCCAAGCCGGGGTGACGGTCATTGCTGGTACGCGATCCTGTCCATGGCGATATCCACCTGACGGACACGGAAACCCGAGTGCTGAACTGCCGCGAGATGCAGCGGCTGCGGGGCATTCGGCAACTGGGGACCGCCCACCTGGTCTTCCCGGGCTGCACCCATACCCGTTTCGACCATTCCCTGGGTGTACTGGCGGTGGCCAAGCGGATTCTGCATAGTCTGAAGCTGGCGGGCTGTGATTACGCGCCGGCGGACGGCGAACTGGTGGCGGTGGCGGCGCTGGTTCATGACGTCACCCATATCCCCTTCGGCCATACCTTTGAAGACGAACGGCAGATCTTCCCCCGACATGACAGCGGCCCACGTACCCGCTGGTTCCTTTCCGATGCCACCGAACTGGGACGTACCCTGCGCAGTTTGGGGCTGCGCAATGCTGTGCTCGACCTGCTGGCCGGGCAGGGGCCGGCGCCCTGGATGAGCGAAGTGGTCGCATCGACTGTGGACGCCGACCTGCTGGACTACCTGCGCCGGGATTCGTACTTTGCCGGGCTGCGGCAGGACTACGATGACCGCATCTTCAGCTATTTCACCATCGACGGGGGCCACCTGGTCATGAACATGACCAGGCACCAGCAGGACCGGCCGGATGCCCGTTCGGAGATCCTGCACCTGCTGCGCATGCGCTACTACCTGACGGAGCGCATCTACCTGCACCACGCCAAGATTGCCTCCGGCGCCATGGTCGCCAAGGCGGTAGAACTGGCGGCCCGTAGCTTTCTGCGCGGCGAGGAGCAGCTCTACCATCTGACCGACGAACTGTTTCTGGACATGCTCATCCACGCCGTACCTGACCGCACGGTGAACAGCCTGGCCGCCGACGTACTGGCCCGGCGGCTGTACAAGCGGGCCTATGTGCTCTCCGGCACCTGCCTGGGCAGCCAGCAGGCGCAGATCATTCAGCGCTTCAGCGGGCAGTCGCGGGAACGGGCCGCCCTGGAGGATGCGGTGGCGCGCAAGGCCAACCTGGCGCCGGGCCAGGTGATCCTGTACTGTCCGCGGGCCAGCTTTTTCAAGGAAGTGGCCGTACCGGTCCGCACCAGCCAGGGGGTAGTGCCCCTGAGCAGCCTGGAAGGACCGCTCAGCGGCGACGTCGGGGCCATGGCCAGGCAGTATGGTGACCTGTGGCGGCTGTACCTGTTTGCCCCGGCCGAGGCCAGGGTGCGGGTGGCCAGGGCCGCCGCCGACGAGTTCGGCCTGCCCAGCCAGTATCGGTTCGCCGACGACTGACACTGCAACGCGACACCGGCGCCCCGCATCATGCGGCGGCGCCGGTGTTTGTGCACCCGGTTAACGGGCCAGCAGGGCGGTGACTTTCAGTGCGGGAGAGGGCCTGGCTCTTTTACACTTAGTTCTCGCTGAGGATGGCCACGGTGCAGCCGTCGCCCCCTTCGCCCACGCCGCCCAGGCGGTGGCGGTGCACAAGGCGGTGGGTCTTCAGGTACTGCTGGACCGCTGCCCGCAGCGCGCCGGTTCCCTTGCCGTGGATAATCCGCACCTGCTCCGCACCGGCCAGCATGGCGTCGTCCAGATACTTGTCGACCTTTTCCAGGGCCTCCTCCACCGTCATGCCGCGCAGGTCCACCTCCGGGCTGAAGGCGGCGGTGCGGGCCGACCCGGCCGTGACGCCGTCCACCCGGGCGCCGGTCCGGTACCCGGCCGCACCGGTGCCGCCAGCGGGCAGGTGGCCGGTCTTGCGGGCTTTTTCAGGCCTGGGCCGATCCAGGTCGGTGAGGGCAACCGTTAGCTTCATAATGCCCGCCTGCACCACGACCTGACCGGCGGCATCCGGTCCGCTCAGTACCGTGGCCAGAACATCGTGGCTGCGCAGCCGCACCTGTTCCCCCGGCCTGACCCCCGACAGCGCCTCGCCGGGCGGCGCCGGCACCTTGGGCTGCAGGGCGGCGGAGTGATCGTTCATGGTCCGCATGCGCTGGCGGGCCTGCTCCAGGGCCCGGTTCTGGTCCTGGGTGGCCTGGTGTTTGCGGGCCTCTTTCAACTCATCGATCAGGGTCTCGGCTTCCCGCCGCACATCGGCCAGAATCCGGTTCGCGTCGGCCCGGGCCTTGTCGATCAGTTCCTGCTCCCGGCCCCGCACGTTGCGCAGCCGCTCCTCCGCCTCGGCCCGCAGCCGGTTAGCCTCGGCCCGGCTGGCGGTGGCCGCATCGCGCTCCTGCTCCAGTTGAGACCGGGTGACCATAATCTGTTTGAGCATCTCCTCGACCTTTTCCTCGTCCCGGCTGAGGTAGGCCCGCGCCCGCTCCACCAGCACCGGGCTCAGTCCCAGGCGCCGGGAGATCTCAAAGGCCTGGGAGGCGCCGGGGATGCCGATCAGTAGCTTGTAGGTGGGCTGCAGGGTCTCAATATCGAACTCCACCGAGGCGTTTTCCACCCGCGGCCGGGTAAAGGCGAACGCCTTCAGCTCTGGGTAATGGGTGGTGGCCAGGACCCGGGCCTGCCGCGCCTGCAGGTGTTCCAGAATGCTCATGGCCAGCGCCGCGCCTTCCTGGGGGTCGGTGCCGGCGCCCAGTTCATCGAGCAGAACCAGCGCACCCTGATCCAGCTCATCGAGGATGCGGACGATGTGGGTCATGTGGCCACTGAATGTAGAAAGGCTCTGTTCAATGGACTGCTCGTCGCCGATATCGGCAAACACCTGTTGGAACACCGCCAGTTCAGTGCCGTAACCGGCGGGGACCTGCAGGCCCGCCTGAGCCATCAGGCAGAACAGCCCGACAATCTTCATGCTAACCGTCTTGCCGCCGGTGTTGGGGCCGGTGATCACCAGCACGTCGAAGCTCTTGCCCAGGTGCACGTCCACCGGGACCGGCTTGACCGCCAGCAGCGGATGACGGCCCCGGCGGATGACCACCTCGCCCCGTGTGTTCATCTCCGGCGGCACCGCGTCCATCGTCTGGCCTAGCAACGCCTTGGCACTGCACAGGTCCAGGTGCGCCAGGGCCTGCAGCGTCTGCAGCCATTCATCCTCTTCCTGGCCGATCAGGCCGGACAGCCGGGTCAAAATGCGGTAGATCTCCTCCCGCTCTTCGAGGGCCAGCTTTTTGGCATCGTTGTTCAGTTCCACAATGGCCATGGGTTCGATAAACAGGGTGGAGCCGCTGGCCGACTGGTCGTGAACGATCCCCGGCACTTGGCCCCGGTGTTCGATCTTTACCGGCAACACATAGCGGTCGTCCCGGATCGTCACCAGTGCCTCCTGCAGGTACTGGCGCATGTTGGGGTTGCGAATCATGGCATCCAGCCGCTCCCGCACCCGGCTCTGCAGCACCCGCATCTGCTTGCGGATGCTGCTCAGGGTGGGCGAGGCGTCGTCAGCCACCTCGCCCTGCTCGGTGATGGCCTGGCGAATCTCCGCCTCCACGGCGGCGAAGGGGTTAATCTGGTTGCCATGGGCACTCAACACCGGTGCCAGGTCCCGGTTGTCGAGCAGAAACTTACGCAGCCGGCGCCCGCCGGCGGCGGTGTCGGCTACGTCGAGCAGTTCCTGGGGGTGAAGCACGCCGCCTGCGGCACAGCGCCGCACAGCTTCACGCAGGTCATGAATGCCGCCCAGGGGCAGGTTCTTGCCGCCCCGCTGCAGGGCCCGCGCTTCAGTGGTCTCGTGCTGGCGGTGCTCCACCTCCAGGAAATCGGTGCTGGGCAGTAATTGCTCACACCGTTCACGCCCCATATAAGTGGCTGCCTTCTGCGCCAACAGTGAACGTACTTTATAGAATTCAAGCGTACGTAAAGTGCGCTCATCGATCATCGCCTGTGTCACACCCTCTCCGATGCCCGCGGGCACCATCTATCATTATACCGTCTGTGCTGCCGGGGTCGGAGGTCGATTTGTTCCCAGCCTCTTTTCCTGGCTGCCGCCCAAAGTGTCACCAGGGTGACAGCCTGTGCCTCAGTTTTGCTTAATAATAGAACCATCAAGTCCGAGGTTATTCATTGGTGGGCACAGATGGAAGAAAATCGGTTTTCAGGAGGAGATGCCCGTGATGTCTTCCCGTCGTCCGCTGCAGGTACTGACCGCGCTGACCTTGGTGGCCTGCCTCACCTCCCCGGCTCTGGCCGCTTCCCCCCAGCGCCCGCAGCCCCGACCGACGCAACAGAACCCGGTGACCGGGCCGGCCCGGCAGGCCGCACCCGCAGCCCAGGAGCAGTCCCGCCGCGCCACCCGGGAACAGGAGTTGCGGGAACAGCGTCAGCGGGAGTTACAGCAAGGCATCGAGGAACAGGTACGCCACCAGGTGGAACAGACCGTCCAGCCGGGCGGGCGTCAGGGACAGCGTGAGCGGGCCGCCAAGGAGGCCCGGACTGCTGTCCTGAAAAAGGCCTGGGACGAGGGCGTGGCGGAATCACGCCGGCTGGTGGCGCAGGCCAGGGAAATCTTGCAGGAACAGGCCGGCGACCATCCGGTCGCAGCCCTGAAGAAGCTGCGGGCCATTCAGAGTCGGCTGGAGTCCAATTACCTGAAGCTCAGCACCATTGCGGTGGAAATGCCCGGGTTCCGGGACGACCTGCAGCCGGCCCGGCGGACCCTGCTGGATTTGATGGGCCGCATTCGCCTGCTGGCAGAACAGTCTACTCAGCAGGCGACCAGTCTGGAAGCGTCCGCTGAGGCAGCACTGGCGGCGGGCCAGGTGGACGATGCCCTGGCCAAACTCACCGAGGGTGCGGCCAAACACCCCTATCCGCAGGGCCTGGTCAAGAAGATAGTCAGCCTGAGCCAGAAGGCCGGTAAGCAGATCGGCAAGATCTGGGTCAATGGCCAGGCGGTCAAAGCTCAGCCGGTCCTGCGTGAAGGCCGGAACCTGGTGCCTCTGCGGGCGTTGGCCGAGGCGTTGGGTGTGCAGCCCGAGTGGAACGCCGAGACCCGCACGGTAACGTTCACCAAGGGCGACACCACCGTTCAGCTCACCATTGACAGCCAGGATGTGCTGGTGAACAGCAAGAAAATCGCCATCGACGTGCCGGCGACTATTGTGGAGGGCCGGACCCACGTACCGGTGCGGGCCGTGGCCGAACTACTGGAGGCTGAGGTGAATTATGACGCCGAAACCGGCGCCGTGACCGTGGATGAGCCCCTGCCGGAGACCAGCGCCGCCGAGGTAGAAGAAGGCGGTAGCACCGACGGCAGCACCGACGCCGGCGCCGACGGCGAAACGGATGCCGGCGCCGACGGCGACCAATCCTAAGGGTTTGTCCGGCTTGGTGGAGCACCCCTGACGGGCGCATAGACACAGCCGCCCTCCACACGGAGGGCGGCTGCAAATCTAGCAGGAAGATGGTTGCATTTGCTACACACCAACCCACAAGGACAGAGCGAACTCGAAGTTGTCTACCTGGAGCAAATGGTACCGGATGACCACCTGCTGCGGTAGGTACTGAAGTACGTCGATTTCCGGTCCGCCAGGCGGTCCTACATGGCCGGGTGGACGGTAAGGTGCGCCAAGCTGGCAACGGCCACCTATCCAATTATAGATTAATTCAATGTATCGATGAATAGTCATTGAATTAATCTATAGGATAATTCCATGCTTCCAACCTTAGTCATTGGCTTTTTCTATAGTAGAATAGCTACAGTGGTTCCTATCTTTAAACCTCTGATAAGGGCACACCCGTCGAAAGGCGGGGCCGCAAAGCCACGAGGCTAAGGGAGTTCCAACTCCTATGCCAGTCGGGTTGCCGGACGGACAGAGGGCATTCAGCACCCCTCCTATCCGGGAGGGTTTTTTCCATTGACCTACGTAAAGCAACGCTTTGCATTCAGGTTTAATAAAGCTCAGGTGATAAAGTAGTGGACTTGGGACTAAAAGGGAAAGTGGTACTGATCATCGGCGGCCTGTCTGGCCATGGCCGGGCCGTCGCTGTGGCGGCTGGCCTTGAAGGTGCATACGTGGTTCTGGCCTATAACCGAAAAATAGATGCAATGGAGGCAGCGTCCCTCGTGAGCCGCTCCGGGGGGCAAGCACTGACCGTACATTGTGACCTGGCAGACTTCGACTCTGTCCAGGCCGCCATCAAAACGATAGTAGGACAGTACGGGACTATTCATGTGCTGATTCACACGGTCACGGAATGGGAAAACCGAAAGGGATTCCTTCAGGCCCCAGTGTGCGGGGTCCTGCCACCGGAGCCTTGTGGAGCCATGGTGCTGACCGCCGTGCACCGTGCCTACCGAACGGCGTTAGCCGTGATTCCGGCCATGCATGCCCAGGGCTGGGGGCGGATCGTATTCTTGTCCGCCAACGAAGCTGAATCCGGAAAGCCGGGTTCGGGGGGCTGCCCGACAGCTCAAGTCGGTCTGCACGGGTTGGCCACCCATTTGGCCCAAGACTGGGGCTCGGCGGGGATTCTGACTAACGCGATATTGGTAGGCCCTACTTTGACCGAACGAGCCGAAGCCACGTTGCCGGAAGCGATCCGGGGACATCTGCAAGCATCCACATCGGCCCACCGGCTCGCCGATCCCAAGGAACTGACAGACCTGGTAGCCTTTCTGGGTTCAGCGGCAAATGGATCCACCACTGGTCAAATCGTTACCTTCAACGGCAGCTCGTCCGCCCATAGTGACCTGGCCAAGGGATGCTGGGCATCCATACCGGTCATGACGGCCATCTGCCAGAATCATAGCCAGAGTCAGGCTTCCCCCATAAGTGACCAACCAGCGCTCACCACAGGCAACCCGGAAATCAAAAAGCAGGTATACATCGCGCAGCGCTTGGTCGAATATGGGCAATCCCCGCCTGCTTCGGTAGCAGGGACAACCTCGGGGATTGCCGAGCCCTCACTGTCAACCCCAGTGCAAACCATACAGCCAAACCGCCGGTCTTATTACCGCCTGCCCATGCATCACCACCCATGCACCCTGCGGCTGGTGGAGGTGAATGGAAAGAAAGTGACCCTACGGGCCGGGGAAGTGGCTCTACTCGACCTGAGTGGCGGCGGTTGCCAGGTGACGACCACGTTGGATCTACCCGTTCATATCAAGATTATTTGCGAAATTTTCATCGAGTTACGCGGAGCTGAGTTCCGCTTTTTGGGTGAACTGCTGCGCAAGCAGAGTGCCCGCTGGAGGTTCAACTATGGGATCAAGTTTATCCAAACCTCTGAAGCCCAGCAGGACCTGCTGGTGCGCGCCCTGAACCTGATGGCGTTGGAACAGCAGCGCCGCTCCAATCGCCAACTGCCTCCAGACAACGACTGGGACTCTATGATTTAATCCGTCCGCCGGGAGTTTTTTCAGGGGACCGAACCGTCCCGCCTCCACCGCCCCGGTCGGGTTGGTCGCAAGCTGAACCGCACTACTCCCGAATCCAAACCGACGCGCCGCCGGCCAGGGCCGGATAGGACATCATAACCGGGCCGGCAAGCTGCACGTCGACCCTCTGGCCGATGCTCAGGTCTGCAACCGTGCCAGGCTGTTCCTGCCCCGCTTGCTGGACCAGAATCGGGGTGTTGGCATCGATGGTGATCCAGGTGAGACTGGGCTCGCCATTGGCCATGGCGGCGCCGGCCACCAGAATGCGGGTCTGCGCGCCAGTCTCCAACTGCTGGATGGTGCCCGTCAGACTGCCCTGTTCCGCACCGCCCCCGTTTGGCCGGGAGGGCTCGGGGGCCGGGGCAGGCACCAGGTCCAGCGTGGCGTCCTGGCGCAGCGCGACATTCCACTGGACCTGGCCGCCGGCGGCCTCCACCACGGCCCGCAGGGGCACCAGCAGCACGCCGTCTGACACCACCGGCAACTGGTCAAAGGCCACCGCCTTGCCGTTGACGGCCACCGCCACCGGCCTGGCCCGGCCAGCCTGCACCTCCTGCAGCAGGGTTGCCGGCAGCGAAATCAGGCGGTTCTCCGGGCCGCCGGTGCGCAGCCCATCCTGGCCGGGCATGATCACGGGCAGTTCAGCGTGATCAACCGCCACATCCGCCCGTACAGACAGATTCACCGCGGACGTGTCCGCCCAGGCCGGTGCAGCAGTTGCCATCAGCAGGAACAAGGTCGCACCTGCAGTTTTCTTCCACTGGTTCATGTAAAACCCTCCAGGTTGGTTGCTCGTGTTCATAGACGAGACCTGGCAGGATTCCGTTTCAGTGGACCGAACCCGGGCCCGGATCATCTACGGGGCCGGCGCAGCCATTTATACAAGGCGCCCGCCCCGCGGACAGTAGTATGCAGTCCCCACAGGCCGGCGCGGCCGGCAGTGCGCACCGCGCCCCCGGCCAACCGGCCCAGAACGGCCTGCACCGCCTGCAGATCAGCCTCCAACTGCTCCAGGGTGATCGGGTGCCCGGCCAGCAGTTCGTCCCGCTCTGCCACCGGCAAACGCTGCAAGGCCCAGCGGATGGCATAAAGCAGGACCAGCAGGTCATCCAGTTGCCCCACCACCGGGATAAAGCCCGGGATCAGGTCCACCGGGGAAACGGTATAGGCCGCGCCCAGAAGGAGCAGTCCCTTGTTCACCCGACTGAGCCGGGGATGCCGGCCCAGGCCCCATAACAACTTCAAGTAGCCGGGAATCCGCAGTAAAATAGGCTTGAGGAGGTCAGCTTCTTGCCTGATCAACCTCACCTCCCCTTCGTATTGGCCTGGAAATCGCTCGTGGCCGGCAAATCCGCCAGCCTTGCAGAAGGAGACGTAACCAGATGACTTCTGACCAGAACCACACCGAGCCATTGCTGTGTCCGGTCTGCGGACAGGCGACCGGGCCGGATCCACTGCGCGCCGCTGCACGGCTGATCCCGGTACAGGGGCACCGGGTGTGGCACGAGCCAGACCGGCTGATCGCTGCCGCCGGCAGTGGCGAGTTGCGTTGGGCCTGCCCGGAGTGCATGGCACACGGACGGGCCCTGGGCGCCGACCCGGCGCGCCAGACCTTTTGCGACCACCCGCCTTACCTGGCCTACTATGACGCACAGATCCCCTGCGAAGACTGCCATGGCGAGTTTATCTTCTCCGCCGCTGAGCAGCGGCGCTGGTACGAGGAGTCACAGTTTCCGGCGCAGTCCTGGCCCAGACAGTGTCCCGACTGCCGCCGGCAACGGCGGGAACGCGCCCGGCTGAATCAACTGCGCCGGCAAGGGCTGCAGCCGCCGCCGGAGGCCAACTAATCCGCCCGCCGCCCCGGTCCGGGCGGCTATTGATTCAAGGCCTGTCGTCCACCACTGGGAACTACATGGATTCGCCGTACTCAGCGTTCACCGCCGCCACCAGCCCGGCCAGCCCGCCGGCCACATCCCCCTGTCGCGACCGGGGGAAGTAGGCTCGGCGCACCGTGGCCAGCATTCCCTCCACCGTGGCACCCATCTGCCGGAAATGAGCCCCCATGAGGAAACGGATATCATAGTTGTCCCGGACGAAGACCACCAGCAGCAGCATGTCCGCCGCCGGCTCGCCCCATGCGGCGGCAACCCGGTCCAGGTAATCGGTCTTGTCTTCCCCAGCGCTGTCATCGACCACCAGAATCCGGTACCGAATCGATGAGTGCATCTGCAGTTCCTCGTGCAAACGTGCCATGTTCCCCGGCAGCGGTTCCGCTGCCGCCAGGACCAATGCCGTTTCCGGCTTGGCGGGCCACGCCACGGCGGCACCCCGGACCAGCGGCGTTTCCGGCTTGGCGGGCAGAGCCGTGGCGACACCTCGGACCAACGGTGTTTCCGGCTGTGCGGACACTGGCCCGGAATCGGCACGGACACCCGCCCCCGGTGTGACCATCACCGGTTTGAGCATCACCAGAGTAGCTGCAACCACAGCACTTGCGGCTAGAGCAGCCGCAATCACGTATACGAATATCCTGGGCATTAATGGATTCCCTCCCGAATGGATTTCACCAGGAGTAACGGGGTCCGGCCACCAGAGGTTACGGGGACCCGACTCAATCACAAAAGCTCAGGCCACAGCCACCCCTCCGCGCGGAGAGGTGGCTGTGATTTTACTCTACTGTCCTACCGAACCTCTATCTAAAGGTTTACGTATGTAATTATGAACAGATCGGGTGCCACGTTGCTTTTGCAGCCAGGTAGCCGGGCTGGCGGCGCTAAGCCGGGGTATTGAAGGGATGGAAAGACTGGAGGCGCGGAGTATGACGCTGACCCGTGAGCAGCAGCAGGACGCGCTACTGGTGATCTTGCGTCTGGCCGGCGAATGGTATGGTCTGGATGTGCATGCGGTCAGGGAAGTGATGGCCTGGCAACCATGGACATCAGTCCGCCGGAAACCCGGACTCGCGGTGGGGACGGTTCACCCGCACGGAACTGAACTCCTGGCGGTGGATCTGTCAGGGCGTGAACAGCCCTATGCGGCCGGCGGAGTACGCCGCCCGCGGCTGGTGCTGCTGAGTGTCAACGGCACTGACTTCGGGCTGGTGGCCGATGAGGTCTCCCAGGTGCTGCAGGTTCCGGGTGATCAGATCGAGGCACCGGCTGCGCCCTCCGGTACCGTGGTCCGGGAGTTCGTGTGCGCCGCCGCCACTGTGGACGAGCGGGTGGTCTACATCTTGGATGCACACAGGATTTCGGCTGCGCTGGACACCGCTCCGACTTGGTGAGCCAGGGGCGGCAGTCGCCGCCGCCGGTGGTCAGGCAGGCGGTCGGACCGGGGGCAGCCCCCGGTCCGTTGCGTTACGGCTGTTTATCGCTGCGTTTTCTTGAGTGCAGCCCGGGCCGCGGCCAGCGCAGGGGCGGCGCCCAGGCGGGCGAGGGTATCGCAGGCCGCGGTCAGGTCGTCGGCCCCACCGCGTACCTCCGGCACGAACCGGGCGCGGACCAGTTGCGTCAGCGCCAGTTCGTAAGGAAAGCGGCAACGCTCAGCCAGGACCAGGGCTGCCTGCAGGTGGCGGGCGGCCTCGGTGTTGCGGGCCTGCTGCGCCGCCAGTTCGCACAGCAGGCGCTGTGTCCGGATCACCTGCCAGCAGTCATGGGCCTCCTCGGCCAGGACCAGGGCCTGCCTGGCTTCCCGCCCGGCCATCGAAATGCGCCCGGCCTGGCGGTGGAATTCGGCCCAGGCCAGCCGCACATGGGCACGCTGCGGGATTTGCGGCCGGTGCTGCAGCCACCGGTCGATGGCCTCCAGGCAGGTCCGAGCCGCTTCGGGCTCCCGCGCCGCCAGATGTAACTGGCTGCCCAGGGTGTAGACGAGCACAAGCGACTTCGCCCGATCGAACCCCGGCCTGTCTTCTGGCTGGCCCACCAGGGCGTCGCTCAGGCTGACCCGGGCTCCGTCCACATCGCCCAGGGCCACCTGCAGGCAGGCGGCAAACCACCGGTAGAGGGGGTCAATGGCCTTTGGGTCCGGATGGTGTTGCAGGTAATCCAACAGGTTTACCCTGGCCGCATCCCAGTCGCCGCGCAGGAACTGGTAGGGCCCGAGCAGGGAATAGCCCTCGGCCAGGGTATGGCCGATCTGCCCTTCAGCGATGGTCTGCCAGCGGGCCACCCGTTCGGCCACACCGTCGATGTCGGCCGGCTGGTCGGCCTGGTGGAAGAGCAGCAGGTGCAGTCGCTGCACTTCCCACCAGGTAGCCAGCCGGAACTGCCGGCGCTGGACCTGCTCCTCGCCCAGCCGCACGATCAACCGGGCGGCATCGTCCAGGCGCCCGGCGTTCCAGGCCAGAATGCATCCCACCTGCAGCAAGTGGGCCAGCCCGGAGCCCGGTCGGACCCGGGCATACATTTCGGCCGTGAGGGCCCGGGCCGCCGTGAGGCGGCCGCTGCTGGCCAGAGCCATAGCGTGGAAGGCCGCCATGCGCGGGTAACCGGCGACCTCGCCAAACTGGTCTATCTCCAGTTGCTGATAGCGTGGGTCGCCCAGCAACTCTTCCTGTTCAGCCTGCACCGCCGCCATCAGGGCCAGGCTGCGCGGGTCGTCCTGTACCGACAGCAGCCAGGCGATGTGAAACCGGCCCCAAACCGCCACCGGCCGGTCACCGGCCAGTTCCGCTGCCCGGATCGCCTCCTCCCAGTAGGCACATCCGCGCTCAGGGTCGGCCACCCGCACCACGTCGCCCCGCTTGAGCAGCAGTTCGGCCCGCCGCGGGTCTGGGCCTGGTAACAGTTCCAGCGCCCGTTCATAGTGCTGCCCGGCCTGGGTCAGCGCCCCCAGCCGCAGTGACCGGTCGCCGGCCGCCAGCAGGTAACTGACGGCGCGAGGGTCACCGGCCCGCTCCAGGTGCAGGGCCACAGCGTCCAGGTCCGGGTAGGGCGCCGCCAGCAATACCTCGGCCACCCGGGCATGCCGACGCCGCCGCCGCGGGACGATCAGCCGGTTTACCAGCGCCTCCCGCACCAGGGCGTGAGCAAAGGCAAAATGTTCCCTGGCTGTCCCCCCACCGCGGACGATCTGCAGCTTCACCGCCTCCTCCAGGGCCGCCGTCACTGTACCCTCCCCCACCTCCACGACCCGGACCAGCAGGTCGTAGGAGAACCGTTCGCCCAGGATGGCCGCCGCCTGCAGCACCGATTGCGCCTCCGGTGTCAGCCGGGCCAGGCTGCGGTCAATGGCCTGCTGTAACGTTTGTGGCAGGGAACGGTCCCAGGCCGGGACCTGCCCGACCCTGGCCGCTTCCGCCAGCAACTCCCGCACAAACAGGGCATTGCCGCCGGTACGCTGATGGAGCCAGCGGGCGAATTCGAGAGTCCCGGGTACGCCGGGCAGAGCGGCAGACGCCAATTTGGTCACATCGTCAGCCGTCAGCCGTTCCAGCAGCAGCCGCGTCGCACCGGCACGCTGCCAATCCGGCAGCAGGCTCCACAGCGGGTGGGTGCGGTGCACTTCGTCGGTGCGGTAGGTGGTCAGCAGCAGCACCGGCATGCGGCCCAGTCGTGGGATCAGGTGTCCCAGCAGGTCCAACGAGGCCGGGTCGGCCCAGTGGATATCTTCAATGGCCACCAGCAGCGGCTGGTTGGCCTGAACCAGCCAGCCGGCGAGCAAATCACCGACTGTATGGGCGTTCCCGTCGCCTGCAGCCGAGCCGAACGGAGGCGGCAACAGGTCGGGGTCGCAGCCGGCCTGCCGCCGGAGGTCTGCCACCACCTCCAGCCAGGGGCCGAAGGGCGGTGTCTCCCCCGGCCCCGCGCAGCGGCCGCTGACCGGTACCAGCCCGGTCGCCGCCTCACGGGCCGCCGTTAGCAGCACCGTCTTTCCGGCTCCGGCCTCACCGCCCACCAGCAGGGCCCCGCCCTTGCCGGTCACCGCCGCCGCCAGGTGCCGGTGCACTTGTGTCAGTTCATACTGACGCCCCACGAGGGGAAGATGATCCATCATGACTACGTACCCCCAGGTGGGTAATGGACCCGAATTGAACAGATGCTGTAAATGATTCGGTGTGAGAAGAAGGCCAACCTGCCCACGGCGCCCGTCGCTGCGGCAGTGAATGATTGGGTATTCGCCGTTTGCCGGGTTGAAATGTACCAGCTACACCTTGATCGGTCACTATCCGAAAATTAATCATTCAGTCAATGCGTCCCCGAGCCAATTTCCGGCCACGGCCGCCACCGCCCCTTCTTTCTGGCTAGCAGGTGTTGCGGGCACATCGTAGAACATCTATTACCAGCGCAGCACTCACCCGTTCGATTAAGAGCGGGGAACAACACAAGCCACCGGGGAGGCTGCCCCGGTGGCTTGTGTTTTGTGAGCCAAGTGAGCTATTTCTGTACAGTGATGTTCAGGACAATCCCGGCTAACACCAAGACTCCACCGATCTGGAGCCTGAGCCCGACCTCCAGTCTGCGGATGTCACCGGGCAGCGCGGCCCTCACCAATTCGATTAAGAATTTCATCTTTTTCCACCCCCTTCCCAATAATCCTGTAGATTAGATTCCAAGATATGGATTCCCTGAGGTCTGCCTAAATCCTCCCATTTCCAACACACCTTGGGAGAGAATTTGCGTCTCGGGGTAATGTTCGGTGGTCCTCGCCGAAGTTATATAGGTAAAGCTTGTGGCGTTTTCCATATGAGGCCAGTCATGGTAACATTGTAGTGGTTGTAATAGATAACCGGGAGGGGGAGCACAATTGGCCAAAAAGCCTGCTCGTCCTGTTGTAAAATGCAACGAGTTGCCCATCCTGGGTACCACCGAGGTAGCCGTGCTTTTGGGTTGGGACCGCCGGAAGGTCGCAGTCTACTACAGCCGAGGGCTTCTGCCTGATCCTTACGCCGTCCTGGCTTGTGGCCCAATCTGGCAGCGGCGGGACATCGAACACTTTATCGAAAGTAAACTCATCATAGACCCAATGTCCGATATTTAGATGAGAACCTGTTTGCTTGCTTTCCTAGCCATTCGAGAGAAGAGGATTTTCTTCTACTTTACCAGTTTTTGGGAGGAAATTGAGATCGCAAGCGTGAACCTATGTATGCGCAGGATGACACAGGGCAGGGGGGACATTTACATCGGCTCGGGACCGTAACGAGCGGTCCGTTATGCGAGACGGCCGCCATAACGTGTTCTGGAAGTGGACTGGCTCCTATTCCAGGTCACAGTGGGTTCCGTCCGGGGGTATAGCGCCGCTCGAATCCCATCCTCCCGGCGGCAATAAAACCAGCCCCGGCCCTGTGCGGGCGGGGGCTTTCGAATGGTATGACCTGGGGGGGGCACCAATGCGCTACAACAAGGCCAGGGAATTCATCCGCCGGGGACGCTACGATGCAGCCAGGGTGGAACTGGAGCGTCTCCTTCAAGGCGAGGACTGCTCCTTATCCGAGCGAGCAGAGGCGCACCGGCTGGTTGCCTCGGTATGCTACAAGTTAAAGGACTTGTATGCCGCCAAAAGCCATGCCGAAGAGGCCCTGCGCCTGGCGAAGGCCACCCGCAGCAAGCACTTGGCAGCGGAAGCGCATTTTGTACTGGGGATCGCACTGACCGAGCTGGGCGATCCCCCAGAGGCCATGCTCCACTTGCAGACGTTTCTGGAGCGGCAGGCAGACTCGGCGAGCGGGGAGCGCTTGGAACCAAAAGCGCTCTTTGCAATTGCCCAGAACCTATACCGGAGTCAACAGTATGCTGATGCCGTATCGCAATACCAGCAGGCAGCCACCCTGTTCGAAAAGCGTGGTCCCCAGAACCTGCAGGCCTGGTGCTGGCGCAACATATTTGACTGCTGTCTGTTTCTGCACCGGCCCCATGCAGCGTTGCCCTACTTGAACCAACTGAGTGACTATACCCTGACCAACCCCGGCGACCTTTACATCCGCAACGCCCTGTTGGTAGATAAGGCGCATTATTGCCGGGTAACAGGCAATCTCCCAGTTTCAATGGACTTCTGCCGGCAATTGTTTGAGCCAGGGCGACCCGGTGTCACCGATACCCACCGGACAGAAGCGGCCTGGATCGCGGGGTTGAATGCCCTGGATCTGGGCGACCCGCAACATGCCAAGATGTTTGCCGACCTGGCACTGGAGAGTGCCATCAAGGCGAAGTGGCCTTTGGCCATTAACCGGGCCACCAAGCTCAGGGTAGCCATAACCGAGAACATTGCTTCAGCCGAAGAGCGCCGGTCCCTGACTGCGGAAGCGGACTCGAATACGAATCTTGCTCTGGAAGACCGCTACGCCGATCAACCCAAATTGGGGGAAAGACTACGCAAACTGCGGCACGCCAGAAGGCTGACACAGGTCCAACTGGCGCGTCTGGCAGACATTTCGCCGAGCTACCTCAGCCGTCTGGAAACCGGCGATCAGGCTACCCCCCCTGCTCACACCCTCCAGGCACTCTTACGGGTACTCGGTCACGGGGACCCACCCTGAAACAGTCCACAAAAATTACAACCCCGGGGAAGTTCCCCGGGGTTCTTAGTATAGATTCACTTACCATTTTCGTTATATATTCTTGCAAAACTAGATTAGCGTTCGTCTAAGGGACTACCTTTACACCCCAACCAGGGCCAGAGCCGGCAGGCGGGTTTCCGGTTCCCGCTCGGGCTGATGCCCCCGGCGGACCAGGTGCAGCAGTTCGGCCACACCGCGGTGCAGAATCCAGGTCCGCAGGTCTTTTTTCGGCCGGTAATCGCCCAGTTGCAGGTATACCTCGGCGATGGCCGCCACGGACAGTTCGGTCGCCCTTGGCACCGAGTGGGTAATCCGCAGCGCCAGGCTATAGAGTTGAGCTTCGATGGGTTCAGTCAACCACATGAACGCATCCACATCCCCACCCAGAGCCCGCCCTACCAACGCCTCCGCCATCACCAGCGCCTCCCCTGTTTCTTTACGGTTTCAGTGTACCGTGTTTGGCATACGCAACACATCCAGTAATCTACCTAATTCGGGTAATACGAAATACCTAGTTTTACACTAGACCGGACTTCTGGTCCTAAAAGGCCGCGGTACACCGGGTCAGGCGGGCTGGACCAGCACCATCAGCACCTTCACCTGTGCCCGTTCACCGGTGGGGCCCAGCCCCTCCACCACCACCTGCAGGGGCACCCCGCGGGGCAGATCGGACAGCCGGGCGGTGAACTGGCCGTCTGGTCCCACCAGTAGCCGCGCCCTGGCCTCCATCGTAAAGGAATAGTCCCCGCCCAGTAACTCCGCGGGGTGCGCTTCCGTCCAGTAAACCTCCACCTCATGACCGGGCGCCCAGTGGCCTGTCACCGTCAACTCCGGCTCGTCCGGCAGGGTGAATTCCGCCGCCGGCGCCGTCAGTACCAGTGCCGGCAGGCGCGGGCCGGCCAGGGCGGTGGTGAGCAGCCGCTGTAATCCCGCCGCCATCTCCGGATGGTCCGCCAGCAGCGGGAAGGACTGCGCCGCCGAAGCCTGCCGGTCCACGTACTGCGCCAGCATGTCCGGCGGGCCGTACAGGAAGGCGAAATCCTCGGCAAAATTCTCCTCCGGCCGCCCATCGTGCGCAGGGCCGACGGCGCTGGCCGGCAGGGCGTCGCGCAGGGTCAGGTACCGATTCCACCAGATATTTTCCGGGTCAAAGCGGCCAAACAACGCGTCATGCACATGGTGCCCCAGTTCGTGCACCACCGTCTCGGCCAGCATGGTCGGGTCCTGCAGCAGCCAGGGGTCCATGGCCACCACCACGTCCAGACCGCCCAGCTCCCGGTGTTCGGCGAAGGCGTCCGGATACGTGTACGGAGTCACCCAGAGCGCATGATCGGGCAAGAAGTCAGGCTCGCTCCAGCGCCGGTCCAGATGCGGGGCGGTGAACAGGGCACCACCGGTGGCGGCCGCCCGTAGCGTACGCACCACCTGGGCGGTAAAGGCCGGACCGGAGCGCACCAGCGTGTCCCGGGGAACCGGTATGGCGCCGCCGTGTTCCTCCACCACATAAGCCTGGCGCAGGTCGGCTACCGACAGTACCCCCAGTCCGGGCCGGCCCCCTGTCTGGCGGTCCAGCTCCAATAGCAGCAGCAGCCGGGCCTTTATGGCACTGGCAACGGCAAACGCCTTGCCGGCCGTGGCCGGGCCGGCCACAGCCATGCCCCGGTCCGGGTCAGCGATCATTTCTGCCCGCAGACTCCCGGCCACTGTAGCCAGTTCTTTGAGCTCAGCAGTCAGTTGTGCCCGCATCCCGGGCTGGCGCAGCCCCTGCAGCCGGTCTTCCATCCGCTGCTGGTCTGCAGCCTGCCAGGCGGCGAAGTACAGCGGCCGGTCCACCAGTACCCCCAGCTCAGGGTCCGGACGGTAGGAAGCAGACAGGTGGGCCGGTTCCACCGTTACCCGGTACCCGGTTCCCTCCGGTGCGATCCAGCGCGCCCGGTTGCCGGCCACATCGATCGCTTCCACCCGGTCCAGCCGCAAGGTGCCGGTCAGCAGCGGGGCCGGGACCCGCCCAGCCCAGCGGCGCAGTTCCGGTTGCCAGTGCAGGTGCACCGGCACCTCCTCGCCGGCTCCGGACACCGGCTCCAGCCAGGCCCGCACCTGGCCGACGCCGGAAAGGTCGTCGGCGGCGGAAACCGTGACCTCGATCTGGCCGCCCTGCTCCGCCCGCTCCGGCTCCAGGGTGACCCGCCGCACCAGCGGTGCGAACAGGTCAGGCGGTCCTTCCGCCATCACGGTGATGGCGGAATTCAGCCCCCGCCCATGTTCCAGTAAGGTCGAACGGCCGGCATTGTCACTTAGCACCAGGCGGTCAATCCGCCAGGCACCGGCCTCGGCCCAGTCCGACAGGGCCGCCCAGGCCTGCAACAACGGCGCCCCCGTCCTGGCCGTAAAGCGCACCGTCACCTCCTGCCCGGAGGGCGACCGCAGTACCGCTACCGCATCCCGGGGGCCGTCCAGGGCCTGTCTGACCTGCATCTCCAGGGCAAACGGTTCACCCGCCCGCACCGCGGCCGGCACTACCAGCCGCTCCAGAACCGGTCCGCCCTCCGCCACCGGAGCCGACGTGGCCTGCGCCACCGGTGCCAATAGCAGCAGCAGGGCCGGTATCCAGCCCAGGCGGGCAAACACCTTACGCATGGCTCTACTCCCCCTCCAGGACTGCCAGCACCGTTGGCGCCACGTCGGTCAGATCACGCAGCCGCGCTGCCGCAGGCCCGGCCCCTGCCCCCCAGCAGATACCGGGCACGGGATTGGCGGTGTGGGTCTTCACCGCCAGGTCCTCCAGGTTTCCGTGATCGCTGATCAGAATCAGCAGATGCCGGTCCGGGTCCAGGCCAGCCAGCAGTGCGCCCAGAAAGCGGTCCAGGTTCTCCAGTACCTGCACCGCCCGGGCCATGTCCTGGCTGTGGCCGGCCATATCGGTCAGAAAGTGTTCGAACATGGTGAAGTCATAGCCCTGTGCGATGGCCGCCGCCCGCCGGCCCGCCTCCTCCGGAGTGACGGCCGCCACCGGTTCCGGCACGGCCGCCAGGGTATGGTGGTCAAGATCGTGGTAAACCGCCCGCCCGGCCGCCAGGTCAGCAAAGGTCCGGAACGGCAGCCCGGCAGCCAGCACCGCCACCGTGGAGGCACTGGGCCGGTAACGGCGGGCGGCGGCTCGGGGCGACCAGCCCGGCGGCGCCTCACCGGCCGTCTGGCCGGCATCGGGCGGCGTGAATAGCCGGGCCACTTCCTCTTCGTCACCCTGCCCCGGCTCACCGCCGGTCAGTGTCAGCCATTCAAAAAATTTGGGCCGGTAAGCATTCACAAAGGTGGCCGTGTAGCCGCGGGCCTGCACTTGGCGAAACAGGCTATGCTCCTGTAGCAAAGCACGCAGACTGGGGGAAGGATAGGCATGCAAATGCCGGCCAATGGCCTGGCTGGCGTTGATCCCGGTCAGGATGGTGGCTTGCCCGGTGGCACTTTGGGGCAGCCCGGCCACGCCGAGGCCGGCATCCACCGCCACCCCCGTGGCCCGCCCGGCTTGAAAGGGAAAGGTCTCCGGCAGCAGCGGGCGGCCGCCCAGCAGTGCCGTGAAATGCGGAAGCCGGGCGTTCAGGAATGGATTGGCCGCCGGATCCCGGCGGCCCAGACCAATGCCGTCTACAAACAGCAGAAATACGCGCATGCAGCAGCCCTCCCGGCGCTGGTGGGCCAAGGCCTGCACCAGCACGAAAAGGATACTTCCACGCTCACGGCCTGGCTTCCTCCGGGCTCCAACCGCCAGCGCCCGGCGCACCCGACAGCTCATCGGCAAATATACCGTCCGATCCGCCGGCCGGCCCACCCGCCGGCGCCGCCGGCAGGTCCCGACGGGTAAGCGGCCGTGCCTCCGGCCGGAGGATGACGCTGAGGCCACCGGCCGGCTCCAGCCAGGCTTCCTCGACATCATCGAGGCTGTCCACCTGGCGTTGGCGCATGGCTGCAGCCAGGTCAGCCAGCGTGACCCGCTCGGACCGCAGGTTGCGCAGGATGATGCGGCCCCGGGAGACCAGCAGCGTCGGTTTCCCTTCGGTGAATTCCTCTACGTTGGTGTAATGGAGGTTCACGGTTGTCAGCAGCACGTGCAGAGCACCCAGGAGCAGGACCGGCAGCAGACCATGCACCAGATCGACCTTCAGGTCGGCGATGGGAATAGAGGCCACTTCACTGATCATGATCACCAGCGCCAGGTCAAAGGGCGCCATGGCCGTGAGAGTGCGCTTGCCGGTCCAGCGCATCACCACCAGTACGGTGATCCAGAGCGTCAGGGTACGCAGGGTCAGCGGGAACAGGTCCCGGGTGATTTCTCTCCACTCCAACGGCACGGTGCCTCCCTTCACCTGCAGCCGGCCCCCGGGGCACCGGCGCCGGTGAAGCCGGCCGGTCCGGGAAGCAGGCGCCATTCGATAGGATATCCACCGTGCTCCGCTTCCACCGCGCCCAACTGCGGCACACCCCGCCAGGGTGCGCGCAAGGCCCCGCTGCCAGCAACAGCGCGGGGCCTTGCATGCTTCAGAGCCTATGCACCTCTGCGGCCAGAACCGAGACAATCCGGTCGATCTGCTGCCGGGTGATGACCAGCGGCGGCGACAAAACGATCTTCTGCCCGGTGGCCCGAACGATCACGCCGTGCTGACGGGCTGCCTGCTCCACAGCGGGGGCGTCGCCCCGTTCAATCTCAATACCCAGCATCAGGCCTACCCCGCGCACCTCCACCACGGCGGGTGCTGATCCGACCGCCGCCTTCAAGCTTTCCAGGGCGTAGGCCCCCAGTTCCTGCGCCCGCTCCAGCAGGTTTTCCCGCTCGACAATCTCCAGGTTGGCCAACGCCACTGCCGCCCCGGTGGGATGGCCATTATACGTAAAGCCATGTCGGAACTGGGCACCCTGCATCAATTCCAACACCCGCCGGCCAATCAGCACGGCGCCCATGGGAATGTACCCACTGGTCAGAGCCTTGGCGGTAATGATGATATCCGGCTCGATTCCATACTTTTGGGACGCGAACCAGTACCCCGTCCGACCGTAAGCGGTGACCACCTCGTCGGCAATCAGCAGAATGCCATGCCGGCGCAGCACCGCCTGCATGCGCGGCCAGTAATCCGTGGGCGGGGGGATCATGCCCCCAACCCCAAGAATCGGTTCACCGATAAATGCGGCAATATTCTCCGGTCCCACCCTGGTAATGGTCTGTTCCAGTTCATCCACCAGGATCTCGGTGGCCTCCGGTCCCAGGCGGTGCGGGTGCGGGGCCGTCAGGTACACCACACCTGGGGTCAGCGGGGCAAACCCCTCCTGCAACTGGGGGATGCCGGTTGCCGCCAGGGAAGCCCCCGCCACACCGTGGTAGGCGCTCTGGCGCGACAAGATCACATTGCGCTGCGGCTGACCCTGGGCGTGCCACGCCCGACGGGCCAGCTTGATGGCGGTTTCGGCACCTTCAGAACCGCCGCTGGTATAAAACACTGTATCCAGGCCCGGGGGGGCCAGTTCCGCCAGCCGCGCCGCCAGGCGAATGGCCGGCTCGTTGGAAAGATCCCAGAACGAGGGGTAGAACTCCAGCTTACGCATCTGTGCCGCCGCCGCCGCCGCCAGTTCAGGGCGGCCATGTCCCACTGTACACTGCCAAAGCCCGCAGGTTCCGTCCACATACTCCTTGCCCTCAATGTCCCAGATCAAGGCGCCCTCGCCGCGGGCAATAAGGAGCGGGGGCGTCTCCTTGCCAACCGTCCCGTGCGGGTGCAGGATGTGCTTCATGTCGAGCAACGCCAGCTCATGCAATGCCTGTGCCCCTCCTTCGGATACGTGTGGCCGGCGACAACCTCTTCCCGGCCAGAGATGATCACGCGGGTGAGATCACCACTTCCCCGCGCATTGTTGCAGGATTTTTGACATCGCTGATTTAATTCCCTCTTTATTTAATAGTTAAATACGTGTAAATTACGGTGCGACGAAAGGCGGTGGCGACCACATCACACAACGATTCATCCTGGCCCGCCACGGCGAAAGCGTATTTACGGCCAGGCATGTGACCAACGGCAACCCGGCCACCCCCGGCGGGCTGACCGCCACCGGGCGGGAGCAGGCCCGCGAGCTTGGGCGGCTGCTGGTCCACGAACCCGTTGATCTATGTATCACCACCGACTTTCAGCGTGTGCAGGAAACAGCCAGCCTTGCCCTGGCCGGGCGGACGGTCCCCACCCTGGTGCTGCCCGACCTGAACGATCTCCGCTTTGGCGCCCTGGAGGAGCGGCCGCTCGAGGAATACCGCGCCTGGGTCAGGGAGCACGGCGTCCGCGCCTGCCTGCCCGGCGGCGGCGAAAGCCAGGCCGCCGCGGCGCGCCGCTACTGTGCGGGTTTCCGCACCCTGCTCAGCCGCCCGGAGCAGACCATACTGGTGGTGACCCACGGATTCCCCATCTGCTTCGTCCTGCGGGCGGTGCTGGGTGAAGATCCGGTGCCCGGTGCCCGGCAACCGGAACATGCTACCCCATACCCCCTGCCGGGGACCGCTCTGGCCTTGGCCGTGCACCGGCTGGAGAACTGGGTGAAGGACAAGGTGATACAGCGGTGATCATTCGACTGGAAGAGGCTCAGGAGTGGTTCCGGCCACCGCCCGCGCCCTGGGCGAGCCCCTGGCCGTCAGGGAATGTCGCCACCCTGATCAGCCGAGCCGCCCGTGGCTCTGACCGCCCCGTAGACGTGGGGTTTTGCTTTGAAGGGCCACGGCTGTGGCTGGTACAGTGCCGGGCCGTTACAACCCTGTGAGCCGGCCCCAGGCGGATTGACGGTGTGAAGGAGTGAGACACCCGATGCCGGATGAATCTGGACAGGAAGTAGCCACCTGGCTCCCTGACCCTTCACACTACCCCGAGCAAATGACGCCCCTGTCCGCCACCGTGTGGTTCGAAGCCATCGGCTATGGGCTGCATGAGGCCATGCGCATCCTGCGCCCCACATTCCGCACCCTGGCGTAGCAGGATAAGTGAAATTTTGTCGCGAAGTAGGCGAGATACCGCTTGGTAGGGGGCCTCGCCTATGTCGATTGATTGGAGCCAACTCAAGACCTTCCGGGC
>JAKFDK010000071.1:0-3725 GCA_036676195.1 Clostridia bacterium | reverse complement strand
GGGAGGGGATTTGAACCCCTGACCTTCGGGTTATGAGCCCGACGAGCTACCGGGCTGCTCCACCCCGCGATATGAAAGATAAAGGGACACTGGTGGACCGCATAGGACTCGAACCTATAACCGTCCGATTAAGAGTCGGATGCTCTACCAATTGAGCTAGCGGTCCATGCTGTCCGGCTGACCACCGGGTTTATTATCATAACAAGTATTCACGTCGATTGCAACTGGTACATGATGGGCAGCCAGATACTGCCCGCGCCCGGCAAAGGAAAACGGCGGCCGCAGCCACCGCCCTGTAAGAAAATAGCCCGGGCATCGACCTACTCTCCCGAGGGCTTGCGCCCCCAGTACCATCGGCCCTGCAGCGCTTCGCTTCCGTGTTCGGAATGGGAACGGGCGGTTCAACTGCGGTATAGACACCCGAAACCTTGTTTGCCGTGTAAATGAGCACAAAGGAGATTATAGCAGCCAGGCACTCAGAGAGCAAGCCCTCTGTCTTAAGCTATCTTGCCGATTTCCGGCGAAGCGTTAGAAGACAACTTTTCAGTAATACAATCAGTAGGCTATCAAGGGCCATGCGGATGCGAGCGTGTTTGTAACGGAGGCGCAAGGCCATGTTCGTGCTCCCCTGGAGCGCCGCCTGGATTATCGGAACCTATCCCTGGTCACTGGGCACCCAGTGGCTGGCACATTATCAGACTGTTCTCCGGTTGGCCCACTGGATCAGCGCATTGCGGGGGAGCGCCGCCCGGAACCCCTGGCTCCCTCTCCTGACCGGTACGCCCAGCAGGCCGGGGCCAGGGATCGGCCCGCAGGCTGCATGGGCGCCGGAAGGGATCAGCGCCATCGGGCCGGGGTTGCCCGGGGGCAACAGCCTCGGAGCCGAGGTAGGCCGGCCAGAATCATCCGTAGCCTCCCCCTTCATAGGCATGGGCAGCCCAGTCTCGGCCCGGGAAGCGTTGCAGGCGCTGGCACTCCGACCGGTGCCCGCTCTGGGACAGGGCAGCCCATCGGCCCCGGGATCGGCCCCGGGATCGGCCGTTCCGGCCTGCCCATCTCCGATCGGGGTCGGCGTTCCCGGTGAAGCCATCGCCGTGTTCCCCGTCGAGTTCTAAGTCACCCGTGTGCACCCGGACCCCGGCCGGAAGCCCCGGGCTTCCGGCTGGGGCACGTCCTTCCGGTCACTTGCCTCATCCCGCCATGCTGCTGGGGGCGATGAAGTCTAAGGTCTGCCTTTACCGCATACACTCCGCTCTCCTTTTATTCATATTGTTTTTACCCATTGCAATCAGCGGGCGGCAGCACCCCGGGTCCAGCCCCCGGCCGGGGTGCACTAGGTTGAGCCCGATAGCTCCGCCCGCAATGGCCTGCAACGGGGAGTGGTCTTTCATTCCTATGTGGACTCACCCGGCACCGGATGACTCGGCCTACCCCAATCTGGTGGTGATCTGGGCCAAATGGGGGCGTGGCGGCGCTGGCTGCTTTGGCCCAACAGTGGCAGTTGCGTCCCCAATTGGCCCCAACGGTACAGGACTCCCGCCTATGGCAGCGCAGCATATGTGCAGTGTTGGAGGCCACTGCTCATGTTTACCGCCTGCTGACGGCAGTCCGGCGGCGGGTGCACCGTGACCGCGCCCTCCCCCATTGGCCACATTGGCCGTCGGACCTGGCGCTGCGTGGAGTCACCTTACTGGCCGACCACCTGGCCTCAGCCGGGGCGCCCGCGCCGCCCGACCTGGCCCGCTGCCTGATCGGTACCGGAGCGTTGTTTCCACACCAGGAAGCCGTCGCGCAAACTGCAGGCTCCTGCCTGTTTGCTGCCCCCACCGGCTCTGGCAAGACGGAAGCGGCTCTGCTGTGGGCAGCCAGGCAACGGCAAGACGGGCAGCACCCGCGATTGCTGTATATCCTACCGTTTCAGGCCAGTCTGAACGCCATGCACGCCCGGTTGGATGCCAGCTTTCCGGGTCAGGTCGCGCTGCAGCATGGGCATAGTCTGCATGCCCTGTACCGCCGTTATCTGGAACGCGATGACACCCCGCAGCGCGCCGCTGCCACCGCCCGCCAAGTTCAGGCACTGGCTCGTCTGGGTCTGTACCAGATCCGGGTATTGAGTCCGTACCAGTTGCTGAAGGCGTTCGTTCGGGCCAAGGGCTACGAGGCCGTGGTGACCGAGATGGCCAATGCACTGCTGGTGGTGGACGAGGTACACCAATATGAACCGGCACGGGCTGCCCTGGTGGCCGGGATGGTTTCCCATCTGCAGCAAACTTACGGCACCCGGACCTGCATCATGTCCGCCACCCTGCCCACGCGCCTGGTCAGTGCATTGCAGGCGGTCATTCCAGGGCTGCCTGATCCGATTCGCGCCCGCGTAAACCGGCACCGGCACCGGCTGATCCTGCGCAGCGGCGACCTGCTGGCCGATCATGTCCTCGCCGAGATCGCTGCCGGAGTGCGGGCCGGACACCGGGTGCTGGTGTGCTGTAATGCCGTTCGCCGGATCCAGGCGGTTGCCGGGCAACTTCGGCATTTCCTGGCGGGTGCGGCCACTGTGCTCGTCTTGCACAGCCGCTTCAATCCCCGCGACCGCCTGCCGGTGGAGCACACTGCCCTGCAGTTGCCACCAGGGACGCCGGCCGTTCTGGTGGCCACGCAGGTGGTTGAGGTCAGCCTGGACCTTGACTTTGATCTGCTGTATACGGACCCGGCACCCCTGGAGGCGCTGATCCAGCGTTTCGGACGGGTGAACCGCCCGGGTAAGGGGCGCGGCATCCGGCCCCCGGCGCCTGTTTATGCACCCTGTGCCGTCTCTGCCCTATCCTGCCGACCTGGTGCAACGGGCGCTGGCGTTGCTGGCCGGGGCAGACGGGCAGGTGTTGGACGAAGACCACTATTTGCGGTGGCTTGATCAGGTCTATGACGGCGAAGTGGGTGACCGCTGGGCACAGGAGTTTACCCGTGCATGGCAGCACTTTCGGGCCGATTGCCTGGATACTTTACGGCCTTTCAGCGAGAGCCAGGAGCTGACAGAAGCCTTTTATCGCCTGTTTGGCGGCATTGAGGTTTTACTCGCCTGCTTGATCCAGGAATACCGGCGGTTGTTGGATGAGGAACCGCTGGCTGCTTATGAGCTTTTGGTACCTCTGAGCAGGGAAATTTATGCCCGCTGCAGAAGGGGCATAAGGTTACTCCGGCGGTAGCGGAGATGCCGCCGGTGGTGAATCTGCCTTACACTGCGCTGGGGCTTGAACTGTAAACCCTGCCTCCCTCTGTCCACCAAAGTAGAAAGGTACGACTGTCGGCGGATTCGAGCACCCCCCCGTGTGCACAAACCCCCGGAGGTGCTCGAATCCCCGAAACCAGCTCTGCAGGCGGATTTAGGCGTCAGGCCAGAAATAAGGAGGTCGATTCCAAAGGTGTACAGGTCGAGGTGCTCGAAATCGTATCCTGAAGCCCGCATGGCTGTAAGCCTCTATGCAGGCAATGTGGAAACACCCAGAATTCCCCTTGGGGAATTGAAACGACCATAGTCTTCGGCCTTCACCACATCTTTAGCGTAGTGGAAACACCCAGAATTCCCCTTGGGGAATTGAAACAATGCAAAAGCCCCCTGCTCCCACACCATGGGGAACAGGTGGAAACACCCAGAATTCCCCTTGGGGAATTGAAACCCCTTCCCCAGAAACTCGGCCAGGGCTCGCGTGCAGAGTGGAAACACCCAG
>JAKFDK010000070.1:0-19748 GCA_036676195.1 Clostridia bacterium | reverse complement strand
GGACCCTGGCCAGGGCCCTGGGCCAGGGAGGCACCGAAGACGCGTATGAGGGCGCTGCGCAGCCCCGGGTGTTCGGCCGCTGGCTCGAACAGACGGCCACTCGCATGGCCGGACCTGAAGGGCTGGGGCAGGCGGCGCAGCAACTCAGGTGGGCCGGCCTGAACCTCGGGGATGCGCTTGGCCATGTGGCTGACCGGATGGGAGGGCTCCTGGGGCGGGAAATCCGGCGGGCAGGCGAGGAGATGCGCCTGGGCGCCCCACGAGCCCAGGCACTTCTGTCCGTGGCGGACCGGGTGGGCCACGACGGACTGACCCGGGCGCTGCAGGAGGTCACCCAGGCGGAAAAGACCGGGACACCGGTGGTGCGAACCCTGCGCCAGCAGGGGCAGGTGCTGCGGGACGAAAGGCGGCTGCGGGCTCAGGAACTGGCCCAGAAGTCCAGCCTGAAGCTGATGGCGCCCGTCATTCTGCTGATCTTTCTGCCCACCATGGTGCTGATTCTGAGCCCGGCCGTTATTAACATCCTGAACGTGTTGCGCTGAGGAGAGGACACATGAGACGCACCGTACGGGCGCCCCCCTGGCGGCGTCCCACACCAGGACCGGAGATCACGATAAATCCAAGGAGGCACGCACCGTGCAGAAGCAGATATGGAAGCAACTGTGGCGGGACGAGTCTGGCCAGACCCTGATGGAGTACATTCTGATCGGCGCCCTGGTGGTGATCGGGGTGATTGCTGCGCTGATCAGCACCTCCACGTCCATCCGGAACAAGCTCAACCAGATCGTGAACTGCATCAACAGTACTGGCACTGGCGGGGTCACCGGCACTTGCTGACCGGATGCTTCATTAAATACGGCGATGGGGCTGCGCCCGGGAGGGTGCAGCTCCTTCGCCTTGGACCAGGACTTCGGAGTGGAGGGAGTGCGGGTGCCGTTTTCCACCTGGGTACTTGTTGGTGCGGTGATCGTCGCCGCCGTGGCGGCCGTGACGGACCTGCGGTACAGACGGGTACCCAACTGGCTGACGGTGCCGGCGCTGGTCGCAGGCGTAACCCTCAACCTGGCGGCGGGAGGGAGAGAGGGGCTGATCACAGCCGGGGCAGGGGCTCTGGCCGGTGGCGCCATCATGCTGCCGCTGGTGCTGATCGGCTGGGTAGGGGCCGGGGACATGAAGCTGGTGACCGCTCTCGGTGCCCTGGGGGGCTGGCGCCTGGCCGCCGGCAGTCTGGGGGCCGGAACGCTGGTCGGAGGGGTCTTTGTGGTGTGTTTCCTGGCCTGGCGGCTGCGGGCGAGGGCATGGCACCGCCTGTGGGGCGCTGTCCTCCTGGCCGGAGCCGTTTCCGGCCGGCAGGCAATCAGGTCGCTCGGGCCTGAACTGCAAACACCGGTGCCGTTCGCTGTCTGTATCGGGCTCGGCGTTTACGTGATGCTGGCAGGGGGGTGGGCAGGGTGGTGGTAAGGCTCAGGGACGAACGCGGACAGGCAATCCTGGAATGGGCCTTTATCATGCCGCTCCTGATCTTCATGTTGCTTGCCATCTTTGTGGTCGCCATTCTGATCAACACAAAACTGGCTGCCTCCGGCGCCGCCCGTGAGGCGGCCCGGAACTATGCCATCCATACCGACAGCCCACAGGCGACCTGCGTTGCCGGTGGGTACTTGCACGGAACCTTGCTGGCCGGGAACATGGCCGACTGCCGGGTCGGAACATCCGGCGCTGTGCAGTGGAGCCAGGGCACCCGATGCCAGGTAACCGTGTACACGGCCGCCCCCATTCCCCAGCACCCGCCGGCGGTCCCGTGTGCGACCGAGGTGTACGCCCCGCCGTCCGGGGAGACGGTCGAGGTGCGGGTCACGTACTGGCAGCATGTGTTCGTGCCCGGTCTCTTCCGCCTGCTGGGCGGGACGCAGACGCTGGGATCTGGCGTGAGCGGCCTGACGGACCGGACGCCCATTTCGGCCGAGGTGGTTTTCCGCCGGGAGCAGTAGCGGGGGGCTGATCGGCGTGAGGCAGGCCCGCAGCGCAGAAAAAGGGTCGGTCCTGGCGATGGCGGCGGTGACCATGATGGCGATGCTGGTGCTGCTGGCGACCGTTGTGGATGTCAGCCTGCTCATGGTGGTGCGGGGAAACCTCCAGACCGGTCTGGACGCGGCTGCGCTCGCCGCTGTGCAACCGAGCGGCGGTGTGCTGCAGTTGGATACCCGCAGGCGGACCGAAGAGGTTACGGAGCGGGTGTTCTTTTCGGTCGGTGATTCGCTTCCGGACCCGCCTGAACGCGTCCGGCGTCGGGAGTCAGTGTACAGGACGGTTTGCACGGAGCAGGTGGACCCGGTCACGGGCCAGATCACCCGGGAATGCCACGACAAGCTGAGGGGCTGGTGGGTGACCTATGTTACAGCCTACCGGGAGGCCGTGCAGACGGAGATGTGGCTCAATCCCGGGCGGGCCAGGCTGGCCGCCCAGGATGTGCTGCTGCGCAACGCCCGTGCCTGGCAGCGTACGTCGGGTCTGCAACTCGCGGATCTGGAACTGACCAGCGACGCCCTTACCTGTGAACCGGCGGACCATCCCGAGAGGCGCAGCGATACCTGGTGTGAACCCGGGTTTGATGCTTACGTGATCCGGTATCGAATCGGGGAAGGCCACGTGCGGGTGAAGACGCTGCTGGCGGGGTTCCTGATCGGCAACCAGGGCTGGGTGAACATCAGCCTGTCCGGTATCGAGTCTTCCCTGAGTGTGGGAAAGCGCAGGTGAGTGCAGATGCGGCGCACCGTGGCCATGGTGCTGGCTGCCTGCTGTTTGTGGGTATTCACGGGGCTGGTGGAAGGAGCGCCGGGCAGCACCTCCCTGGAGAAGGAGGTCTTGCAGGTCGGGCATACGGCCGCCGGTGACGTGCAGATGGTGGTCTGGAAGAGCGTCCAGGGGAAAATTGAAGGACGGCAGTTCCTCGTTCCCGGCGGGCGGACCATCGAGTACGGTGAGGCCCGGCAGGTTTACTCCTTCTTGTGGGACCAGCGGTATCGGACCAGTACCAGCACCGGGCACGAGGTGCCGAAGTTATCCGGCGGGTTCTTTTCCCTCATCGGTGCCGGCGCCGGGAACATCCCGTTGCTCATCCAGGGGATGCGGGATATCAAGGCAGCCATGGGTGGGCACTTCAGCGCGGGCACGTCTATGGAGAATCTCCGGGACCCGGTCAAGCGCTATGAGTTCTGGAAGAACGCCGGCATCTTTGACCGGTACACAGGCCGGGAGATTGCCTTCCTGAACAGCGTTGTATTTCCGCTGGTTGCCGTGGAGGGGGTTCTGGAACTGGCGTTAGGGGCCGCACTGGTCGGCAGCGGAGCGGCTACCCGGCTTGGGCCGTGGGGAGGCTTCATCGTAGCGGCTCTCGTTCTGGGTGGGGCCGGTGCCGAACTCTTTGGCATGATGAGCGACATTGAGAACGGCCGCCCGGTGGAACCTTCCCGGATCACCCAGCTGCTGACCAATGGAGTGGCGGTGGCCGCATCGGCCGGAGCCACCGGCGCGGGGGCGGGGACTTCCGGGATGGTCTGGGCCACAGCCAAACTGGCCGGAGTCTCGATGCCGGCGGTGACGGGGCTGGTGCGAGTTCTGGCGGGTGTGCCCGGTGCCCTCATGGGGACGCAGTTGGCCCTGGATTCGGCGGTGTTCATGGGCAGGCTCATGAACGTATAGGGGATTCCCGTCCCGCAGCAGGAGGTTCAAGTTCTCACTGGCGAGGATTTTCAGCAGCAGGAGAGAACAGGTCGGCCTGGCGAAACAGGACTCCCGGGCGACGTATGGGAGATTCGTCGGCCAAGACTGGATAATTAGGGAGTTCGCCCTTGAAGGGAAGGGGGGATGGCCGTGCGCTTTTTGCTGCGGGCAGTGGCAACGGCTGTAACGACCGTTGCCGGCGTGCTGTTTCTGCTGGTGGCGGCGCTGGTCGTCGTTCCACAACTGTTGCCCGACGAAGCCATTCAGTGGCTGGACCGGCAGGCCAACTTTGCTCTGGCCAGGCTCCAGGTAAGGTCAGACCTAGACAGTATGGCGCCGTCCGGAGTCCGCACGCCCAATCCCCCAATTGGGCAGAGCGGTCCGACTCAGCCTGTAACCGCTAGTCCGGAGAAACCCCAGCCCGGCGAGGGCCAAATCCATGTGGGTGATGACTGGGCTTTGAACCAGGAGCAACTGGTTTTTAAGGGGCTGAACGCCCTGCGGGAGCACCACTGGATGCCGGTTCTCAGTTGGGACAATAGCGTGGCCGAACTGGCCCGTGCCCGGGCCCTTGAGGTGATGGACACCCAGTGGGTCGGGCGCAACCACACGCTGCGCCGGTCCGAAAACTTGGAAAATGCCCTCAAGGCAGCGGGAATTCAGGCTGCGAGGGCAGGCGAAACGATAGCCTATTGGTTACCCCGTGGGGATGCAGTCAAGTCTCCGGAGCTCTGGCGTGACAGTCCGGCCCACCAGGGCATCATCCTCAGTTCCCAGTACACAGAGGTTGGTGTGGGTGTGGTCTGGGTGGAACGTCGCCGTCACATCGTCTTGGAAGACCCGGCCGTCGCCGGTGCCAACCCTGAAGCCGTCGTGGTGGCCATTTTCCGGAAGAGGTAGCTTGTCAGAAAGGAAGACCCCTGTGACAGGGCCAGCCTTCGGAATCCCAGGCGGCAAATACATCTGAGTGGATCCCCAGAAGCCGACCCTGTGCGCCCTTTCCGGCCCATTGGGTATCTCTGTCCAGCGGGATCACTCACATTACGCCCGTATCTGACGTTCTTTGAGGTCGACGAACACGCGAAGCACCAATTTCCTTACAGTCAGCGTGGCTACTCCACCTCCAATCGAATCTCGCCAGGTATTCTATTCATCCATGCACGCAGGACACCATCGTGCCCCACTAGGAAGTGCCCCGCGAAGTCCTTACTTGTCACCACGTACAACCGATCTTCCGACATCGTCAGGTTCAGCAGTTCTTCAAATCGACGTTCGCGTAAGAACGTCACAACTCGGCTATCGACGCCCGTGTAAGCGTACAAGTACGATCGGTCTTTCACTATCTCTGGTGGGAGCGGACAGGGTACCGCGTCTCCGTGCCAAAAAGTGCCCCAATAGGTGTGCTCCTCGTTCCTAGAGGCAAGGACAAAAGAGCTACGGTTGAAAGTATGCCTAAGCTCCTTGGGCCGCCCCAGGGAGTCCACGCTGTTCGCCCCATGGAAAAGAGTGCTTGACGTACCGGCCTCATACAGTCGTGCCGCCGCTTTGGGCAGTCCAGCGGTCTCATCGTAACGACGGGCGTAATACTTGATGATTTCGCGAACCGACTCCTGAAAGCGCTGTTCAGGCGTTTCCTCTGGATCCATTATTTCAATGTCCTTACCACGATTCGATCCACTCTCCCACATTGAGAAGATGATTCCGATTGCTCGACTGTACCCGCGTAACGCGCCAGGCTTGAGCAGTCCTTCAGCTGTAAGCTTAGACTTAAATGATGCGCGGTGTTGCTGGACGGACACCTGGTTCGAGGTGCCTTTCGCTTCGATCAAAACCCGCCCCATGCCCTTCGGGCCATTGGCTTCGTAATCGAAGCGCCCTGAAAGCTTGCGGAGAGTACGTGCGTCTACCACTTGCTTTAGGCGTAATAACTCCAGCGCCGCTCCAACCCCGAGTATTTCCGACGCAAGGCGCTGCACATCTGCGTCGCCCGGATTGACCACTTCCAACTTGCTCGCTGACACCGTGGGTCCCATCATCGACACCAGCGTCCACGCAAGCCGTGTCGCTTGTTGCCGACGGGTATCCGAGCCGGTGAATACGGCCATGTTGAGCTTGTCAGCGAAGTGCCGCCCCGCTTGGACAATCAACGACTCGAGCGTCATGCTCGCGCCGTTGGCAACTAGGTCGGTCACCCATGTTGGTTGAGGTGAGGGACACGGCGTCATCAGTTTGCGCGGCGCGTACACCTTCGCTGTAATCGTGAAGCTAGATTGAGGAATCGCATTCAGTTTCATAAGAACCTCCTGTGACGCGCTTGCCCGCAAGTGGTGCCAGATCAACGCTTAGCGACTCACCCATGGCTCATTCGCGACTGCCCTGCTGGGACTTATCACCCGATAATATGACTGCATAATATTACAATAAGCGTAGGAACAGATCCTTCCAAGGGTGATACGCTCGGGATGAAACACGGCCTTACCTCCCTAAGGGTCCGGCGCAAGGCCTTCAACCACATTCGCGCCCGTTGGTGATGGACCAAGGGACACTGCCGCTTCACGAGTGATGAATGATGAAGTTGAAAAATCCCGCCCGGTGCTGCGCTCGCATCGATAGGCAGGGCGCTGCATGTGTTCGCGCTCCGCGCAAAATGAAAGCTGCCAACACGCCTGATCCTTGCTTGGAGGGGCCTTCTTACTTCGCCCGCGGTGGTGACTATTTTAACTATGGAGCGCCAGATCCTGCGGATCGTGCACAGCCTCCCGGAGGGGACGCGTGTTGAGGTGGCGTCCTCCTTCTGGAGTCGGTTCCTTGGATGGATGTTTGGCGGTCCCCGCCGTCGGCAGCGATCCTGTTCCCCGACTGCAGGGCCGTCCACACCTGCTTCATGCGGTTCCGGCTCGATGTGGTGGCTCTGGATCGCTCGGGCCAGGTCGTGGTAGTAAAGGACAACGTCCCCCCTGGCGGGTGGTGGCCTTCCCAAAGAACGCCTGGGCGGTGTTAGAGCTACCCGCCGGTCTGTGGGCAACCGCCCCGGCCAGGCGGGTACTTGCCCCAGATTCCTGAACGGAGGCATAGCTCATGCGAAAGTGGTGTGCGACCGCTCTGTTGTTGGCAACGACGCAGCTTTGGGCTCCAGGTCATGCAGCGGCTTTCCCGCATGCTGCCTTCCAGGATGCCGGGTTATGGCTGGAGAGCGCGAAAAACCCCGTGCCGGCCGGTCCCTTTGCCTGGGCACACGGATACTTGGCCGATGCCGCCGCATGGGAGATCGTAGCTGGCTACCCGGACGGGGACATCAGCTTCTGCAATCAGGGGAGACCTACCGAATGCACAAACTACGTGACCTGGGCCAAGGTACCGTCCTTCCGGCCAGGCAACACCATCACCCGGGCGGAGTTCGGCACCATCCTCGCACGGATTTCGGGGGCCGAGCAGGACTACCAGCCCGGGGATACCCTGCCCTTCCGTGACACGACGGATCGAACCGCCTGGTACCAGCCGTTCCTGACCCCGCTGTTCCGGCAGGACGTGATTCGCCTTTCGGATTACTTCCTTGACACCCTGAAACCAGACGAGGCCATTACACGCGGGGAAATGGCTGCCTGGATTGCCCGATCCGCCACCGCCTACGGGATCACCACATCGGGCGAACCCCTGGTGTTCACCGACATTCCCAACGGGTACCAGTACATGCCGGAATTGCGCCAGGGGGTGGCGCTTGGTCTGGTCAAGGGCTATCCGGATGGCACCTTCAGGCCGGGAGCCACGGCCAACCGGGCGGAGGCCACAACGATGCTCCTGCGGCTGGTATCAAGGGTGGCCAAGAACCCCCCAGACCTATCTGAACTGGAAGCCGTGATCCGTGCGGGCCTGAAGGCGTATGTGGATCTCGGGCTGGATATCCAGCGGCAGCATGACGTTCGACCGGAGCCGGCCTACCTGTGGGAAAACCGGGAGGCCATCAAGGCCCAGCTCTCCCCGTATTTCACCGGCATGGCCATTGACCCTGTCTACGATACCAAGGACTACGGCGCATCCTTCAAAGGAACCGGACCACAGACGTGGCTGATCAGCGGCTTCACCCTGGTCAACGACCTGCACCAGTGGCCGTGGTATCCGGGTACGATCCAGAGCATCGAAGTCGCCGGCATCCAGCCGGAGGTGCTGACAGACCGGTTCGCCCGGGTCCGGGTGAAGCTGAAGCAGATCTCCAATCCTATCGGCCAGCCTGTGCAGGAATACACTCGGACACCAACAATCTACCTGAAGCGTGAGGGCAGCCGGTGGCTCATGACCAGTTCTGTAGAGCCGTAGGGGTGGCACCATGAACCGAAGAGTGGTGTGGGCGGTGGCGATTGCCGGGAGTGCGGCAGTCGCCTTCTTGTTGCTGTGGCCGCAGGCGGCCGGGGCCGCCTGGGCGGTTTTTCGCAACGGGTTTCATGATGTGGAGTTTCCGTGTAACCCCCTTTACCTGAGCTGTTCCAAGTACTTCACATCTACCTGGCAGGAGACCGATACCGGGCAACTCTACGACGTGACCAGCGAGGCTATAGTGGAGTACACCGACCAGCCAGGGGACTGCCCGGCCGGTCATGTGAAATCAGGCGGCACCTCCTACACCACGCGGCCGGATGGGGAGGCGAACACCGAACCCTGGTACACCACCTGTGCCAGGGTCCAGGTGCCGAACCGACCGCCCGCCGTGACGATCAGTTGCCCGGCCAGCGTGGGCGTTGCCGAAGCCGCCTACTGCTCGGCGTCGGCCAGCGATCCGGACGGTGATCCGATCAGCTATGCCTGGTCCAACGGGTCCGCAAACAGTGCGGCCACCTACATCTGGTACTCCGCGGGGGCCTATGGCGTTTCCGTCAGCGTCTCCGACGGAAAGGGCGGCACAGCCAGCGCATCCGCCACCGTTCAGGTGAAGGAAAGCAGCAGCGCCAACCGGGCGCCCACCATCAGCGTGTCGTGCCCGCCCACGGCGGCTCCCGGCCAGTCGGTGAGCTGCTCGGCGGCCACTGCCGATCCGGACGGGGACCCGGTGACGGTCACCTGGAGCAACGGATCAACGGGCGGGAGCGCGAGCTACTCCTGGCCCACGGCGGGCAGCTACTCCGTGTCGGCGACGGCCCGGGATAACAAAGGGGCGAGCGCGACCGGCAGCGCCAGCGTTACCGTGGGATCGGGCGGTGGTGGGGGGAGTGGCGGCAACCGCGCACCGGTCCTGTCTGTTTCCTGTCCGTCCAGCACTGAGCCCTTCAAGGCGGTAACGTGCACCGCCAACGCCAGTGACCCGGACGGTGATCCGGTTTCCATCACCTGGAGCAACGGGGCTGCCGGCGGCAGTGCCGGCTACAGTTGGGGAGCGGAGGGGACCTATACGGTCAGCGCCAGCGCGCGGGACAACAAGGGTGCCTCGGCGTCAGCCAGTGCCCAGGTGCAAGTGGGCAAGGGCAATAGCTCGGTCAGTGAGCCTCCGCCCTGCTCTCCGGATGAGGATAACCGCAGCCTGGGCCTGAGCCTGAACCCCTTGCTGGTCCGGAATCCCGGGGGCGTGGTGACAGCCACGGCCACCGTCTCCGGGAGAACCACCCGGGTTACCGCCACCGCCTCGTGGGGCGAGGTCACGGACATGCAGTACAGCAACGGCACCTGGACCGCGGCCTTCACCCCACCCGGGGCGATCAAGGGTGAGATGACCGTGACGGCTTCGGCCAGCATCCGCCAGAGCGATGGCTGCGGGGGTACTTACGGCCCCAGCGTCTTCGAGCGGTCGGCCCGGTTCACGGTGTACGGCAGTTCCCCCCTGCCGCGCACGCCGGCACCTCCGGATGATGCCATGACGGCCACCGCCTTGACCCTGGAGCAATACCAGGAGTCATGCCTCGGCGAGGCCGAGCCGTGGTACTGCGGCCTTAACCCGCAACAGGCTGAGGAGTTTACCCGGCAGATCCAGGGGCGCGAGGGGTACTACCTGGGGCTGCTGGGTGAAGCCAGGTACCGCCTGCTGGTGGACCGCATCGACGGCGTCCTGACCGAATCAGGAGGAGGCCCCAGCGGGCTCTACATGCCGGCGAACTGACAGCGAACGGGCGGAGGTGTGGATGTGGTGCAGCTCACGTTCCTGGTTGCCTGGTTGTCCGTGGTAGCGGTGGTGGCCGTTACGGTGCTGATCATGCTGCTTGTACCCGTTGCGGGCATCGACAGGGCCAGAGCGCACCATCCCTCGGACAGGCCCGACAGGGGAGGGGGGTAAGAACATGCGCAGATGGTTGCTGGCCATTTTCGTGCTGGTACTGGCAATGGCGGCGCTGGGTGACCGGCAGGCGCTGGCCTATCTCAAGACAACAAGCACCGGGGGCGTCTTGCGGTCGTCCACCGCACTCGACTACCAGCAGATCGAAAAGGTATACGACTCCCCTGGGGGACAGAAGATTCAGAAGGCCCACCTGACGTTCACCGGTCGCCCTGCCAGCATCGGGGCGACCCACACCAACGATGACATCTACCTGTATTACCGCACCTGCCCGACGTGCGGCTGGTCTTACTACGGTAGTTGGACCTCGGCCCTGAACCAGGATTTCTGGGTGGACCTGGGCGCCTACAATGCTACCGGGATCAAGGTCCGTCTGAGTACCTCGTCTTCCCCTGCCCAGGGAGGAGGGCCGGTCGACCTCAGCGTCAGTTGCCACAACTGCAGCGTGCAAAGCCAGCAGTGGACAGCTCCGCAGACACTGCTGGGTGCCCGTATTCGGACATCCACCGAGCGGTGCTGCGACTGGGGTCGCCTGTACGGCTGGGACAGCAACAGCGGGGCATGGATGGAAATCGGCCGCTGGTCAGGCACGACGGATACCTGGGTGGACTTGCGGCCCTTCGGGAAGATCACCCGGTTGTACACGCACCTGACTACTGACGGCAGCGTCCTGTCCAACCCGACCTATATCGCCGTGCCTGAGGTCTACTACGCGTGGGGTGTACCTACGGGCATCGGGCCGCCGCCTCCGGTGGCCACGGCCGATGCCCCGGAAGTGGGCCAGGAAGTGCCGCCGTATACGCCCGGCAAGCCAACCCTGACCAGCAACAGCAACGTGGCGTACCACCAGCAGGTGGTGAGCTGGACTGCCGCCAACAACCCGGCCGGCACCACTTACGAACTCTGGCGGCGGACCTATAACGCAAGTGGCACGCAGACGGCCGACGAGCGGATTTACTACGGCACCGCCACGACCTTCACCACCACCGATCAGGCGCCCGGAAGGTACTACCGGTATCGGGTCAGGGCTGCTTACAGCGGTCTGACCAGCGATTTTTCGGCGGAGACGGCCTACTGGACCGCCAGTGCGCCGAGTGGTGTCACCCAGGGCACCAACAGCCTCACAGTCACCTGGCCCCAGGTGTACCCGAGCCTGACGTACCGGCTGCACTGGAAGAAGGACGCCGGTAGCTGGAGCAGCGTGAACACCACCCAGACAAGTTACACACTGTCGAGCCTGCAGCCAGGCTCGCGGTACTACTTTGCCATGAGCCCGCTGCTGCCCGAAGGCGGGACGGAGTGGTGGCAGGGGGATGGCAGCCGGCCATACAGTCCGCTCTTTCCGGCGCCCGGCGGGGTGAAGGCCGAGAACATCACCACGTCCGGAGCCACCGTGAAGTGGTACGCAGGCAGCATCCCGACCGGCGCCACGATTCGGGTTGCACGGGGGGGCAGCCAGGTGTGGCAGGGTACCCCCTCTTATTCCCATCAATACGACTCATCCTGGGGCTACCAGTATGTGGCGAGATGGACGGACAGCGGCCTGGCCGCCGGCAGCCCGTACACCTACAGCGTGTGTGCAGTCAACGTGCTGGGTGATTGTGGCCCCGGCACCAGTACCAGCCTGACGACCGTTCCGGCGACTCCGGCCTCGCTCTCCGGGAACAACGGCGGTCTCGGCTGGTCACGGGCCGGTCGGGGCTGGGTGACGTTGAAGTGGGCAACCAGCCGGGGGGCTACCGGCTACAAGGTCTGGGTGTTCGACGGCAACAGCTACCGGGCTTTTGATGTGGGGAACGCCACGTCCTGGGACAGCCGCGCCGCGAAGATTTACCCATCCGACAACTGGATTTCTTCGAAATGCAACAACTGCGTGTCCAGCGACCCGTTCAACCACAACGCTTCGGGCCTGGACCTGCGGGATAATCCCAACCCCCTGTACCTCAAGACGGCGGGTACCACCTACGATTCGGCCACCAACTACTGGTTCAGGGTCAGCGCCTATAATGCCAGCGGGGACTCGGGCACCGGCAGTGCCGTTTATACACCGACGCTCCCCGACCAGACGGACATGGCAGCGCCGGCCGGCGTGACGGTGCAGGTCAACGCCGGTGCGTCCCAGACGGGCGGTTCCCGGGTTAAGGTGGCGGTAGCGGCCAGCGACGACAAGTCCGGCCTTTCAACTGTACAACTGTCAAACGACAGTTCGACCTGGACCACCGTGGCCACCCTGGGTGGGTTGAGCGGGAGCACTACGGTGGATTGGGCGCTTGACAGTTCCGGCTTCGGTACGAAGACTGTGTATGGCCGGGTGTCCGATGTTGCAGGCAACTGGTCGGCGGCCGTTTCGGCCAGGATTCTCTACATGTTGACCGACTCTTCCAGCCCGGTGGTGACGTTGCTGATCAATGGCGGCACCGTGTCCACCGACCGCGACACCGTGACTCTGGGCATCACGGCCACGGATGACCAGACGCCGCAGTCCATGTTGCGCATGCGTTTCTCCAACGACGGGCGGGACTGGTCTGCCTGGGAGAACTACGCGCCGACCAGGACCTGGGGCCTCCGGCCTGCCGGCGGAACCGTGACCGAGGGCCGCAAGGAGGTCTGGGTGGAGGTCCAGGACACGGCCGGCAACGCCGGCAGTGCGGTGGCGAACGTGTTCTACCGGGCCACCATTCTGCCCGGCAACAACTCGTCAGTCTTCTGGAGCACTACCGGTAACCAGGGCAACTTCAGCACGGGCACCTCCACGATTCCCGTTCAGTTCACCCGGCTGACCCAAGTCACCGTGAACTGGAACACGTCAGGTCTGGCGGGCGTCAGAACCGTCCGCTACGGCTTTGATCTGAACCGGATGAGCGGGTGGGAGACCCTGCAGGCATCCCGCAACTTGCTGCTGGGTCCGGCGCAAGGAGTGCAAACGTTGTACGGCCAACTCGACGACGGCCGGGTGTTTCAGGTTAACTTCGTGCTCGATACCGAAGCGCCGGAGGTCACCGCGGAATGGAAGGGCGGGGCGACTGTCACAGGACCCGGCGGCTCCGCTGCGATTCTGGTGGCTGCCCAGGACAACGTGGCCAGGGCGGAGGATCTGCAGATGAGCGTGAACGGCAGCGCCTGGGTGGCGTGGGTGCCCGACTACTCGCTTGCGCTTGGTGGAAGCGGGCCCGCCTCCGTGGTGATCCGGGTGCGGGATCCGGCGGGTAACGTGACCACCCACGTGCTGCAGATCCATGTACTGCAGTAACAGATCCGAACCCAGGGGAGGATGAGAACCAAGCAGGCTACCCTGCCTTGGCCTGTGGCAGTGTCACAACAACACCGCCGTTGTCGGGCGGCACTCGCCCCTGCCAACGGCGGTGAACCCCTGCCGCCAACTGGGGGGTCTTGACACTTGGGCGGTGGTCTCCCCTCCGCGGGTGGTCGATGTTATGTTGGCTTGCATAACATAGGGTAAGTGATGGAGTCGAATGTGACACTGGCACCAGTCAACAGGAAGTGGAAGGCGGAGTCCTCTGCCTTACATGATCGGGCCAAAGACAGCAAATGCCGCCCCCCTGGAACAGGTGGGGCGGTAATCCATGAGTTGCTTGCTACCGTTTGTGGTACTTCAGCCCTCGCCAATGTCCGGTTTCCGTAGACGTACCACCCCTATGCCGCCGACGCCTCGGTGTCACCACGAAGATGAAGTTCACCTACGGAGGCCACAGCACGCACACGTTGCCAGATGCTTACCAGGAATTTGGAATGAAGGCGGAGAAATAATAAGATTGAGGTATTAGGATAAGGGAAGACCAGAGAGGTAAACGATTAGTGGCAGGAACCTCCTTTTTATCGCGGCTCTGGCGGGGATTGAGACGTCACCCAACTGCTTCGGTGGGATCCGTTTTTCTAGCATATTCCGTCCTTTGGACCCTTACTGAGCCTGTCGTGGCGCTGATTCCGAGCACAGGTGATTACGGCTCATACAAGCTTGCTGGGTTTCTCCTGTGCGCTGTACTGATTGGTCTAGGCCGAATGGCCGTTCCTTCCTCGGTGCGCGTGAAAATACCTGGAAGCAACACCGTGGTAACCGTTGAGGTCGGGGATATTCTGTCTTTTGACGGCCATAAGATCATTGCGGTTAATGAGTATTTCGATTCCCAGTTGGGTGACCACGTTTCCCCCAATTCCCTACACGGCCAGTGCATCCTTCGGCTCTTCAACGGCGACCGCCACCGGTTCGAGCAGGAGGTGGACGCATGCCTCCCTCGTGAATACACGGAGGTAGAACGAACCACAGGACGGCGCCGTCGGTACCGCATAGGCACGACTGCCGTTGTGTCTCATGGAGAACACCGTCTATTCCTCCCGGCCTTGTCCCGCACAGATATCCATACGCTCAAGGCCAGCGCTAATGTTCAAGACCTGATGTCGTCCTTACACGAAGTCTGGCGAGCTGTTCGCCTGTACGCAAACGGCGATCCGGTCGCCGTTCCGTTGATGGGATCCGGCCTGGCGGGGGTCAATCTTCCCTATCTGGGAATCTTGGAGTTGACCATGCTCTCCATCGTGAGCGAGACGAAGAACGGTGAGATTGCCAAGGACATCAGGGTCATCCTGACCAAGGAGGTTTTCGCACAGGTTGACTTGAGCGAATTAATCCGGGAGTGGTCTTATTAATGGCTTACAGGAACGGAACCTACATCGCATTTCACGCAGGCGGCACCCCCGATCCTACGGAGTCAGATATGAAATACTACCGGCTGCTGCAGGCTTGGAGGGTCCGTGAAGACAACCAATTTGAGTTCGTCAATAGCCATGAAAAGACCACTGGCGTGCGTGATTCAAGCAAGAAGGAGACCTTGAGGGCATCATTGGTTTACCGGCTCCTCCGCAGCAAGAACATGATCCTCATCATTGGCGACCACACCCGTTACGATACGGACTGGGTGCCGTTTGAGATCGAGTACGCTGTTGACGTGTGCGGCATTCCCATTATTGCCGCCTATCCCGCGTATGAGTTCATTACCGCTCCGGCTGAGCTCCATTGGTTGTGGCCTTCAGCATTGGCTACCCGTATCAATAACGTAACTGCTCGTGTTATCCACATTCCGTTCAAACAGCTCCCCCTGATTGCTGCAGTCTCCCAATTCCATGTCAACAACTTGCCTCCGACACCTGTGACCTATTATACGCTCGAAACGTACCGTGCATGGGGCATCGCCCAGTGACCATTACTCCTCGACAACAATCAGAATCACACCCAGCACGATTCGTTCTGGGGGCCTTGGGGTTCACCAAGTCCCTGGGCACGAGCACAGAGGGACATGTGCACCATTGGGCCGTCAGCGCGGGGTAGTGGCCTCCTTGCCCAAAGCCACTGATAAGGTCTATCGTGCAAGGAGGGAAGACCCTTGTCGCTAACGGTATCAGTTGAAGCAAAAGGAGTCACCGCTGTTGCAGTTGAAGCGTTCCATCAGCATTGTGCGGCTGTCCACGGCGCCCTTTCCGAGATAGGGAGGAGTGTCGGAATTCCCCAGGTGAAGGTCAGCATGATTCTGACGGATGACTTTATAGATGTGGTTCGGAGGCTGACAGGGAATCACAGTTTCGCCGGGCAACGCGTAGGCGGTACGGTTCTGGCTAAGTGCTTGCCGCAAAAAAAAGATTACTCCGACGTGATCGTCGTGATGGACGCCCTAGCATTACCTGGTGCATGCCGAGCCGGACCTCCCGAGGAGGAAGTTGAGCGGCAGATGCTGCAGATATACTTGATTGCCCACGAGCTTGCTCACCCCTTGTTACATCGCGCTCGATCGCTTGCTGGTGCTCCGGACGTGGACGTCGACTCCCCTCTCACCGAGGCCAACATAGCCCGTTGCATCACCCAGCTGCTGGTTGACGAGTACCGGGCAGACCTTATCGGTGACGCAGTTTTGCGGGTGGTCCTTCAATCATACCTAGGAGACGGCAACTCCATCGGTGCCTGGGACATGCTTGGACAGGCATATATGGAAAGGCTGGCAGAAGCACTAGCTGAAGCGCATCCTCTCTGGCCAGATATGGTGCAACGCTACCGAGAGCACGAGATCGATCTTATGAGTATGTGGGACGAAGTTTGTACCTCGGTCAAAGAGACTCTGGTACTACTTACACACACCCAAGCACTCGCTGATTCAACTGGTCAGCCGAGCGTCTTAGAGACCGAAGCACTGGCGGCGCTTCCCGCTGTCAGGCTGTACCTTCAACGACCGTGGGGGGTATTCGCTAAGGCCTTCCGGGATGCTCCCATATTACCGGCGGTCGACCTTGCTCACGGTGACGACTCTACCCTAGTCGCAGCCGGCGAAGACGCAGTCAGACAGATATGGTCAACCCTGGGATTGACCCTTGAAGACCGGTCTGATGGCCAATTTGCCATATGGGTGAAGGCACCAATTAGGTAATTATGAAGCGGCGGGTCATAAATAGCGCGCGGTCTGTACAGGCTTCGCGATACCCTCTTGGGGCCGTCGATGGAGTCTATGCATTTGCTAATGGTCTGGACCAGGGTTTGCCAGCATACTTCGAGACTTGCACAGCGGGGTTCTGGCGTAAGAAAAGAGCGGACGCCTTGATCCACGGGATTCGGAAATCCTCGTCCAGGTGGAGCGAGAGTTCCTGCAAGTCGGAAACTAGCACACCAAGACTTTTGGTAAATAAAGCCAAAGTAGTGATTGGAGTGCGAGATTTAGGATGATCAATTCGAGGTCTCAATCCCACAGGTCCTGCTGCATGACAACCCGAATGAACTAGCGCGCTGGCGCAAGGGTGAACCTTCTCTTGTCCCCGCCACTGTACTAGCGTGGAATGGACCGGGGTGTGAAAACGGCTTCGGATTTGGAGAGTTCATATCGGCAGGGTACCTCAGGGCTAAGGGGTTCGAGGTTATTAACTCCGAGTACGACCTGTTTGCCGAGAAATCGAAGTACGAGTCCGGCAATGCCCGCATTATGTCGACTTTGGGTAGTACTCGTTATCTCCGCTTGCGTAGGGCGCTTGAAATGGTTCAGGAATCGGGAGTAAGAGTTGAACAACCGGATCAGTGTGTGATCGGACCTGATGGGCTCTATTTCGTGGAGGTCAAGCGAGATCAGGATCGTATGAGACCGCCGCAGGAGGTCTTCGCGATAGTTGCACAAACGGTGATCCAGACGCCCTTTGTTGTGCATAGGGTTCCTCCAGTTGGGGCTGATCGAGTTCTCGAACCAATTGTTGTCCGACACCTACTACATACCATGCATCAATATCTTGCCGAAGAGTCAGACTAGTCAGATGAGCAGGCGTGCCAAGAATCACCAGAACGTCTGCCTCTCGAAACACGCTGCTGAGTTGCACAGGAGCAGTCCTTACACTATAGTATTGGCTTCTGATGCCGACATCGGACAGGTGATAGCTCACTATTAGTTAGACAAGCCAGACGAAACCAACACACCTGGGATGAGGGCGGCTATTCACGACTTGATGCATATGCTACTGGGGCCGAAGGGCACCCCTCCATTGAGGGCCTTTCGGCCCCTGCACATGCCGTGAACAAGGGGGTTGGGGAGGTGGAAGCGGCGCCGGTCCCCAGGCGGATGACGAGAGGGCGCCGACGCCAGGCGGCCCTTCAACGCTGTCGTTGCCGGTGGGCCATCAGCCTGGCCATCGGTGCCCTCGTTACCCTTATGGCCGTCATGGTTTCAGCGGCTGGACATGAGGGGTTGCTTGGGCTGCTGTGGGTGGCAGAGGACTTCCTTGATACCAGTCGGGTCAATACAGCCCTCACCACCGCTGAGGTGGACACCGCACCGCCAGGCAGCGTGCGGCTGCCAATGGTGACAAGTGCCTGGAGCGAAGTCCCATCGCCGCTGGTGGCTTTGCGGCCGGGGCGAACGCAACTGGTGCTGGCGTTTGCACGTGCCGGCGCCCCGCAGGCGACAGAACTGGCCGGATACGTGAGCGACGACCGCAGGCTGGTTCGCCATGCCCCCTGGGATAAGTCATCCGTGGGCAACGTTCGTGCGCTGGCCTGGACCGGGGACGGGGACTACCTCGCCGTGGCCACCGACACGGGCCTTCAGGTTTACGGCACAGACCCGAACGGCGCGCTCAGGCAACTGACGACGGTGGGATTGACGGGCGCCCGGGCCGTGGCGGGAGCGCCCGGGCGGGATCTCTGGATCCTCGTCGGGTCAGAAGTGCGCCACCTGAAATGGAACATGCGGCAGTACCGGGAAGAGCCGGCCCGCCGGATCACCGGGCTCGCTGACCCCCGGGGAATCAGCAGCAGCCCCCGTGACGGGGTACTTCTGGTTCTCGACGGGGAGCGGGTGCGGTATTACAGGACCTCTCCCGACGGCTCGCTCCGCGAGGAAACGGCGCACGGCCTAACCGTCGCCGGGGCTCAGTCCGTGGCCGCCGTAGGGCAAGGAGGCTACCGGGTTCTGGTGGCCGACCCGCAAGGGCAGGCCGCAAAGACCGTCCACGTGCAAGTCAGCGGGGCCGGGGCACGGGTAGTACCGGCCCATGATGATTCGCTACCCGAGCCGGCGTGGGCGATTGCCCCATCCCCATGGGGAGACATGGACTACGTGAGTCTGTCAGCATGGGGCCTCCGTTACCGGGCCGCTGCGGGCCGCAATGTGTGGCGATCAGATGGAGCCCGGTCGGCAGCCGGGAATTGGTGGCAGGAGATGGTGCGCCGCCAGGTGGCCTACGAGCCCGACGCCGTGCTGGTTTCGCAAGTAGTCCGCACCCAGATTCCCATCGGTCGGATTCGCCTCACGGCGGTCTCTCAGGTTCCTGAGGGCACTGCAGTGGGGTTTGACGTATCCACAGACGGAGGAACAACCTGGACGACCGTTCCCCTCGACACCAATGTGGAAGTCCCGCCAGGGTTCGATTTTGCATACCGGATACGCCTGCACACCGACCACCCGCTCGACCTTCTGAAGACCCCGGTGGTGGACCGGGTGGAAGTACGGCAGGTGGTGGTGACGAATGGCCCGGCCGCGGCCCTCAATCTGCGGGTTCGTGCCCGACTCACGAGGTGACAGCGATTGGCCGACCGAAGCTGGCTCAAAGGCCCTACAACCCAATATCCCCTGACTTCCGAACGGGGAAGTGCCGCCGCCGGGATGGCCGCGGTGCTCCCCGTGCTCCTTTTGCTGCTGGTGCTCGCCGCCGACGTGGTTCGCTGGCAGCAGATCAGCCTGGCCGTGCAGACAGCCACGGATGCCGCCGCACTGGCGGGGGCGCAGGAGGTATGGGTGCACCGGGAGATGGACGCCGGCGGCGGTGTCTGGAGCCAGACCTTCTACCTGAACGAGGACAGTGCCCGGCAGCAGGCGCAGGCTGTGCTGCTCAGGAACCTGCGGCGAATCGAAGCCAGGATTGGGAGTGTCACCATCGTTCGCACAGCCGCCCACATCGACGCCCCGAACATGACGGTCAGGGTGGAAGCGTCTGTGACCCCCGGTGCTTTCCTGGCCGGGCGGTTTGGACTGGTCCCGCCTCAGATCAGCAGGGTGGCTGAAGCCCGCCCGGTACTGCCCTGAGGAATCATGCCATGCAAAGCGGCAGCCACGAAGCAAAGGAGGGTAACCAGTGATCAAGTTCATCCGGCTGGAGCCGGCGGGCAACGGCCTGTTCAGTGTGCATGCCGCCGACCGTGAAACGGCCACGCACGTCACCATGGACGCCTTTCGGAGGCTGCAGGATCACCATTACAAAGCCATCAAGTCCAAACAGAACTATCGTGAGG